>NZ_CP159256.1 GCF_040438645.1 Mesorhizobium sp. WSM2240
TTGGCTACGCCGAACCTGTCAGAAAAAAGGGACGTCCCATTGACGCTGCGCGATCTGATTATGTCGGATGCCGACGAACTTTCGCGCCAATTGCAGGCGCACCAGCTTCGCATATTTCCTCCGACCTCGAACAAGACGATCCGACTTTTCTCACCAGCCGAGGCTGCGGACTTCATCGGAATCCACGAAGGATATCTACGGCAAATCGTCGCCGAGGGGCATGGCCCCGCGCCGTTGCCCAACGGTCGCCGGCTCTATTCGGTGGACGATATCGAACATTTGCGCCGAGTTCTCGACGAGGGCGGGAAGGGCACTCCGAAATATGTCCGGCATCGCCGTAACGGCGAGAAACTGCAAATCATCAGCGTGATGAATTTTAAGGGCGGATCTGGAAAGACAACCACATCCGCGCATCTGGCGCAGTACCTCGCCTTGCGGGGATACCGCGTCCTGGCTCTCGATCTGGATCCGCAAGCCAGCCTCTCTGCCTTGTTTGGGCATCAACCGGAACTCGATGTCGGGGAAGGGGAGACGCTTTATGGAGCGATCCGCTACGATGAGAGCCGCCGCCACATTTCTGAGATCGTTCGCGCCACCTATACACCGGGCCTGCACGTCGTGCCTGGAAATCTCGAACTTATGGAGTTTGAGCACACCACCCCAAGGGCGCTCGCCGATCGCAAACAAAGCGACACCATGTTCTTTTCGCGGATCGCGGAATGTCTCTCTGACATTGAAAGCGCTTATGACGTGGTGATCATCGATTGCCCACCGCAACTGGGCTTTCTCACGCTCTCAGCACTCTGCGCCGCAACAGCCGTGCTCATAACCGTTCATCCGCAGATGCTTGACGTCATGTCGATGAGCCAGTTCCTCCACATGACGTCGGATCTCCTTGCGGTCGTGGAGAATGCGGGTGGCAGCACCGAATATGACTGGATGCGCTATCTCGTGACCCGGTACGAGCCGAATGATGGCCCGCAAAGTCAGATGGCGGGGTTCATGCGCTCAATCTTCGGTCAACGGGTGCTCGAAAATTCTATGTTGAAATCGACCGCTGTCTCGGATGCCGGCCTCACCAAGCAAACTCTTTATGAAGTCGAAAAGAGCGCGTTCACGCGGGGCACCTATGAGCGGGCGCTCGAATCTCTGACCCTTGTGAATGGAGAAATCGAGGGCCTTATCCGCGGAACATGGGGACGAAAGTAGGTTCATGGCCCGCAAGAATGTCTTTGAGGTTTCACCAGAGCGGGCAGGGGCCGCCGGCGTCGAACCAGCTCGTGCGCCCCTAGCCCGGCCGCTATTGGGCCTTGAAAGGCCGTTAAGGCCCGCCAGCCCTGTTGGCGCAATCTCTCAATCTCTGGAAAACATCAATTCTCGCGCGCACCGCGCCGAAGAAATCGAGCGGAAGCTTGCCGAAGGCCATACCATCGTGGAACTCGAACCCGATCTGGTGGACGGCTCCTTCGTTCCCGACCGCCTCGAGGTCGATCCCGATGATGCTTCCAGCCTCGTTGCTCAGATCCGCGAACACGGCCAGCAAGTGCCAATTCTGGTGCGGCCCAATCCCGAACTGGAAGGCCGCTATCAGGTCGCCTACGGCCACCGACGCCTGGCCGCCGCCAAGGAACTCGGTCGTAAGGTAAGAGCAGTCGTCCGCAACCTGACCGACGAACAACTCATCGTGTCGCAGGGGCAGGAAAACAACGCCCGCACCGATCTGTCATTCATCGAGCGGTCGTTCTTTGCTGCCCGCCTTGAGGATAAGGGCTTCTCCCGCGATACCATCATGGCATCCTTGGGCGTCGACAAGGCTGCCTTGTCGCGAATGATCGCGCTGATAAGGCGATTGCCGCCAGAGCTCATCGAGGCGGTGGGCCCATCGCCGGCATTTGGGCGCCAGCGCTGGGCCGAACTGGCTGATCTGCTCGACGAGAAAGGCAAGCGGGCCAAGGCCCTCAAGCTCATCGGCGACCAGGATTTCTCCACCCAAAAGAGCGATGCTCGGTTCCAGGCAGTCTATGACCTGCTGAAGGTGCAGCGGCAAAAGCCGCAGACTGAGGCTTGGAAGGCTTCAGATGGTACCCGTCCAGTCAGGATCGTCGAGACCGAAGAAAAGGTCTCGATCGTCTTCGACAAAATCGTTGAACCGGAGTTTGGGCCGTTCGTGCGTCAGCGCCTGCAAGGGCTCTACGACGAATTCAAGGCCGGTACACCCAGAAACGAACCAGGAGACTAACCAGCAAAAGAAAAAGGCCCCCGAACGTTGCCGCCGCGGAAGCCCTTCTCAAGTTTCGCACCCTGAGAATCCCATTTCCGCGAATCACTGTCAAGAGTCATAAGCGTCATTTTTCGGCGACCGGATTTCTTTTGCCTAATCGAAGGCAGACGAAACGATGGAAACGCATACCTCAACGACGCCCTTTGGGCGGCGGTCAATGACGCTCGCCATGTTGGCTGCTCAAAACGATGCGAAAGATATCCCGGAGGGCACGGTCGCCGACAAATGGCAGGTCTACCGCGACCTGTGCGAGGGCAAGCGCATAATTGGCGTTGGCGACCGCGCTCTGGCAGTTCTGAATGCATTGTTGTCCTTTTACCCCGACAGTGAACTGAGCGGAGAGAACGGGTTGATCGTGTTCCCTTCCAATGCCCAGCTGTCCCTCAGGGCGCACGGGATGGCCGACGCGACCCTCCGGCGGCACTTGGCGGCGTTGATTGATTGCGGACTCATCACCCGTCGGGACAGTCCGAACGGCAAGCGATACGCGCGCAAGCATAGGGGAGGGGAGATTGAGGAAGCATTCGGCTTCTCCCTGGCTCCACTCCTGGCGCGTGCACATGAGTTCGCGCAAGCCGCCGAGCGTGTGCGTGGCGACAACCGGGCGCTGAGACTTATGCGCGAGCGGATTACGTTGCATCGCAGGGATATCCAGAAGCTGATCGAGGCCGCCGTCGAGGAAGACGTGCCCGGCAACTGGCAGGCCGTCTGGGAACGCTTCAGGGCCGTTGTGGAGGCAATACCCCGAAGAGCAACTGTTGCCGACATGGAGCCGATTGTAGGCAACCTGGTCGCGATCCACGAGGAGGTGGATAAGCTGCTGGAAATTCATTTAAATTCTACGAATCTAAGCGGCAATGAGTCCCAAACAGAGCGGCAGCATTCTAATTCAAACACCGACTCCACTTTTGAATTTGAACCTGCTTTGGAAAAAAGCGGGGCGACGGTCGAGCCAAGAACTCGGGAGGCCGAGAAACCGAAAGGCTATCCGCTGGGGCTGGTGCTGAAGGCCTGCCCCGAAATTGCGGATTACGCGGTCGAGGGAATTGGCAATTGGCGCGATTTCATGGCGACGGCGGCTCAGGTGCGCGGTTATCTCGGCGTGTCGCCGTCCGCATATGAGGACGCCTGCCATGTTATGGGACAGGAAATCGCAGCAATCGTGATCGCCTGCATTCTACAGCGGGCGCAGCACATCAATTCGGCCGGCGGGTACCTGCGGGCGCTGACGGAGAAGGCGCGGGGAGGGGAGTTTTCGGTCGGGCCGATGCTGATGGCGGCGCTCAAGGCCAATGGCGCGACAGCAAGGATGGCGGGATGACGATCGCCAATTGCGCAGTTTATCGATTGGCGCCTAAGCGTGAGAATGCGGCCTTTCGATCGCTTGTGGCACCGATGCTCATGTCGGCGCGACGGGCCGAGCATATTTCAAGTTCGGGTGGCTATCTTCGCAGTCTGACCGACAAGGCGAAGGCTGGGCAGTTTTCCATCGGTCCTGCCTGCATCGTGCAGCGGGCGCCGCATATCAACTCGGCCGGCGGCTATTTGCGGGCGCTCACCGAAAAGGCGAGGGCAGGGTGACTTTTGTGCCGGAAAGCTTGCAAACAGCGAGGCTTGCCCTATATTCTGCCTTACGGATGGGACAGATGGTGAGACAATGGTAACGCTTGCGAAGAAGTCGGCAAGATCAGCCCATAGCGCAACGGCAGGTGATGAGACATTGATCCTGACGTTCATGGACAAGTCAGGCGCGATCGCGACCGAGCGGGTCGCCGACAGCTTCGGTATGTCCAAGACGCAACTGGCCGAAACCGTCGGACTCGCCCGGGAATCGCTTTACAAGGCGGCGCGGAATCGTACGCCGAAGACCCAGACGCGCATCAAGGAAATGCTGGAAATCATCAGCCGGGTGACGGAATGGGCGGGCGGCAAGGAACAGGCGATGGCCTGGTACCGAGCCCAGCCGATCCCGGCATTCGGCGGCAGGACGGCGGAAGCGCTGGTCAAGGAGGGCAAGGCCGGTGCCGTTCGTGACTATCTCGACCATCTCGCCCTCGGTGGCTTTGCTTGAGGTTTGAAGGAACCTGCTATCGCGCGCACGACCCGCGCTGGTCCTTCAAGCCGATCTCAGGCGATGGCGCGGCCATTCGCGGAGCGCGCTTCAATCCAAAAGGTGTGCCCACGCTTTATCTGGCGCTCAGCATCATGACGGCGGTGAAGGAGGCCAATCAGGGTTTTGCCCACCGCATCGATCCGTGCGTGCTCTGCTCCTACGACGTCGACTGTGAAGACATCGTGGATCTGAGGACAGCGGAAGGCCAGGAGGCGGCGGCGATTAGCGGTGACGACATGGCCTGCGCCTGGATGGATTTTTTGGCCGAGGGCGAGCGGCCACCGTCCTGGGCTATCTACGAGCGGCTTATCCGGCGAGGAACGGCCGGGATCCTGGTGCCAAGCTTTGCGCCCGGGGCGGAAGGAACCGATCAAAACCTGGTGCTTTGGAATTGGAGCAGCAGCCTGCCACACCAGGTCGAAGTGATCGATCCGAGCGGACGGCTGCCGCGCAATCAGCTTTCCTGGCGCTGAACGAACGACTGAAAAGCGCTCGGACGATCAGCCGCGCGGCCCTTCAGAGCGTGCGTTCGGCGTCGTTATAATAGTAGGAGGCCTGCTGCACCGAGCGGTGCTGCGACTTCCGGCAGCGGAATCGCAGGCGGCATTGCCTGCAAGCGAAGGAGTCACTCGGGACCAGCTCGTGCACGGTTTCGCTGGCCTTCACGGGCGAATTCACCCGCTTCTCCGACCTGGTGGAGGAGCACCATTTGCCGGAACGGTATGAGTAGGCGGGCGACACTGTCCCCCTCCGGTCGCCGCGCTTTGGCCGGCCAGAGCGATTCCTATCACGCACCCAGTTGCAGTTGTCTTTAGTCTCAGACGATCACCCGCGCCGCCCGTCCGAGCGTTCGTTCGGCGTCGTTGTAGTAGTTTGAGGCCTGCTGCACCGAGCGGTGCTGCGACTGCTGCATGGCTTCCGGCAGCGGAATGCCGCGGCGGGCGGTTTCGGTGAGATAGCCGGAGCGCAGGCCGTGGGGTGAGAAGGCTTGCGGGTCGAGCCCGGCCTCGGCGACGCGGCGTTTTAGGATCAGATTGACCGCCTGCGGGGTCAGTGCGCGTTTTTCCAGATTTCCCCAGCGGTCGATGCCGCGAAATACCGCGCCTTCCGAAATGCCCGACCGGGTTAGCCAGTCCTTCAAGGCAAGCACCGGCCGGCCGACCAGCACGACATACGCGTCAGTGTCGGCCTGCGTGGTCTTGGTGCGGCCGAGTCGAATTCTCAGGCAGGAGAGTTTTGGCCCGTCCGGATCCTTCGGATCGAGGGGAACGGGTTCTTCCTGGGTAAGTTGTTCGAGGCGCAGCGACGAAACCTCGCTGCGGCGCCGGCCGCCGGAGGCGAAGGCCAGGAGCAACAGGGCGCGGTCGCGGGCATCGACCAGTTTTTCGCCGGCACAGGCTTTCAGCAGCGCGGACAAAATATCGGCGGTCACTGCCTTTTTGCTCTTGCGGCCGCGCGGCCGGGCGCTGGCGCGCGCCGCCAGCTTTATCGCGCTCTGCAGGCCCGGCGCATTGAACTTTCCGCGCAAACCGCGCCATTTGGTCAAGGTCGACCAGCTCGATAGCCGTCGGCGCACGGTGGATGGGGCATGCGGGCCATCAACGCGCAACAGCCCTTCGGCCTTCAGCTCGGCCGCGACATTGGCGGGCATGCCGTGCGTCGGATCGGTTTCGCGTTTTGCGGAATCCCACAGATGGTGCGCGACGAATTTGATCAGCAGCGCTTCCGGCGCCGGCCAGGGCAGGGGGTTTCCCGTCGCCGCCCGGCACCAGGCCTCGAGATAGCCGAGATCGGAGGCGAGCGCGCGCAGAGAATTCTCACCGATGCCTTCTTTCGCCAGGTGCCGCAGCGTGTCGACGTCGTCGTCGGTCAGAAGCGTGGCCAGAAAATCGCGGCGGTCGAAGGGCAACACGGAATCGAGCGCGTCGAGCGCTTCGGCCCGCCGCGCCACCAGTTCTCTGTCCGGGCGGCCGACGGCGCGGGCAGGGGGTGTTTTTGGCATCGAGGCGTGTTCCATGCCGGTTTTTGCGGCCGCTGCGGCCGTGCTTTGCGCCGATTCTAGCGGTTTTGCGCCGCGAAATCCATCACTATCGATAAGAGGTACTTATCACTAGTGTCTTTTGTCCCGGAGAAAGCCCCCTGCAAGTCGACTAAAGCGCGCGCTAGATGGACTAACGCGAATCAGCTACAAGAAAAACAATGGCTTACGACATCGATTTGTTGTCCCTCGGCACGCTCTTCGCGCCCGTCGCGAAGGCGACCGAGGTTTTGGCCCCGCCTCGACGAGCGGCTGGCGCGCTCGCCCGTCCGTGACGGTTTTGTCGAGCGCCAACACTTTGCCGACGCGACCGCCGCGCTGTGGCTCGAGGGGGAACTCGTCCATGTCGAGGACCTCGTGTTGCACGACGCCCACATGGACATCCGCACCCCGACTCACGAACTCACCCGGGCGCATGCCGTCTTACGCGCCCGCCGGAAAATTCTGTCGAATAAGTCGAACTGGGCGCTCGGCCGCGACGGGTTTTTGGCCCTCACCGGCCGCGGCGCGTCGGACGTGGAGGGACAGAAAAGCCGGGAAGGGGAGGGGGTTTTTGCCCCGGAAAGGGATATTGATGAGCCGGTTGAGTCGGGCGAGCCGGACCTGCTGGCTGAAGAATTCGCCGAGATCGATAACCTGTTGGCGCGGTCATCGAAGATTTTGAGCGGCGCCGAGGTGCCTGCACGAAAAGAGGAGACGTCACTACGTGACCGGCCGGGCCTGGTCTACGATCTCGACTGGAATGAAGAAGATCGGCTCGCCGAATGGCAGGCCGTGCTTGCCGAGACGCGCGAACTGCCGTCGGTGCTGCGTGCCGCGATCCTGCTCGAGGCCTGGACCGAGATCGAGGTGCTGCAGCACGCCGCCTGGCTCGGGCCGCTGTTTTGCGCCGCGCTGCTGAGGCAGGAGGGGCTTGCCGGGCACCATCTCGCCTGCCTGCATCGCGGCGCCAAGAATATTCCGCGCGAGCGAAGGCGAGCACGCAGTCGCGGCGATCGATTGTTGGCCTTTGTCGATGCCATTCACGAGGCGGCATACGCCGGGCTGAAGGAGCATGACCGGCTGGTGCTGGCGAAAACCCAGATGGAGAGGCGGCTGCGCCATCGCCGCGCCAGCTCGAAACTGCCCGACCTAGTCGAACTGGTCCTCTCGCGTCCCCTGGTTTCCACCGGCATGATCCAGGACAGGCTAAAAGTCTCGAAGCAGGGCGCGCTCAACCTCGTCGGCGAGCTCAGCCTGCGCGAGATGACGGGGAGGGGAAGGTTTCGCGCGTGGGGAATTGTGTGATCGACCGTCGTCAGGTAGGTTTCCGCCAACTTTACGAAATTATCGAACTTGACGAACTTGCAATCTGTGCCCACATTGGTGGAAACAGGAGGTTGTCGTCATGGCCGCTCCAAAGCGCATCAATCATAGCGAGACCACGTCGCATGCGGGAGGCACGGCCTTGAGCTTCACCACAAGGCTGCCTGCTCAGGCCGATTTCAAGAAGGTGTTGCTCGAACGCTATCAGGAAGCGATCACACGCAGCCGCAAAATCGGTCATCGCGTATCGTTCCGGGTAGAGGTCGATCCAACTGCCGGCGCGCAGACGATCACGCCGGTCGAGGAACAGCCGATCGCTTCGGATAATGCGTTTCCTGTCGAAGATACAGGAAAGCCAGATGCCGAACTTAAAGTGGCGCTTGCCGCAGCGCGGGAGCGCGGCCGCAAGCGTGTCGCCGAAATTGTCGCCGGCGAGGACATGCTGAGTGCGGAAGCCTTTGCCAAACTGCTCGGCACGTCGCGGGTGACGGTCAACGCCAAGCGGCAGAGCGGGCAGGTGCTCGGGATTGATGGCGCCAAGCGCGGCTTCCGCTTTCCTGTGTGGCAACTCGACAAGGACGGCCGGCCGTTCGGGGCATTGCCGGCGCTCCATGCGATGTTGGGCGATAGCGCTTGGGCGGTCTACCGATTTTTGGTGTCGCGCCACGGTGCGCTCGATGGTCGAACGGGCCTTCGGGCTCTTCAGCAGGGCGATACGGCCTCGGTGTTGGTTGCAGCGGAAGGGATGGCCCGGGGCGATTTCGACTGAATGCCCGGCATTCCACCTCCACCCGATTTCGGGCGCGCAAAGCTCGAAATCGAGACCATACCACCGGGGCGGACATTCGGTCGGATCTACTGGAGCACCTATCCCGATCCGCTGGGATACGGAAAGTCGCCGAGCCGCTTCAGCGATCCGCGGCGTCGTACCGCTGCCAACCGTTTTGGCGTTCTCTACCTCGGCGACTCCTTGAAGGTGTGTTTCCTCGAGACGGTGCTCCGCGACCGGCGCGAAGGGCTTGTCCACGATCTTCCCATAGACGAGGTAGAGCTGACAGAACGGCGCTATGCGGAGATCGCGACCACGGAGGTGCTTCGAGTTGTCGATCTCAGAGGCGACAATGCCGTCCGAATGGGTGTGCCGACGGATGTCGTCCGGGCGCAGCGCCAGAACCTGGCTCGCCGGTGGTCGGTGGCGCTTTACGATCACCCGTCCCAGCTTGACGGGATTATCTATCCATCTCGCCTCAACGGCGCGACCAATCTCGCCATCTACGATCGTTCGATAAGAAAACTTCAGGCGAAGCGCATTGTAACGCTTCTCGGCGCGCCAGGATTGGCACAGGTTCTGGAGGATTTCAGAGTGAGCTTGGCGTGAGAAAAGGCCTCAGTTTGCCGATTGCGACGTCGGTTTCTCTCCCAAGTTGATTCCCGAAATTCGCTCACTCGGCGGGTTGTCGCATCAAATATCGCCTGAACTGATCGGAGACGCGAGCAAAATGGCGTTGCCACGTCCACTCCATGCCGGAGGTGGCTGTCGGCGTCACGAACAGGCCCGGCCGAAGGGATGGCTTTCGGAAAGGATCGTCAGGAGCTAGTGCGCAGAACCATAGGTAGTGGTCGAAAATTCGCGGACGAGCCGTTTCGAGACTTTTTGCACAGGTGCGTCATCGTCGACGATTCCGTCGCATCCATGGCGGTTTCTCGCTCAGCGGAGTAGGGGTTACATCGTTGAGCGTTCGCCGGTACCGGCGACACCTCTGGAGCCCGCCAGAGATATCGATCTTGATGCTTCTATCAATCGTGATTCCAGCTCGCCCCTTTTTTCGTCCGAAACATCGATTGGTAGAACGAAGCATATCGTCGCCTCGATCAGGCCATCGTGATTTGTGATTGGCGCCGCGAGACATTGGGTGAAACTGTTTATCATGCCGACCGTCATGGCAAGCGGGCGGTTCCTGGATGCATGGCATTCGGCAGCGAACGCTTCGATGTCGATAGGCGCACCATTAGGCATCCTGAGGTCTTCCTCCCCCAGAATCGATTCGATCTCCGCCAAGGACATGTGTGACAGCATCAGCCGACCGGAAGCGGTCCAAGGGATTGGAATCTGAGAGCCGATCTCCGAACTGATCCGCAGCGGCCGCGAACCGGGACAAGCATGTACTATGACCTGCTTGCCGCGGAGGCGGATGCAGAGTTCGCTCGTCTCACCGGTTTCCTTTGCAAGCGCATTCACCATCTCCCTGCCGCGGGCCATGACGTCGTTGGCCCGAAGATAGCTCGCACCGTAAAGATGCATCAGTTTGCCGAAATAGACCTGACTGTCCTTACCCCTGAGTTCGAGCAGTCCTGCTTCGGCCAGAATGCTCACCAGGTCGTAGATGGTCGATTTGGGGGCATCCAGCGCAAGCGGCAGTTCGGCCAACCGGACAGGAGCGCCATTTTCCTGCAAATAGGAAAACAGCTTCAGTACTCGGTCGACCCCGCGTTCCCGCGGCCCCCGTGCAGTGCGGGTTTTAGAAACATGCTCCGCCACCAGTGCTCAATCCTTTGCTATCGCGGTTGCCAGCACATCCACGCTGCTATATCGTCTTAAATATAAGAACATAGTCCAGTATATAAGACTATGCAAGACCACCCAGAGAATTGAACGACATCAACAACGTGGAGGCATCAATGACAGCAGGAACTGAACGCCGCGATATTCTGAAACTCGGACTTGGAGGAATGGCGCTTGGTGCGGCCGTCACCTCGGTCGTATTGAACCCGAAAGCGGCAGCCGCACAGGCAGCGAGTGACAGCCTCTTGCGGACCGTGCTCGACCGGGGTCACCTCGTCGTCGGCACTGGAAGCACGAATGCCCCATGGCATTTCGAGAACGACACCGGCGAACTGGAAGGCATGGACATCACCATGGGCCGTATTATCGCCCAGGCGCTGTTCGACGACCCGACCAAGATCGAATTCATCAAACAGGATGCTCAGCAGCGCATTCCCAACATTGTCACAGGCAAGGTCGACATCACCTTGCAGTTCATGACGATCTCAGGCGTGCGCGCGCAACTCATCAACTTCACCCGGCCCTACTATGTCGAAGGCGTCGCGCTGATGACCAAGCCGGATGCGGCGGCGAAGACCTATGACGAGCTGAAGGCGAAAGGCAGCGACGCCCGGGTGGCCATCCTGCAGAATGTCGACGCCGAGACGACGGTGCATAAGGCATTGCCCGAGGCGCAAGTGATGCAGATCGATACCCAAGCCAATGTGTTTCAAGCGCTTGATTCGAACCGTGCGGACGCCTCCGCGGTCGACCTTTCCAACGTGCGCTGGCTGGTCTCGAGGAACCCGGACCGATATTTCGACGCAGGCAAGCAGTGGAACAGCATGCTCTATGGCGGCGGCGTCCGGCAGGGCGACTTGGACTGGCTGCAATTCGTCAACACCGCCTTCAGCATCGCGATGTTCGGCCACCAGAACGAACTCTACGATAAGGCATTCAAGGATTACTTCGGCGTCCAGCCACCGGAGCGCAAGCCAGGCTTCCCGACCATCTGATTGCGACCGCCCGGCCACCACAATGGCCGGGCGGCGCACTTCCTGCCGATGCGACAGTCCAGCGAAGTCTGAATGAACTATCACCTCAATTTCAATCTCATTTGGCGGCATTTCGACAAGCTGTGGCAGGGGCTGATCCTCAGCCTGGAACTGGCCGTGCTGTCGATCCTGATCGGCGCTTTCATCGGGCTCGTACTCGCCATCTGGTATGTCTCCGCCGGCAGGATCGTGCGGGGAGCGATTTCGGCCTATGTCGAATTCATCCGCAACGTACCACTGATCCTTCTGGTCTATATCGTCTTCTACGGTATCCCCACGGTCGTCGACTTTGCCTACAGCGCGACGGTGTCGTTCGTGGGAACGCTGTCGCTTTATGCGGGCGCCTATCTCGTCGAGGTGTTCCGCTCCGGGCTCGAGGCAGTGCCGCGCGGACAGATCGACGCTGGCAAGGCGATCGGGCTGACGCCCTTGCAGCGCCTCCTCCACGTGCGCCTGCCGACTATGGCGCGAATAACCCTTCCCGCCCTGTCGAACACGTTCATCTCGCTGTTCAAGGACACCTCCGTGGCCTCCGTCATCTCGGTGCCCGAGCTGACCTACGGCGCGCAATGGATCAACTTCAACACTTTCCGGATCGTCGAGGTCTATATCGTCACGACCGTCATGTACCTGGTCACCGGCTATGGGGTCCTGTTCGGACTGCGGCTGATGGAGCGCCGCTTCAGGGCGGAGCGCTGAGCCAATGGCAGCGGTTCTCTATGCACTTCCGTTCCTTTTGCAGGGACTCCTGATCACCCTTTGGGTCTCCGCCCTCGTCGTGGTGTTCTCGCTGGTCATCGGCGTGATCCTCGGGGTGGGGCTGGTCTATGGCCCGCGTCCCGTCCAATGGCTCGTCCGACTTTTCAGCGACTGCATCCGCGGCATTCCGATCCTCGTGCTGATATTCGTCGTCTATTACGGCTTCCCGCCGCTGGGCATCGCCATCGACTCGTTCTGGGCCGGCGTGGTCGCCCTGACCCTGTTCAAGGCGGCCCAGGTGATCGAATATGCCCGAGGCGCGATCTCGTCGATCCCAAAGGGACAGATGGAGGCCGGCAAGGCGATCGGCCTGACCTTCGTCCAGCGCCTGCAATCCGTCATCTTCCCACAGGCTATACGGCGCTTCCTTCCGCCGTGGATCAACGGCGTGACCGATGCGGTCAAGGGAAGCGCGCTGATCTCGCTGCTGGGCGTCGTCGATCTCATGCAGTCGATCAACGAGGTGATCGGGCGGACCTATGAGGCGATGCCGCTCTATCTGCTCGGTGCCTTCATCTATTTCGTGATCAACTATTCGCTGTCGCTGACCAGCCGGTACGTGGAACGGCGCTACGCATACATTCGGGACTGAGACCATGGATGCAAACGAACGGCCGCTGCTCAAGATCGAGGGCCTGCAGAAGTCATTCGGACAAATCGACGTCCTCAAAGGTATCAGCATGACCGTGCGCAAGGGAGAAGTGGTCTCGATCATCGGACCTTCGGGCAGCGGCAAGACGACGCTGCTGCGCTGCGTAAACTTCCTCGAAACCTACGAGCACGGCTCCATCCAGATCGCCGGCCAGGAAGTCGGGTTCCGCGACAGCAACAACCGCCAGCGGCGCGGCGAAACCGACCTCGCCCGCATGCGCGCCGAAACCGGCATGGTGTTCCAGAGCTTCAATCTGTTTCCGCACCTCACCGCGGCCTAGAATGTCATGCTGGGACTGGTCAAGGTGCGCAAGAAATCGAAGCAGGAGGCCCGTGAGATCGCCGAGCATTGGCTCAAGCGGGTCGGCCTCGACCACCGCATCGACAATCTGCCGTCGGAACTTTCGGGAGGCCAGCAACAGCGGGTCGGGATCGCAAGAGCCGTCGCCATGGAGCCGAAGATCCTGCTGCTCGACGAGATCACCTCGGCGCTCGACCCAGAACTGGTCAACGAGGTTCTCGATGTCGTGCGGCAGCTGGCCGAGGAAGGCATGACCATGCTGATGGTGACCCATGAGATCGCGTTCGCCCGCGACGCCAGCAACCGCATCGTCTTCATGGACGACGGCAAGGTGTCTGCCGAGGGTCCGCCCAAGGAGCTGATGGCGCAGGCGGGGTCCAACGAGCGGCTGGACGCCTTCCTGTCGCGTTTCAGAACCAGCCATTTACATTGAGAAAATCAGCGCCATCATGTCTTCCCATGACCAGATCGCCGCGCTCGACCTCGAGCTTCCGCCGGTTCCGGCGCCGATCGGCACATTCCGCAATGTCCTGCAGGTTGGCAATATCCTCTACGTATCGGGGCAGGGCCCGCTCGATCGCAACGGCGTCCTATACAGGGGGAAGGTCGGCCGCGACGTCAGCGTCGAAGCGGCCTACGAGCACGCGCGGCTTACCGGGTTGAACATCCTGTCGGTCCTGTCCGCGCATCTCGGCGACCTTGCCCGGGTGAAGCAGTTCGTGAAGCTCCAGGGTTTCGTGAACGCCGCCGACGACTTCGCCGACCATCCCTGTGTCATCAATGGCTGCTCGGACCTCTTGGTCGAGGTGTTCGGGGGACGGGGCATACATGCGCGCACGTCGATCGGCGTCGCGTCGCTGCCCAACAACATCACCGTCGAGATCGAGGCCATCGTCGAAATTCTCCCCGAAGAAAAAAGTCATGGATAAGGTTCAGATCTCACCGATGCCAGCGCAACGAGACGATACGCGAACGCTTGGGCCTGCGGCCGATCATCAATGTGTCGGGGACGATGACCGCGCTGGGCGCCGCGATCATCGTCCCCGAGGCCAGTCAGGCAATGGCCAAGATCGCGCCGCAACTGTCGAAATGGACGAGCTCCATCTCGCCGCAAGCAAGGTCGTCGCCCTTCTGACGGCGTCGAGGCCGGCTTCATCACGGCCTCCTGCACCAAGCTGCTTGCGGTCGAGCGTTTGCCGTATCCGCGCGATCAATCGTCGCGCTAACAGAGCTTGGATGGAAGAGCTGGGGAGATATTCTGAAGCGGAGCTGGACGTACTGCTGGATTTCCGAGTGCAACTACCTTGCTGCCGTGAACGCAACTATTGCTTTACGTCGAGACGAGGACGGCCCCGTTCTGGAAACGAAATCGGCGGAGCAATGACGCGATCGCTGCCATCTGCTTCGCGCCGCATGTCGGCCATAAAGGCAATCTTTGCGTCCGCCCGGAAGCAGACATCGCGGTGACAATGCTGGAGGTCGTGGTCGGGCCATTTGCTGACCTTCCTGTCGCTTCTCCAAACCTGCCGTTCGCGCTACGACCTGATGCGACCCCGAACTTGGCGTTGGACTGACCGAAAGACAGCTCCCGTGAATGGAGCAGTCGTTCTCTGTGCTGTATTTACAGAATCTCGCCGTGTTGCCGTGCGACACCGCAATGCCAGCGTTTGATTTGCCAGGCGGGATGCTCTTGCTGCCAGCGGACAACCTGCGGCTGGCCGGCGATCATGCAGGTCATCAGCGACACGTCTCGGGCGTCGTAGATCAGGCGGCTTTCCTTGCATTCGCCCGTCGCCAGACAGGCTGCGATCACCAGTTCTATCATGTCGGTCTCCATCTGATTTGTGCCGCCGGAGGGGCGCGGCTTGGCGAGGAGCATGAGCCTGGCAACGTCATTCGTAACGAGAACGGCGCGATCGGCAGACGAAATCAGACGAAATCTTGCCGATCGCGGCCGGAAATATTGCGGAATGCTGGAATGGCGGCAGGCTTTGCGGTAGATTGACTGCAAAGAGAGCCCTGAACGGCCTTTACCCCCGAGGGGAATATCCCAATGGACAGCCCGGCGCTGACGCCGCTTCGCCTGAACGGCCGTACGGTCGATCTTCAGCGCGGTGCCGTCACGGATGGCGGCGGGCACACGGTGACGCTGCGGCCGCAGGCGGGGAAGGTTATGAAGTTGCTCGCAACGCGGCCGGGCAAGCTGATTTCCAACGACGAGCTCATCCAGTCGGTCTGGGGGTCCATCGCGGTGACCGACGACAGCCTGGTCCAATGCATAAAGGAAATCCGCAAGGCGCTTGGTGACGAGAACCACAAGATCGTCAGGACGGTCCTCAAACGCGGCTATATCCTCGAGCTGCCGCGACCAGAATTCGCGCGCGGGCCGCAATGGCGGCGCTGGACGGCACTGGCGACCTGCGTGGCCGGATTGGCGACGTTGGCGGGCGTCTACCTCTTGCCAACTAAATCCGGAACGGACCCGCCGTCGATCGCTGTGATGCCGTTCGAGAGCGTCAACGGTGACGAGAAATGGGAACGCTTCGCAGATGCTATAACCGATGACATCATAACTGATCTTGCACGTTTCCGGGCAATTCCTGTGATTGCGAGCGCCTCGACCGCTACCTATCGCGATGGGCCGCACGACGTGCGCGAAATTGGTAAGACACTGAACGTCAGATACGTTTTGGAGGGCAGTTTACAGATTGACGGCCATCGGTTGCGGGTCGCCACCCAGTTGACCAATACCGGGACTGGAGAGCATGTGTGGTCGGAACGCTATGACCGCAATGCCGGGGAGTTTTTCGAAGTTCAGGACGAGATAACCGGGAAGATCGTCTCAACGCTGACTGGCTACCAAGGGCAATTGACTGCTGCCGAGAGGGCGTTGGCCAAGCGAAAGAACTCCACCGACCTGAACGCTTATGACTACTGGATTTTGGGAGTCGAAGCTAAGCAGAAACTGACACCTGAAAGCGAAATCGAGGCGCGGTCGCTGTTCGAAAAGGGGCTGAAGCTTGCCCCCGATTTTGCACCGCTGAGCCGTGACCTGAGCTATGTCTACGCGATCGAGGTCGAGGTCCTTGGTTCGGCGAAGAATCCAGCCGCTGCGCTCTCTATTTCCAGGAAGCTTGCCGCAAAGGCGTTGACGCTCGATCCATACGATGCGCTCACGCACCACGCATGGGGTACCCGTCTAAGAGCGATGGGCGATGTAGCCGGGGCGGAGCGACACTTCAAGCGCGCGCTTGAACTCGGTCCAAACAATAGCGACGTGCTCATTCTTGTCGCTTGGGACTGGGCTCAATCAGGTCAACCGGAGCGCGCCATCGAGATGGTGGATCGAGCGCTGCGCCTGAATCCGTCTTATCCACATTGGTGGAACAATGCTCTCGTGGCTGTCTGGTTTCCAAACCGCTTCTTCGAGAAAGCTTACGGATCAGCTCAAGCTATTTCCGGCAACTCGCCCAATGACGCCGCCCGCTACGCAATGATTGCAGCCCAACTCGGCAAGGAAAGGGAGGCATCCGAGGCGGCGGCAGCCGCGCTCGAAATGAACCCTCAATGGACGGCTGAAAGCATGCTGCTCGGACCGCTGGCTGACGAATCACTGCTTCCCGAAAGCGCCCGCAAAGCAGGTTTGCCGGTATGCATGACCGCATCCCAGCTTGAGTCCTATGAGGGATCCGTGCGCTTCCGCGAATGTGAGGCGATGCGTCTAACAACCGCTAATAGATGAACCGGGCGAACAGCGGTCGAAACAGCTGGACCAGCCGACCTTACGATTTCTGCCGACGGCAATCCAGTCTGCCTTCCGCCGCTTCAAGGCACAGGGGAACGACAGCGTTAGAGAAGCGATTCGAACGGCAGTTTCGGTGGCGCTCTTTGCTCGTTCCGGTCACGAGACGTACGGCAGGAAACCACCCAGCCAGTACTTCGACGCTCATTTCTGGTGTTCTGCAGCTCAGGTGCTTGAACCAGTGGGACACGCCAGGAACAGTCATCGAAACCTTCGGGGCGGAATGACCGAAGTGGGCCGCTTGCGGATTGTCGGCTTCGAGGCTCGGATTATCAGTGGCGGACCTTCAGCCCCAAGGGAGCATCGACGTGATCTGCCCCCAAGCCGACATCGGTGGAGATCATACGAACGACTGCTTAGGTGAATGTGACAATTAACGATCCCGAGCCGGTCCACTCCGGACTGTTGGATCAGATCGGTTTCCGTCAGGCCGTTGGTTTTTTTAGACGATCCCAGTTATCGAACCACCGGACCAGCGCGATAAGCAGTGCGCCTTGCCGGAGTGCAGGCCTTGGTTGGACGCCTCAAGAGAACATTATGGCAACCTCGACCGTGAAAAGAGTGGAACCAATTAATAGGTGGCAAATTGAACGCGCATGAGACGGCGATCGTATCACGCCAAGGCATCCCGATTGGTCCGGCA
The DNA here is from genome assembly GCF_040438645.1 of Mesorhizobium sp. WSM2240. Classification (NCBI taxonomy): domain Bacteria; kingdom Pseudomonadati; phylum Pseudomonadota; class Alphaproteobacteria; order Hyphomicrobiales; family Phyllobacteriaceae; genus Mesorhizobium; species Mesorhizobium sp. WSM2240. Next base: position 17,491 of record NZ_CP159256.1, read on the forward strand.
GCAGTTAGGCAACCTCCAATCCCACCCGAGCTTTGCAGTGCCTAAAGGGGCGTCTGCCGAACACCGGCGCAAACTTCAAGAATTGGAACGGGCGGAGCGGAAAGAATATGGTCGGGGCGAGCATCATCAGCCCCGCGCTCCTCAAACAGGGGGAGGACTATAGTGAATGACGATCCGCCGAAGACGGCAGAGTATCAGGATGGCGATATCACCATACTCTCGAGAGCGCCGCTCGTCGGGACCTTGGAGCTGACGGATAACGATAGCGAGCCTATCGAACTGCAACTGGATCGACGGAGCGCCCAAGCCTTGATGACAGCATTAACAAAATTTCTCCTGACGGGGGAGGGCGAGGATGCACCACCGATCGCGGCCGATCTCGACGCTTTGGATAAGGATTGACGACATCCCAAAGCCTTTGTAAGCGATTCTGCGAGCGCCGGACATAGCCGAGGCGCTCTAGTTCATCGACCAACTCACCCATCGCTGCTTTGCCAAAGCCCGCGCGCTATGCGAGCACGCTGGGTCGGGTAGTCGACGCCGAGTTCATCTCCGATCTGCCTGGCGTCAACCGGTTGGTCGCGGTACCTGAAGCTCGAGTTCCGGGCGATGTCGGCATAAGTCTTGCTCCGCGCAAGCTCGGTGATGATGAGGTAGGTGAGTTGCTTAGGCCTGGACATGGCGACCTCCGATGGGTTGAGAATCGCCGCACTAGGACATTATTCCTGACGCGCCGAATTGGATCAAGGGTTCCCATTCGAGTTCGTTGCTGGGAACCCGCCAGTGGAGGCAGCGTTAATGCACAGCGTTTTTGGTGCTGACTATGGTTAAGCTGGACGACGGGATTTTCGACCAGGCGGTGAAGGTTCACGGCGCACGCGCGAGCCACGTTCAGCACATAGGCAGCGCCCGCAAGGCAGCTGAATGGCTGCTCAACGAATGGCCTATGAAAATCGACACCGCGAATGCCCGGGCTGCGCGCAACGCTTGCCTGGAGGCTTTGGAGGGTCGGCTCAACGCCGCTGCCGTCCGGAAGGCATTTCGCGATGCGGCCGAAGAGGCGGGCATCCTAATTGGCGATGACAACCGTCCACCGCCCGGACCCATTAAGCGCAGGCGGTAGTTTCGATGGTTGGCGGCTGAAGCGCCCCCAGAACAACTGGCCTCCGGTCCGTGCGTGGATCGACCAACAAGCCTATCTGCTGTTGATAGTGCTCAATCACGTGCGGCAACCGAATTTTCTGTTCCAGGCGACTGACATGGATCGACAGGTGCATTCGGATCGTATGTGTGGAATGGCACGGCGAAACCCCCTCAAAATGCGGGGAGAATGTACCCTCGCTATTCCCAATTCCAATCATAGACCTCACCGGCTGGGACGGTGAAGCCTCGGGGCGTGCTGGCCGTCAAAAGCGTCCGACCAATTCCGCTAGCCGGTATGTGAAGCATCCCACAGACGCCCCACAGAGGAACTCCTAACATCGGCTCAACCTTCCTCCCGAAGGTATTCCTCGGAGGCCCGACCGATAACGCCCCTTTCGGTCGGGCCTTTTCTTCCGCCACCCTTCCGCCCGTACCCTGTCGCGTCCGCTTCAGGCGTGTGCCCCGATATTTCTGATTTCTTCGAAGGCTTTTCGGAGATTTTCAAAAGCGGCGCGGATACGGAGGGGAAGGCATATGATCATTTGGTTCGCTGACTGGTTGTCAGAGCGTGAAATGCGCTTGGGTGTTATTTCCAAGGTCTTGGGCAACTTTCCCAACATCTTGGGCGTCGTCGTTACTAACGTCGCAGCCATGCAGAAATCGACAAAGCTTATTCCGAATTTGGAATAACAATTGTCAAACACGACGCGGACCGATCGTTATGAACTGGCGCAATCGCTGGAAATTTCTCGATTACGCTGTGGGTTTTCCGTCATCCGGAATTCCTTGCCTGCCATGATCGAGGCCAGAAACACCGAGAATGGACGCGATCAATGACTATTAACCTCATAACCGCTGCAGGCTCCGGTGCACCTAACACCCGAATTCTGTGCGTCTCCTGCACTGATCCTTGTGGCACGACGGAGCCGGAAAGGAGCTTCACCATATGACCACAGCCTTAATACTCACTGCGATTGCCACCACCTTCACGACAGGCTTTCTCCTCGGCGACAGGCGCGGCGTGCGGCAATGCAACGCGATCCTGGATGAGAACTGGCGCGAACTCATGAAGGCAATTCGGGACGAGCCACTACCGAGTCCAAATCTGGACGGCGAGGAAGCCCGGCCGGCAGCGCCTACTGTGCACTAAGGCCCGTCTTTTTCTCAGGCAATAGCGCCCGCTGCTTCGGTGGCGGGCGTTTGTCTGACCGACAACCGTAAAGCATAGAGATTCAGCTTGCCTCTCCTGGAAAAGGGAATGACATCCTCATACGAGGGGGCATCGATGTTACGAAGGAGGGCGCGCCACCATGAATACGCGAAACTGGATAATCGCTGCCGTCGCAGTTGTTCTGTTAATCGCCGTCTACTTCGTCGTTTTCCAGCCCGGCGCGGAGGCACCCACGGAAATCACAGCGCCGCCTGCAACTACCGAACCAGCGCCTGCTCAGTGATGAGCAGCGCGCGCCCTGGCGGGCACAAAGCGACGCCGGTTCACTTTTCCCTGTGGAGGATGAGGGCTAAGGCGATGAGGATGCCGGCCGCGACGGCCAGTGCTGCGACCAACTTGATCGCGACCGTCGGCGCGACGACGCCGACCCACAGGGCGACGACCACGGCGGCTGCGGCGGCTGAGATGAGTATAGCGAGGGCGTCTATGATCCGGCCCATGGCAGGGAACGTATCACGACGAGCTTCGGCTTGCCCTGGCGGGCTTTCGATGTTTATGCATAATAGAAAGCTGGCCTACCGTCCGGTGTGAAAACCTGACCATTTTCGACGTAATAGGCAGCTGCGCCGCTCTTCATTTGATACCACCAGCCGCCGTTTTCGCAGAATTCGCATGTCCCGGTTTCGGGTGCGTAGACACGCTGGCCTTCCTGGTAATACGCGGGCTTCCCCTCGGAGTCATATAACCAGCGGATAGCCATTCCGATCTCTTCCCATCGCAGCGGCGCGCGCCGGAACCGGTTGCGTAGCGCCAGCCCCACACGGTCTCGGAAAATGGGCGGGTTTAGGCCATGCCGGCGGACGGTATCATTGCCACTGGCTACACAAACACGATCTCAGGGTTGCGTCGCACACGCGGCGAAATGCTCGCCATCATGGCAGATTTGCGCGTATTGATCGCAGTGCTGTCAGCCCCTCGGCCGCGCGGGCTCGCCAATGGCAGGCAGACGAGTCGTCGGGAATTGTACGGAACCAGCAATCATTCTACCCGTTTTCAGGTGACCCGTTTCCACAGGACGGGTGAAATCGAGCCTGGGCGGCCGTTCCCCCGCACCTCCATACTCGGGCTCGATTTTAACGGTCCAACTGGGATGGAATATCCCGAGAGCAGCTAGGTGCTGCCATGGCGGTCTATTATTTCGACATGCGCGACAACGACCAATTCTATCCTGACAACCAAGGGACGGAACTGGACGGAGGGCTTGCGGCCGCTCGCATCGTGGCATTCGCCACACTAGCCGATTACATCCAAGGACGCATTCCCGAGACCGACAGCCCCCGCCGCGTAGCAGTGGAGGTTGCCGATAGAAATCACGAGCCCTTGATGGCTGCAGTTCTCACCGTTGGGTTCGTGCCCGCCCAGCGGGCCGCCCCGTAAAGTTTTTCGTGGGGTTTTCTGTGCGGACCTCGTGCTCCGCGCCAATCACCTGAAGGCGCGCGAATTCGTGCCGCTCGTAAAGCTCCAAGTAACGCTTGCGGCCCTCTCTGCTTTTCCGACGCAATGTGTCATCTATCCGCTCCGCGAGCCACTGGCGCTTGTGCTCGACATACCAGATCGATTCTTCCACTGTCAGGCCGACAAGCGTCAGCCGCCCTTTGCTGTCTGTGGTAAGGGCACGGTCCCGCGTCAACGCTTCCTCTTCGCCTGGCGTGAGTTCTAGCGGCACGTCCATCAATTCCGCCCCCTCTATGTCGCGCCAATGTCCCACGGATTTGCCGAGTGTCGCAGGAAGTCTCGGAAATCAACGGTCCGATCGCTATCCGCAATTTTGTGCGTAAGCGGTAAGAAATTCCAAATTATGGAAGTATTCAACACGATATGGCGGAGAGAGCGGGATTTCGAACGCATACGCCGCAGTAAATCGGCAGGCGCTCGGATGGGTCGTAGGCGATCTCCGCGTTCAGTCAGAGGCAAATCTGTCCGCAACGGCCGCGATGCTCCGCAAAGCGGTCACTCACGTCTCGGCTGACTTCGGTCAGCTTACGGTCAATCCGCTGGTTCCGGTGAAGGTCCGCTTCCGGGAGCAAATTTGAGCCGGGAATGTCCGACTAGGGTCAGATGCGATGGTTGGAAAATCATTTCCTACTACGGCTGCGCGGCCCTACGTGTGAATGTCGGGATTGCGCCCCATTCCAGCCGTAGAGAACAGCGCTGGCGACGCCTGGAAGCAGACGTTGCCGGTAACCATCTGGAGGTCACGCTGGCGCCACTTGCGGAACTTCCAGCTTGCCCTGTCGAAGGTGCCGTTTTCTATCCCGAAGCGGTCCTTGAATTGGCAGGCGGGGACCGCATCACCATTCCTTCGCGCGGTCAGCCTCTATCGCAGGCCCGAGGGTCTGGCAGTGCGGTCTGGCCAACCTTGGCCGAAAGGCAAACGCGGGGTCACAGCGATTTGACTCTTCGTCACCTTAAAATCGCACCACCATTCCGAGAATCGGACCCTGCTGGACGACATCGAAGGTAAATCCGTCGTCGTTGCTGTAATCGACGCCCAGGGCGCGGTAGCCTGCGACTGCCGAAATCTTGTCGTTGAAGCGGTAACCGACTGCCCCGGCGACGTCCCAGTCGATGTCGGCTCCACCTGCCCCCACCAGGCCCCATCCGGTCAAATAGATCTCCGGTGTGATCGCGTAACTTCCACGAAGGCCGGCCATGGCATCCACCCAGGTCGCGCCGTCGCTTCGCGATACACCGTCGAGAATGCCGCCGCTGAAGGAGATCTCGGTGTCGACCGACCACACCCTGACCCCTCCTACGATTTCAAGACGTCCGGAAGTGTCTTCGAGGAGCGCATAGCCGGCCCCGATCAAACCGGCGAATGTTTCCGTGGATACCTCGACGCTTGAAGCAAGAATGCCTCGCGGCGTTCCGGTGGAGCCGGAAATCTTGGTGTACATGATGTCGCCGAAGATGCTGTAGCGGTCGTAGCGCGCCTCGCCGATCGCCATGGCCCCAAAGTCCAGATGATCGAAGATGTCACCGAAACTCGCATCGACCTCGACCGGCGGCAGCCCGAACTGCCCGACGTCCCCGGATATGCCCGCCGCCCAGAGATAGGGGGCAACCGAGAACGTCCAGCCCTGCTCGGTCACAACTTGCTGGGCTTCCGGTGTCACTGGCGAATACACGTCGGCGGCTTTGGCGCCATCGGCAAGCAGGAAGCCGCCGACGCAGGCGAGAGTAGAAGCCATGCCAAATTTCATAATTCCCTCCAGTTGTAGCTTGTTATCGGTCACATGCGTTGGTCGCGGCGGCTTTCCTGGAATCGCAATCAAGGCTGACCGGGCTCCAATCTGCTGACCCGCCGGGCACAGTTGCGCCCAGCGCTCCCACGTGGTTGGCAAAGTTGTCCCGTGTGTTCTGATCGATCACCGCGACAGGAGCAGCAATTACCAATCCCGCGGTGGTGCCGGCTGCATGCGCCACACCCGCGGTCGCGGTGACGATGTGGTCCCCAAGGCCCAGCCGACTGTCGCTCAACGCCTGTCCGCTTGAGAGGCGGGTGCCGATAAGTTGCACGATCTCGGGAGATTCGGCGAACTTGCTGTGATGAAGGTCATCGCCAGCTTGGATCTTGGTAAGATCGATGACGGTTATGTTGTTGGCCGCGAGCTCGGTCCTGTATGGCTCCTGTTCCGGATCGATCGAGCCCAGCCGGGCCACATCGCCCCAGACGCGCCGCGATACCGCCAAGGCCCGATCGTCACGCGAGACAAACAGCGTGAATTGTGGGCGCGGGGCTCCCATGTCGGCGATCTGCGACCGGAAGACGTCAACGTCGACGTCGGGCGCGGCCAGCATGACGTTCTTGAATTTGGGCGGGAGACGGCCATTGCGGATCGCCATCTGCCGAAGCGACTCCAGCGCCAGCCAGTTTCCCATCGAGTGGGCCAGGACGGAAACTTCTTTAACGCCGGGATCGCGCGCCAGATACTGAAACAGGTTCTCCAATGCGTTGCGCGTATAGTTGGTGCTTTCGCGGTCGTAGCCGTAGGCAAGCAAACTGCCCCGCGACGGCCAGGTGACCAGCACGGGAACGCCGCGCGTCCCGGAATCGTGAACGATCTGGGCGAAACGGTAGACCGAATCCTCAAAGCGGTTGTTGAAGCCGTGGATGAAGACAAGGACGCTGCGATCCGAGTTCTTTGCAACGGAGTTTTTGAGCCAGCTCTCGGCCGCGTCCTGTGTGACTTCCTCCGCCCGCAGGGTCGCAAAATCGGTTGCAGGATTCGAGGGCAGCTTCTTTGGCCAGGCGACCTCGCCGACTTTGCGGACTTCGTCCGGCGGGATCGACACGGTGATCTCGGCGAAGGCCGGCGTCATTCCGCGTTCCCCGCCAAACATCTCGCCGGGCTTGGAGGCCCGGCCGCGAGTGGTCGCAACCAGCATTTCAACCCTGCTGGTGGACGGCGAGGTGTCGGCTACTGGCGACAGGACACCCGTCGGGCGGCTGGCGCAGCCCTCCAGAAGAGCGAGTAGCGCAACAGCCGCCACAGTGCCCCGAGCGCGTCCAGCAAGGGAAGCCGAACCAACGCGCTCGAGAGAGCTTCGGGAGCGGCTGCTAGTCCACATAGACGACGACGTATCTCGACCCGGAGGACTGATAGTAGGTCCCGCCGCATCGCCAAACCAACGTGCCATAAACCGTTACGCGGGCGCAGCCGGCGGGCAGCGCGCTGATGTAGATCGCTGACCGACGCACCGTTCGACGGGTGGTGCGGCGAGCCACACCAGCCACGCTGCCCGGAGTGGCGGGGCGTCCTATTCTTGCATTGGCTTCCGATAGCAACGAATGGTTCGTCACGACTGCCGCGGGATCGACCTGAAGGAAAGTCAGTAGCGACAGGGATAGGACCATGCCTTTGTGAAGCGTGAATTTCATTGCAGTCACTCCTTGGCCAGGTCGATCTCGCCGATCTCGTCGACGGAAAGCATCTCGAGCCTCTTGGCATCCGTTGACGGTTTGAAGAGGAAGCTGGAGTCATCGATCGACGGAGCGGTGTTCCAGTTCCTGAACTCGATCGAATATTCGGGAGAGGCTGCAACCCACTTGCTGGTGATGACATATTTGAGCGGCAAGGGTTTCTCGCCGTCGGTCACCCAAAGCTGCCAGTCGACCTCCTTGCCTCGGAAAGCGAGATGGTGGACCTGTACGCCGTCGATGAACGCCATCCCGACATGTGTGCCGCTTGTCGTATCCGTTTCAGCGTGCTGCAAGGGCTTCTCGGACAGAAGATCGGCTCCGGGCGCATCGAAACCAACATCATTGCGAAGGGCGTCGACAGCTTGGTCGATGGTCGCGGCGGGCAGCTGGAAGAACGCATTCGCTTTTTTGCCGTAGAGGGTCAGCGCGCTGCCATCGAGGATCAGTTCCAGATCGGCGATCGCTCCTTTGCGCGAGGCGTGGAGCTTGTCGGGCCTTTGCACCTTTATCTCACCCGAGCTGGCGAACTGGAGCTTCTGCCCGTCGTAGGACACGACCTCCGTTTCCACAGCATAATCCACGGAAAAGCGTTCGAGCGAGCCGAGATACTCCGACATCGCGCCCAGAACCTTGGCGGCGTCTGGCTCGATTTCTGCCTGTGCGAAGGCCCTTTGGACCGAAAGGGAGGCCAGGAACAGGGCGATCAGAACCCCAGCTTTGCCGACATGACATCTCATTACCGCCTCCACATGACTTCTGACGCGAAGGTTGGCGCATTTGGCTCCGATGCGGGAGGTAATTTACTGTAAGCTACAGGCAGAATTGGGCTGAGCTGGGAGCGATCATTCCTCAACGTCGAGGCCGGCCTTCTTCAGCGAGCCGATGAAAAACTCGGCGTCTTCCGAACGGGCAAACCTCGTCGACACCTCCAACCTCATATTCTTGACCAAGGCCGGCTCATTCTCTTCCAGCCAGGCACGTTCGCGCTCGGCATCGATTTCGTATCCGCCTTCGCCGAAGATCGCGGCCGCAATCGCGTGATAGAGAGGATTTTTCGGAGCCGTTGTCTTCTTGATCCACATGGCGGCCTTTGCGTAATCCCCGCTGAAATAGGAACAGAGCGCCAAAGTAGACTCGTAGTATGCGAACGGGCCCGGGTTGCGGTCACGCGCTTCTTCCACCAACGGGCAGCCGTCGTCCCAGCTTCCTGACAAGGCCAGGCGCATCCCGAAGCCGCCCATGAGTTCGGTGTCGTTGGGGTTGATCGCCATGGCCTTCTCACCCACCCGCCGTCCCGCATCAAATTCCTTGCTGAAGAAAAGCGCCGACATTTCGGCGTGCAGAGCACTTATACTGCGGGGGTCCAGTTGGACCGCGTGTCGGGCCAGGGCCAGGGCACGGCCGATTGCTTCGGGCGATGTGGCAGGGTCAGCCGGAAACTTGAATCGAACCTCATCGATGGTGATCTGCGCGAGCAAGGCCCAGGCCGTCGCGTAGGTCGGAAACCGCTCGACCGCCTTCTCGAGGCAAGTGCGCACTGCAGCACGGGCCTTGGGGTCGAGGCTCACCCGGTATGCGTAATAGGAAAGCGTGCAGGAATAGGCAGCCCAATCGTCGGGAGGATTCGAAACATTCAGCGACGCGTCCGCCTGGGAAATCACCCCATAGGATTGGGCAAGGCTAGTTGCCACATTCCGGGCTATGTCGGCCTGGGCCTCCAGGATACCGGAGACCTTCGTCTGTCCGTTGTAGCTGTTTGCCCAAAGGATTGAGCCGTCGGCCCGGTTGCGAAAACTGACTTGAAGCCGGAAGGCGTGGGGCTCCAGATTCACGCTTCCGGACAGAACGAAGCGCGGCGGCAAGGTCTCCTTGCCTGGTGCGGTTTCGACCGACTGGAGGACGACGATGTCTCTGAACTTAGAAAGCTGCCCGGCGACTTCCTGCGCCAATCCACTCGTTATGGCCGCCGAGGCTTGCGTGCCGGTCAGGTCGTCAAACTTCTCCACCAGCACGCGGGGGATTTCGGGCATGCCCGGGCTGGTTTGTGGCGGGCTCCACCACCATGCGCCGACAGCCACTGCCATTGCTGCAACCACCACCACCAGAAGACCTATCCACAGCCCGGCCGCCTTCGGCCATGCGGAGATTGCAGCGGCAACCGAAGCAACTGGGGTTTCCGGCAGGTCCGCAACGGGCGGTTGTGATCGAAGAGAGAAAGCAGGGACGTAGCCGCCTTTCGGAATCGTGATGAGAACCGGGTCGGATTGTCCCGCCGTGAAATAGTATCGCTCAAGCGAGCGGCGAAGGTGGCCGGCCTCGATGCGTACAATCGGATCCGATTGCGGGTCGAAGGATGCGTCGCGGCCGAACACTTCGACGGCGATCGAGTAAGCCTTGATCCGGCCGCCGCGCCCCGACAGCGTCTCTTCCACCACATGACTGAGAAAGCGGTGCTCGCGGTCCGTCGCCTCGAACTCGGCGCTGTTCAGGATCCGGTGGAGCTGGGCACGACAGTCCTCCGCAGGGAGATTGAACTCCCTTCCTGCGGATGCTTCCGCCTGGACCACCGAACCCCCCAATTGTTCTTTAGTAAGTTCTTAAGTAAGCGGCCCTTTGTCTGGCCTTCTTCCATGTAAATTACATGGTCGCCCCACGTAACTTACATACTGCTACTCGCGCCAGCAATAGTCTCGGCCTACTCTGATCAAATCAACGGATCGTGCAATGGCACCGCAAAGCGGACCAACGGGTAAGCGAGAAGCGTTTTCGGCAGCACTTCGCCGATTTCCGCAGTTCGAACTGGCGATCCGCAGGCTTATGGCCCGAAGCGAGGCCTTTCGCGACATGTGCGAGGAACTCGTGGAAGTCGAGGTGGCGCTGTCGAATGTCGACAAGATTGCGCCGGCACTGCGTGAGGCAAGGAGGGTCGAATGGCAGGAGTTGATAGATCGGCTGGTCGCGGAAGTCGAAGCCGCGCTGCTGGAAAAGGACGTTGTCGTGAAACCGCGCCCGGGTCGGTGATCCCAAACGACCAACAGTTTTCGCATCGAGCCCGCCTACAGGGAGGCAAACCCATGAACATTTCGCGTCGTGCAGTATCTATCGGTGGGCTGGGTCTGCTAGCCGCCACTTCAATGAATTCACCGGCAGGCGCCGTCGACGGCATTGTTTCGGACCTGATGGAAGGTTCGGACGAATTAGGCCTCGCCGTCGAGGCCTACACCTATGGCTATCCTCTCGTCACCATGGAGATGACCCGCCGTGTCATCACGAATGTCGTCGAGCCCAAGGGGACGAAAGGTCCGATGGGCCACCTGATCAAGTTGCGTGAATATCCGAATGCGGCGTTCCGGGACGTGACCGCGCCGAATGCGGACACGCTTTATACAACGGCTTTTCTCGATGTCGGCAAGGAGCCTTGGGTCGTCAGCCTACCGGATTTGAATGACCGCTATGCCCTTTTCCCGATGCTCGACGGCTGGACGACGGTTTTCGACGTTCCGGGAAAGCGCACCACCGGCACCGGCGCACAGACCTTTGCCGTCACCGGCCCGGGCTGGGAAGGCACGCTGCCGGAGGGCGTCAAGCAGTATAAATCGCCGACCAGCATCGTCTGGCTGCTTGGCCGGATCTACTGCACGGGCACGCCCGAGGATTATGCGGAAGTGCACAAGCTGCAGGACGAGGTGAAGCTCTATCCGCTCAGCGCTCACGGCAAGGACTGGACGCCGCCTGCCGGCAAGGTCGACCCCTCGATCGACATGAAGACGGCGGTTCGCGAGCAGGTCAACAAGATGGACGCGGTCGAGTATTTTACGCTGCTTGCCGAACTTCTGAAGACCAATCCGCCGTCCGAGGCCGATGCGCCGATGGTGGAGAAGCTTGCTGAAATCGGCATCGTGCCGGGTCAGGATTTCGACAAGACGAAGTTCGATCCCGCTTTCGCCAAGCGCGTTCCGGAGATCGCCTTCGCCCGCATCATGCTGCACTTCAAGTTCAGTGATGGCGACGTGCAGGACATAAACGGCTGGGGCTTCACGACCAAGACGGGTCTCTACGGCACCAACTATATCCAGCGCGCCCTGGTCACCGCCATCGGCCTTGGTGCCAACCGCCCGCAGGACGCTATCTATCCGACCTCCATGAAGGCTGACGGCGGCCTGATCAAAAGAGCCTACAACGGTTCGGAAAAGTACGTTCTGACCTTCAAGAAGGGTCTGACCCCCCCGGTATCCGGCTTCTGGTCGCTGACGATGTACGACGCGGGCTACTTCTTCGTGGATAATCCTCTCAATCGTTATTCGATCAGTGCCCGCCAGCCGCTCAAGGCCAATGCCGACGGATCCATCGATCTCCTGATCCAGCACGAATCCCCAGGCGCCGACAAGGAATCCAATTGGCTGCCGGCGCCTAAGGGCAAGTTCGTGCTGATGATGCGGCTCTATTGGCCCAATGAGAGCGATCCCTCGATCATCAACGGAACGTGGACCATACCGCCCGTCAAAAAGGTGAGCTGAAATTGAATGGGAGTGACAGTATCGATCCAAAGGTTTAGATTGACTATAGCGCCGTAATTCGGCGCGGAGGGTCTGGGCGATGGAAGAGACGCATCCAGGCGCGGTGGGGCATTTGCCGCCGTTCATTACGGGTCCCGGTCAGACTGACGTTCTGTTCGTCGTGATGGTCGTCTTCCTCATCGGCGCAGTCCTCATCATCGGCAACCTTTACCTGCGCCTCCACGCGCTTCCCGAGCACGTGGCGCACCGGACCCACAAAGTGCAGTTGGAGATTGTTGCGATCCTGGCGCTGCTCGCACTCTTTACCCACAATCACTTGTATTGGATCGCGGCCCTTCTTCTCGCCTTCGTTCAGTTGCCCGATTTCTCGACCCCGATTGCTTCAATGGCCAAGTCTCTCGAAAGGCTCGCCCGCGGCGACGACCGCCGCCGTGAGGAGGAGGTAAAAGTGGTCCCGGTCCTAATGACTCAGTCTCTAGTAAAGCCCCTCAACGGCGAGGATCGCCCCCGTGAGGAGCCAGAGGCGGTCCCAGAGGCGACACCCTTGACCGACAAGTTGGAAGCGCGAGGCTGAGCGATGTTCGAATTGCTGCTTTGCTCCCTGCTCACCATCTTCCCGGACTATCTTTTCCGCCGTTACGTCCAGGACAAGCGGATCGGCCGGGAGATCACCTTCTACTCGGTGTGGTTTGAGCTGAGGTGGGGCATCACCGCCTGCCTGATCCTCACCGTCTCCCTCATCACCCTTATCTTCTACTTCCATCCTGCCACGAAGGCTGTCACGGCCGTGTTCCGGACGCTCACCATTCTCCCCGAGACTGGCGGCCGGGTCGCCGAGGTCTATGTGGGCATCAACGACAAGGTCGACGCCGGCCAGCCGCTGTTCCGCCTCGACAACTCGCAGCAAGAGGCGGTCCTCGAGTCGGCCCGCCGAACCATTGCCGAGGTCGACGCCGCAACCGAGGTGGCGCGGAGCGAGCTGGCGGTGGCGGACGGGCAGATCCGGCAGGCCAAGAGCGCCCATCGTGATGCGCTCGCGGAACTCGAGACCAAGACCGAACTCCGCCGCCGCAACCCGAATACCGTTCCCTTGCGGGAACTCGAGCGGCTGCGGGACGCAGCGGAAGGTCAGCAGGGCGCGGCTGAAGCCGCACTGGCGAACAAGCAGGCACTGCAGACCAAGATCGCTTCACTGTTGCCGGCGCAGAAAGCGAGCGCCGAGGGGGCGCTTGCCCAGGCGCAAGTCGAGATCGACAAAACACTTGTTCGCGCCGGCGTTACCGGAACGGTTCAGCAGTTTACGCTCCGGCCGGGCGATGTGGTCAACCCGATGCTCCGGCCCGCCGGCATCCTGGTCCCCGCCGAGGCGGGCCGGCAGGCCCTCGCCGCCGGTTTCGGGCAGATCGAAGCTCAAGTGATCAAGACCGGCATGATTGCCGAGGTCACATGCATCGGCAAACCCTTCGTCATCATCCCGATGGTGGTGACCCAGGTCCAGGACGCGATCGCTTCCGGCCAGTTCCGGCCTACCGACCAACTGATCGACGTGACACAGACGGCACGGCCCGGAACCATCACCGCATTCCTGGAGCCCCTCTACGCGGGTGGGCTCGAGGGCGTTCCGCCGGGCGGCAGTTGCATCGCCAACGCCTACACCGACAGCCATAACGAACTCGAATCGGACAGCCTGACCACGTCGCGATGGCTGTTTCTGCACATGGTAGACGCGGTCGGAATCGTACACGCCGCGATCCTACGAATGCAGGCGCTGCTGCTTCCAGTGCAGACCTTGGTCTTGACGGGGCATTGAACGGCCCCGCCTAGCTAGGAGGAACTCTTAGCCTTTTCCGCCCGCCCCATGAAGCGTGCTTCGCCAATTTCGACAGATCTTCAGCGGCCCGGCGACCCGTAACTGTCTGAATGGAAGCTGGTGGAAAAGCATGATTGGAATGTGGCTTGAGGAACTGAATTTTCGCATGGGGGCCACGTGACAGCACTCAGAATTTCCCGGCTGAAATCGCAACTATTCGCGATATGCGTGATCACGGCATTGTCATCCGCGTGGTTGGTGATAACGGGCAGCGCCTCCCTGGCGCAGACAGCCACACCTTCCGCAAACGAGAAAGTCCAGGAATTCATCGAGCTGCTTGATGATCCGGAGGTCCGTGCATGGCTGGAAAGCAGACCAGTGCCGCCGGCGGATACGGCAAGCGCGCCGGCCGCTTCCAAGATGGCAGCCTGGAACAGCATGATCCGCAACCATCTCGTGGCTCTGGGCAACGCGTTTCCACGCATTCCGGGAGAGGCCGCAAACGCCGTCCGGATCGTGAAGGCGGAGATCAACAACCGCGGGTTCGCCACCATCCTTGTCATCTTCGCGGCCTTGCTGGCGCTTGGCTTCGGTGCGGAATGGCTATTCAGGCGGGCGACCGCAGAGCGCTCGCCTGAACGCAGCCGCGCCGCCAAGCTCCTTTCGGAGTTGACGCCACCTGTCGTGTTCTCCCTCGTCAGCGCAGGCGTTTTTCTGGCGTTCGAATGGCCCAGATTGTTGAACTTCGTCATCCTGACATATCTGGCTGCCTTCATCGTCGTACGGCTGGTGATGGCCGTCGGCAGGATTCTGCTTGCACCGGATGGCGGCACTCTTCCGGCGGAACAGGAGAAGTCGCTCAGGCTCATTTCGGCAAGCGATGCCGAAGCGAACTTCTGGTATCGGCGAGTGGCCGTCTTCACCGCCTACCTGATGGCCGGCTGGGCGACGGTCAGCCTCCTTCCGGCGTTGGGCTTTTCGCCTGACGGAAGGCGCTTGGTCGCCTATCTCCTGGGGATCGGCCTTCTGATGCTCGCCATCGAAATGGTCTGGCATCGCCCCGGCAGCACGCCGGCGACCCAGCGCATCCGAACGAAGGAATGGCTCCTCACCATTTACCTGGTCATTCTCTGGGGGTTCTGGGTCGCTGGCCTCAACGGCGTCCTGTGGCTCGGTATCTATGCCCTGTTGCTGCCGAAGGCGTTGACCATCGCCGGTCAGGCCGCGCAAGCACTAACTGCGGGGCCGGAGAATGCAATCTCGGCGCCTACCGCCCGCACCGTAATTGTTGTTCGTGGCGCGCGAGCACTGGTATTCGCGCTCGCTGCGTTTTGGCTGGTCACGGTATGGCGCGTAAGCCCATTCACACTGTTGGGGCATGACAGCGCCGCAAACCAGATCGTGCGCGGCGTACTGCAGGGCATCATAATTCTGCTTGTTGCCGATCTGCTCTGGCATCTTGCAAAGGCCTACATCAACCGGAAACTCGAGATGGCTGCGCTCGACGACACCGTCAGCCCCGCTGAGGCGGCGCGCAGGAGTCGGCTACGGACATTACTTCCGATCTTCCGCAACATGTTTGCCGTTCTGGTTGCTACTGTAGCTGTTCTCATGGCGTTGTCGGGACTTGGAGTGCAAATCGGACCCTTGATCGCCGGCGCGGGCATATTCGGAGTCGCCATAGGGTTCGGTTCGCAAACGTTGGTCAAGGACGTGCTCAGCGGCGTCTTTTTCATGCTGGACGACGCATTCCGGGTTGGCGAATACATCCAGAGCGGCAGCTACAAGGGAACCGTCGAATCCTTCAGCCTCCGCTCGGTGCGGCTCAGGCATCACCGGGGCCCGGTGTTCACGGTTCCTTTCGGCGCACTCGGCGCGGTGCAGAATATGAGCCGCGACTGGGTGATCGATAAATTTAGGATCCGCGTCGCGTTCGACACCGATGTCAAGAAGGTCAAGAAGCTGTTGAAAGGGATCGGAGCGGAGATGCTCGCCGATCCGGAATTGGCGCCTCACATCATCGAAACGGTGAAGTTGAAAGGCGTGGAGCAGTTCGACGAGTTTGGCATGGAGTTGAGCTTCGCCGTGATGACGAAGCCCGGCCAGCAGTCCGTTGTCAGGCGGCGGGCCTACACCATGATCCAGCAGGCGTTCATGGAAAACGGCGTCGCGTTTGCTAAGCCGTCGGTCCAAGTGGGCGGAGACGAGAGGCAGGCGGCCGCCGCCGCCGCTGCTTCCGCCATTTCGCTCGCCCGCGAGAAAGCCGCAAGGACTTCAGGTGGAGAGGCAGCTTGAGCCGCGCCTGACGTTTGACATTAAACGCGGAGCGCGGTGGCTTTTCTGCCCGATTGGGAGTTGGGGGCGCACAACGGAGGAGACGAACGTGGAACTTCGGAAGACCGTTGACTCAGTCCTCGCAACCATGGCGCTCACCGGTTGTGCTGCGACCGAACAGGAGCAACGTGCAGGCACAGGAGCATTGCTGGAGGCCGTCAGGCTATTGGTTGCAACACGAAGAGCACGCTCGTAGGTGCTGCTGGCGGTGCGCTTCTCGGCGCGGCTGTAGGAACGGCGACGACGCCGCAGCGTCGAGGCGAGCAGCCCTGTCGCTACCGGGCGGCAGATGGCAGGATTTGCACTGCCCTTGTGATGAGCGCTTCTACAGCGGGAACTATTGATCACGACGTTCCCGGCGAAGTTGCCGCTTCGTTGGGCTCCTCGACCGAAGTCGACGGGGAAGCGCCCGCTCGCTCGGACGGGAAGGTGGAGCCCGACGCCGCCAAGGTGCTTGCCACCCTGTCGGACTATCTCGGCCAGCTTGGGAGCTTCAGCGTTGACTATGCCGTGGATATCGACGTCGTCACCTTTGGCTCGCTGAAGCTGCAGTTCAGCGGTTTCGGCGAGCTGATGGTTCAACGTCCCGACCAGCTCTACGCCACACGCAAAGGCGGTCTCCGATGCCGAAATTTTCCTCAATGGGAAATCGCTGACGATCTTCGGCAAGAACCTCAAAGGCTTCATACCGTTTCCCGCGGACTCGATCGACACCGCGATCGACGAGATCCGCAATAACACGGATTTCGCTGGGGTGGGATCCCCTAGACTGCGCCTGCCAAGCTCCGCGATCGCGGCCAACACGAGCTTCCTTGGGCCCATCGGCAGCCCCAGCGTCTTGAGGTCCGCATCCGAGAGATGCGGGAGCACTTTGGGCGTGATCTCGTTCCTGGCGAAGGTCTTGCTATATTTGCCCAGCCCAAGGCTCGAGCGCCACCCGGCAATGTCCACGACACTCTCCGTGTAGTCCGAGGCAGATTAGCACCGAGCGGGCGCGGGGCGAAGCCCGGATGTGTTATCCGACGGCATCAATGTCATGCAGGCTAGCAAGCTGAGGAGTGAGATTGGATTCCGCTCGGGACGGAACCCTGCCGCCTCATTGGTGCGGAGAATGAAAGCATTCTACACCGATTGAACCGGGAGGCGGCCTGAGAGGATTGCGCTGACACAGGTCAAAAGTCAGGTTGCTCAACCCTGGGAATGTCGCGAATAGCTCGGTTCGAGCCCTTTGCGACACCGCTCGCGAAGGTCTGGAACGGGTCAGATGTGCTGGTTGGGAAATCATTTCCTACTACGGCTGCGCGGCCCTGCGTGTGAATGTCGAGATTGCGCCCCATGTCAGCCGTAGAGACCAGCCTTGCCACTTCCTGGAAACAGACATTGCCGACACGCCGCTGGAGGTCGCGGTTGCTCTTTCCCGACATTCAGGGTCGTTCTTCGGAGCGGACATCCCTTTCGGACGGGTGGTGCGGTTCCCCAGCGGTCGACGCCTCCCTGACCTGAATTAGGTTTAGGTGGAGTTGGCGCGCCGAGTCACCGGTTGGCTGACAGAGGTCTGTCGCTGGCCCGCGCGCGCAATTTGCGATGAAAAAGGAACGTTTTGAACTCACCAGCGTAACTTGTTGATTCTGGCGATGAACGGCGCCGGCAACTCGAAAATGGGCAGAGGCTGACTTGGTGCTGGACGACGTCGCGCGCGAGAACACCGGCCGCTTCACGGCGCTGGCCATAGCGGTGGTCCCGCTTTTCTTCGTCATCAGCGGAATTGTCATCCGCTACGCCGCATTCACCGAGGTCTGGCCGGACCATAGCCTGCAGCCTTACATTCAATCGCTCTGCAGGTGGGATTGCTCCTGGTATGTGGGCATTTCCGAGAAAGGCTACGAAGGCTTTCCGATCCCCGGCGAGAGCAATGTCGGGCGTTGGGGCTTTTTCCCGCTCTATCCGATGCTGATTGCGGGGCTCAGGGCTGTTTTCCCGTTTCCCACCGCCATCGTCGCAATCGCCACGTCCATCGCACTGAGCTACGCCTCTTGCCTAGTATCGTGGCAGTTGCTCGACAGGAACATGCGCGCCTACATACTTTATTGCGCCTTCCTGCTCAGCGGTCCGTTCTCCTTCTATTTCACCACTTTCCTCTCGGAGCCTCTATTTGTGCTCCTGACGTCATGCGTCTTTCTGGCGCTAAAACGCTCCCGCTACCTGGCGGCAGGCGTTTTTTCCGCGCTGTTGTCGGCCACGCGTCTCGTTGGGGTCTTCGTCGTGTTCGCAACAGTGATCCGGATGTGCCAGGAGCATCGCGGGCATGGCGGATCGGTCCTGTCCTTCCCGCGCCTTGTACTTTCGCGGCCGGATCTCATCGTCGCTATCCTCATCTCGCCCGCCGGCCTCTTTGCCTACATGCTGTACCTCCATCTCACCGTCGGGGACGGCTTCGCCTTCGTCCATGTGCAGCGTGCCTTCGGGAGGGTGACGGGCAATCCGCTCCAGTTCCTGTGGGACGCGTTCTCGGCCACGCCGGCGACAGGGTGGCTGCCAACCTCGCCGCAGTGGAGCGCGTTCGCCTGCGTCGCCGGCCTGGCGCTCTCGGCGGTGCTGGCGTTTCGCAGGCAGTATGGCGCGGCCCTTTTCTGCACGCTGGGCATCGTGCTGCCGCTGCTGACGAACCTGGCGTCGATGGTGAGGTATGTCGTGGGGCTGGCGCCGCTGGTCCTGTTGGCCATGACCCTTCTGGCGGCATCCAGGCCGATCTTCTACGCGGCCTTGGTCCTGCTGCCCGCCACCTGCTATTTCACCATGATCGCTTGGATGAGAGGCTACCTTGCCTTGGTCTAGCTTTCCGATGCCGCCGCAGCGCGCGGTTTTTCTCGGCTTCTATGCGCTGGCGGCGCTGCTGGCCGGCACCGAGGTCGTCATCCTCGGGCTTGCTCTCAATCCGCGGGTCCATCCGGATTACCGCGCCTTTTATATCGACGAGACGACCACGTGCCTCAATCGCGACCGCATAGGCAGCTACAGCCTTGGCGAAACGATTTCATTCCTGCATCTGGGAAAACAGAGGGACAGGATGAAGCGCGCTGACGGCATGAAGGTGTGCGGCTGGACCGGGGCCGACCGGAGACGGCACGCATTCCCTGGGCGAGACCTCGCGGCTCCGCGTGAAAATCCCGGCAGTCGCCGGCGACCTGGCCGCCACGCTGGAAATGACCCCAATGGTTCGCCCGCCGCAGATTACTCAGAGGGTGCTCATATCAGTGAACGGCGCTCGCGTGCATGAGTGCGTGCTTTTCGGCGACGCGCCTCAAAAAGTCTCCTTCGTGATCCCGCAAGCGGTTCTCGCCGGCGAGGATGCACTCGACATGGCCTTCGACTATCCCGACTCGATTTCGCAAACGAGGCGTGCAGCTCGTCGCATTATTGGGCTCGCGAGCTTATCGCACGTGGCCATGATGTGCGGCTGCTGCCGGCACAGTATGTGAAGCCCTATCTGAAGCGGCTGAAGAATGATGCTGTAGACGCAGAGGCGATCTGCGAGGCCGTGACCCGACCGACCATGCGCTTCGTGCCGGTGAAGTCGCCCGAGCAGCAAAGCGTGATGATGCTGCACCGGGTCCGGTTGATGCTCAACCGCCAGCGCACTCAGGCATCGAACGCGTTGCGGTCCCACCTTTCCGAGTTCGGGGTCGTGGCGCCGATCGGCCGTAATGGAATTGAGCAACTGCTCGTGGTCATCAATGACGAGAACGACGCCAGGATACCCGCTGACGCACGGCTATGCCTGCGCATGCTCGCGGCGCAGCTCAAGGTCGTGAAGGAGCAAATTCTCGAGAACGATCGCCGGGTCCGGGCGAGTGCGCGAGAGACTGATCTTGGCCGGAGGTTGATGGAGGCGTCGGCCCGCTGCTGGCGAGTGCATTCGTGGCTACGGTCGCCGATGCGCATGCGTTCAAGTCGGGGAGCTGTCTGTCGCGGAGGGCTGGCCGGCAAGCCGCCGGCGACCTGTCACTGCTGCCGCGCAGCGAAGCGTGTTAGGAACCATTCAAAACATCATGACGAGGATTGCGCCTTGCCCACCGTTCCTGCCCGCATCCTGCCGACGATCGTCATCTCGCAGTTCGCCGCGACATCGCTGTGGTTCGCCGGCAATGCGGTGATGCCCGACCTGCAGCGCAGCGCCGGCCTGCCGGCGTCCGCCGTCGGCGACATCACGATCGCCGTGCAGCTCGGCTTCATCGCCGGCACGCTGGTCTTCGCCTGGCTGGCGATCGCCGACCGCTACTCGCCGCGCATCATCTTCTTCCTTTCCACGCTCGCCGGCTCGGCGGCCAATGCCGCAACGCTGGCGGGCGGCGGCGAGTTGCTGCCCCTGCTGGCAGCGCGGTTCGCAACCGGCTTCTTTCTCGCCGGCATGTATCCCGTCGGCATGAAGATCGCGTCGGGCTGGTACGACCGCGACCTCGGGCTCGCGCTCGGCTGGCTGGTCGGGGCGCTGGTGCTCGGAACGGCACTTCCCCATCTCATCCGCGGCATGGGCGGCGATCTGCCCTGGCAGGGCGTGATCCTGTCGGTCTCAGCGGTATCGATCGCCGGCGGTCTGGCGATGCTCTTTCTCGTGCCGGACGGGCCGCATCTCAGAGCGGGCGCGAAATTCGACCCGGCCGCATTCGCGACGATCTTCCGCTCGGCCGAATTCCGGGCGTCGGCCTTCGGCTATTTCGGCCATATGTGGGAGCTCTACGCGTTCTACGCGTTCCTGCCGGTGCTGCTGGCGGCGCGCCTCGGCAGCGACGGCGCGACGGTTTCGATGTGGAGCTTCGCGGCGATCGCCACCGGCTTTCTCGGCTGCATGGCCGGCGGCTACCTTTCGCGGGGGATCGGCAGCGCACGCGTTGCCTATATGCAGTTGTCGGCGTCCGGCCTGTGCTGCCTCGTCTCGCCGCTGGTGTTCCTGGCGCCCTTGCCGGTGTTCCTCGCCTTCCTGTTGTTCTGGGGCGTGGTCGTTGCCGGCGACTCGCCGCAATTCTCCACGCTCAACGCCCGTTTCGCCCCGCCGAGGCTCGTCGGCTCGGCGCTGACGATCGCCAATTGCATCGGCTTCTCGATCACGATCGTGTCGATCGCGCTGCTTGCCTGGCTGATCGAAACCGCCGGACCGCAGTATGTTTTCCTGCTGCTGGTGCCCGGGCCGGTGCTCGGGTTGGCGGCGTTGAGACGGCTGGCCGCGAAGCCGGCGTAAGGAACGAACGCGGCGGCATTGTGCCACCGCGGCGGGGGATGGTGAAGAGGCGGGCGCCGAGACTGAAGGACGACATGACCGAGTAGAGTTCGTCGCCTGCGGCCGCGGAGTCAGCCTGCCAGCGAACTAGCAGTCTCTGACCTTCATCCTATCTCCACTGCCGGCGAGCCGCGAAGGTCTGCTGAGAGGTCGTCAGCCGAACGGCGGCTTACTCAGGTTTTCGGCCAGAACCGGACGCGCAACAAACGGCCCCTTCCTGGCGTTACCCGGCGACACCATCCTGACTGTCAGATCTCGAAAGGAGGTTCAATTCGGAGCGCAGATGATCCGGGTCGGACAGCGCCGTTTCGATCGCCGCATGGAGATGGCGCCAGATCGGCACCGCCTCGGCCAGAACCGCCGAGCCGGCCGGCGTCAGCCGCAGCAGTCGGGCTCGCCTGTCCGTCGGATCGGGCGCCGTCTCGACGACGCCACTACGCTCCAGCGGCTTGAGATTGGCAGTCAAGGTCGTCCTGTCCATCGCCAGCAGCGCCGCCACGCTGCCGAGGTTCGGTGGTTTCGGTCGATTGAGCGACATGAGGAGAGAGAACTGCCCGCTGGTTATGCCGGCGGGCTTTAATGCGACATCGAAACGACGTGCCAGCGCACGCGCTGCCCTCTGCGTATGCAGGCACAGGCAGGTGTCACGTACCAGGAGGGTGGTTTCGAAGGCAAGGTTGGCAGGAGCGTGCATCTGAAAGGTTGACATACATGAACTTCTTACGTTGATATCAACATAAATGAGGGAAGGCAATCGACGGCTGCTTCCCAAGGATCTAACGCAGGAGGAAGCGGACCATGCCCGCGGTGCAGCCATTCCTCATTCCAGGGCGGCCATGCCGAAGGGCGATGAACTTCCATGTCTCGCTGTTCGACGACGGCGAGGTTGTCGATGTCACGTGCTGGCAGAAGGGCGCGTGCAGGCGGAGTGCAGTCCTGGCAGCTCAATCACCCGTGACGCGCGCCGAAGCACCCATCAAAAGGGAGACGACCATGAAGATCGTGACCAGCCTGAGTTTCCAGGGCCAGTGCCGCGAGGCATTCGAGTTCTACGCCAAGGTCCTGGGCGGAAAGATCACCGCCGCCATGCCCTATGGCGATGCGCCCCCCGGCATGCCGATCACCGATGAGAAGTACAAGACCTGGCTGATGCACTGCTGGCTCGAGGTCGGCGACCAGGCGCTGATGGGCGCCGACATGGACGCGGGATGGGCGCCCAATATCGGCAAGCCCAAGAACGGCTTCGACGTTACCCTCCATACCGAGGACAAGGCCGAAGGCCAACGCTGGTTCGATCGACTGTCCGACGGCGGCAAGGCTGTCATGCCGTTCAGCGAGACCTTCTGGTCGCCCGGCTTCGGCTCTCTGATCGACAGGTTCGGCGTCCCGTGGATGGTCAACGTCATTCCATCGGCTGACTGGAGGCCGTCGCAGGGCTGATTCCCGCCCAAGCCGATATAAGAATGCAACCGGATGTCTGGGCGCCGGCGGCGCGGCACGTCCTTTGGGCGCTACGAGGTCGTCAACGGAACGGCTGCTTTTGGCAACTTCGTTCCCAACAACGTCGGGCGGGTTTCGGCCCCAAGTTGGTGCAATCGAAAAATAGGCTTGCGGAAGTCCCGCGCGAACGAACAGACGGCGTCACGGGAGTGAAAACTGACCTCCGTGATTCCGCGTTGCACTATTTTTGTTTACAGTAGCGGGGTAAACCCGCTCTGGAGATATGCAGATGGTCTACCAACTGTCCGATGTCTATCGTGACTATGTCGACTGCCTGAACCACCAAGACTGGGTGAACCTCGGACAGTTCATCGACGATGAAGTTTACCATAACGAAAAGAGGGTGGGGCTGGCGGGTTATCGGGAGATGTTGGAAGGCGATTTTCGGGCTATCCCTGATCTTTACTTCAACATTGAGCTTTTGCTTTCTGACCCACCGCGCATCGCCAGCCGTCTGCATTTCGACTGCACTCCGACGGGCATCTTGTTCGGTGTGCCCGTCAACGGTAAGCGCGTCCAGTTCTGCGAGAATGTGTTCTACGAGTTTGCCAATGGAAGGATTGCAAGGGTCTGGTCGATAATCGACAAGGCAGCGATTGCAGACCAAATCTGAGGCACTTCGATCGGTCTGAAATGGGCTCGTTCGCGACCTCAACCCCAACAGGTTGAACGTCTGCAATCGCCGTTGTGAACCCGGAAGTTGCCAGTCTCCAAACGGCCCTCGAGGCTGCCGGGCAGCAACGCGCCCCCATCTCGGCCGTAAGTTCAGCGCTGCCGCTTTCCCGAAAGCCGACATCCCAAGCGACCACGCTGAAGGTCGTGGTTGCGGCAAAACCGGAAGATGGAACTGCTCCGCAACAAGGTCCGATTTATTTGGTGAGCAGACCTCTGGTCAGCTAGAGTCCCAAGTCTCCGCCGGGCTGCAGACCGAAAACCACGGAAAACGCTTATCCCGTAGTAAGCTGATGCATCTGGAGCGCCTATGATGAAGCCAACCGGATCCACCGGGGCAGTGAGGATCGAAGATCTTGACGACGCGGGGCTGGTTGAACACGCGCGACAGCGCGATCCCGCCGCGTTCTGGTTAATCATCAAGCGTCACAATCAGCGGCTTCACCGGGTCGCCCGCGCCGTCCTGAATGACGACACTGAGGCGGAGGACGTACTTCAGGAGACCTATATACACGCCTTCACCCATCTGGCCGAATTCCGCGCGGAGGCGCGGCTGTCGACCTGGCTCACCCGGATCGCGCTGAACGAGGCACTGGGACGCCGCCGGAAAAGGCGGCCCACCGTCGACATGAAAGCCATCGAAGGCATGGTCGCTCCGTTCAGCGCCCACAAGCCTGATCCCGAAGAGGCGGCCGCTCTCACCGAAATCCGCAGCCTCCTGGAGCGGGCCGTCGGTAGCTTGCCAGAGCCATTTCGCATCGTCTTTGTCATGCGGGACGTCGAGGAAATGAGCATTGAGGAAACGGCATTTCTTTTGGCATTGCGACCTCAGACAGTGAGCACCCGTCTTTATCGCGCACGCCGGCTGCTCCGCGAGGCGCTGCGGGACAAGCTCGCCACCGTGTTTACGGATACATTTCTCTTCGCTGGCGCCCGTTGTGACCGCCTCGCGCAATCAGTTCTCGATCGGCTCGCAATCCGCCTGATACTCATCAATTGAACGCGGCGACTGAGCGCACGTAGACCGTCCACGCCGAGATTGCGCCGGCTCCTTTCGGCGGGGCTCTTGTAGCGGGACGCGGGAATATTTTGGCGGCCCGGACCATCTAATCGTCAGGCAAATGCATTCGGCGCCGCGGTGCTGACAGCGGTGTTGAATCAACAAACAGGAGACCGCCATGCAGCGCCTAATTCCCCTATCCCGGCGTCAGTCGCTTCAGGGACTTGTCGTACTCGGTGCCGGTGCGGCACTCGGCGGAATCGCGCGGCCTTCTCCGGTATTGGCACAGGACATATCGGACGAGGACATTTTCCGCTTTGCGCTCAACCTCGAATAAATGGAGGCTGAATACTACCTCCGCGGCACCACCGGAATGGGCATCGACGCAGCCGATGCCGGGTCAAAACCCGGCGACGTCGTTGGTGGAAAGCAAGTCTCGTTCGAGACGCCGGCCATCGGCGAATTCATGCAGGAAGTCGCGGAAAACGAACTCGCGCACGTCCGCTTCTACCGCAAGACGCTTGGAACGGACGCCGTTGACCGGCCGGCCATTGATTTCGATGCGGGCTTCAAAGCCGTCGCGGAAGCAGCGGGCCTCGGGCCGGATTTCGACCCCTTCGGCAACGAAACGAACTTTGTTCTCGGCGGGATGCTATTCGAGGACGTCGGCGTCACTGCCTATGCCGGTGCTGCGACAGTTCTGAAAAACAAAGACTTTCTCGCAGCCGCCGCAGGCATCCTGGCGGTCGAGGCCTACCACATGGGAATGGCGCGATCGACGCTTTACCGGAAGGGAGAGGAAGCCTGGAAGGCGGCCAACGCCGTCTCCGATGCCCGAGACAAAATCGACGGATCGGATGATAAGGACCAGGGGATCCAGGTGGACGGAAAAGCCAACATCGTTCCTTCAACGCCGGACGCAATCGCCTTCACCAGAACACCGCAGGAGGTGCTCCGGATCGTCTATCTCACCGACAAGGACGGAGTGAGCAAGGGCGGCTTCTATCCGGAAGGGATGAACGGCACGCTCAAAAGCACCTGAGCCAGTTGCGACGAGTGACGATTTGGCCGCCGGAACCGAGCAGCCTCATATCGGCTGCTCTCGGAGAAGGACCATGAACAAAGATGCTGATGTGAACCACGGATCGGCAGCCCCATCCCGAGTGCTGTCTCGCCGCAATTTCCTAAAAGTCTCCGTGACCGGTGCGGCGATTGCCAGCGCCGGCGGCCTTGCAGCCTGTATGTCTCGACCGATGGCAGCCGGAAAGACAACCAAGGCGCTGGCGCTTTACCAGGGCACCCCAAATCGCGGCGAACGCTGCGCCGGATGTACTCACTTCGAAAAGCCGAACGGGTGCGAGGTTGTTGCCGGTGCAATCAGCCCAAATGGCTGGTGCCGTTTCCACGAGTCGCTGCCGGCTTGATGCAATAAGTTGCGGTCTCCCGCCTCATGTCTCAGGGGCGCATGGCGACGTCAGCCTCCACGTCCAGAGCGGACGTTGGCCGGCCGGCGGCAAGGCGTCTGCCTAGGGTCAGGTCACGACGATGCCCACGCCGACCTAAATGTCCGCAATTAAGGATCTGCGGCCCGGAGCTGCCAGTCCGCTGGCGGCCCCTGACCTGCCAGAATGAATCCTTCCCGGGATGGACGGTCAAAGGATTCGTATAGGTCTCGATCGGGTGGTTTGCTGCCTGACGGCTTCTGGGCGGCGAAGCTGGGATAGCGGCCGTTCAGGTAGCCGCCGCACTTCGACGGCAACGCGCGCGATGTCAGACCCTTAGCTCAACTCTCCCACTACCTGAAAGCTGACGTGCCGACGGAACGCTTTGCGATTAGCGAGACTAACGGCTGTTCAGCACCAACACCGAGGCTCGCGTAACATGCGGCATGACATTAACCGCGATCGCGTGGACGAGGGGGGCGACCAGGCACAGGAGAACGCCTGTGTGCATCAGGCTGATCAGCCCGCATCTCGGCAAAGATCCAGTCACGGAATGCCTTAACCTTCTTCTGCCGCAGCGCGCCTTCCGGATAGACGACGTAATATTTCGACGGCGATTTCAGTGAGAGGTCGAAGGGCCGCATCAGCCGCCCGGCCGCCAGGTCGGCGGAGACGAGCGCGCTCCGGCCCAGCAGCACGCCTTCGCCATGAACCGCCGCCTCGACCGCGTAGGTAGCGGAATCGAACTTCACGCCGCTGCTCGGATTGATGCCGTCGACGCCCGCATGCTGCAGCCATGTCGCCCAGTCGATGCGAAAATTATCGTGGATGAGTGTGTGGTGTCTCAGGTCGCTCAGCGAGCGCAGCGGATGCTCGCCCTTTATCAGCTCCGGGCTGCAGACGGGCGAGACGTCTTCCTCTGCGAGCAGTTCCGACACCACGCCTTCATAGCCGCCCGGGCCGTAGCGGATTGCGATGTCGATGCCGTCCCGGATGAAATCCGCAAGCACGCCGGACGTGGCGAGCCGCACGTCGATGGTGCGGTTGTCGCGGTGGAACCGATAGAGCCGCGGCACCAGCCAGCGGCCAGCGAACCCGTCTGACGTGCTCACCGTCAGCACATTTGCCGAGCGCGCCGCCGTTGCGACGAGCGTCGCCGCGCCGATCCGGTCGAGGGCCGCGCCGATTTCGGCAGCGTAGATCGCGCCCGCGGGTGTGAGCTTCACCGACCGCGT
Organism: Mesorhizobium sp. WSM2240; assembly: GCF_040438645.1. NCBI lineage: Bacteria > Pseudomonadati > Pseudomonadota > Alphaproteobacteria > Hyphomicrobiales > Phyllobacteriaceae > Mesorhizobium > Mesorhizobium sp. WSM2240. The sequence goes on from NZ_CP159256.1 coordinate 44,574, forward strand.
TCCCCGCTCGAACAGCTGGACGCCGAGCCTGTCCTCCATGTTGCGGATCGCACGGCTAATCGCGCCATGCGTCAGGTTCAGCTCAGCCGCGGCATTGGTGAAGCTGAGATGGCGAGCGGCGGCGTCGAAGGCCGGGAGAGTGGTCAGAGGCGGGAGCTTTCGCGGCATGCCATTTGTGAACGTTGATCACAAATCATGGACGATTAGTCGTTTGTCGTCCAGCACAGAATTGCCCAGATTGCCGCCATTCCAACCCGCTGCCAACACCGGCGAAACCTGTGAAAGGAACGAACTGTGAGCACTCTTCATGCAATGGGAAGCACCTGCAACCCCGCCGAAATGGCCCGCGTCCGCTCGCCGCTGGAAGCATTCAACACCCTGCGCAACGCCGCGACCGTCTTTGCCGTCCACCTGAGCGCCAGCATCCAGCACCGCGGGACGATGCGCACCCTGGACCGCTTTTGCGACCGCCGCCTTCACGATCTCGGTTTCGAGCGCGACTGGAATGGAACGATCATCCGGATCGTCGACGGCCAGTAGCTCAACCGCGCCTCGCACCTCGAAGAGCCAGTCCTCCCTCAACAAGCATCAAGGATCAGATCCATGCCAAAGATCTTCCCCCACCTCTGGTTCCAGAACCAGGCCGAAGAGGCGATGGAATTTTACACGTCCGTATTCAAGGACTCGAAGGTCCTGAAAACGACGAACCTTCCCGATCCCGAGATCTCCGTCGTCCGCTTCGAACTGGCCAAGCTGCCGATCGTCGCGCTCAACGCCAACTCGCCCGCGCGCTACAGCGCGGCCTTCTCCTTCCTCGTCGAGACCGAGGACCAGGCCGAGACCGATTACTACTGGAATGCGCTGATCGCCGATGGCGGCAAAGAGCAGCCCTGCGGGTGGCTCACCGACAAATACGGCGTCTACTGGCAGGTCACGCCAACTGCCCTGCTCAGGATGCTCTCGGATCCGGACCGCGAGAAGGCCGATCGTGTGATGCAGGCGATGTACAAGATGAAGAAGATCGTCATCGCCGATCTCGAGGCGGCCTACGCGACGTGCGGCTGATGTCGCTCATCCCTCAACTACAATAGGATCAATAGATCGGAGAAGTGTCATGACGTCGCTCAAGGGCAAGAAGGTTCTTATTTTCGGCGGTAGCCGGGGCATCGGCCTCGGCGTCGCGAAAGCAGCACTCGACAGAGGTGCCGAGGTATTCATCGCCGGCGTCGGTCCGAGCACGATGTGCTTAGATCTCGCCCTCGTCATCCGATCTCGACTTTGAACTCCCCCACTACCAGGCCGTGGGCGTGAAGGCCGCGTGACGCCCACGGTCCCGAGGCCGTCGACGGCATCATCATTTCGCGCATCGAGCCCGAGGACATGCGGGTAAAGTTCATGGTCGAGCACGCGATGCCCTTCGCCACTCACGGCAGGACGCAAATGGGTGCCGAACATCCTTTCGTCGATTTCGACAACCATGCCTTCGCCAAGATCGCGGTTGAACGCCTCGCCAGCCTGGGGCGCAAGCGACTGGCGCTGCTCGCCCCGCCCGCAGGCCTGAGCTTCCGCGACCACATGAGGCAAGGTTTCGAGGCGGCGATGGCCGAGCAAAAGCTGGAGGAGGTGCAGTTCCCGGGCATCTCGAACGACAGCTCGATCGAGCAGATCAGGATTGCCGTCAGAAACCTGATGCTGCAAAGCCCCGCGCCGGACGGGCTAATCAACAGCTCGGGCGGGGTAAGCGGTACGGGCGGCGCGATACTGGCTATTCAGGCCGGCCTGAAAGATGTTGGCGCTGTCGTCGGCCGCGATGTCGATATAGTCACCAAGCAGCTCTTTGCAAATCTTCCCGTATTCGGCGACGAGTTCTACGTAGTTCACGAGGACGTGCGGGAAACGGGCCGAGGCTTGGCCAAGGCGTTGCTCGGGTCGATCGAGGGAAAGCCCGTGTCGGAGTTGCAGACCCTATTTGTTCCGACCAAGGTGTCGCAGCAGTCAACGACCAACCGGAACGCATGATCGTCTGAATAGGCTTGCTGTCGGGACGCCGCTAAACCAGGTGGTCGCACTTGCCTCCGTCGTCAATTCCTCCGCATCAGGATCATCTTCTCCTGCGTCATGTCGCGCATGGTGTACGGGATACCGCCGGTTCCGTATCCGGATTCCCTGCGGCCGGCGAAGGGCATCCAGTCGGTACGGAAGGCGGTGGGATCGTTGATCATCACGGCCGAGGCATCGAGTCGATTGGCCGCGCGCAGCGCGATGTCGATGTCCTGCGCAAAAACGCTGGCCTGAAAGGCAGTCGGCAGCGCATTGGCCTGACGGATCGCGTCGTCGAGATCGCGGTAGCGATAGACCGCGACCAGGGGACCGAAGACCTCCAGCGTTGAAACCTTCGCATCCGCAGCCGGGTCGAGCAGGACAGTCGGCTGCAAGGTCGTCTCGGACAGGCGCTTGCCGCCGGTTGCCAGCGTGGCGCCACCCTCGGTCGCTTCTTCGATCCATTGTCCGACCCGATCCGCCTCGCGCGGCAGGATCAGAGGCCCGACCTCGGTGTCGTTCAGGGTGGGGTCGGCGGTGCGCAGTCTTTCGACGCGGGCGACCAGCCTTTGCGTGAAGTCTTCGGCGATGTCGGCATGAACGAAGATGCGCTGTGTCGACACGCAGACCTGTCCGGCATGATAGTAGCCGCCCTTGACGATCGGCTCGATCACCTTGCCGAGATCCGCGCTACGATCGACAATGGCGGGTGCCGCCCCGCCATGCTCCAGCGCCGAGCGCGTGCCGGGGGCGAGCTTGCCATGCAATGACCAGCCCACCTTTGCCGAGCCGATGAAGCTGAGGAAGGCGATCCGGCCGTCGGTCGCCAGCTTTTCGGCGAGACTGTTGTCTTCCGTAAGAAAGGTCTGGCACCACGGCTCGGGCAGGCCCGCATCGTGGACCAGCGCCCCGAAATCGAGACAGGACAGCGGCGTCGTGGCGGCCGGCTTGACGATGACAGGGCAGCCCACTGCGATGGCGGGTGCCACCTGATGGACGATCAGGTTCAGCGGATGGTTGAAGGCGGAAATCGCCGCGACGATCCCGATGGGCTCCTTTGTCGTGAAGGCCCAGCGGTTTTCAGCCGCCGCCGACAGCCCCATCGGGATTTCACGTCCGGCAAAGTTGCGCAATTCGTCGGCGGCGTTGTGGACGCCATCAATTGCGCGGTTGGTCTCGACGATGGCATCAGGCAAGGGCTTGCCGCCCTCGCGTGCGATCTGCATGGCGAGATGATCGCGCCTGCCTTCCATCAGCCTGGCCAACCTGCGCAGAATGGCAACGCGCTCATGCGGCATCAGCCAGCCGTCGCGATCCCTGAAGACCTGCTCCGCCGCCTGCAGTTTGCGCTCCAGCGCGGCGGCATCGTCTGTCTCGATCTCCTCGATCGGTGCGCGATCGAATGCCTGCATGATTGTGAGCATTACCGATCTCCCTTCGTTGGATTACGCGAGTTCCACGTCGGGCCTGCGATTGCGCAACTCGTCGACGAGGACACGGGTGTTCTCGGAATAGTCGATCGGGACGTCGACCAGATGAACGCCGCCGCCCGCAAAGGCGGCTTCGAGCGTGGGCACCAGATCCTCGACCGCACTGACCCGCGAGCCCTTGGCACTATAAGCCTCAGCGTAGCGCACGAAATCGGGATTGCCGAAACTCATGCCGAAATCCTGGAAGCCGTCCACCGCCTGCTTCCAGCGGATCATGCCGTAGGCGCTGTCGTTCAGGATGACCACCACGAGGTTCAGCCCGAGCCGCACCGCCGTTTCCATCTCCTGCGAATTCATCATGAAGCCGCCGTCGCCGCAGACGGCCAAGACGCGGCGGTTCGGATGAAGCATCGCCGCCATCATCGCCGAGGGCAGGCCGGCGCCCATTGTGGCAAGCGCATTGTCGAGCAGCAGCGTGTTGGCGACATGGGTGCGGTAGTTGCGGGCGAACCAGATCTTGTACATGCCGTTGTCGAGGCAGACGATGCCGTCTTCCGGCATCACCTTGCGAACATCATGGACGATGCGCTGCGGTGTGGGCGGGAAGCGGTCTTCCTCGGCGCGGTCGTTGATGCGAGCAAGGATTCGCTGACGCAGTTCGAGCATCCCCTCGTCGAGCATCAGCTTTCCTTCGAGGCGCTCGGCAAGCCCCTCGACCGCGGCTCCAATATCGCCGATCAACTCGAAATCCGGATGGTAGACCTGTTCGACCGTGGCGGACTGGTAGCCGACATGAATAACCTTTGGTCCGCCCGCGCTCTTCATCAGGAAGGGCGGCTTTTCGATCGTGTCGTGGCCGATGGCGATAATCAAGTCGGCGCGCTCGACAGCCTCGTGCACATAGTCGCCCTCCGAGAGTGCGGCGGTCCCCATGTAGAGGTTCGAGCCTCCGGTGACCGCGCCTTTACCCATCTGCGTATTGCAAAATGGCAGGCGGCTCCGTGAAACGAAAGCCGAGAGCAGGTCGACCAAGGACGGCCGGTTACCGGCCGCGCCGATCATCACAAGCGGCCGCTTTGCAGCGCGGATCATCTCGGCTGCACTGTCGAGTGCTGCGCCACTCGCCACGGGGCGGTCCACCGCATGGCGCGCAATGACAGGGATGTTGGCGACCTCCTTCCCCGCAACATCCTCCGGCAGTTCCAGGTGGACCGGCCCAGGTCGCTCCTCCATCGCGACGCGAAAGGCGTCGCGCACCATGGAGGGTATCGCGGCGGCACTGACGATCTGGCGCGTCATCTTGGTCAGCGGCTTCATCGAGGCGACGATATCGACGATCTGGAAACGAGCCTGCTTGGCGCTCATCACCGGCTTCTGGCCAGTGATGAGGATCATCGGCATGGCGCCGAGATGGGCGTAGGCCGCGCCGGTCGAGAAATTGAGCGCCCCGGGTCCGAGCGTCGCCAGGCAGACACCGGGCTTGCCGGTAAGTCGACCGTGCGTCGCCGCCATGAAGGCCGCGGCCTGCTCATGACGGGTCAGGATCAGCTTGATGCTGGAGGTCCGCAGCGATTCCAGAAGGTCGAGGTTTTCCTCGCCTGGCACGCCGAAGATGCGATCGACGCCTTCGTTCTCCAGCGCGGCGACAAAAAGGTCCGATCCTTTCGGCATGGCCCAAACTCCCAGTTTCATCGTTTCGACAGGACGCGCGTTGAGCATACATGGCCGAGCGCAACTGCCACCATCGTCTTGGAGTTACGCAAACGGGGCCGCGCCGTTCCAGCCGATCACGATTTCGTAACGTTCGGGCGCGGCGTCTCGTGAACCGCCCGGACAATTGGTGCGACTTCCGTGCCAAGAAGCTCAATGGAGCGCTTCATGGCAGCCGTTTCAAGCGAGGCTGTGCTCATCTGGAAGGTGATGCGCGAGATACCGCCGAGCGTCTCGCTGGCCTTCAGCATCTTGGCTGCTACCGTCGCCGGTGCACCGATCAGGAACGCTCCTTCCGGGCTGGCCATTGCCTCGAACTGCTGGCGCGTCGGGGCCGACCACCCGCGCTCGCGTCCGATTGTTCCGGTGAGATGTGCCCAGCCGGGAAAGAACGCATCCTTGGCCTCGGTGTCGGTCTCGCCGACGAAAGCCATCGCGTGCACGCCCACGGTCAGTTTCTCCGGGCTGTGACCGGCTCGCGTGCCGGCCTCCCGATAGAGATCGACGAGCGGGCGGAAACGCTCGAACGTGCCACCGATGATGGCGACCATCAGCGGAAGACCGAGCTCGCCCGCGCGCTCAAAGGATCGCGGCGTGCCGCCGACGCCCACCCACAGCGGTAGTCGCGGCTGGTGGGGACGCGGGTAGACGCCTTCGCCGTGAAGTGGCGGACGATAGCGCCCATACCAGGAGATGTTGGTCTCTTCGCCGAGTTTCAGGAACAGGTCGAGCTTTTCGGCGAAAAGGTCGTCATAGGCGCGGGTATCCAGGCCAAACAGCGGAAAGGCCTCTCCGAAAGAGCCTCGCCCGACGACGATCTCGGCGCGCCCATTGGAGATCAGATCGAGCGTCGCGAATTCCTGGAAAACCCGCACCGGGTCGGCGACGCTCAACACCATCACCGCGCTCGTCAGGCGAATGTTGCTGGTCCGGGCCGCCGCGGCGGCAAGAATGATAGCTGGCGCGGAGTCGAGGAATTCTGCGCGATGGTGCTCGCCGATGCCGAAGACGTCGAGCCCGACGCGGTCAGCGGTTTCAACCTCATCAAGCAGGTCGGCCATGCGATCGGTCGCCGAGGGATGCCGTCCAGTCGCCGGGTCGGGAAGGATTGCCGCGAAACTGTCGATGCCTATTTCCATGATGGGTTCTCGCAGAATGTTCGTCGATCCTTGCGGACCGCGATAGATTGGCGCGCGCGGCCAGGCCGCTCCGGTCTAGACGCGATCGGAACGACTGTCCGACAAAGAATTAATCGACGCTCCACCGCGCCGCGGTGCAGTATCTGCCCGCCCGGTGCCGTTCTTGCTTCCATTTTGCCCCTTCGCGCTGCCCGGACTTGAGTTGGTTCGGGTTCTTGGAGACGGTGCGACTGAAGCGAATGCGTGACGTCAAACTGTCCGCATACGATAAGTGACATCTCTTTCGGCGAGACAGTAGAGCTCATTCCTGCCACGCTGTGTCGCGAAACGGGGAACACCGAATGGATATCGACGACCTGCGGACATTTGTGGAAGTAGCCGATGCGGGGGGCGTTTCTGCTGCCGCTCGTCGGCTCGGCGTGTCCAAGTCGATCGTCAGCCGCCGACTTTTCAGGCTTGAAGCAGAGCTTGGTGTCCAGCTTCTCGCCCGCACCACCCGAGGCGCGGCTTTGACGGAAGCCGGGGCTTTGTTCCGAGACCATGCAGCAAGAGTGGGCGCCGAAATCGATGCGGCGCGGGAAACCATCCAGCCGACCGGTGACCTGACCGGCCGCCTACGTGTCGCGATGCCGCTGACCTTCGGCCCGACGCATCTGGCGCCGGTGCTGGCGCAACTGGCGCGCCGCCACCCGAGACTTCACATCCATTCGTCCTACAGCGACCGCTTCGTGGATCTCATCGGAGAGGGATTCGATTGTGCGATCCGGGTCGGCCATCTGCAGGACTCAAACCTTGTCGTAAGGCGCGTCGGGGCAATCCATGGAAAATTCCTCGCCAGCCCCGACTACATAAAGGCGCATGGTGCACCGGAGGCGCCGGAGGAGATCACCCTTCACCAGGCCCTGATGCAGGGCACCGAAGCCTGGCAGTTCATGGATGGGGACAAGGTCATTACGGTCAACCCGCAGGGACGCTATAAGGCCGACAACGGCATAGCGCTCGCCGCAGCGGCTGCCGCAGGGCTGGGCGTCGCATGGCTGCCCGATTGCGTCACCGACGCCTATGTCGCCTCGGGCGCACTTGTCCCTATCATGACACGCTACCCACTGCCTTCGGCGGGTGTCTATGTCGTCCGGCCGCCGGGGCAGCATCCGTCGCGAAAGGTGCGGGTTCTGACCGAGTTGATGATCGAGTGCCTTCAGAAAGACCCACGCCTCGCCGCCGTCGAGCGCTGGTGATGGTTTTTGCGAGGCGGCGTTGGCGTTCCACTTTCTGCTACACAGCTCGGCGGATCACGGGTCTAGCTGCAAGTACGGCCAACGCTTAGGTCGAACCAGACACGATCGCGAAGGGATAGCATGCATGAGCTGGAATCCATCACTTGAACCGGGCTGTCCCGACGAGGTCGGTCCTGACGCGATCGAAACTCTTATCGTGCCGCGCTCCCGCGACCTGGGCGATTTTGAGGTCCGGCGGGCGTTGCCGGCGCCGAAGCGGCAGATGGTCGGCCCGTTCATCTTCTTCGATCAGGCCGGACCCGCGGAGTTCCTGACAGGTCAGGGCGTCGATGTACGTCCGCATCCGCATATCGGCCTCGGCACGGTGACCTACCTGTTTCAAGGTGATTTCCATCACCGCGACAGCACCGGCGCCGACCAGGTCATCCACCCCGGCGCGCTGAACTGGATGGTCGCCGGACGCGGCGTCACCCATTCGGAACGCACCTCAGCGACCGCACGGAGCGGCCCGAACAGTCTGTTCGGAATCCAGACCTGGCTGGCCCTGCCTGACAGCCATGAAGATGTTGCCGCGAGCTTCGAGCATCACGGCAAGGCGGCGTTGCCCGTCATAGAGGACCGCGGGGTCTCCATTCGGCTTATTCTCGGAAACGCCTACGGACAGGTTGCGCCCGCGAAAATGCTCTCCGAGGCGTTCTATGCCGACGTGAAGCTTGAGCCGGGCAATCGGTTGCCGCTGCCGGATGATCACGAAGACCGCGGCATCTACATCGTCGAAGGTTCGATATCGGTGACCGGACAGGAGTTCGAGGCGGGGCAGATGATGGTGTTCAGGCCGGGCGACCGGATAACGGTGGCCGCTGGCGAGCGCGGAGCGCGACTGATGATTCTCGGCGGCGCCACCTTCAACGGACCGCGCTACGTCTGGTGGAACTTCGTCGCCTCGTCGCAGGAGCGGATCGAACTAGCCAAGGCCGAATGGCGCGCCGCGAACTGGGGCCAGGGACGCTTCGACCTGCCCATCAATGACCGCAACGAACACATTCCCCTTCCGGATTGACCGGAACCAGTGTGGAGAAAGTCCAATGAACAAGTGGCCCCAACTCGACTACCTCAGTTGGCGTGAAACGTGCTCTGCGCTGCATCTCTATCTGCAGATTGCCGGCAAGTACCGGCTGGCGCACACGCCATGGCTCAACCATTCGTGGAACGCGACCTTCTATGTCACGCCCCAGGGCCTGGCGTCCTCGCCCATCCCGGACGGCCCGGGCATCGAGATCCTGTTTGATCTGCGCGAACACAAGGTCGTGGGCACCTGCGGCAATGGTCACAGGAAAACTTTCGATCTCGGGCCGATGACCGTCGCGACATTCCACGCGAGCTTCGTGCAACTGATTTCGGACCTCGGCGGCACGCCGACCTTCAACGGCAAACCGAATGAGGTGCCGTTCCCGGTTCCGTTCGCCGAGGATGATCGCGACCGTCCCTATGACCGCGAAGCCGTTCAGCGCTTCCATCAGGGCCTGATCGCGGTCGACAAGGTCTTCAACCGGTTTCGCACCTCCTTCCTCGGCAAGTCCAGCCCCGTTCATCTGTTCTGGGGCAGCTTCGACCTCGCCCTCACGCGCTTTTCCGGACGACGGGCACCGCTGCACCCGGGCGGCGTACCGTCCTTGCCCAACGATGTGGCGCAGGAGGCCTATGACCGCGAGGTCTCGTCGGCAGGTTTCTGGCCGGGCGGCGGCGACATCGACTATCCGGCCTTCTACGCCTACGCCTATCCCTCGCCCGGCGGCTACCGCGCCGCGTCCGTGCAACCTGATGCCGCCTTCTGGCACGAGGGCCTGTCGGAGTTCGTCCTCCCCTACGAGGCCGTCCAGTCCGCGGCCGATCCCGACGAAGCCCTGTTGGGTTTCCTCGTCTCCACCTACGAGGCGGCGGCCGATCTGGGCGAGTGGGACCGCACCCTGCTTGAATGCGCGCATGGACAGCCGCGACAGGTGCGCAGGCCGGACGCTGCGCTGACAACAAGCGCGCCTTCGGTGGGCGACGAGACTGTCGAGCGGGAAGATGGCCCATCCAAGGGGCGCTACCGTCTCGTCGTCGATGGCGTTGAAGCCGAGATGACCTACAGTCGCGCCAGCGATGGCCTGATCATCATCGACCACACGGAGGTGCCCGCGGCCCTGCGCGGTCGCAAGGTCGGCGAACGGCTGGTGCGTCAGGCAATCGACGATGCGCGGCGCGATCGCGTCGAGATCATTCCGCTATGCCCGTTCGCAAAGGCGCAGATCGGCCGCCATCCCGAATGGCAGGACGTGCTGCGTCGGTGATGGGAAGATGGCCCCGGTCACGCACGCTCGGCAAATCTTCCTTTCCAGCGACCTCCGGAGCGGGAGCAATTCGTAGGACCCTTCCAACGCCAGGAGCGATGAAATGAATGATGTGAAATATCGGATAGTCGAACATGACGGCGGCTGGGCCTATCGGGTCGATGGAACCTATTCCGAAACGTTTCCAAGCCATGATGCGGCCTTCGGCGCGGCACGGCGGGCGGCCTGCAAACAGTTGCGGCCGGGCGAGACCACGGGCATCGTCTGGGAGGACGCGACTGGCCACTGGCACGCAGAACTCTCTCGCACTGGCGACCGGCCCCAGGCACAGGTCATCGGCTGAGGGAGCTTTGAGTGGACTGCAACGACTGCGTTGGGGTGATGAATAGTTTGGCAAACTCTGCCTGATGCGTCAGCTTCATAATGGCAGCTTACCGCCTAGCGTTCGCCAGAACCCGACAGTCAGCAATCGGCCCCTATTCAGTACCAAATGGGGCTGCCCTCAGAGGAATGGCGAACGGCGGGGAAATGGAAATACAACGGTTCTTCGCAGGCCGACGCCGAGATCCCGCGTGAGCAATACAGGATCCGATTCTAACTGGGTTGATCCGGCGTAGAACCAGAATCCGGACAGTCGACAAACTCCGCCAAGAACCTGGCTATGCCATGCTGAGCCTCATGGTCGTTATCATAACGAAACTCTGAATGACTTAGAGACCATGAGGCGATGGAAGCATTCTTGATCGATGGAGCGTCGCTGAGCGCAGCTTGCGCGGCTTGGACAAGCTGCACAGCTGCGGCATGTCCTTCTCGGACCCAAACATGGACCGTGGCAAGCAGTTCAGGACGCTCCACCGACTGCGTGACGGCAACCCACGCGAATGGATATTCGTCTCGTTCTTGGTCTGCAATTGCCCCAGCAACGCCTTTGGAGAACGCCTCGCACTCGCGCAAGCGTGTAAGGAGCACGGCTCGCAATTCGCCTGCAAGATCTGTCATAGCCTCTCCATGACATCAGATCGAGAAGCCATTATGCCATCCCTCAAAGCATAGCATTGCTCATTCGCCATAATGTGGCAACTGAGCAAGCATGTCGCCGGAGAATCTGGAAAAGTTTGATCGCGGCCATGAGGAGGGGGCCTCAACCTTGCTGTATAAGCGATGGTTCTTTCCCCGGAATCTTGCCTTGATTTCGACGAGCTCAATATCAGCCGTCGTCGCCTCGAGCACATAGGTCGAGTTCAGCGGCGCAAACCTCAATGTCAACTCCGCTTCGGTCTGATCCGGGGCCAGGTGCCCATAAATCCTGTCTACTGTTGCAGTGTCGGCGTGGCCGAGTTGCTTGGCGACCACGGCTAAGGATGCGCCCGCCTGCACGAGCTGGCTGGCGTAGGTATGGCGAAGCGAATGGAAAACCGTGTCGCGCGGAAGGCCTTTCCGGTCAATCAGATCACGAAAGAGATGCTTGTAGCGGTCACTCCACTGCCTGCCGTCCGCATTGAGGAATACGAGTTCATCCGGCTTCTTTTCCCTGCACGCCGACAAGAAGAATGCCATGCCTTCGTCGGGTAAAAAGACAAACCTGGGCCGATAGGTTTTCGACGGTGCGATGTAGATGCCGTACCCCTCCTGGGCGACATCGCGGACGCGCAGATTCGTTAGCTCCCGGACACGGCAGCCGGTGTACAGGGCACCGAGGATCAATTGCCGCAGATCAGGTCTACTGGCTTCGACCAGTTCGGCACATTCCGGCCGTGAAAGAAAAACGGATCTCGGTCGGTCGAAGTTCGGCAGGTGCTTGAGGCATCGCACTGGTCGGTCGCTGTCGATCTCGCAGTTTTCCCAGGCTAGGCCGAACGCGCCGCGAAGGATGCTCACGAGCGTGTTCATAGTCTTCTTTCGGCGCCGCAAAGCCTCCGGGTCCAGATCCGCAAGAGGCCGTTTAGGCCCGAGCTTCCGGTTCCCATACTTCGGCGGCGTCTCCAGAACGCTGAGGCAGAGCTTGTGGAAGTCTTTCGCGGTAAATTTCGCCAAAGCTAGGTTTGCGACACGGGGCACGAGATGGTGATTGATCAGCGTTACCACAGTCTCGAAGTGCGATTGGGCAGCGGCCATCCGCTTCCATTCGATGTAGTCGCGGAGAGCATGCCCTACCGTGAACTCATCGCCGCAAGGGCAAATGGTCAGTTCTCCGTTGTATCGGACCGCATGCCGGCTGACAGCGTTCGACCTGACAGGATCGCTGCTGAACCATGCTTCTGCAGCAGCTATTGCCTGGTCGAAGGAGAGGGCGTCATCGACACCCGAAGCAAGCCCGAGAGTGGTTTCCTTGTATAGCCCGGAGGTGGAGCGATAGCGGGCTTTCCAGAGCTGAACTCCCTGAGGAGAGACGTAGATGCCGAGTGATCGACCGACAGCTATTCCTTGCCAATAGCGTGCATTTCTCGCTTGAAGGCTGTCGAGAGCCGATTGCTGGCTGAAATCGTATTTGGGCATGGTGAGCTCCTTTTTGTTCCACACGGGCAGCAACGAGCTCGAAACGTTTATTGACAGCGGAGGTCGGTCTTTAGTCCATCAGTCAGGAGGCATTCAGCAGCCCCAGTCGCCTGACGATCAACTAAGATGATGGCCGACGATGCTCGCGAGCTGCAACGCGGTGAGCACGGCCATAACCGTCCAGAACAACAGCCTGCGCTTTCGCATCGGCATTCCCTCCCGCGAAGGGGAGGGAGCCTAGCACCACGGCAACAGGCGAAGCTACACCCATATCTGCACGCCATCTGCTGCCAGCGAGACAAGGGTCGCAGCACCGAGCAGAGCTATCCGCATCAGGCCTTCCACCAGGCTCTGTATGAGTGGCCTTTTACTGGCGTCGACCGTTAGGGTGAGAATGGTAGCTGTAGCACCGCTGAGAGCTGTAACCGCCGCGACCACGATGAGAACATGCTGCGAGTCCATAAGAACCTCCTGTTTGACAGGAGGATTTTCCTATTGGCTGTTTGGGCGTGGATAAAATGGTGCAGAAAATCACCACAAACCACAGATCTCCGGGATTTGTGGCGGGGATCTATCCACACCGCGCGATGGTCGACCGCTTCTACGCAGCAGCGCTAGATCACGGTGGCAGAGATGACGGTGCGCCGGGGCTGCGGCCAGACTACGATGCGAACTATTATGGAGCCTTCGTTCGCGATCCAGACGGTCACAAGATTGAGGCCGTTACCTACTCCGCAAAATAGCCATCAGCTTTGACGGGGACGGCTGGGCGACGAATTCTGCCTTTCGACGGCGTCATCGTTCACGCGATAGCGCGATATCGTGCACGGCAGACGGCCAATCACCGCCAAGCTGCCGCCCGCCCTCCCAGGACATCGATTGCAAATGACGTATACATTCCCAGCAGTGGGACATCCTTCACGCATTGACAAAAAAACCTGTCAATGCGATGATTGTGCATGCTCGAAATCGACGTCATCGATACACCCGCCGCCGCAGCGGTCGCGCTGGACCCGATTAAGACGCGCCTGCTGGCCGAGCTTTCGCAGCCGGCTTCGGCTGCTTCGCTCGCCACGCGAGTGGGCCTTACGCGCCAGAAGGTGAACTATCATCTGCGGGCTCTGGAGGACCACGGGCTGGTCGAGGCGGCAGAGGAACGTCGGTGGGGCGGGCTCACCGAGCGGCTGATGGTCGCCACGGCCTCGTCCTATATCGTCTCGCCGGCGGCGCTGGGTCCCATCGGTGCCGATCCGGCCCGCAACAGCGACCGACTCTCAGCCAGCTATCTCATCGCGCTCGCGGCGCGCATCGTGCGCGAGGTCGGCGATTTGTGGCGTAGCGCCCGCAAGAAGGACAAGCGTCTCGCCACCCTTTCGATCGATACCGTTATCCGCTTCCGGTCGCCTGCCGACCGTGCAGCCTTCACAACCGATCTCGCCAATGCCATCGCGGCGCTTGCGGCGCGCTATCACGACGCCGGCGCGCCGGGCGGTCGGCCGCATCGGCTCGTCGTCGCATCCTACCCCGCGCCGGCCGACGCCAAACCCTGAAAGGATATCTCATGCCCATTAAGAAGGATGACAGCGGCAAGCGCTGGGTCGAGATGGAACTGGTCGTGCCCGGCACGCCCGAACTGGTGTGGCAGGCGATGGCCACCGGCCCCGGCAACACCGCCTGGTTCACGCGGACCACGATCGACGAGCGCGTCGGCGGGACGATTCATTTCAACTTCGGCCCCAACGGAGAGTCCAAGGGCGAGGTGACGGTCTGGGAGCCGCCCTCGCGGTTCGGCTATGTCGAACGCGACTGGGCCGAGGGCGCACCGCCGGTCGCCACCGAAATCACCGTGACGGCCAGATCGGGCGACCGCTGCGTCGTTCGCATGGTCCATTCGCTGTTCGCCTCCGCGGATGACTGGGACGACCAGTTGGAAGGCTTCGAGGGCGGCTGGCCCGGCTTCTTCCAGGTGTTGCGCATCTATCTCGCGCATTTCGCTGGCATGAAGGCTGCGTCATTTCTTGTCATGACGAGCGTGAAAGCGCCCCATCTCGATGTCTGGAAGCAACTGATCGAAGCGTTCGGTCTCGCCGGCACCGATGTCGCAGAGGAGTGGACCCTGCAAACGCCCGAGAAACTGTCTGGCATCGTCGATCGCGTGGAGCAGGACGAAAGGCAGCGCTATTTGCTGTTGCGGCTGAGCCAGCCCGGTCCCGGCATCGCGCTGATCGGCACCTATGGCATCGGCGATGCCACCAACGCCAGCTTGGCGTTCTATTTCTACGGCGACGATGTCGAACAACGCACGGCGACGAGCGAATCCAAGTGGCGCGAGTGGCTCGGAAAAACCTTCAACCGGGCTTAGCGACGAGTGTTGGAGGCTATTGCAGGTTTTGGGCAGCGACAGCAGGGAGCGGGACGACCGCAACGAGGTCGATTTCTGTCGGAAGGGGCAAACATCGACACGGCTGGATGCGGATCGGCTGACCTGGTGGTAAGCCGAAAGGCAGCTTTCGGGGAGCAACTTGCAAAATCAGACGCGTAGCCTGACAGGCTTATTTGGCCGGAATCGGCCCTTCGATTTGCACCGCCAGCCTCTTTGCTAAATCATGGGGTAGAACGGTGCAGAACTGTTGAGGTAATGCACGGGACGGCAATCTAATCAGTGGTCAGTAAATGAGATTAATAACGACATACGAGAGCAAGCACTTTTCCGGCGTGGATAACCTCTGGAAAGAAGCATTTCCCAATGATGGGCCTTGGAACGCTGCTGTTACTGCAATCGCCGAAAAACTCAGGTTTCAGCCTGACTTAATGCTCGTCGCTCTCGACGGAGATAAAGTTGTTGGCTCCGTGATGGCTGGTTATGAAGGGCATCGGGGATGGATTTCGCGTATTGCAGTGTTGAGGTCGCATCGCAATAGTGGAGTTGGGCGAGACCTTCTCGTAGAGGCCGAACGTCGCCTTGCGGCTCTCGGCTGCATAAAGGTGAATTTGCAGGTAGTCGAATCAAACGCGGCCACGGTCGAGTTCTACGAAAGGTCAGGATATCGGATCGAGCCACGGATTAGCATGAGCAAACATCTTCCTCCCTCGACATCATCGCCCGCGAGCTAAAATCAAACGTCGGCTTTCGGGGAACCCGCAGAAAGGTGCGTCCGAGATCCGGGCGCTATCGGTCGAGTCCCTCTGAACGATAGAAGCTTCCGAGCGACCGCGGTGTAGCAAGTCTAACTTTGGGCAGGCGTACGGTCGCGAAGAGCGCGTCGTAGCGCTTACGGTTTGCAGGTGTGGTCAAAGCGATGTACCGGATCATCGCCCATTTAACGCTGTCCTTGCCACCTTCCAGTCCTCCGACACGTTCGCGTTCAAACCAACAACGACGAACGTACCGCAAAAGACTGAGACCGGTCGAAGCATCGAGCAGGATCACGCCTGTCGCTCGTTCCAGCCGTTGTGGGAGGCACCGAGAATAGTTGCCATCCATCACCCAGCGCTCGCCGGATATGGCCTCATCGTGCAACCCGATGAATTCGTTATACGAACGGGGCTGCCAGTCTGTATTTGGGCGATGATGCAGCTGATCGAGATGGATTGGGGGCAGATCACGCGCTCGACCGATGGCTTTCGCTAGCGTCGATTTCCCGCTGTTAGACGGGCCCATGATGCAGATACGTGGTCCAAGATCATCGAGGGTCATAATGCGCAAGCTACGACTGCTTATGGGGGTACCGCAACGCTCTTTGACCGGCCGCAATTCGGTCGGCACCAGAACGGCCGCTTCTCAACAAAACCATCCCGTAAGCTGACGGGTCGCTCACGGCCCCCGTCCAGACAAAGTTTGCCCAATCGGCTTTGCGCCTGATGCACGCTTACTTGGTCGTGCGCAGACTTCCAGAAAACCTGAGACGGCCACGGCGGACCGGCAGGCTGCGTATCCGGGCTCTTTTATTGAGCGGCTAGCGGCCAAAGTGCCTGGACAAGGTTCTCGGCGTCGAGCCCAAACCCGTCGTACACGACGCGGCCATCGGGCGCGATCACAACGAACCACGGGGTTCCTCCGGAGCGATATGCCGCCATGATCGCAGGCATGGTGTCTGCTGAGGCAGGATCGGCGGCGGCGTGCCCGAAGGGAACACGCAGCCCATATCGTTGTTGATTCTCCCGCAGACGATCGAAGGTGTTGACGTCCGAACCTTTGAACACGGTTTGGATAGCCGCCAGGCCGACACTCCTTTGCCGCGAAGTTTTTCGGCGAGGGTCACGAATGTGGGAAAGCCATGCGCATGGCAGCCCGCACACCAATCCTGGAAGAAATACAGTATCCTGAAACCCTGTCCCAGTTCGGCCAGGGACAACGGGCCGCGCCCGGCGCCATCTTCATCTATCCAACGGATATCCTCCAGCGGAGGAGCATGCAGGCCGACGATTCCCGTTTCCATGAAATCCTCCATGCGGGAACTCGCCGCGCGACGCCGCGAGCACCGGATCGGCTAGGCGGCGTCGCTTTCCCTGTGCGGCAGCACCCAATCGGGGCGGGCAAAGTGGCAGGTGTAGCCGTTCGGGATGCGCTCGAGATAATCCTGGTGCTCGGGCTCGGCCTCCCAGAAATCGCCGACCGGCTCGACTTCGGTGACGACCTTGCCCGGCCACAGTCCCGATGCATCGACATCGGCGATGGTATCGAGCGCGACGGCCTTCTGCTCATCGCTGGTGAAATAGATGGCCGAGCGATAGCTCGTGCCGCGGTCGTTCCCCTGCCGGTTCAGCGTCGTCGGGTCGTGGATCTGGAAGAAGAACTCAAGCAGGCGGCGGTAGGTGGTCTTCGCGGGATCGAAGATGATCTCGATCGCCTCGGCATGGGTGCCGTGATTGCGATAGGTCGCGTTCGGCACGTCGCCGCCCGTGTATCCGACACGGGTCGAGACCACGCCCGGCAGCTTGCGGATGAGGTCCTGCATGCCCCAGAAGCAGCCGCCGGCGAGAACAGCGCGTTCAGTCGTCATCGGATGTCCTCCACCTGGTTGAGATATTCTCCGTAACCCTGGCTTTCCATCTCCTCGCGCGGCACGAAGCGCAGCGAGGCGGAATTGATGCAGTAGCGCAGGCCGCCGCGGTCGCTCGGCCCGTCCGTGAAAACATGACCGAGATGGCTGTCGCCATGCGTCGAACGCACTTGGGTGCGGATCATGCCATGGCTGTCGTCGCGCAGCTCGTCCACGTTCGCGGGTTCGATCGGCTTGGTAAAGCTCGGCCACCCGCAGCCGGATTCGTATTTGTCCGACGATGCGAACAGCGGTTCGCCCGAGACGATATCGACATAGATGCCGGGCTCCTTGTTGTAGAGGAGCGCGCCGGTCCCAGGCCGCTCGGTGCCGCTCTGCTGCGTCACCCGAAACTCCTCGGGCGACAGGCTGGCGATCGCGGCTTCTGTCTTCTTGTAGGTGGCCATGGGTCCTCCATCGAATTCCTGTCCCCAAGATGGATACCCGGCCCGAAGGTGTCCAATACGCCGCGACTATAATTTCGATGTGCCGCCGGCATGTCTGAAGAATTCATGACCACGCGTGACGCTCGATCAGCACGCGGAGCTGCCGCAGCGCCGCCGCCGTTCCCGATCCTGAGATCGACTGGAATGCGACCGTGCGCGACAGATCCAGCGTATCGACCGGGCGCAACGCCAGGCCGTCGACGATTGCCGAGCGCTCCGGCAGCATGCAGACGCCAGCGCCTTCCGCCACGGCCTGCTGGATCAGATCCTCACGTTCGGATCTGAGCCGCGGTATCATGATGATCGCGCGCTCGTGCAGATGGTTCTGAACGCGCGTGCGGAACTCGCACTGGAGCCGATCGAGGTACGGTTGCTCGGACAGGTCCGACAGCGAGACCGAGCGCTGTCTCGCCAGGCTGTGCCCTTGCGCCATCGCCAGCAGGAGCCGCTCGCTGAACATCTCGACGGTGGCGATCTTGCTGTTTCCGGCTGTCGGGTCCGTGCAGAAGCACCCGTCGATCTGACCGCCGAGGAGACGATCCAGCCCTTCGTCGCGGGTGATCGGCCGGAGGACCAGTTCAAGCATCGGCATCTGGCGGAGGGCGTGCGAAACGAAGCCGGTGATCAGCGCCGGCGCGATGGTGTTCACGATGCCCAGCGTCAGGGTCTCGCGGCGGCCGCGTACCCGGTTGAGCGATATCGCCCGGACCCGCTGCTCGCTGTCGGCGATCGCGGCAAATTCGGATCGGATGTCGCGGCCAAGCGACGTCAGCCGGCTGTCTTTCCCATCGCGATAGACCAGCGTTCCGCCCAGCTCCTGTTCGAGCCGCTGGATCGCGCGGGTGAGCGTCGGCTGGGACACGCCGCTCCGCATGGCTGCCTCGGTGAAGTTGAGGGTGTCCGCCAGGTTCAGGAAATATCGAATCTGGTTGAGTTCCATCGCTCTTCCCTCACCGCATCTCCGGTGCCGCCGTCAGGTCGGCCAGCGCGCTGCCGAGTGCGGCAATGGCCGATCCGCATGGAAACTATGCACGCCGGCTATTGGCAATTTCCGTTCCGCGCTGCGACAGTTGAAATCATCGATGACCGCTACCGGTTCGCTACCCATACCGGCCGGCAGGCGGCATTTCCACCAGAGACAGGCGACGGAGGAGGCATCCCGATGAGAGCAATCGTTGTAACCGATCAGGCTGCGGGAACGGCCGGGATGAAGCTGGTGGAGCGACCCGAGCCGCAGGCGGCGATAAACGACGTCGTTGTCCGCGTTCATGCAGCGGGATTTGTGAACACCGAACTCGGTTGGCCTTCGACCTGGGCTGATCGCCGTGACCACGACCGTACACCATCCATCCCCGGGCACGAGCTTGCCGGCGTCGTCACCGCCCTCGGCTATGGCACCACGGGACTGTCGGTGGGACAGCGCGTGTTCGGCCTCGCGGACTGGCACCGCGACGGCACGCTGGCGGAGTATGTCGCCATGGCGGCCCGCAACCTGGCGCCCTTGCCGGGGGATGTCGATTTCACGGTGGGCGCGAGCCTGCCCATCTCTGGCCTGACGGCGTGGCAGGGGCTGTTCCAGCATGGCCGCCTTCGGGCGGGGCAGAGCGTCCTGGCGCATGGCGCGGCCGGCGCAGTCGGGTCTATGGTGACGCAGCTCGCACGAGAGGCCGGCGCCTATGTCATCGGCACCGGACGCGCCGCCGACCGACAGAAAGCGCTCGATTTCGGTGCAAATGAATTCCTCGACCTCGAAACGGATGCGCTGGAAGACGTCGGCGAAGTCGATCTGGTGTTTGATGTCATCGGCGGTGACATACAGAAGCGATCCGCGGCTTTGATCCGAGCCAGAGGAACGCTGGTGACCGTCGTCGGACCGGCCGAGGCGCGACCCGCAGACGGCCTGGCGGTCGACTTCGTCGTCGAGTCCGATCGCGCCCAACTGGCAGAAATCGTCCAGCGTGTGCGGGACGGACGACTGCGGACGAACATCGGCAAGATCTCGACCCTTGACGACGCGGTTGCCGCCTTCAACGCGACCGGGCGAAGCGCTGGGAAGACGATCATCCGAGTTCATCCGTGAGGGCCCGTGGATAATTTTCCGCCACCTGTAACACGTCTATTGCCCGATTGGTCCCGCACTCTTGGCTTGAATGAAGCGCTTCATCCTGGAAACGGGCCGGCACGGTCATTTCAGCCTGCTACGAGCGTTTATCGTCGGGGCGAACGGCAGTTCCCCGCGATGTGACGCCAGCACCGGACAGTCCGGTTCCGGCCCCTGAGCGGTGATGCTGGCGATGCCGTTCTTCCTCTGGCCAATCACGGCCGAGGAGAACTCACATGGGCCATTCTCAATACGATGATACCAGTCGCGAACGCGCAGCTTGGAACGCTGGAAAAACGGTAGGGACAAAGCGTCCGCTCACACAGAAACAGATCTGGGCTGTGCGCTTCTTCCTCGATCGAGGGAGACGCATTCGTGACCGTGCCCTGTTCGACCTGGCAATCGACAGCAAGCTTCGCGGCTGCGATCTGGTCAAGATCAGGATTGGAGATCTGGTCGCCGGGCCGGAAATCCGGACCCGGGCGATCGTCGTGCAGCAGAAGACAGGTCGTCCAGTTCAGTTCGAGATCACCTGCGACGTCAGAGCCAGTCTTCTGGCTTGGCTCGAAAGGCGTGGAGGAACGGTCGAGGACTATGCCTTCCCGAGCCGCATCGATCACGCGAACCACATGAGCACGAGGCAGTACGCCCGCTTGGTCGACGAGTGGGTGACTGCGATCGGATTGCGCCCAGAAGAGTATGGCACTCACTCGCTTCGGCGCACGAAGGCATCAATGATCTATAAGGCGACGGGTAATCTCCGCGCCATCCAGATCCTGCTCGGTCACTCCAAGATCGAGAACACTGTCCGATATCTCGGCGTCGATGTTGAGGACGCGCTGCTGCTCGCTGAGCGAACCGAGATCTGACATTGGGCGGTCATCCGACGCAGTGCGGATGACCACTCCGACGCGCCCGACAATCTTGCTGTTCCGTTCATTGTCGGTGGATTCCTGCCCGACCGCTTCTCGCCGGCGAAGCTGGGAAAGCGGCCATTCAGATGGCCGCCGCACGTCGACCGCAACGTGCCCCCATTGCGGTCATCGAGCTATGAACACTGCCAGACTAAAAAGCGGACGTCCCATCAGTCGTTTGGGCAGTCTCTGGCGTTGCCGAGACCGTGACAACAATGTCAAAGGCGCCAGATTTCTGAACCGGGAAGACAATGACCGAGGGTTTATGGATCGGCCGGCCACGCGTGAGCTGAATGCACCAACCTCGGCGCTGATGTTCTCAACATCGATGGGGACGACCATCTTCGCCAACCTGTAGTCAGCCAGAGCGTTACGCGTTTGACAGTGACCATCCGGTGCTGGACCGATAGTCATCAGCCGACACCGAACAGCCCGCTAAGCCACACCATCTGTTCACGCTCCTGGTAGCCTTGCCCGCCTTCATGGTTGTTGAACTCATATTCTACGATGGTCTTATCGCCCGCATAGGCATTGAAGGCGCCATAAACTGTTGAGGGCGGGCAGACCTCATCCATCAGGGCTACCGAAAACAGCGCCGCCGCCTTGGACTGGCGAGCAAAGTTGACGCCGTCGAAATAGTTGAGCGTTTCAAAGACCTTCGCCTTCTTTTCTCGATGCTGCGCCAGGAAGCGTACGATTTCCGTGTAGGGATCCTGCAGGGCCACCCGCACGGCGCGCGGAAAGTCGCACAGGAACGGCACGTCGGGCATTACAGCCTTAACGCGCGGGTCTATGCCGCCAACGGCGAGCGAAATGCCGCCGCCCTGACTGTCGCCGCAGACCGCGATGCGTTCGGGGTCGACGAAGTCCAGCCCTACGAGAGCGTCTATCGCCCGCACGCCATCGGTAAACAGGCGTCGGTAATAGTAGTCGTTCTTGTCCAGTACGCCACGCGTCATGAAGCCGGGAAAGGACGAGGTCGAGCCGACCGGATCGGCGGTATCGCCGACGCTCCAATCGCCCCCCTGCCCACGTGTATCCATCCGGAAATAGGCAAACCCTGACGCTGCCCAGTGCAACTGTTCATGTGGCAATCCGCGGCCGCCGCCATAGCCGATATACTGCACGACGAGGGGCAGGCGCCCCTTGTGGTGTGTCGGCAGGATCAGCCATCCTTTGACCGGATGACCGCCAAATCCCGGAAAGGTGACATCGAAGGACTGGATCGCCTTGAGCGTGGTCTGGGCCGGCACGATGCTGACCTCGCTGCCGGCCTGGCGGGCCTCGGCGATGGTCGACGTCCAGAACCGGGCGAAGTCGCCCGGCATGGCGACCATGCTGACATAGGCGCCCAATTCGGGATGGGTCAGATCCAGGAACGGCATTCTTCCTCCAAATTCGCACATAGGAACCAAAGTCGGCGATTGATGTGAACGGCTTCGCATTCCGATACGCCGGCGGCGTGAACCCGCGCTCTAGAGGCCCAGCTATTTCACCATGCCCCGCCCGCGATCGTCTGTCGCATGGCTATCTCGTGGCGGCAGGCCTCCACCGCGGGACGCCGTTCGAAAAAAGAAATGGGGCGGTGACCGCCCCATCCGTTTCCCCTCAGCCGCCTGTTTTGATCCGGGTCCAGAATCGGGTAAGTACGCGCTGCTCCTTGTGCTCGTAGGGAGAGGTCGTGAACAGCTTGTCGAGCGTTTCCTCGTTCGGATAGACCGAAGGGTTCTTGAACACCGCCGCGTCGAGGAATTTCTGCGACGCTAGATTGCCGTTGGCCATCTGCACATAGTTGGATGACTTGGCGATGACCTCAGGCTTCATCAAGTAATCGATGAACGCGTGGGCCTCCTCGACATTCTTGGCATCCGCCGGAATGGCAAGGTTGTCGAACCACATTAAGGTTCCCTCCTTCGGGATCAGATAGTTGATCTCGATCCCGTTGTTGGCCTCTTCGGCGCGGATCTTCGCTTGCAGTATGTCGCCCGACCAGCCGATGCTAATGCAGATGTCGCCGTTGGCGAGACCCTCGATATAGGCCGACGAATTGAAGGTTCGGACATAGGGGCGGATGTCCGCGAAGACCTGGCCGCCGGCCTCGAGGTCTTCGGTTTTCTTGCTGTCACCGTCCTTGCCGAGGTAGTTCAAAGCGATGGCGAAAAGTTCGTCAGGGGCATCGACGATATTAATGCCGCAGCTTTCCAGCTTGGCTGCATTCTCCGGATTGAAGAGCACGTCCCAGCTGTCGATCGGCACGTCACCAAGCAGGGCCTTTACCTTGTCGACATTATAACCGATGCCAGTGGTGCCCCACATGTAGTTGACGGCGTGTTCGTTGGCGGGATCGTACTTCGCCAGCTGGTTCATGACTTCGGGCCACATGTTCCCGAGATTCGGCAGCTTGGCCTCGTCGAGCTTCTGGAACACGCCGGCTTGAAC
Organism: Mesorhizobium sp. WSM2240; assembly: GCF_040438645.1. NCBI lineage: Bacteria > Pseudomonadati > Pseudomonadota > Alphaproteobacteria > Hyphomicrobiales > Phyllobacteriaceae > Mesorhizobium > Mesorhizobium sp. WSM2240. The sequence continues at coordinate 67,902 of NZ_CP159256.1, forward strand.
CTGGCGCGCCAGAAATGGTCCGGCGGGAACCACCACGTCATAGCCGGACCCGCCGGTTAGCAGCTTGGTCTCAAGAATCTCGTTCGAATCGAAGGTGTCGTAGACGACCTTGATGCCGGTCTCCTTGGTGAAATTTTCAAGGACTGAACTGTCGATGTAATCAGACCAGTTGTAGACGTTGACGACCTTGTCCTGCGCCAACGAGCTGCCCGTGGACATCAGCGCTGCCGTCATCGTGACAGCAAGTCCAAATAGCTGCTTCTTCATGAAGTTGCTCCTGTCTTGGTTCGGCCTGCCACTCCGCGGCAAGCCATGCGTTCCTCGCTCGAGAGATCATTCAAGATGGGTCCCCGGCAGAGTTTGTCGCTGCCTTTCCAGGCAGTCGTCGAAAGCGCCGACGAAAATGTCGACTTCCTCTCGAGACCAGATCAGTGGTGGGCGGAGCTTGAGCGTGTTGGGCGTGGCCCTCCCTGTGAGGATGTTCCGGGCAAGCATGTCTTGAACGAGCCGCTCGGTTTGTGCCGCAGCCGGTTCCTTCGTGAGACGATCGGACACCAATTCAACGCCGGTCATCATGCCAAGTCCGCGTACGTCGCCGATGATGGCGTGCCGTTCGGCCAGACGCCTAAGCTCCTGCCGCAGGTAGTCTCCGATGTCAGCGCTCCGACTGACCAGGTCTTCCCGTTCGATGACGTCCAGCACGGCCATGCCGGCCGCGCATGCGACGGTGTTGCCGCCGAAGGTACTGAAGAACAGCGGGTAGGTGCCATCGAGGAACCGCTTCAAGAGTGCCGAGCTGAGGATGACGACGCCCAGAGGGTGGCCGTTTCCGACCGGTTTCCCCATTGTTATGAAATCAACATTGTCGTCCTTCAGCCCGTTTGCTCTGAACCCCCAAAAGGTTCCAATGCGACCGCAACCGGCCTGTACCTCGTCCGCGATGACAAACCCGCCCACTGAGCGAACCTTTTCCGCAACGAGATTGAAATAGTTTTCTGGGGCCCGCAGCACCCCGCTTGAACACAGGGCGGTGTCGACCATGAACGCCGCCGGCCTGTGGCCCCTTTCGCGGAGGGTAGCGATCCCCCTGTCGGCGTCGGCAGCATAGTTTGCTGCTGCTTCAGGGTCGTTTGCGAAAGGCCCCCGGTACATATCCGGGGCCATCAGGGTTTCGATCCGTCTGGGATGGGCATCAGGGGGAAGATGACGCCAGCTTTCATTGGAGAGCGCCGTCGTGAGGTCGGTGCACCCATGATAGGCTTGGTCGACGATCAAACCGCCATCGTGTTTGCTGAGCGACATGGCGATCTGCATCGCCAGATCGTTGGCTTCGCTGCCCGAGTTGACGAAGATGCAGGTGTCGAGGTGATCGGGCAGGTCGGCAGTCAGGCGCGCTGCATACTCGACCGCGACGTCGCACATGTACCGCGTGTTGGTGTTCAGCGCGCTGGCTTGGCGGTATATCGCTTTCGCTACGTGCGGGTGGCAATGACCGATCTGAGGGACGTTGTTGTAAACGTCAAGATAGGCGGTGCCGTCGGCGGCATACATCCAGGCTCCGCGAGCGCGCGTGATGTGCAGCGGCTTTTCGTAGAAATGCCATATCGGCCCCAGGTGAGCCTCGCGCCCATGCCTGAGCGCGTCATAGTCATGCGCGAGTTGATCGCCGTCGTCCCTCGCGGCGCCATACGCCGGAAACCGGCATGCCTGGCGAAGCCGGCGGACCGCTTGCGCGCGACCTTGACGGCTCAGCAACTCCATCATTCGAGGGTAGTGGCTTGCGTCCTCGATGTGCGGGATGCGGGATTCACCCGTGGCTTCTCTCGCTTCCACGATGACAGTGGCCATCGCTAGGCGCAGGAGCATCGCATCGAAAATTAGATCGATCTCATTTTCTTCGAGCGGGTATGTTGAATCGAAACCTGACGTTACGTCGCAAAGGTAGGCGATCGGATCGTCATCGAATTTGGAGAATGTCTCGGAGGCGGCCACGATGTCGGCCACAATAGAATTGTAGCCCATATCGCCAAAATCGATGATGCCCACCGGCGATGTACTGTCGTTCGGATCGACAAGGATATTGCCGCCATGCGAATCCTGATGCACGACTTGCCGGCGCGTCTTCAGCAATCGAGGAAGGGTAAAGCGCTCGGCGCGCTCGAAAATCTCCGCGCACAATTGCCGAAGCCTGGCCTCGGAGATCTCTGCGATCTGCGGGCGCAAGGTAAGGGCACGTGAAATGTCCCAGAGGTGCGCATTGCTGCCTGCGTATGGATGGAAAAAATCGCGCAGCGCGTAGGCAAGCCGTCCTACCGTCGCCCCTATGTTAAACCGAGTACGGGCGGAAAACGCCTTCTCGACCCGCTCCATGACTTCGCCCGAAAGGAACGTCAGCACACGCACCATGTGCCGGGAGCCGCGCTCGTCCTCGATCCACTCATAGGGGGCGCCTGCGAGGGAAGGGACAACGCGAGGCACCGGAAGGGCCGGATCGCGCTCGAAGATATGTTGCAGGGCCTTGACCTGCATATCCACGACGCCTTCGGGCTCACTTGCATTGGATATCTTGACGACGACGTCGCCGCCGTCGGTGCTCTCGATGCGCAAGGAGAGATCGCGTTCGGAAACCAGTTGCCTGTATGTCCCATCGATCCCATAGCGACTTGCGACCACGCGCCTTGTCGTTTCCAGGGAAAAACCGGGAAGATTGCGAAGCAGCAGAGTAGCCGTGCTCATCTGTATCCCCTGAAGGCAGGATCAGACTGCTCGACCGGCGGCCAAAATCGCTGCTGCACATTTGGCAGGGAAGGTGCGCAGGTGACATTTTTGCCCTGCGCATCCCCAGCCGGGCTAGAGCCTAGACCTCCGCCGGCGCCGCTGGAATATCATTCAGAAAACCAATACATTTGTTTTCACAAATGCTTCCGGTGTACCTTGATGATCGTGTCCCGGACATGGGTGACGTTGGCGGCCTGCTCACCCGCGCGCGTGGCTACCTCGATCTCGGCGAAATAGGCTTCATCGGCAAGGGGAAGCCGGCGCAGCCTGCCCTGTTGTTCGAAGATGCCCGCAAAATGTGTCGGCAAGACCCCGAGGTAGGCGCCTGACAGGACCATCAAGAGCTGCGCTTCGATATCGAAGGCTACGCGGTTTGCGGCCGAGTTGTCGAAGCGGTGGCGCTGGATGCCATACCAATAGCCTCTGTGGACCCATGGATGGCGGTCGCATTCCGCACTTGTGATCTCTTCTTCCTTTCGCTGAAACAAGGGATGCGACGATCCGCAAAATACCGCGTGCTCTTCACGGTAGATGATGTGGTATCTCACGCTCGCGACCTTGATGTCGGAACCGCCTATTCCAATGTCTATGTCGTTTTCCGCCACCGCCTTGGTTATGTCATTCGGCCGCATGATCTTGAGATTCAACTCGATCTCCGGTGCGGTTTCGGAAAGCTCGGCAATCGCGTCGGAAATCCGGAAACTGGGGTCGGTCGCCATGCAGTCGACAATGCCGATGCCCACCTTTCCCGCCAAGGCGCTTCTGAGGCGCAAGAGGCGGGCCGAGTTGGCGTCCAGCATCCCGCTGATTTCCGTGCTGATTTCGTAGACCCGGCGCCCCTCGTCGGTGAGCGTAAACCCGCGACGCCCCCGCTCGCAGAGCTTCACGCCAAGCCGTTGTTCAAGCGCGGTCAGATGGTTGGAGATTGTAGGCTGGCTAAGCGACAATTCCATCTGCGCTGCAGATATGCCGCCATTGCGGACCACGCTTTCAAAGACACGAAACAGGTGGAGATCGGACCCCGATATCTTCATGATTGCAGATTGCATCAAATGTACTGGATGGCAAATTCGCAGAGTCGCGCGCGGTAGCCGACTTTCGACGCGGGCCGTCATTCCACGGGGACACCTCGAGGGCAAACATTCCGGCTGACAGTGTCCATCCTTGCAGCTGCTAGCAGCGACAAACACCTTCCGCGCTTCCATCAAGGACCACCCCAGTTGCGGTGAGACCACTGCTGCCCCGTCGACCGTCCCATCCGGATAATTTGCAAACTTCGCGAGGCTCGGAGCCGCCGCGACTCCACCCTGTGTCGATATCGAGGGAGACGAGTCGCCAAGACCGACGCCGCCAACGAGCGGGTATTGACGCTAGGTCCGGCTTAGACAAGTATACGTGGATACAGAAATCCACGAGGCATCATGCCAGCCGCCTTTTCCACAGAGCCACGCACTGCCGCCACCGCGGAGGAAGAGGCGTACAGGCACGTTCAGCGGGCCCTGCGCCTCGGTCGCTACAAGCCGGGCGACCGTCTCATTCCCGAGGAGATCGCGGCCGAGATCGGCATGAGCCGGATGCCGGTGCGGGAGGCCTTTCGCCGGCTTGCTTCCGACGGGTTGGTGATTCTGCGACCCAATCGGGGATGTGTCGTCGCCGGCCTGACCGTCGATGAACTTTATGAGATTTTCGAGATACGTTCCGTTCTGGAAGGACTGGCGGTTAGGCTGGCGATGCCACGGATCGACGAGGAGGAACTCGAAGATCTTGAGCGCCTGCTCGATCGCATGGAGCGCGCGGGCCAGAGCGGCAGCAGCGACTGGGTCGTTCGCCATCAGGAATTCCATGGCCGGATATGTGCGCTTAGCCAGAGGCCCAAGCTCATCCACCAGATTTCTGCGCTTCACGCTGTAATCGAGCCCTACATGCGCATCTGGTTCGACTACATTAAAAAGCCGCTCTCCGCGCGGGAAGAGCATGCGGCGGTGATCGCGGCATTGCGATCGGGCGACGCAGGCCACGCGGAACAGGTCGTGCAGGACCATATCCTCGGCACGGCGCCGACGCTTGCCGAGTTCGTGACTCCGAGCCGGTGAACCAACCTCGGCCGGACAAGAATGGCCCTCGAACCGGCGACGAGACCGGGCCAGGGTCGCTAGAACGCCAGATCAGACAGATCGGCCCATGAAAGGGGAAGCACATGAAAATTCGTCGTTTGGCCGCGATAGCGACCGCATTCGGCATGCTAGGCTTCATGCACGCCGCACTGGCTCAGGAGGCGCCCAAGGCGATAACCATCGCGAGCGAGGGCGCCTACGCTCCCTGGAACTTCACCACCGCCGACGGCAAGCTGGACGGTTTCGAGATCGAACTCGCCAACGATCTGTGCACCCGGATGAAGATCGAGTGCACCTTCGTCGCCCAGGACTGGGACGGGCTCATCCCGTCGCTGAAGGTCGGCAAGTTCGACGTGATCATGGCCGGCATGTTCATAACGCCGAAGCGGCTCGAGATCATCGACTTCACGCAGCCCTATGCGGTCGATCCAGGCGCGTTCGTCGTGGCGAAGGACAGCGAGCTCGGCAAGCTCGGCCGGCTGGCCGAGAAATACAACCTGAACGACGAGGAGGCGTCCGCCGCGGCGATCGAGAAGCTGAAGCCGCTCCTCAAGGGCAAGGTGGTCGGCGTCCAGGCGGCGACGCAAATGCTCGAGTTCCTGAAGAAATACTTTGCCGATACCATCGAAATCCGTGAGTACAAGACGACCGAGCAGCACGACCTCGACCTGGCGGCTGGCCGCATCGATGCGCTGTTCGCACAGCAGACAGCGCTCGCCGCGACGCTCGCAAAGCCTGAGTTCGCCGATTTCACAATCGCCGGGCCGGGCTTCGTAGGCGGTCTGTTCGGCCTCGGAACCGGTGCGGGATTGCGCAAGGAAGATGTCAAGCTGAAGGAGATGCTGAACGCAGCGATCGACGGCGCAATCGCCGACGGCACCATCAAGCGCCTCTCGGAAAAATGGCTGAAGGCGGATGTGACGCCGGTCAAGTAGGCGCGGGCGCACGTGCCTGGCGAAACAGCGCGAGCCGTTACGCCAGTCAGCGCGCTGAAAGGCTTCGGTCGACATAATGGACATCACGCATATTCTCGCGCTGGCGCAGGGCGGCTGGGGAGGCGCCCTGCTTATCGCATCCGGCGTCACGCTTTCGTTGTCGGTCCTCGGCTTTCTCCTCGGCGCCGCCTTCGGCGCGCTGGCCGCCGGCGGCAGGCTCTCGTCGCGCAGCATCCCGTTTTGGCTCGCGAACGTCTACGGCACGGTGTTTCGTGGCGTCCCCGATCTCCTGACGATCTACCTGCTCTACTACGGCGGCAGCATCGCCCTGACGCAACTCGGCGAATTCTTCGGCTATGCCGGCTTCATCGGGCTGCCGACCTTCGCGACCGGCGTGCTGGCCCTGGGCATCATATCGGGCGCCTATCAGGGCGAGGTCTATCGCGGCGCCTACCAGGCCGTGGATCGCGGCCAGTTCGAAGCGTGCAAGGCGCTCGGCCTCACCCGTTTTCAATCGCTGCGTCTCGTCATCGTGCCGCAACTGATGCGCCACGCGCTGCCGGGGCTCGGAAATGTCTGGCAGCTGGTACTCAAGGATTCCGCACTGATTTCCGTGATAGGCCTCGTCGAACTGATGCGACAAGCGCAGATCGGCGCCGGATCTACACGAGAGCCCTTCGTCTTCTACGTAGCGGCGGGCGCGCTCTATTTCGTGATTGCGGCCGTGACTGCATCGGTTTTCCGCTACAGCGAGGCCCGGGCGTGGCGGGGCACGGTCCACGCGTGATCGACTTCGCCTTCTTTCTCGATATCATTCCAACCCTTCTGTTCGGCTTGCCGCTGACTTTGCAGCTTGCGGGCTCGTCGATCAGCATCGGCTTCGTCGCGGCCCTGCTGCTCGCACTGGCACAACAGGGAAACCACTGGATACTGGTATGGCCCATCCGGTCCTTCGTGGCGGTCTTTCGCGGCACGCCCCTGCTTGTACAGATTTTCCTCATCTACTACGGCCTCGGCCAGTTCCGTCCATCGCTCCAGGCGATCGGGCTCTGGTGGCTGTTCCGCGAGCCCTACTGGTGCGCCATCATCGCGCTCAGCCTCAATACCGCTGCCTATGGCAGCGAGATCCTGCGCGGGGCGATGCAAGGCGTGCCGCGTGGCCTCATCGAGGCAGCCTCCGCCTTCGGCATGTCCCGGCTCCTAACGTTGCGCCTCGTCGTTCTGCCTTTGGCGCTACGCCAAGCTATCCCGAGCTACAGCAACGAGATCATCCTCATGATCAAGGGCACGTCGCTGGCATCGATCATCACGCTGATGGAGGTCACTGGCATTGCGCAGGGGCTCATTTCGCAAACATATCGCGCCGTCGAGGTCTTTGTGGCCGCCGGCGCGATATATCTCACGCTCAATTTCACAATCATCACGGCACTGAACGCGCTGGAAACCTGGCTCACGCCCTACCGGGCGCGGGCCTGAGACATGCCTTGTGGCAACCACAAAGAGAATGAATGAAATGCGCAACTTCGAGAAGCCGACGCGATCCGTTGCCGTGTCGCGCCATGCGATGGCAGCGACCTCGCACCCTTCGGCCACCCTCACGGCGCTGCAGATCATGGAGGCGGGTGGTAATGCCATGGATGCGGCCATTGCCGCCTGCGCGATGCAGTGCGTCGTCGAACCTGGTTCGACGGGAATCGGCGGCGACTGTTTTGCGCTCTATGCGCCCAATGGTTCCGACAAGGTCATCGCCTATAACGGGTCCGGCCGCACCCCGGCGGCCCTCACTGCCGACTGGTTCGATGAGCAAGGACTGGTGGAGGTGCCACGCCAGTCGCCCGCAGCGGTAACGATCCCCGGGGCGATCGAAGCGTGGACACGCCTCCACTCCGATCACGGCCGGCTCGCCTTTGCCGATGTGCTCGCGCCCGCGATCCGGTTTGCCGAGGAAGGTTACGCGATCGCCCCCCGCGTTCACCGCGACTGGTCTCTCGAACAAAGACTGCTCGCGGCCGACGCGACGGCTGCGCGGATCTTCCTCCCTGGCGGAAAGGCGCCAAAGATCGGCGAGGTTCACCGTCAGCCGGAGTTGGCGGCAACACTGAAACGCATTGCTGCCGGGGGACGCGGCGCATTCTACGAGGGACCGGTCGCCGAGGACATGGTTTCTTATCTGAATTCGCTCGGCGGTCTCCACACGATGGAAGACTTCAGTGGGGCGCGCGGCGAGTACGTGACCCCAGTGGCCACCGATTTTCGCGGCTATGGGATCCATGAATGTCCGCCGAACGGCCAGGGGATCATCGCTCTCCTGATCCTCAATATCCTGAGCCGCTTCGAAGCGAAAGGGGATCCGCAATCGCCCGACCGGCTGCATGTCGAGATCGAAGCAACGCGCCTTGCCTATGCCGCCCGCGACGCCTGGATCGCCGATCCGGTCAAGGCGAATGTACCCGTGGATGAGTTGCTGTCGGACGCGCTGGCCGACAAGCTTACGTCAATGATCGACCTGGGAAAGGCGCTGACCGACCTGCCGCCCTTCGAAATGCCGCTCCATCGCGACACCGTCTATATCTCGGTCGTCGACCGAAATCGAAACTCGGCAAGCTTCATCAACTCGATCTTCGATAGTTTCGGCGCCGGCCTCGTCTCGCCTCGCTCGGGCGTCATCCTGCACAATCGCGCCCAGAGTTTTTCGCTCAAGCCCGGCCATCCGAATCTGATCGGACCGTCGAAGCGTCCGCTTCACACGATCATCCCCGGCATGGCGACCCGCAACGGCAGGGTGGAGATGCCATTCGGCGTGATGGGCGGCTACTATCAGGCGCTCGGCCATGCCCATCTGATCGCAAAGGTCCTCGACTACGGCATGGACCTCCAGGAGGCGATCGACCTGCCGCGCGTGATGCCGACCTCCCGCGGGACCGAGGTCGAGGCGGAGCACACGTTGGACAGCTCGACCAAAGCCGAACTCGAACGGCGAGGCTTCACCTTCACTCCGGCGCAGGATCCGATCGGCGGCGCGCAAGCGATCCGCATCGACTGGGAGAACGACACCCTGACCGGTGCATCGGAATCGAGAAAAGACGGCGTTGCGCTCGGAATCTAGAGCGATGTCCGATCAAATTGAATCGTTCTGCCGGAGACTTCGCAAACCCCGCCATCTGACGCAGGGGCTCGCCCAGCGACATTCATTTCCAATCAAGACGCGGAGTTCGGCCAACCATGCTGCTGGGGACTATTGAGGCCGGGCTGAAGCGCGTCGGCCTGGATCGCTACCTGATCATCCTGATCCTAACGGTGGTCCTTGCCGCCTTTGTTCCTGCGCGAGGCGGATTTGCAAAGGGGCTTTCAGAGGTGACTTTCTGGGCGATAGCCCTGCTGTTCTTCCTGTATGGCGCCAGGCTTTCGCTGTCCGCCGCGCTTGCCGGCCTGACGAACTGGAAGCTTCAGGCAGGCTGCCTGGCCTGCACCTATATCCTCTTCCCCGTGCTTGCCCTGGGTCTTTTCGGCCTCTCGCACGCCTGGTTCCCGGCAGCGATCGGCTTCGGCCTCATCTATCTCGGTTGCCTGCCGTCCACCGTGCAGAGTTCCATTGCATTTACGTCGGTTGCCGGCGGCAATGTTGCCGGCGCCCTGTGCGCGGCTTCGCTATCGAATTTGATAGGCGTGGTGCTCTGCCCGATTCTGCTCGCTATAGTGCTCCATACCAGCACGAGTGAGGGCGACCCGTTCGGCGCCGTCTGGAAGATCGCGCAGCAAATCCTTTTTCCGTTCTTGCTGGGGCAATTGTTGCGGCCGTTGCTGGCGGATGTCCTAAACCGGAACAAGCAGGCGACAATGATTGTCGATCGCGGCTCAATCCTGCTGATTGTCTATTCCGCCTTCTCCGCAGGGGTTGCCGCCGGGATATGGCAACGTCTTTCCTGGTCCGACATAACCTTTCTGGTCGTTCTTTGCGTTCTGCTGCTCGGTGTCGTGATGGCCGTCGTCTTCATCGTGAGCCGATTTGCAAGCATCCCGAGAGGTGATCGTCTGGCGCTTCTTTTTTGCGGTTCAACCAAGAGCCTTGCGACCGGGCTGCCGATGGCCGGCATCTTGTTCGACGCAGCTCAAATCGCGCTCATCGTGCTGCCGCTGATGTTGTTTCACCTGATCCAGTTGTCGGTGCTGGCCGTCGTCTCCCAGCGCAGTGTGATCCGTTCTTAGGCAAATTGGCGGGCGTCGCCACTGGTCGGTGGATGACAAGGCGCGGAGTATCGCCGAGACGCTGGAACCGAACCCAATCATTTCCGAAGTTGGCACGAACGGCTACTCAGGGCTTTGTCACGACTATGTCCACGCCGACGCCAACGTCGGCAAATTCAAGACTGCGGCTGAAAGCTGCCTGTCCGCTCGCGGCCCCGCTCAAGACGGAATCGATTTCCGCTTGCAGGTTTCCAGCGCCTTGTCGGGCACGTCCTCGATGGGGTGGAAAGCGGCCATTCCTTATTGCTCGGCTGTGGAATGCCAGCGCTCTACGCCAGCAGGCCATCGGCGGCGCCCAGACAAGACAGGCGGCTCAGTTATTCCTCACTCGGTCAGCGTGTTCTTATAGATCACGCCGTCCTTCATGATGATCTTGAAGTTGTTGGCAGGATCGGCCACCAGGTGGATCTTCTCCAGCGGATTGCCTTCGACGAGCAATAGGTCCGCGAGCGCGCCTTGCTCGACCACGCCGAGCTTGCCGGGATAGGGATTGCGTTTGCCGGACAGAGCCAGCAGTTCGGCATTGGTCCCGGTCGCCATGGCGAGCGCTTCGGCAGGCGTGTACCAACGGACAAGCGAGGCGAGAATTGCCCCCTGCTGCTTCGCCAGCGCGCGCGAGAACAGGACATCGGTTCCCCACGCCGTCTTGATCTTGTACTTCTTTGCCAGTTCGTAGGTCCTGCCGATGCCGGGCCACACCTCATCGGCCTTGGCGCGCTCGACCGAACCCTCCCGGAGGCCTGTCCTCATCAATTCGGGAAGCGGCTGCAAGCTCAGCCAAACGTCCTTTTCGGCGATCAGCTTGGCGGTTTCCTCGTCCATGAGAAAGCCGTGTTCGATACACTTCACACCGGCCGCGATAGACTTCCGGATCGCATCCGAGGTGAAGGCGTGCGCGGCGACGTAGGTGCCCCAATTCTCGGCAATTTCAACGGCCGCCCGCAGTTCGGGCGCGGTGAAAGTGGTGACGTCGAGCGGGCTGTGGGGCGACGACACTCCGCCGCCCGCCGTCAATTTAAGCAGCACGGCTCCCTGCATGAACTGCTCGCGGGCACGCAAACGCACCTCGTCGGGACTGTCCACGACGATGCTGCCGCCGTTCCTCTCCATGGGGGTGAACAAGCCGCCGACCCTCCGCGGCAAGTCGCTGAACTGGCGGAAATCCCCATGCCCGCTGGTCACCGTGATCATGGCGCCGGACGGATAGATGCGGGGTCCTGCGATGATGCCCTGATCTATCGCGCGCTTGAGACCGAACGCCGGCCCGCCCACGTCGCGAATGGTGGTGAAGCCGCGCATCAGCGTATCCGTCGCCTCGTCGCCGGCCGCAAGATTGGCGAAGCCGACGTCGCCCATTGCCTCAGCCGGCCCGGTCGCAATCAGCATCGCGTGCCAATGCGCGTCGATCAGCCCCGGCATCAGCGTTCGCCCGTTGCCGGCGATGCGCTGCGCGCCTTCAGCCTCGATGGGACTTGTCGAGATCCGCGCGATCACATTGCCCTCGACGAGCACATTCGACGGAGCCGAAAGGGCGGCGCCCTTTCCGTCGAAGATGCGGACGTTTTCGAAAAGCACGTCATCAGCGGCCGCAGTGGCGCAAAGTCCGAGCACGAAAGCGCCCGCAAGCATTTTTCGGCCGGGGCGAAGCATCATGAAGGCCGTTCGGGCAGGAGTGAAAACGGCTGCGGCGCAGGACACGGCCACCACCTTGATCATCTCCCGCAGTTCGAAAAATTTGGGATACACGGCGCTTCTCCGGCTTCGGGAGGTCACGGCACAAGATAAAGTTGTAGCTCATACGGCATCGGCGTCAAGAAGCGTTCCAGACTGGTCTCTTTCGCAGTGAAGGGACGTATCGAACGTCAGGCCGATCGCGATGATACCAGGGCTAGCAGTGCAAGGTTTGCTTTAGGAAGCGAGCAGACGATTCTGACGAAGCGACGCCTGCGGGTCTTGAGTGTAAAAATTCGGCCGAGGGACTTCCGCTTTGAGGTCGGTTGCGGACATCTGAGCGGTCGAATCTCTGAACGGCTCAACTTGGGGGGACGGAAACTACCCGCTACGCGCCCGAAAGTCGGCCGTAGAGAATGCCTTCGTCACTACGCGAAAGCAGACATCGCCAACGACTAAGCTGTAGCGAGGTCGCGCCCAGGTCCGGACGCTCATACCGAGCGCAAGGATGGTCGGGATGCGGCCCATTGCGGACCCACGGTGTTGCCGTGGCAAAACTGAGTTGTCGGCGCGACTCCAGCTTCGTGCATGATCCATTGACGAAATGCCGCGATCTTCGGAATGTTGGTTCTGTTGGGACGAACAACGACGAAGTAGCCTGCCGGCGTCGGCACGGGCGCGTTGATCGCGAGCATGATGCTGCCGGCCGCCAGTGCGTCCGTCGCTTATACATCCCGCACAACAGCCAAACCCTGACCGGCAATGGCTCCCTGAATCAACAGAGCATCGTCTGCATAGCTCGGCCCCTTCGTCGCGCTGCGGGACGGCTTGATCCCATGAGCTTCAAGCCAGAATGGCCCAGCCGTCCGTCCACATGGCGAGCATGATCACCGTCATCTTGCGTACCACTGTGACTGCCCCCTTTCGCGAGCACCGTTCCCCGCGTCTTGAGCTTGTCCTTGCTCTTAAAGCGCGTCATCAAAGCCGACGCCGCCTCGTAGAGTACACGCCGCACATCCGTATCGCCGGCCTTCGAGATGCGTCCCTGCCCGACTGCCACCATTATCCGGCTATGACTCAGGCAACCTCACCCCCATACCACATGCGCCAGAGCAACCCGTCGCGGCGAAAGAACTGGTGATAGAGCGCTGCACTTACATGAGCGGTAAGCAACGCGAGCAGAAGGTTGGCACCTAGCCCATGAGGAACGCGCGGCGGATAATCGTGAAAGTTCGGCAGCGGACCTGCGCCGTCGCCGAACACAGTCGGGCCAGCGCCGCTCAACCCAATCATGCCGATACCGCTTGTGACCATGCCAAGGATGACGACATAGAGCACAAGGTGAACAGCGCGCGCTAGCCGCTCCTGCCATTTCGGCGAGCCCTTTACCGGCAAGGGCTTCCTGTCGGAGAACCACCACCAGCGATGCGAAACAGGGTCAGCAGCAAGGCAATGATCGCTGCCGGTATATGTATGCGAAGGAACGCGGCCTTGGATGCCGGGTCGATAGCGTTGCCTGCCTGAGACCCGGTGCCAATCGCTACAAAGATGAGGATCGCACTTAGCCAGTGGATCGTGATGGGGATCGCGCCATAGCGATCAGCCGTGCTTTTCAGCATCGATGTCGCCTTCAAGTTTTTGCCGCAGCGCCAGCATGACGCGGTGCGTGGTTTTGATGTCTTCTATCGGTAGCCCTTCTGCGAGCGCGTTGGCACGCGGGTCGTAAGCCCTGATCGCAGCGTCGTAGGTTCGCTGTCCTTTCTCGGTCAGCACGACGAGGTGCGCCCGACGATGGGATTGGGCTGGAACTCGACCAAGCCTTCCTTTGCGAGATCGTTGACGATGCGCTGGACGTTCTGCCGGTTCGCGCCGAGATCGCGGGCGAGCCATGCCACTGGCTGCGAACGGTCGGCGAGGGCAATTGCACCGAGAATTTGCCACCGAGCACTGGTCAGCCCGAGCGGCGCGACGAGCCGGTCGCCCCACGTCAGCGTCAGGTTGTTCACCCGGAACACGGTGAGGATCGGATCGGTCAAGGCTTCGCCGTCCGGGGTGCGAGGGGCATCGTTCATTTGTCATCACCTATCTTTAGGCTTGCCCAAGCATCCGCAAAACTTGCCGGATTCTACAGTCTAGGTGATGTCCGACCGCACCTATGCTATGGTCGATCTGCGTTGCAGGAGAGATCGCATGGACTCACTCAAACAGGCCGTTCGGGCATATGCCTCCGCTCATGGCAACGGCGACGGCTTAGCGCTGACGCCTGTGCCGGGCCTCAGGATGATGTGCGTCGAGACGCCGCGGGGTACGCTTCATTCGATCTACCGGCCGCTGGTTTGCCTCGTCCTGCAGGGCGCCAAGCGCTTGACTGTCGGGCGGGAGGAGCGCGTCTTTTCCGCCGGCCAGTCCGTGATCGTGTGCGCTGACATGCCGGTGGTGGGAAAAATCGAGCAAGCGAGCCCGAACGAACCCTATCTGGCGATCGCGGTCGAGCTTGAGATGGCGATCCTGCGTGAGGTTGCGGCTCAGCTCGGCAGCGCCCGCGCGCCGCGCCCATCCGCAATCCGCACTCTGTTCGCAAGTGACACCGAGGCCGCGGCATTGGATTGCGCTGTCCGCCTGATGCGCCTTCTGGATCGGCCCGAGGCGGCGCCACTGCTCCGCCCCGGGATCCTGCGCGAGCTTCACTATTGGCTTCTGTCAGGCAGCCACGGTCCCGATTTGCGCGCACTTGCCGATCCGGGCAGCCATGCCAGTCGCCTCGGCGAGGCCATTGCGACGCTCAGAGCCGAATATCGGTCACGCATACGGGTCGAGCGGCTCGCGGAGACAGCAGCAATGAGCCTCACTGCCTTCCATAAGCATTTCAAACACCTGACGTCACTGACGCCAGGACAATACCAGAAGCGACTCCGGCTCATCGAAGCGCGCAGACTCATGCTCGACGAGGGCTTTTCGGCGAGCAGCGCAGCTTTCGAAGTCGGCTATGAGAGTGTTTCGCAGTTCACCCGCGAGTATCGCCGAATGTTTCAGGCACCGCCGAAGCGCGACGCTCTGCGCGTCCGAGGCGCATCGCGCAGGCTTGAAGGAGGAGTGGATCGAGTCCCTTTGGAACAATTGGCGATCTCGTGATCGTCATCGAGGTCAGCCTGGAGTCCCTAACGACGCGTCATGCGGTGTGTCGGGAAGCGATGATGCTTCAAATCGAACTTCCGTCCGACTATCGCTCATTCGGCGCCGAGCTTCTGCAGGAGATCCCGGACGTCATATCGCACCCACTCTTCCGCCAGACGGCCCTGCTCATTGTAGCGAAAGAGGTTCATGACCTCCCATTCGACCGGCTTGCCGTGCGGCTGCAACGGCCCCACAGGCGATTGGGTGAGCACGTTGGCGAAGGTTCCTGAAAAAATGGTTCGGGCAGCCAGATATGAGCTCTCGCCGATTGCCGCACGCTGAACCTGAAGGTTTGTGAAGGCGGCGCGAAGGGCGGCGAAATAGGCCTTGAGCTCCTCGTAGGTCAGCTCGCCTCCAGGCCCGTGGATCTTGAAGTCCGGGGCGAAATAGCCGTCGAGCGCGGCGTCATTCTCTCTGGCGATAGCGATTTCTCCGATCCGGATCAGAGGTTCGGCGAATCGACTCGAGGACATTGGATCGGGCACCATCTGAACACCTTGCTGAGTCCCGGAGGCTGCTTTGGCGGCCGCCCACGGCGCGACAAATGCGGCCGCGGCGCCCGCGACAGCGATTTCACGGCGGTTCATCTGTCGCATGTGCTCACCCGGCGGGACATCGTTCGACCTACAGCAGATGCTCGATACGGATCGGCAACTCGCGCAGCCGCTTGCCGGTAGCGTGGAAGACCGCATTGGCGACCGCCGCCGCGGCGCCGACCATTGCCACTTCGCCCAGAGATTTGACACCCAGCGCGTTGAACAGCGGATCGGGCTCGTCGATGAAACCGACCTCGATCTCCCCGATATCGGCATTCACCGCCAGCACATAATCGGCAAGGTCATTGTTGAGATATCCGCCATATCGCGGGTCCACCTCGGTCGCTTCCCGGAGGGCGTGGCCAATTCCCCAGACGACACCGCCACGCACCTGGCTGGCTGCCGTGCGCGGACTGATGACGCGCCCGCAATCGGCCACGCTCACGACCCGCGGCACGCGGACGCGCCTGGTGCGCGGCTCGATGCGTACCTCTACGAAATGCGCGATGTAGCTCATCGTCGTGAAGTTTGGGTATGCGGGACCGGTTACCGCGAATCCGCCGCTTTTCAGCTCTTCAAGTGCCGCGGCGTCTTGGCCCGGTCCAAGTTGCGAGACCTCGACCTGTAAAAACGGACGGCGCACGGCGGCGAGCTGCTGATGGAGATTGCCAGTGATCGGGCGGCCGTCAAGCAGCTCGGAAACAGCCGATCGCATCCGCTCGACGGCCATCGCCGCGACGGGTACGGCGCTGGCCGTTCCCCATGATCCTGCGGTGAGATGCTGCGGCGCAGCCGTCGTGTCCCCGATGGCAATGTCCAGCCTGTCTGCCTCGATCTGCAGCTCGCGCGTCAGCACCGCCGTAAGCGCGGTGCGGATACCCTGGCCAAACTCGTGACCGGCGATTGCGAAGCGCGTGCTGCCGTCGGCACCGATCCTGAGCGTCGCAATCGCCGGATGAATCAGCGACGGGTAGAGGCCCGACGCCACACCCCATCCGATCTGCGTGCCGTCAGCATCCGTCATCGATCCAGGGGCGGGCGTTCGGCGCGCCCAGCCGAAGCGCTCGGCGCCCTGGCGGAAACACTCGTTCAGGAACCGGGACGATAGCGGCGCTCCGGTATGAGGATCGACCTGCGTATCGTTCGCGATCCGGAACTCGACGGGATCGCGGCCGAGTTTGTACGCCAGCTCATCGACCGCGCCCTCAAAGGCAAAGCAGGCAGGGTGCTCGTAGGGCGCCCGCATGTGACCTGGCGGCTGCGTATCCATACGAATGTTCGTGGCGGCGCCGTGATAGTTTGCGATCCCGTAAAGTCGTATCGCCCCTTCATGATAGTCGGTAGCGGGGAAGCCGCCGTTACGCGATTGCTGCTGCTCAACTTCATAGCGCGCGGCAATCATCTTGCCGTTGGCATCCGCCCCCAAACGGATTCGGTGCCGCGTGTTGGGCCGAAAGGTCGCGAGATGGAAAACCTGGCCGCGTGGCAGGACAAGCTTAACGGGCCGTCCAATCAACATGGCAGCATGGGCAACAAGCGCCGTCTGTCGCTGCACCCAGCCCTTCTGACCAAACGCCCCGCCGACAGTTGGGCTTTTCACATCAACCTGTGCCGGATCGAGCCCGAGCGTGCGCGCAACCGCCACCTTGATCGCGCCCGTGTTCTGCGAGCCTTCGTAGATTGTCAGCCGTTCGTCCGCCCACACCGCAGTAGTCGAGAGCAGTTCGATCGGATTGTGGTGCTGCGTGGGAGACACATACTCGGCTTCCACAATCGTCGCGGCGCCGGCTAGGGCTTGCGCCGCGTCGCCGGCGGTCAGATCCTCAGCCGGTTCGCGGCTTTCGCCGGGGCTGCCGATGACGCAGGCGAAGGGCTCCGGCTCAAAGCTGGGCCTGACCACCTCGGCACCCTCGATGGCCGCTTCAACCGTCTCCGCGACGACAATGGCAACGGGCTGCCCGCGATAGGCGATCTGGGTTTCCAGCGTTGGTCGAGGCGTGCCCGGAAGGTCGCCGTGGTCACCCGGTGGCAGCGGCGGCGGGAAGTCGGCCGAGGTAAGAACGCGCACGACGCCCCGCACGCGCATGGCAGCTTCGATGGAAAGCGAGGTTATCGTGCCCTTGGCGATCGGGGAGGGTACCGTCATCGCGTAGAGTAGTCTGGGGAATTGTGTATCAGCGGCATAGGTGCTCGCACCGCGCACCTTGGCGTGCGCGTCGACACGTGCGCGGCCAGAAAATGGTGCGGTACTCATGAGCGGCCCCTTTCAGCAGCGATGAGCAGCGCGTCGGCCAGCGTACGCGCGCCAAGTTCGATCTTGAAACCGTTCTGCCGTCCCGGACGCGCTTCCGCGAAAGCGGCGCGGCCGGCAGCAAGCGCGACTTCAGGCGTCAGACGCTTGCCCGCAAGCTCCTTCTCCGCTTCTGGTGCCCGCCAGGGCCGGGTGGCCACGCCGCCCAGCGCGATCCGCGCCCGTTCGACCCGGTCGCCGCTCATTTCCAGAGCGACCGCTGCCGAGGCGAGCGCGAAGGCGTAGGACTCGCGATCGCGGATCTTGTGATAGGCCGAAGCAACGCCGGCTTTGGTTTTCAGGATCTCGATTGCTGCAATCATCTCACCTGGAGCCAGCGTGAACTCCAGGTGCGGCGTGTCGCCCGGCAGCCGGTAGAGGTCAGAGACCGGCAGCGAGCGTGTTCCGTTCGGTCCTAATATTTCGACAGAAGCGTCCATCGCTACCAGAGCAACCGGCCAGTCGCCGGGCGAGACGGCGGTGCAGGCATCGCTGGTTCCAAGCACGGCCTGGCCGCGATCGATCCCGCCAATGGCAGCGCATCCGCTGCCGGGGTCGCGCTTGTTGCAGGGATAGATGCCGTTCGCGCCGTTCCTGAAATACATGCAGCGCGTGCGCTGCAGCAGATTCCCGCCGACCGTCGCCATGTTGCGCACCTGCTGTGACGCAGCCTTCCACAGCGACTCGGCGAGCACCGGATAGTCGCGTGCAACGAGTTCATTGGTCGCAACCGCGCTCATCGGCGCAAGCGCCCCGAACAGCAGCCGATCGCCGTCTGTCTCGATCCTGTCGAAGCCGCCGATCGCGGTGACGTCGATCAGGTGTTGGGGCCGTTCGACACTAAGCTTCATCAGGTCGAAGAGCGTCGTTCCGCCAGCGATGAATCGCGCACCGTCGCCGGCGCGGGCGAATGCATCGACGGCCTCCTGGGGTGTTGTGGGCCGCACATAGCTGTAGGATTGCATCTCAGTCCCTCCGCATCTTTGCGGCAGCGTCTTCGATCGCGGCGACGATGCCGACATAGGCGCCGCACCGGCAGATATTGCCGCTCATGTACTCGCGGATGCGCTCCTTCGAGGTCGCGTTGCCTTCGTTGACGCACGCGACAGCAGCCATGATCTGGCCGGGCGTGCAGTAGCCACACTGGAGCGCGTCATGATCGATGAAGGCCTGTTGCATGGGATGCAGCGTATCCCCTTCGGACAAGCCTTCGATGGTAAGTACCTCGCGACCCTCGATCTTGGCGGCCAGGGTGAGGCATGACGCCACGCGCCGCCCGTCGACATGAACCGTACACGCACCGCACTGACCGTGGTCGCAGCCCTTCTTCGCGCCTGTCAGCGCGAGGCGCTCGCGCAGCAAGTCCAGAAGGGATGTACGCGCGTCGATCTCCACCTCGATTGGGGTGCCGTTGACCGTCGTGTGCAAAGTCAGCGCATGGGCGGGCGCCACCGGCAGCGGCGATGGTTGCAGAGTGGTGGCCGCTTCCGCGGGCGTGGAGCGATCGGCGAAGATGGAGGCGGCGACTATGGCGGAGCCTCCTTGCAGCGCACTGCGGCGGGATAGGATCAAAGTACTTGAGCCGAAGCCGTCCTCATCCTTGTCGGCTTGGCCGTTGGCTGGCATATGCTCGCTTCCGGTCATGGCATGGCCTCAATTTATCGTCGTGTTCATGGCGCGCTGCTCCACACGTTTGGGCTACCGGGAGCCAGACGATGGCGTCTGGCCGCCATTGCAGCCGGGCGGCAAATTCAGGCCGTTCCAAAGCTGAAGGGATCCGTGGGAGGCGTGCGATCCGAAGAGCTCGCCAGTGGACTTGTCCGGCGTGCAAGCGACGATCCCTGTCACCGCAGTTCTATCGAAAAGTTTGGGCGGAAGCTTGCCAACGGCTACACAAAACTTGCCTGATCCTGTCGCGCGGGTGATCTCGGCTCATGTCGGTACTAGATCTGAGCCAAATTCAAGGGAGGTAGCGCGTGGAGTTCCTTAAGGGGTCGATCCAGGCTTACGCTCGCCAACATGCAGATTCCCACGGCTTGGCGCTGACGCCGGTGCAGGGATTGATGATGAAGTGTGTGGAATCACCGACCGGCGACTTGCAGGCAGTCTGCCGACCAATTGTCATCCTGGTCCTGCAAGGTGCAAAGCGCATGATCGTGGGGCGGGAAGAGCGGGTCTTTTCGGCCGGGCAGTACGTCATAATAAGCGCGGACATGCCGCTCGCCACACGGATCATACAGGCAAGCCCGAGCGAACCCTATCTTGCCATCGCTGTCGAACTGGAAACGGCGCTTCTTTGTGAAGTCGCAGCGCGTTTGGACGACGCGCCCGTCAAACGGCACGCGGTGGCACATACCTTGTTTGCTGATGACACTGACGCCGCTGCACTGGATTGCATGTCGCGGCTGATGCGCTTGCTTGATCGACCCGACTCCATTCCGCTCTTGCGTCCAGGCATCATGCGTGAGCTGCATTATTGGCTGTTATCGGGACGGCACGGCGACGCCATGCGGGCGCTTTGTGATCCGGCGAGTCACGCGAGCCGCCTTGCCGCTGCAATCGCAATTATAAGGGCCGAGTACCGATCGCGCATGCCGGTCGAGCGGCTCGCGGAGGCGGCAGCAATGAGCCTCACCGCCTTCCACAAACACTTCAAGCACATGACGTCACTGACGCCGGGACAATATCAAAAGCGGCTCCGTCTCATGGAGGCGCGCCGACTGATGCTGGAAACAGACGCTTCTGCAAGCAGCGCTGCGTTCCAGGTGGGCTACGAAAGCGTTTCTCAGTTTACGCGCGACTATAGCCGTCTTTTTCAGATGCCGCCCAAGCGCGACGCGCTCCGCGCTCGATCCGGACCAAGCAACGGGCGAACGGACAAGGGCGATGCGGTCGAGCTCACCTAATTTCGGCGTGAAAATTGTGCTCAAGTGAGCACAGCGACAAATCCTGACGAGCCACCCGCCCATGAGCCACCGGCACACCGGGAGAATAAGACAAAACTCGTGCAGGATGGAGCAAAACCCTCGAGTTAGAAGAGCGTTTCCTTAGACAGATGGGCAATCAGGATGGCTCTGCTGCAACGAGCAGTCACCTACGCGCTGCCCGCCGCCGAAGAGAAAGGCACATCATGCTCGATCGTGATCTCTTGAAGGCTTCTCGATCGCAAGCGCGAATTTCTCGCCGCCGATTGGTTTTGGCAGGCGCGATTACACCAGTGCTCATGACAGCCCATTCGGCCGCCGACCCGGCGCAAACACAGAGAGGTAAGTCGATGCCCATATCGCCCGACAAACCGAAGCAGGCCGACCAGCGGACCGGCATGCCGCAGAGTGAGATCGAACAGACGCTGCAGACCATCGCCGACGGCTTTCGCTCTTGGCCACGCGCGCCGATCATGCACTTCCCCGCTGAGGCGGGCTTGAAATACGAGGATGTGTTTTTCCCGTCGGAGGATGGTATTCCGCTCGAGGGATGGTTCATTCCGGCAGCCGGGTCTGAAAAGATCATCATCGCGAACCATCCGCGCTGGTTCAATCGCGCCGGCCTTCCCTCGCATCTGGAACCTTGGCGCTCGTTCGCCGGCTCGGCCGGCAATGATTTCGAGGTGGACTTCGTGCCGGACTACAAGATCCTTCATGATGCCGGCTACAACATATTGGCATACGATCTGCGCAACTTCGGTCAGAGCGGCACAGCCAATGGCGGCATCTTCTCTGTCGGGCGCTTCGAGTCCCGAGATGTCATCGGCTCGCTGAACTACCTGCGGACCCGCGAAGACACGCGCAACATGACGATTGGGCTTTTCAGCCGGTGTGTCGGTGGCAATGCCACCATGTTCGCCATGACACGCCGTCCAGAACACTTCACGGATGTGCGTTGCATGGTCGCCCCGCAGCCGTTGTCCAGCCGCGTCGCACTCGAACGTGGGCTGGAGCGGCTCGGCATTCCGGCCAGGTACATTGACGATTTGGAAGAACGTATCCGTCTTCACACGAGCTTTAGGCTCGATGATTTCTCGCCCGTTCTTTGGGCGAGAAGCGTAACGATTCCAACTTTGCTGTACCAAGTCCGCGAGGATGTCTACACGAGGCCGGAGGACGTTCAGGCCATGTACGACAACATGCCGGCTGCGGACAAAAAGCTGTTCTGGATCGAAGGAACAACCCGACGGTGGGACGGCTACACCTATTTTCAAAGGGAGCCCAGCGAGATACTCAATTGGTTTGCTCGCTTCATGAGTTGACCGGACTGCTGGAGACGCCCGATGTGGGCGCCTCTGGATCAAGCAGGCAGCACGCGCCAGCTCGGAGTCGTCGTGAAGGGCAGGCGTCTGCATGCCCGAAATAGGTGAATCACTGGGCACTGTTGGCTAGTTGCGGTAATCGTCGCCCGTACACCTCACTTGGATTGGATTTTGCCCAGCGGATTGGGTCTGATCGACAACGCCGCGGACGCCTCGCGCCACGCGTGATCTCCGGGATAGAGCGCGGAGCGAAGATATGCCCAGGTGACCCGTTGGACGACACCAAGTCGTTCGGGATCATCGTCCTGTGACTCGCGCACGTCATAACCGGAAACACCGCCCAGTGCGTGCTTCGCGCCGAACATCGTGAGCAGGCTCTTCGGGCCTGGGCTGAACGTGTACGCGTCGGCACGCCAATCCTGTCGATCAGAAAACTGGGGACTCTGATCCTGATCGCCAGCGACCACGAGGGCCGGCGTCGTCATCTCGGAGAAGCTGTTGTTCCGCAGCACCGGATAGTGCTGGGACGCGAATGCCGCGAGATCGGCCCCGTTGCCAGGCGGCGCGAGCAAAACGGCCGCCTTAACGCGCGGATCGATCAGATTCCATTCCTTGCTATCGACGGGATCCTTGACCCGCATGCCCGCAAGCATGCCCACGGTATGGCCGCCCAACGAATGTCCGACTGCGACGACGCGACTCCGGTCCAGCCGGCCACCGAGCCCGGGAAAGGCGGCCTCGATCTCCTCCAGATGGTCGAGGATGAAGTGCATGTCTTGGCCGCGGGATCGCCAGAACAATGGGCCTTCCGGCCCATTCGGGTCGAGCCCGAGGGCCTTCGAGTCCTGGTGCGTGGGCTGGATGACGGCAAATCCGTGCGCAGCGTAAAAGTCCGCGAGCGGGCTGTAACCACGCAGCGAGGAGAGATAGGTCGATTGTCCGTGGCCGTGCGAGAGGAGGACAATCGGCAACTCGCTTCCACTTATTGGCACCGAGACTTTCAGCTGCAGCTCCGTCTCGCGCCCAGGCACCGAAAAGACAATCGGGCTCACGCAAATGAACGAGGTCGGCGCGCTTACCGGGATGTATTCAGCTGTATTGAGTGGATTGTTCATGGGATGGTCCTTGCTCTTGTGATTTGCCGCCAGGAGTAAATTCACGCGAGCGTCTACGCATGCAGCGGCCACAACGGTTGCGCCGAGGATAAGCGCGTTTCGCCGGGTGAACGTTGGATGGTCGGGCCTGCTGGGCTCAGCGATACGCTCGAGGTCGGAGTCGTTTTGCATGTCTCTCTCCAGTCAATGCCTCACGCTTCAGCGGTCGGGCCCTTCAGCCTGTTCATGGGTTGAACTTGTGGTTGCGTCGGACCAGCACGTGGCCGGCCCCGGAGCAGACACCCGTCTGCCTCGAGAGCGTCCCTGGCGGCGAGCGCGGTCGTCGTGCATCGCCCGATGACCGTACGTTCAGAGGCTCACCCCTCGCATTCGCTTCTCGCGCCAACCTACTTGCAGATCGCGCCAATCAGATTTGCTCCCAATGCGGAGGGAGGTGCCGGGCGCCACCGCGGTCGCACCGTCCCGCGCCCTTGCGGTCCGTCAGGCACCATCGTGTCGCTCGCTCGTTAGCGGCGTTTCGCGCCCGATGCTGGCTTCAGAATCGAATACGGGCCATGGCCACCCAGTCAGTACGGAAGCGCCCCAGCCGGCGCTGTTCGAAAACCGGCCCCTTGGGCGTTCTGCTTCCGCCAACTGTGCGGCGTCACGCCCTCCCGGTCCTTGAAGGCGCGGTAGAATGAGCTGGTATCCTGGTAGCCCAGGAGAATTGCGACTTCATCGATGCTGATCGACTGATCGGACAGCAACTGCTCTCCCAACTCACGCCGCGCTTCAGAAAGAAGCGCTCGGAATGTGGTGCCCTCCTCGGTGATGCGGCGTTGCAAAGTCCGCTCGCTCGTGCCGAGGTCGCGGGCGACCTCGGCCACCTCGGGCCGACCGCTCGCAAGGTTCCGCTTGAGAACGATCTTTACCTGTTCGGAGAACGTGCACTCAGCGTCCAGATCGCTTCGCGCAGCGGCTAGGCCCGGCATGAGCAGGTCGAGAAATTCCGAGTTGTGGCCCGGGAAGGGCCGGTCGAGGTCAGTGGACCTCAACACGATCAAGTTCCTTCGTGCCCCATACCGGATCGGGCATCCGAAATATGCCTCATGATCCGCGCTGCGAGGGCCAGGCCGAGCGAAATCGATTCGAACGGGCGTGATATGCTGGCCAGTGCCTTTGCGCCCGAGTTCGATCACAAAGGCGAACGAGGCATCGATGGAGATCGCGGGCTCCGGCTCCGGCGAATAGGGCCATTCCTTTGACAGAGTGAATTCGCCGTCACGCTCGGAGATGAGGAACCTTTCGGATGGGCTGAGCCGCTTGAAACGCACTATGCGACCCAATGCGTTGCGATAGTCGGCTGCGTAACACGCCGCCAAAAATGCGGGTTGATGTCCAGAACGATCGAACGCCTTGACGAACTTGATGGCGAAGCCGGGATCATCGGTGAGAACCTCGACTGCCTTGTAGATTGCAAAAATCTGAGCCGTAGACAAAAGCGCTCGAGGGTTCAGGTGGAGGATCGCCGGCAGCCGGGCCTGACGCAGAATGGCGGACGGCTTTAGCCCGGCCTCCGAAAAGGCCCGCCAGAACGCCTGGGGCATCTTGCACCGATCCGCCGGAATTCCGCTCACGGCCACCGCCTTTCCTTTCAGCGCATTCATCGAGCGCTGCGATCACTCTCGACCCCATAAGATCTGACGAGGCTGACGATTGCCCACATTTGATCTGCCGCCCGCACCCCGCTCTCACGGGAAGCGGTGGTCTCGATTCATTTTATCTGGCCGCATTGAAGGGGGAACAGCAAAATGCGCCAAATGACTTGCAGTTGGCGCCACAATGTCTCGAGTGCGTCGGCTGCCGTGCGGAAACTCCCATGCCTCAACCGCAAGCAAGAAACGCATAGCGCAGACGGCAAAGATCCGGGGAGTTATCAGGCATGTCATCGCCGCTGAAGATCACATCATAGGTCACCCGCGGCCTGAAAGATAAGGCGATTGTGCAGCGATGGTCGGCCGACACAAGTGCGGCCGATCATCTTACGGCCCTGATCGGGACGATGAGGGCGGGCAATGCAACTCACCCGGTTCGCGGGCATGATCGGTGCGATCATCACACCCTATCAGATCACCTGACCGCCGGACACTTCGATCCGCTGAGCGTTGATCCAGCGGTTGTTCTCAGTCAGCAGGCCCGCGATCATCGGCCCGATGTCGTCCGGCACACCGACGCGGCCCAGCGCGGTCATGTCCGCGAAGGTCTTGTTGAGGTCCGGAGTGTCGCGGACCGCGCCGCCAAGGAAGTCGGTCTCGATCGCGCCCGGCGCCACTGTGTTGACGGCAATGCCGCGGCTGCCAAGTTCCTTCGCCATGTAAACGCTGAGCACCTCGACCGCACCCTTCACGGCAGAATAGACCGAGAAGCCCGGGAAGGAGATGCGGGTCAGGCCGGAGGACATGTTTACGATCCGGCCGCCGTCCGCGATCAGAGGCAGCAGAGCCTGGGTCAGGAAGAACACGCCCTTGAAGTGGACGTCCACCAGCTTGTCGAACTGTGCTTCAGTCGTCTCCGCGATGGAAGCCATATCGCCATGACCGGCATTGTTGACGAGGCAATCGAAAGTGTAGCGCTGCCAATTCTGGCGCAGCGCCTGCCGCAGGCGCTCTGCGAATGCAGCAAACTCGGATACGTCGCCGACATCGAGTCGGAAAGCCATCGCCTCGCGACCGACTGCCTTGATCTCGGCAACGACGGCCTGTGCATCTTCCTCACGGCTCTGATAGGTAATGATCACGTCGCTGCCTTCGCGCGCGATGCTGAGTGCGGTATTCCGGCCGAGCCCGCGGCTGGCACCGGTGACAAGGGCAATCTTGGTCATTGGTTCAACTCCTCTTGCTGTGACGGCTCCAATATCGAGCAAGAACTGGCCGTTGTTGCCGGAACCACGATGATCTTTGCCTGTTCCTCCGAAGTGAGCTTGCCCAGCAGTCCAGGACCAATATGATCGATCATCGGCTCGCAGAAGAAGAACGCGGTTGACGATCTCGCAGAAGGCGTCGGGCAGCTCTTGCCCGAACGGTCCGATTCTTTGCCCATTCCTACAACGCGGGTTTACCCATCGTGGGGGAGCAATTAGAATTGCACCATGACCGATGCGCTCCTGACTGCCGTTCGCCGCTATGCCGAAGCCAATGATGGTCCGGCCGGCGTCGCCCGGACTCCGATTCCTGGCCCGACGACCATTCGCGCGACCGCGCCCACCGGTCTGGACTACGCAATCTCGCGGCCGCTTGTCTGTCTCGTGCTGCAGGGAACCAAGCACGTCGCGATGGGAAGCCAGGCCTTTACGTTCAGCGCCGGCGATTCGCTGCTGATCACGGCCGACGTGCCAACAGTGAGCCAGATTACGCGGGCCAGCGTCGCCGCGCCCTATTTCGCGCTTGCCCTGGATCTGGATCCAGCAGTGATCGCCGATCTCGCGGTGGAGATGAAGGCCGTGCTAGTCGGCGACAACGCGCCGGTGCGCGTTGCGCCGACCGATGCCGAGGTTGCTGACGCAGCCCTGCGGCTGATGCGTCTGATCGAGCGTCCGTCAGCCGTGCCGGTGCTGCGTCCGCAACTGATGCGCGAGATGCATTACTGGCTTCTTGTCGGACGCCACGGACCGGCGATCCGGCGGCTCGGCCTGCCAGACAGCCAGCTGCAGCGGGTGGCTCGAGCCGTCGCGGTGCTTCGAACCGAGTTCGAGCAGCCGCTGCGGGTGGAACATCTTGCGTCTGTTGCGGGGATGAGCCAGTCGTCATTCCACCAGCACTTCCGCGCTGTGACATCTCTCTCGCCCTTGCAGTTCCAGAAACAGTTGCGCCTGATCGAGGCTAGGCGACTGATGCTGTCGCAGAGGGCGAGCTCGAGCAGCGCGGCGTTTGCGGTCGGGTACGAGAGCGTCTCCCAGTTCACCCGGGAATATGGTCGCATGTTCGGCTTACCGCCCGCTCGGGACATGAAGGCTACGTTGAGCAAAGCACAAGCAGCTTAGATGCAAACAAAACACTAGCAAGCTTAGGACCGTGAAGTTCGCCTATATGTAGGCACCGAGAAATGCTGCGTCGGACATTCCTTGGTCGTGAAGCGGGAAGCCTCTTTTTAAGGTGCCAAACACAAAGACTTTTTGAACCACGCATCAGGAACGTCAGCCGAAGTCGAAAGTTCATACTGTTTTCGCCAGTGTTCCGGGGAAAATCCGAAAATGGCCACGACGCAAGAGTTCAGGATCATTCTGTCGATAGATGAAACCGCGAAGGCTGAAGCTGCTGCGGCGCTCTATCACTACGACGTGGCAGTAATTGGAACGGATGATCGTGCTCGCATCGGAGCCAAGTTATGCGATGCCTCAGGCGCAGCATTGGGCGGCCTTTGGGGACGGACCGAGCTCGGGCTTCTCTTCCTCGACATGTTTTTCCTGCCCGCGCGTTTGCGCGGCCAATCCTATAGCACTCAGCTGCTCATAGCTGTTGAGCAAGAAGCAAGGAGACGTGGCTGCAAGCAAGCAGTCGTGGAGACGAGCAGTTTCCAGGCGCCTGAGTTCTACATTCGGCAGGGCTATGCGGAATTCGGCCGAGTTCCGCTCGGGATTGAGTGGCAGGCACGCGTCCTTCTTCGGAAAGAAAGATCTATGATGAGCCGTATGCCGGGAGCACCTGTTCAGCGCAACGCGACCCGCTCTACATGCGCCACATAGTGGTTCGCTCCGATCATTACCCCCTAGGGCGTCGCTGTATTCAAAAGCTGCGAAATCGCCGTCGTAATCTGCACCCCCTAGAGCGGTTCAGCGTTTGACGGAATCGACGGGGATTCCAGTTTGGCCGATTTTGTGATTCAAGGTGCTGGCTGGAGAGGAGGCCAGCATCTGATGACACGACCTCTTTCGAATGATCTTCGTGAGCGTGTTGTGGGTGCGATCGAGGCAGGGGAGAGCTGCCGGTCTGTCGCGGCTCGTTTCGGCATTGCCGTGTCCTCGGCGGTGAAGTGGTCTCAGCGCTATCGTTCGAGTGGATCTGTCGCGCCCGGCAAGATGGGCGGCCACCGCAAGCGTGTTCTGGAGCCGCACCGAGCGTTCATCGTGGAGCGGATCAATCAGACGCCGCATCTGTCGCTGCACCGGCTGAAGGAAGAGTTGGCGGCGCGGGGGGTTAAGGTGTCGCACGACACGGTGTGGCAGTTCCTGCGCCGTGAGGGGCTGCGGTTCAAAAAAAACGCTGTTCGCCCTTGAGCAGGCCTGCGCCGACATTGCCCGCCGCCGGCAACGCTGGCGATCCTTTCAGGCCGGCCTCGACCCGAAGCGACTGGTCTTCATCGACGAGACCTGGATCAAGACCAACATGGCGCCGCTGCGCGGCTGGGGCACGAAGGGCAAGCGCCTGCGCGGCTTCGCACCGCATGGCCACTGGCGCACGCTGACCTTCCTCGGCGCGCTGCGCTGCGACCGACTGACGGCGCCTTGCGTCTTCGACGGGCCGATCAACGGCCAGTGCTTCCGCGCCTATGTCGAGCAGCAGCTCGTGCCGGTGCTTGAGCCCGGCGACATCGTCGTCATGGACAATCT
Source organism: Mesorhizobium sp. WSM2240 (assembly GCF_040438645.1). Classification (NCBI taxonomy): domain Bacteria; kingdom Pseudomonadati; phylum Pseudomonadota; class Alphaproteobacteria; order Hyphomicrobiales; family Phyllobacteriaceae; genus Mesorhizobium; species Mesorhizobium sp. WSM2240. The sequence continues at coordinate 96,590 of NZ_CP159256.1, forward strand.
CGGCTCCCACAAGTCGGCCGCTGTCCGGCAGATGATCCGCGCCGCCGGCGCCAGGCTCTGGTACCTGCCGCCCTACTCGCCCGACCTTAATCCGATCGAGCAGGCCTTCGCCAAGATCAAGCACTGGATGCGCGCCGCGCAGAAGCGAACCATCGAGGACACCTGGCGACACATTGGCCACCTCGTCACAACCATCGAACCCGCCGAATGCACCAACTACTTCGCAAATGCAGGGTACGCTTCCGTCAAAACCTGAAATGCTCTAGGGCGTCGCTGTATTCAAAAGCTGCGAAATCGCCGTCGTAATCTGCGCCGTCGCGTAAGGCTTTTGGATCAGAATGCTGTCGGGAACGCCCATTGCAGCCCACCGATCAGCGCTCTCAGCGGTCGTGTAGATTATTGGCATTTTAGGATCCTGCTCTCGCGCACGCCTGGCGATATCCCATCCCGTCAATTCGGGCGAACCAAGAGTCACGTCCGTTACCAGGCCTCGAATGGCTGTCCCCTGCTCGTCGAGCATGGCGACAGCATCGGCGACGTTCGTAGTATCGGCCACCGTCGGGCCCAGCCGTTCGTATCCTGATCATTTCCCAGCATCCTTTTGCATAGCATCGCGTTCTGTCGATTGACCGCCAAGGAGCTCGCTTGGAGGCTCAAAATGAGCAAACGCGCCGAAGACTTCATGGACAAATGGCTCGATGCCAAAGTTACCGACCGGCACCTCAAGGCGCCGGAAAAGTCGGCACGGATTCTCGCAAAAAAATGTGCGACCGATGCCAAGAAAGCCGGCGTTCCGCTCGAGGAACTTGAAGAGGCGGTGGTCGATCTAGAGCAAGCGATCACCGACGAGCTGACGGTTGCGGTGCCGAAAGGGAGTACGGCATGAGCTTCAAAGGGCTGGCCTTCATTCGCAAATGGGCGAAAGAGCATATCTACAAACCGCGCGTCCTCGGCGCGCCGCAGAGGTCGGCGCCTGACTTGGCCAAGGCGTTTCGCAAAGACGCTAGGTCGGCGCAGCTTAAGCTTGAAGAGGTTGAGGAGGAAGTCGGGCCGCTGGAGAAGGGCATCGCGAAGTTGATGGACGGTCGACCGCTCGATACTCCGAAATGATGGGAACAAGTATTGGAGCGGCGGGTTATCAGTGGCCTCCGACATAGCGAGGCTTTTTCCAATCCGGAGACGACCACAATGGCAACCACGAAGAAGGCCTCAAAAACGGATCAGAAGGGTCTTCAAGACCTATTCCTCGACGGCTTGAAGGACCTGTATTACGCCGAGAAGAAGATATTGAGGGCCCTGCCGAAAATGGCGAAGGGAGCAGAGTCCGAAGAGGTGACGGCGGCATTCGAGAAACATCGCGCCGAAACCGAAGGACAGGTCGAACGTCTCGACCAGGTGTTCGAAATCTTCGGCAAGTCCGCTCGGGGCAAGACCTGCCCGGCCATTGACGGCATCCTCGAAGAAGGCTCGGATATCCTCGAAGAGTATAAGGGTGCCCCGGCCCTGGACGCGGGCCTAGTGGCAGCGGCCCAGGCGGTCGAGCATTACGAGATCGCCCGCTACGGCACCCTCATCGCGTGGGCGGAACAGCTTGGAAAACCCGAAGCGGTGGAACTCCTGAAAGCCACGCTCGAGGAAGAGACGAAAACAGACGAAGCACTCTCCGCCCTTGGCGAGGGCGGTGTGAACGAACGCGCATTGGAACACGCCGCATAACCGCTTTGGGCGGAAGGGGTTGGCCCCCGGCAGGTCATTGCCGGGGGCCGCTTCCTGCACGTCAATGAACTCCCCCAATTTGCCCCTATTTCGCTCGCGGCCATGGCAACGAGCGCTGACGATCAGCGTCAACGTCTCGGCTGCTCAACTCCGTGGCGCGAACCTGCCGGAGTCGGTCAAGGAGGTATTGAAAGAAACCGGTCTCGATCCATTCGAACTGGAAATTACCGAAGCTCTTATCAAAGATTTGGGCCTGCGCTCGCGCGTCTGCGCAAAGCTTATGGGCCTCGGCGCCCGAGATCGCGACGGACGATTTTGGCACGGGCTATTCCTCACTGTCCAACCTGCGAGCCTTCCCGTGTGATAAGATCAAGGTCCCTTGTCCGTACTGTTGATACAGGCGAATTGCCTGCCGCTCGCCTGCCGTCAAACTTCCCGCTTTCCGCACCGCCCGCATCAACGGGTTCTTCTATGACCGCTCCGCATCCCGCACCGGACGGCGAAGCCGTGGCCGATATGGAAGTGGCCGCGGACGTGGCAATCGCATTATGCGGCGGTAACGCGCGGGGAGCGGTCAAGGGCCGCTTGTGGCAAACGGCGTTGTGGAGCGCGAATTGGAGCTGACCCGAATAGCGGTCTCATATGGCTATTCCCGCGGCTGGCATTGCCGCTGATCTCTTTGCTGCCTAAGCCGCAAGTGTGTGGGTATGAAAAAAGACGGAACACATGAAGTTGGCGGCGGTTCAGGCCGCATGACCCGCTATTATTTCGACGTTCGGGACAATGGCCGCCTTTTCCCGGATGATCAGGGCATGGAACTGGAAAGCCTCGATGACGCTGTCGCCGAGGCAGAGACGGTTGTTGCCGAGATGGCGAAGGATGTTCTTCCCGGGTCGTTGCGTCGCGATTTGGTTGTGGAGGTCAGGGAAGAACAAAGCCCGCCGCTGGTAGAGGCCGTTCTCGCGTTCAAGGTGAAGGTCACCGCAGATCGGCAAAAGACGAAATGACATTGCACCTCGTCGACTACGGGTGACGTTGGGCCGTTTGCTAAACTTTGTCCGGTAGCATACAATTCGAAATCGCTTGCACGTCGTCAAGGGCGCGGGCGCCAAGAGTGGCAGGTGAGCTCTTGCCCCAAACACGGGGAGAGCCGAATGCCTGTTCCAAAAAATGATCCCTACAACAATCTGCTTCTGTGCAACATGAGCGGGCGCGACCTAGCGTTGCTTGAACCACACATGGAACGTGTGGGTCTGAAGCTGAAGGACTGCCTCGAACGCCGAGGTTCGCTCGTTCGCTTCGTCCACTTCTTGGAACAAGGCGTAGCGTCGATCGTCGTAAAGATGGCAGGGCGCGGTAATGCCGAAGCAGGTTTGCTCGGGTTCGAAGGCATGGCCGGAACGTCGATGGTGTTGGGCGATGACACGTCCATTCATGACTGCGTCGTGCAATTGCCGGGAGAAGCCATACGAATCCCGGCAGAAGCCTTCCGGAACGCATTGAAACAAAGCCCCACGCTGCGCGAATTTTTGCTGCGGTATGTGGAAGCTCTTGGCGTCCAGACGGCCTATACAGCCATTGCGAATGCGCGCCTTACAATTGAGGAGCGCTTAGCCCGCTGGTTCCTGATGTGTCATGACCGGGTAGCCGGCGACTCTCTGCCGCTCACGCACGATTTTTTGGCGGTCATGCTGGGTGTTCGCCGGCCCGGCGTCACAGTGGGTATCCAAGTTCTGGAGGGCAAGCTATTGATCCGGGCAAACCGAGGCGAAATTGTAATCCGGGATCGCGACGGATTGATCGAACTGGCGGGCGAAACCTACAGCGAGCCCAAAGCGCAGTACGATCGGCTTCTAGGTCGCGACGGTGGGGCGTCCGTGGCTTCGGCCTAAGACACGGACGATTATCGCTCTAACGGCATGTGAACCCATGCAGTGGCGTTGCGGCCGATGTTCATCCGGCGAAGCTTTTGCAGGGCAAAGCGCGAGTGTCGCTTGGCAGTTAGTCGTGAGAATGTGGTCGTTTCGGTTAGGTCTGGCAGTTAATTGCGAGAATGGGTAGCTCAGATTCTCAATTTAACTGCAATTGCATCAGCCGGAAGGTCATGAATCCGTTGAATTTCATGCCCCGTCTTCGGAAAATTCGATGTCATTAGTTGCCGGCGCGGATTCTCAAATTAAATGCCAAGGGCCCGAGCAGCACTCGCGGTTCACACACAGCGCAAATCGAAGCAAAAATCCAAGATGCGGCGGACAGTGGTCCGCCGCATCTCAATATCGATGAATTCAGTTGGCTTTCACGTCAATCTTCTTGACGCGCGACAGGGCTTCTTGGCTCTTCGGGAGCGTCACGGTCAGGACGCCATTCTTGAATTCGGCGTTGGCCTTGTTGGTGTCGACACCTGACGGCAGCGGAATCGAGCGATAGAACGAGCCGTAAGACCGCTCCGACAGGTGATAACCTTTCTTGCTCTCCTCCCGCTCACTCTTCTTCTCGCCCTTGATGGTAAGAGCATTGTCCGTCAGCGAAACATCAACATCCTTCTGGTCGATTCCTGGAAGCTCGATCGATATCTCAAGGGTACTATCTGTTTCGACAATGTCGGTTGGTCCGCCGGCATCCCGGCGTCCGAATGCGCCGAACGGTTGATCGAACCGCCTCCAGAAATCCTCGAATACCTGATTCACGCCGCGCTGCAGGGAAGAGACGGCGTTGTCCTCGTCCCGCTTCGCGGTCTCGCTGCCTTTATCTTTGCCCCACGGAGTCAGATCTCTGATCTGCATCGTCAACCTCCTTATGATCCGTTGGCTAAGCCATCTTGAGTTGGATCTTGCGGGCCTTGGCCGGTGCGGCCTTCGGCAACACCAGACGCAGTACGCCGTTCTTCTGCGACGCCTCGATTCCATCGCGATCGATGTCTTCGGACAGCGCGAAAACACGCTCATAGTCGCCCGCGCTATATTCGGCGTAGACTTGGCGATAGTTCTGGTGCTGTTGATCAGCCGCGTAGCCACGGATCGCCAGCGTTCGCTTCTCGAGCGTGATGTCCACCCCATCCGGAGCGACGCCCGGCATATCGACGAGAAGGACGACGTTGTCCTGGGTCTCGAAAATATCGGTGCGCGGCACGAACACCGGGCGTGAGCGGGTCCGCTCGGCACCGTCAAGCGTGGTGGGCGACTGACGCTCGGTCGCCTTCAGTTCCTGAGCCATTTTTGCCTCCTCTCATCCCTTTATCTGTATTTTCTTCGGCCGATCTGCCTCCGGCCGGCGTAGTTCGACCTCAAGCAGTCCATTGGCGAAGCGCGCTTCGACCTGTTCTGGATCGACGCGGAACGGCAGTTGCACCGTGCGCGAGAAGCTTCCGTAGGCGCGCTCGCGTCGATGCCAGACGGATTTCTCATCCTCCGTCCGCGGTTCGCGTTCGCACTTCAATGTCAGCGTGTTCTCGCGCACCGTGAGATCGACTTCGTCGGGCGCGATGCCCGGCAGTTCGGCGGTAACCGCCACGCTGTCCTCGCCAACCCAAAGATTGACGGGGGGAAACTCCTGAGCAGCACCGGCCGTCAGCCCGGTCAGGCGCTGGTTCATTTCCTGTTGCATGCGCCGCATTTCCAGAAACGGGTCGAACCCGATGCGGCCGAAATCCGATAACAGCATGTGCATCCTCCTTCGATTCACGACCAGACACGATCTCGCCACGCGCAAAATACGCGTGCTGACCGGATGCAGAATCAATCGGAGGCAATTGGGGTGGCGATCAAGGCAGAAACCGAGGCGGTCGATCGCGCGAATTCGCAAGCACGAGAAGGAGGGTTCGGGCAAAACGCCGGAACACATCCTCCTTGCGAAGCGACATGAACCGAACTCGGTCCACCAAGTGATCGGACCGTCGTTCCCGTGCCAGGCCCCGATAGCGGCATCCGGCAGAAACGAGTTAGGTGAGGGCAAATCGCCTTTCAAGAGGCGCCGCTGATCTTTGAAGTACCATCAGCTTGACCGTTCCTAGTGGTGAGGATCTGACGCTTGGTACCCGACACAGACACCCGATTTGGGTGGGGGAATCCGTTCCCTTGAATGGTTGAGGCGCGCCGGACATGGCCTCGGCGATCCTGTGCGTTTGGCAAACAGATCGAGTGCCTGACAAGAAGACCATATGGGCGCTTGATCCGTACCCACTAGTCGGTATACTATATACCGACTAGTGGGTACGGAACATGCTGCGACAGCACGACTCCAGAACGAGATTCCTCGATGCGACGATTAAGGTGGTCCGGACCAAGGGCTATGCGGCAACGCGTATTGAAGACGTCTGTGCCGAGGCGGGGCTGACCAAGGGCAGTTTCTTTCACCACTTCAAGAGTAAGGAAGACCTCGCGCTTGCAGCCGTGGCGCATTGGAACGCGCGGGCGGCCGGCATCTTCGCCAAAGCGCCTTTCCGCGAGGAAGCCGACCCCCTCGCCCGGCTCATCGCCTATGTCGATTTTCGCAAGGCGCTACTGGCGGGAGATTTGCCCGATTTCACCTGTTTCGCCGGAACGATCATTCAGGAGGCGTATCGCACCCATGAGGCTCTCGGAGCGGCCTGCGCTGAAAGCCTCGAAGCGGGCGTAGGATCGATCGAGGCAGATATTCGCGCAGCGATGGACAAATACGGCGTACCGGCCGAGTGGACGCCGGAGAGCCTAGCATTGCATATGGAGGCAGTCGTCCAGGGGGGATTCATTCTTGCCAAGGCCAGAGGCGACGCGAAGGCCGCGGCCGAAAGCCTCGATCACCTGCGCCGCTATCTCAAGCTTCTGTTCGCCGACAGATCATACGGTTTCCCGAACTGAAGACCCGCAAAGGAAAGGATCGGATATGGGACAGCCAGTTGTTCACTTCGAGATCATAGGCAAGGAGCCGGAAAAGCTCCGGCGCTACTATACCGAGCTGTTCGGATGGACTTTCGATACCAGCAGTCCGGTATCGGAAGCAATTTCCAATCCCACGGACTACGGCTTCGTCCATAGCGATCAGAACGGCGACGGTATCGCCGGCGGCGTTGCCGGGGGCGATGGCTACGACAGCCATGTAACATTCTATGTTAGCGTCGATGATGTCGAAACCGCGCTTCGCAAAGCAGAGAGCCTTGGCGGAACACGACGTCTGGGGCCGGTCAGTTCGCCGAGCGGAGAGCTCGTGGTCGGCAAGTTCGAGGACCCGGAAGGCCATTTGATCGGCGTTGCCGGCACAAGATAGCGCCTGCAGGGAACTCGCGTGAGTGGGAGAGCGCGCTGAAGCAAGAGTTCGCTTCGGGTCCGAAACCGGTATTTCGGCCCGGTACCAAGCGTCAGAATTTCACCACTAGCTGCGACCTAGCCGCCCAATCCGCTGCTTTGTGGCAGGTAGGGGCAGGGCGAAAGATATCGTTCCTGATTTGCGTAAATGCAGTTCCGAAGCGCCACAGAGATATTGGCTTTCGCGCCCTTTGCCGACATCGGGAAATGGAACAACGTGCTATGGACACGTGCGATTTCGGCATTGATCGTCAGCTCTCCACTCTCGGGTAGCCCCCAATGAACCTTCCAGCGGTCGACGCGAGATTGCGCTGGACGATTGAAGTCACTGCAGAAGTTCGCGCGGGTCGCGAACCAGCGAACAACAACAAGAAGGAGACAGCATGAGCCCAAAGCCCACTGGCCGCGTTCGTGGCAACGACCTGATCCTCACGCGCACGTTCCGCGCACCCATCGATGACGTCTGGACGAGCGTGACGAAGTCCGAGAACACCGCGCTCTGGTTCGGCAGTTGGGACGGCGACGCCGGCCCGGGCAAGATCGTGCGGCTGCAACTGGTCCATGAGAAGGGCCAGCCGTGGACGAATGTGACGATCCAAGAATGCGAGGCGCCGCGCCGCCTTGTCGTCACGATGAAGGATGACTACGGCGAGTGGCGCATCGAGCTGACGTTGACGCAGACGGACGACACGACCGAGCTGCGCTTCGTGCAGCACCTGAGCGACCGGAAACTCGCTGGCGACGTAGGGCCGGGCTGGGAGTACTACCTCGACATGCTGGTCGCCGCGCGCGAGGGCAAGGCGCTGCCGTCGTTCGAAGACTACTACCCGGCGCAGAAGGCGTACTACCTGGATGGCGCATAGGCGTTATATCGAGAGCCTGCAAATCACGAAACGAGGCGATCCAATGTACACGGATCCTATCCGATGGGCTGACATCCGCCGTCGTGTCCTCGCGAAAGGTCAATCGATCAGGGAGGTTCCCCGATCCAAAGGCCTGAGCCGCAAGACTGTCAGGAAAATGGTGCGCCAGGAAGCACCGGGCCAATTCGTCCGCACCGAGCTGCCGACGTCGATCAGCGCGTACCGGAGCCTGATTGATACCATGCTAGTCGAAGATGAATCTCGGCTACAGCGCGATCGCAGAAGCGTTGCCTCCATTTTTCGGACCCTTCGGGACCATCATGGGTATGCCGGCGGCTATTCTGCTGTACGCCGTTACTGCCGCAGCGTCCAAGTTCCGCAGGTTGATCTGGATGTGCACGCGGCGGGTGGCCGGAACGCTATAGAAGCCTGACAATAGTGCGGACCGCGAGAACCTATCGGTTGTGCGCCCTCGTTCCACAAGAATCTTCGAAGATTTGCTGCGGCTTCATCAAGATCGTCAAGCTGAACGAAAGCGGGAGGTAGCAGAGTGGATCGAGCGCTTGAGAGGCGGCCACCTGCTACAGCCGATCCCGGGCGACCCGGAGGCGATCGCGCGACTTCTGGGCAACGTGCATATGCCGCAGAAGCGACAGCGTGACCGCGCCATCACGGCGCTCGCACATGAGCAAGGCTTCCCTAACAATCAGATCGCCGTTTGCCTCGGATTGGATCGGAGGACCTCCCGTCGGTATCTCCGGGCCTATCACCAGGGAGGCGTGGAGCAACTCCTCGCGCCGGAGACGCGAGGCGAGCGGAAGGCTGAGCAAGAGGACCTCAAGGATGCGGTTTTCCGCCTTTTGCATGAGCCGCCGATGGATCATGGGATTAACCGCACGTCCTGGATCATGCGTGATCTGAGGAAGGTGCTCGCCGACCAAGGATTCGCGGCATGCGCACAGATTGTGAGCCAGATCATCCGCAACGCGGGATGGAAATGGAAAAACTAGAGAACTGTCCTGACGTCGAAGGATCCTGCCTACCGTGAAAAACTGGACGTGGTTCAATCGATACTGCGTAGGCTCGCATCCAACGAGGCCTTTTTCTCCAATCGATGAGTTCGGCCCATTTTCTGTCAAGATGAAACCCGGTCGCATGCTTGACCCACCTGGCCGGCACCGGGTTGTGCCCCAGTGGCAGAAATCGAAAGGCTGCATGATCATGACGGCCGCATTGGAGCTGCAAAGCAACCAAGTCACTCACTTCTATAGCCTGCGGAAGAACACAACGGAGATGATCCGAATGCTGGATCTGCTGCTGGAGCGGTATGCCGATAGTCGGACGCTCTTCCTCTCGTGGGACGTTGCCTCCTGGCACGTCTCTAAGAAGCTCTTTCAGCGGATTGACGAGCACAACGCCTCTGCGGAAGCCGCCCGGCTCCCGCGCGTCGAAACCGCTCCTCTGCCGGCAGGCGCCCAGTTCTTGAACGTGATCGAATCGGTGTTCAGTGGTATGGCGCGAGCTGTCATTCACAACAGCGACTACGGTTCGCTCGACGAAACAAGAATTGCGATCGACACTTATTTCGCCGAACCCAACGTCCATTTCCAACGCCACCCTAAGCGCGCTGGTAAGCGAATATGGGGGAAGGAATTGGTGCCGCCCGCCTTCTCTGTCAGCAACAATTGTAAAGATCCACGATGGCGCTGATCCTTAGTCAGCGATTGGGGCCGAGAACGGACTGGCAGCTTACGAGATGCTGTTGTTGAGAAGCGGCCGTTCTGATGCGAACTAAAGCCAGTCCATAAGCATCGCCACTTGGTCAGAGGTCAGGGGGAGTCGTTGCTCGGCGGCATACGCGTCTCGGAAAATGCCGTACTTGAGTACTTGATGCCGATCTCGCCAACGATTTGATCGATGTCCGACTTTCCGTCCTCCTGTTGGGCTCGATTCACGATCGTAGCGATCGAAGACCGATAGTATTCGGCCAAGTTGAGTATTATCGACTCTAGGTAGCTCGGCGTCCGCCCGGCGTGCACAAGCTGGTTACGCGCCCTGTAAACCCGATGGATCTGCCAACGGACGCAGTCCGCATGGTCGCAAATTGTCCGGTTTGCCGACTTTACATCTTTATAGTCACTCTGGAGCTTCCAAACCCTGTGAAGTGCTAGAGGGTTGTCTTTTAGGATGCCGGTCAGGATCGTCCGGCGGTCGGCATGCTCGGGAAGGAACATGAGCTGTGAGAACGCCCGGTAGCCCTGCATTCCCCTGTAGTCTGGAGCATTGCCCGCAGCAGCCGGTTGAGTTTCGTTCGGTGTCCGATGAGGAGTTCTTCATAGACCGCATTAACCTGTCGGCGACCATGGCGGGACACAATACACGGTGCGATCAGGGATGCGTAATGAACGATTCTCGCTTCGTCCTTGAATTCGCTCAGAAGGACCTCCACGGTTGACCAGAGGGATATGAGCTGGTTCTCCGGACTGCCTGATGTCCGCGCCAGTGCGGCGGTCCTGATGGAGCTAAGCAGCCGCTCGGTTGAAGGTGCATGAATTCTCGCTGATGCTCCGCGCATAATTGCTGATCGTCTTGGTGCGCGCAGGCGGCTTTGCATTTGCCGTTCGCTTTCGTGCCGAGAGGAAGTCGCCCTTCATGATAGCTATACCCTGCTGGGCCCGCAGTCGGGTAACATGCATGGTGTGGCCCGAATTGCCGAATATCCGAGCGATCGGTCCTGTTGCGTCGAAAAGCCAGCTCGTGCGTTTGGCTCCACCGACAGCCTCTTGAAAGAGCACAGAAGCGCTCGTTGAAGCGCGATGCGTCGCCACCTTCATCATCGATGACATCAACGGACGCCTATCAGTACTCTTGGGCAGGGTTCAAATCGCCGGCTTCCCTTTTCGTTACAGAAGATAGCTATGCTGCATGCTGCTTTTGATCGAGACTTACTGAAGTCCTATCCTGGCCCGGAAGGCCCGGTACCCGTCCTGCGCGGCGTGACGTTCTCGCTGGACGCCGGCAAGACGCTGGCGCTGACCGGCGAAGCCGGCTCGGGCAAGAGCACGCTGCTACACCTCGTGGCAGGGCTGGACGCTGCCGACGGCGGGCGCGTACTGCTCGACGGGCAAGAGGCCACTAAGCTCGACGATAACGGCCGCGCGAGACTCAGGCGAAGCGCGGTGGGCATCGTCTTTCAGCAGTTCAACCTCATCCCTCTCTGGACGTTGCCGCCAACATCGCCTTCCAGGCGCGTCTCAACGGCAAGCCGGAACCGCAGGAGCTTTCACGGTTGGCCAGTGCGCTCGGTCTGGAGTCGCAGCTGCAGAAATATCCGGAGCAGCTATCCGGCGGCCAGCAGCAGCGCGTTGCGATCGCCCGCGCGCTTGCGGCGCGGCCAAAGCTGATCCTCGCGGACGAACCGACCGGCAACCTCGACGAGGCGACCGCGGACGAGGTGATGGAGCAATTCCTCGCGCTTGTGGCGGAGACCGGCGCGGCGCTCCTGATGGTCACGCACTCCCCGCGCCTTGCAGCACGTCTCGGGAGCCGGGCGCATCTCAGTCAGGGCCGCCTTGCATGACGGGCGCGGTCCTCTCGGCACTGGCCTCGCATTGGCGACGCAACCGGCTCCAATTGCTGACGCTGGTGCTCGGCCTCGCGCTGGCGACAGCCCTCTGGTCGGGTGTGCAGGCGATCAACGCCGAGGCGCGCGCCAGCTACGATGCGGCTGCCGCCACGCTGGCCGACGGCCAGTTCGACCAGCTTCTGCCTCGCGATGGTGGTTCCATTCCCCAGGAGCTTTTCGTCGCGCTGCGCCGCGCCGGCTGGCTGGTCAGCCCCGTCGTGGAGGGAAGGCTGCGCGTCGGCAGCACCGCCCTGAGGCTGGTCGGCGTCGATCCGCTGACCGCGCCGCCGGGCTCGGCTGCGAGCGCGGCGTTGGCGCGCACCGACCTCAACGGCTTCCTGCGCGCGCACACGCTGGTCGCCGGCCCGGAGATGGCGACACTTCTTGCGGCGAACCTGCCCAACCCGATTCTGGTCGACCAGGCGGTTGCACCAAGTACCGTACTCGCCGACATCGGCGTCGCCCAGACACTGCTCGGCAGGGCCGGGCTCATCAGTCGTCTGATCGTCCTGCCGGAGCAGCCCCTGCGACAACGGCCGCTGGCCGAGATCGCGCCGGACCTCCTGCTCCAGCGCGCGGATGGCGCGACCGATGTCGGCCGGCTCACCGATAGCTTCCATCTCAACCTCACGGCCTTCGGCTTCCTCAGCTTCGCGGTCGGCATCTTCATCGTCCACGGTGCGATCGGTCTTGCTTTCGAGCAGCGGCGCGGGATGGTCCGCACCCTGCGCGCTGGGCGTGCCGCTCCGCCACCTGATCGTGCTGATGGTGCTGGAGCTTGTCGTGCTGGCGACGCTTGCGGGCGCGCTCGGCACCGCGCTCGGCTATCTCATCGCAGCGCTCCTGCTGCCGGACGTGGCCGCGACGCTCAGGGGACTCTATGGCGCCGGCGTCGCAGGCACGCTGCAAATCCGTCCGGAATGGTGGCTTTCGGGAATAGCCATGGCGCTGGGCGGCGCACTACTCGCCTCCGCGGGCGCATTGTGGCGCTTGGCGCGGATGCCGGTCCTTGTGAGCGCCGGCGGGCGCGCCTGGGCGCTGGTCTCGGGACGGACGCGAAAGCTGCAGGCTGCAGCCGCGGTCGTGCTGCTCGCGGCAGCGGGGGTGCTGGCCATCACCGGAGTCGGGCTGGCCGCTGGTTTCGCGCTGCTCGCCTGCCTGCTGCTCGGCGCAGCACTTGCGCTGCCGTTTTGTCTCGCCACGATCCTGCGCCTCGGCGAGGGGCAGTCCGTCCGCGCCATGGCGCAATGGTTCTGGGCCGACACGCGCCAGCAGCTGGCCGGCCTCGGGTTGGCGCTTATGGCGCTGTTGCTCGCCATGGCCGCGAATCGTCGTCGCAGCCGCTAGCGGAGGACCAGGCCGGATGGGACTGGTTCTCGCTCTCCTTCGACACGGGGCAGAAGCTGATGGGCTTTCCGCCAGAGGTGAAGCCGCGGGCGGCGGCTTCACCTCTGCCACCTGGATCGGGGCGGACGGTGCCCCGGCACCCTACGGCGACGACAAGTTTGAGGCGACACCGCTCGAGACCAGCCGGGTGGAGGGGCGCGACGTTCCCACGCGCTGGCGCCTCGCCTTGTCCGACCGCGGCCTAGATATCACCGTCTCCGCGCTCAACACTCATGCGTGGATGGGGCTCAGCATTCCCTACGGGAAAGGTCCGGTGCGGGTGAACGGCACCCATCACGGCAAGGGCTATCTCGAGATGACGGGCTACCAGCGACGACCGTAACACTCGCAGAGGCGCCACATGCCCGTGACGACGATGACAGGCATTGAGATGATCGCCCCGGGCGGACCATGAAAACGGCGGCGGGAAACGATCGGGGAGCGGGTTTGGAGCGGCAATGCCACCCTCCCGGGAAACCCAGCCCGCCCTCATCGGTTTATTAACATCCCACAGCGAGGCCGGGGGCGGCCTTTCACTTGCCTAGCCGTTGAGCGTGTCCTTGACGGCCTTGGCTGGAGAGAAGGTCAACTTCCTTGCCGCGGCAATCTTGATCTTCTCGCCATTTGCCGGGTTGCGCCCTTCGCGTTCCGGCGTCTCCTTGACCTTGAACTTTCCGAATCCCGGCAGCGAGACCTCCGCGCCGCTCGCAGCTGTGTCGACAATGCCCTTCAGCACGTCGTCAACGATTGCCTTGGCTTGCGCCTTGCTCACGCTGTGCGTCTCCGCCAGCTTTGTCACGAGTTCGGATGTGTTCATTGATGTTCTCCCCAAGGTTGATTTCACCGCCTCTATGGCATGGGGCCGGCGCTGTCATCAACTGCTCAATTGTCCCGCAAGCGCACGCTAGCGCAAACCATGCGCTCCTCCTCCGCCGCTGGAGCGAGGCGAAACGGAAGCGGCGTCGCAAGATCGGCGTGCCGTCTGCACGAGTCTTACCGGCTGCAAGCGATGCCTTACATCTCGGGCAGGCCGCCAAGCCTTTGCGGAACTCCCCATTAACGGCCAAGCGACAGCTAAAATTGAACCTATCTTTGTACTGCGGCAGTCGAGGCGGCAATCGCAGCAATCGAACGGAACAAGACGAGCGGATCGTCCTTGGACGGAACGAAGCCACGCCGTTGCCAGAAGGCAGCGGCTTCGTCGTCAACGGCGTTGACCATCAGTGCGCGACCGCCAACGAGCCGGGCCGCAGTTACGCAGCGCTCAAGAGCGTGTTTGACCAGACCTGTTCCAATCCCACGGCCTACCCAGCCGATGTCGGTTGCAAGTTGCCCGAGCAACAGGCACGGCACCGGATCGGGCGGTTGACCGGTGCGGATGGAGCGAGGGAGCACGTTCGGAACGACGGCGGTCGGCGCGAGACCATAATAGCCAACGACGCGTCCGGCATCATGCACGACCAAGACGGCGGTGAAGCCCTTCTCCTGATTGGTGAGCGCGCGGGTCTTGAGCCAATGATCGAGAGTTGGCGTGCCGCAGGTAAACTCGGAAACGTCGTGGGCTGCGGTGAAAAGTTCGGGAGTTGAGAGGACCACGGCTCAGCGCTTTGCGATGTAGCCTGGTTCCCACGGCGCGGGGCGCTTTGCCAACTTCACCATCTCGGGCACTGGGCTTGCGGGCCCGGACAAAGCCGCCATGAAGTCCGAGAAGCCTTCCGGGCTCATGCGGATGAGCCGGTTTTCCATCAGCACATCCTCGGCCGCGCGAACGGCAGCCTCACGCACGAAGTCCGTGCGCGATCGGCCGCGCAGGCCTGCGGCGCGATCGATCATTGCGACGTCGGCCTCGGGAAGGCGCATTGAAATCGGGTGTTCCTTGCGTTCAGCGGTAGTGGTCATGGTTTTCTCCTGTGCGGAAAGATAGATGAGCGTAGCGCAAAATGCAATACACAGTGTAGGTAATGTCAATCAGAACCGAAGGTTGACCCCGTGCAAAAAGTCCGTCGCCTTGATTTGCTGACATGAATCGAGAGTGGGGGGTCACGATCGGTGCCGATGATGATCCCACCTGCATCGCGAATTTTGCAAGCAAAGTCGCGCATTAAGTTGAGAAGGGTCAACCTTCGGTGCTGACTCACAAGAATCGAATGCCTCCTCCCGCAGGAGCACGACACCATTCAAGGTTAACTCTTAGCCAAGACGAGAACAAATGTCGAACATATCACAGGCTTTCCGCGTTTCAAGGGTCGGATGAGTGTATCGGCGCCCCCTGCTGCCATTTCCGAGCTTCGAGAACGCATCGCGCGCCTCGACGGCGGAAACGCGCGCGCCCGGGCGGTTTTGCCGTTCGGAGTGGCCGCGATTGACAGGGTTCTGCCGGGAGGGGGATTGGCTTTTGGCGGTCTGCACGAGGTCGCGGGTGGTGGAAATGGCGCCGTCGATGGCGCGGCCGCGGCACTCTTCGCTGCCGGTATTGCCGCGGGCACGGCGGGCAAGGTGCTGTGGTGCGTCACCCGGCCCGATCTTTTCGCGCCTGCGATCGAACAGGCCGGCCTTCCTCCGGGACGGGTAATCTATGTCGAAGCCGGGGATGAAAAATCCGTTCTCGCCTCTTTCGAAGAGGGTCTTCGCGGAGGTTTTGGCGCTGTCGTTGCCGAGATTGCACGGCTTTCGATGACAGCCTCACGGCGGCTTCAGCTCGCCGCCGAAAGCTCCGGCGCCATTAGTCGGGCAGGGGAGGGGACTTTAGATGGTGAGGTTGGTGCGGAGCCGATCGCGACGGCGCTGGTACTTGCGGGTCATCTCGGCAGAGGCATGGCCGAGTTGCTCTTGCACGTATCGCTCCTCAATGTCGGCCGAGGAGGCAAGCCCGGCGCGCAGCGAGTGTCATGAGAACAACAGCGCGCGTTCCCCTTCGGGGAGATCGGAGCGGACGCCAGCGGCGAGCGCCGTCTGCTTGACCAGGCGCGTGACGTGCTTGTCTGACAGACGCTCAACATCGACGGTCTTGTTGTCCCTGAAGATGCGCCGGAAGAGGGGGCCGGGGGTGATGCAGCCGTACCGGATCCAGGTTTCCAGCGCCACCACGGGGCAGGAGAGGTCGCTGGAGCCGTGGCCGACCTCGACCTCGCCATGGACGCCGGGGAGGCTGGTTTCTATGGACCCGCGGCGCAGTGGCTGGAAAAGGCCGCGCTCGCCTATGATGCGGGGGCCGGTTCGAGGACTGGATCGAAAGGATCGATGGCCTCATCGAGAGGCATCGGCGCAAATCAAGCTCAAGCCGCTGCTCGACGCGTTGCGCCCAGGCGCATAGCCATGGTCGTTTGGCCTTTGGAGAGCCAAACAGCCAATATCGTCAAACGAAGGCTGCAACATCGTCGATAGACCCTGACCGGCGCTATTCCAGACGGTGGCCAAGGGTCCGATATCCGGTCCGCCGCTTCGCGGCCATACGCGCCAGAACCTGCACGGCCCCGTCGACACAATCATAGACGAGAACGTCGGACTTGCCCTGATGTTCGCGATGCAGGCGCCCGACATACTGGGCGAGCGTCCCCTTCCACGAGATCGGCATGGTGAGGAACAGCGTGTCGAGCCGGTGGTCGTCAAAGCCTTCTCCGAGATAGCGGCCTGTCGCCAGAATGAGCCGTTCCTGATCGTCCGATACGCGAAGGGCAGTCTCGGCCGCATTGCGGTCCACAGCCTTCATGCCGCCGCGCCGGAGCGCACGCAAATAGCGCGCGGAAAAATCCCGCTCCAAAGCCTCTGCAAAGCTTGGCCGATCAGCGGCCGGGCCAGTGAGAGCCGGCGTCGCGGATTCCTCGCCCATTCCGGCGGGCACGATACCGACACTGACGACATTGAGGATGCGATCGACCGAACGCTGGAGGTCATCAACCCTCCGATCGACCGAGCCGAGAGCGAAAAACCCATAATGTTTTTCTACCAGATCCGGATACGTGGTCAGCCGTCGCTGAATTTCGTCCCAGCCCACAATATGAACCGAGAACAGATCGGCTTTTCGGTGTTCCGCAGTAATCTTGCGGACGTGCTCTTGCAGGGACTGGTCGTTTTCCGCGGTCGTCGCGATTGTGAACTCTGCTAGCGGCGGCGTGAACGACTTAGCTTCTCGACCTCAGTGGTGATCGACTGCTTGGTGAGTGGCTTGGGCGGCCAAATCTTCTTTCCCTTGCACTGCACGATGCGAATCATCACGGGAGCCATAGATATCGACCCCGTGTTGCCGTTGACCCTGACGGCCGTGTCGTACTGTATTAGGATCGTTCCACTCACGCCCAAATACATCAGCACAGATATCCTCGAACTCGTCCCAGTTCTTTGGCGGTGGCAGTTGCGAGAGGGGAGGGTCGGCATGATCTACTTGTCTGGTAAAGTTGCAGTTGTCCGTCCGGCAAGTCCCTGCTCCACCAGGTCCCCAACAAATCGGCTAAACGGCACAATATTTTGATGAACGCTGGCTTGTTCTAGGGCTGCCATGTAGTCGGCCCTGCGTTCAACCGGAATCACCGTCCAAGGATACCCGCCCTCCGCCAGCATGACATCCATCAAGAATCGGCCAATGCGGCCGTTATCATCCATGTAGGGGTGAATGTAGACGAAGACGAAGTGCCCGAGCACAACACGGACCGCTGGGTGCTCCTCGCCTTCCAACATCTCGAAAAAGACCGGCATGGCGTCGCGCACGGCGGCCGGCGAGAGCGGCACATGCATGGAGTTGCGGATAAACACACGGTCGCTTCGATATCCGGCGAGGTCGCCCGGCTTCGCAATGCCGGCTGTGACGCTGGGGGCGAAGAGCTCGCGATACCAGGTGCCGTGATGGTGATCGACGACCGTGCCGGGTTTCTCGTTGCTGAGGACGGCGGCAACGCTTTGTTTGACAGCTTCGAACGCCTGATAGTAACCGCGCGCGGCGAGCGCATCGCGATGCTGGCTGTCCTGCGCATCATTGTCGGGGTTCCAGGTGCCACTGCGCACCGGTTCGATCAGCTCCGGGCTCAACCGGTAGCCTTCGATCGAGAGCGAGTGGTAAGCATCCGTAACGTACACGTCATCGACGCGCTTGAGGTACGCCTCGACATGGCTTGGCCTTCCCGGCGCCCTGGGAAAATTTTCGATGATGGCACCGCGCATTTCTTGCCACATCAGCCGTATCCGTGCGGCGTAGGGAGAGGTTTCGCGGCGCGGCAGCGCGAGCTCGAGGCGTGCATCGAACGGATCGGTTTCACGGGTGTAGCCGCCTGCCTGCATGCTGCGCACGATGTCGTCGGCAATGCGGTCGCGACCGATATTGCGAAAGGCACCGGCCAATCTGCCGGCGATCGTGCTGTGACCGCCCTCTAAGAGCCTCGATAAGATTTCCGATGCATCCGAAAACAGAGCGAGCGCGGTGCGCGCCTCGGTCGCCTTTTGCGTGAAGAAGGCGGCGGACGCTTCGATCAGCGCCAGCGCCAGCGTGTAGAGACGCAAACCCTCAACTTCGACTATGTCTCGCGCTGGCGGCATATTCGCCCGCATATCGAATATCGAGGTGCCGTGCAGAAGTTTCGTCGGTTTGTTTCCCCCGGCCGGGCTGCGCACGAGCAGTTGCCTAGGCACCGTTCGGCTGCCAGCGTGGAAGGAGAGAGATTGCTCCGGACCGATGCACCAGTCCTTGCCGAACCGATCATTCAGGTAATTCGCGCAGAAGTCCCAGAACGACGCATACCAGCCGGTCGTTTCGCCCTGACGCTGATTGGAATACGTTGCAAGTAGCTGGATAATCGAAATCCCGGCCGCGCCGTCACAATCGGTAGGTGGAGAGCCGTTCTTCCGGCCTGATCAAGGCCTGCGAGAGGAATCATCTTTGGGTGCCCTCCATTTACGACGAGGGTACATAGCTTGCTGGTAAGCTCCGTATGGCGTCAATAGTCTGAAGGGGATGACCCGTGCCAAAATTCATGACGAACGGATATGGAGATCGTGAGGGGTACGACCGCACCCCCGTGACCGTTCGAGATGCAGCTCACGCCCACGACGCGAAGCTGCAGAAAAACGGCGTCTTGATGGGGATCGCGGGCGCTCCCGTGCAAATCCGCAACCCCGACGCTGCTCAAGTTGAAACGGCAAATGGCCGGTTTATGACCCTCCCTACTCCTGAAAATCCACAGCCAGGACGTTGTAGCCCCAAAGGGCGAGTTGCGGAGGCCGGTGCGCGCCATCCATGGCACCGAAGAGACGGCCAGAGCCTTGTGGCAAAACAGGTTGAGATATCGAGCGATGTCGGTCCCACGCACTCTGTTCGTGATTACATTGTTGTAACGGTATTCCGCGGGTGCTATATGTTTTTGGCAGAGTAGTGGAGAGCGTCATGTTGAGCGCGGTCAAGAAATTCGGCAATTCCGCAGGGATCATCATACCCAAGCCACTCCTGAGCGAGATTGGCGCTCGGGCAGGCGACCATGTCGAACTTCGGGTCGAGGGTGACCGGATCGTGATCGAGCGCGTCATCAACCCGCCCCGCCAGGGCTGGGCCGAGGATGCTGCCCGGCTTGCCGCTGAGGGCGACGACGAGCTGGCATGGCCGGAATTCGCCAATGACGACGATGCCAAACTCGCATGGTGAAACGTGGCGAGGTGTGGCTTTCCGCGCTTGATCCGACGGTCGGCAGCGAGATCCAAAAGACGCGACCGTGCCTGATCGTATCACCGCCTGAGATCCACGACCACTTGCGCACCGTCATTGCGGCGCCGATGACTTCCGGTAGCAAACCTGCAGGATTTCGTGTGCCGGTGGCATTCCAGGGCGTGGACGGGCTTATACTGCTAGAGCAAGCTCGAGCGCTGGACAAGCGCAGACTGCTGAAGCGCCTCGGGAGTGTCCCGGATACTGTGCTGAGGCAGGTTCTGAAAACGCTGCGCGAACTCTATGAGGAGTAATCTGAACCTTGTGCTGACTGCGCGTGACGATCTGGCCCCGCGGCCAACCAGCGATGCGCCGCGGAACAGGGTCGGCTCGATCGTCAGCACATGAAGCGCGCAAAATTGCAGTCATAGTCGATCCTGTGAACCAGGGGAGCTCGATGTACTTATTCGCCGTTACCCCGATTCTCGCTCCGTGGGGGCGACGTCCACGAGTTGGATGAATCGACCTCCGCCACTTGATCAATGACGATGATTGAATCGCTGTCGAAGCGGCCAAGCAGTTCAATCACACCAACTGCGACGCGATTCTTCCCATCGCCGTGCGAGCCCTTCAGAAACAAGAATCCCGCCGAGGGACTGACGGTCGCGATAGACGGTGCGAAGCTTGCGGCCATACTGATCTTCGTCGCGCCATCCGGCCGACAGGGAGAAGCTGCCGGCATTGAGCAGACTGTTCAGCCGACGCTTGGCCGCTTCACCCAATTGCGCCTCACGCACGCAGCGCGGTGGACTGAGTTCGGGCGTGTCGATATCGGCGATGCGGATCTTCTCACCACGAAACCAGGAATTGTCGCCATCGACCACGCGGTTTGTGCGAGCCGCGCCGGCGCAGATGGAGAACGTGGCCGAAAAGGTGTTCGACGCAGGCGCCTGGAAGAACGCCGCCACGCGATGGAAACCGCCACTGTCCCGCAGATGATAGAATCCGACCGCACCCGCGATTATGACGATCCGGATCGAAATGCGCCTCTTCGGCGCCACGAATATCGTGGCTTCGAATACCGGCTCGGGCTTTTTGTGTATCGGCCACTGGCCTCGCGCGGATATCTACTGCTCGGCATGTCGAGGGTGACGGTCAACGCCAAGCGGCAGAGCGGGCAGGTGCTCGGGATCGATGGCGCCAAGCGCGGCTTTCGCTTTCCTGTGTGGCAACTCGACAAGGACGGCCGGCCGTTCGGGGCATTGCCGGCACTCCATGCGATGTTGGGCGATAGCGCTGGGCGGCTACCGATTTTTGGTGTCGCGCCACGGTACGCTCGATGGTCGAACGGGGATTGAAAATCAATCACTAATGTCGAAAATCGCTCACGAAGAGATGTGGGTGTCGATAACAAGAACAAGCATACCCGCCAGCCATTGACCAGAATGGAGCCAAAATGCCTTCAAAAGAGTTCTCTCGCGAGGACTGTTCGCGCCGGTTTGGGAGAAGCCGACACAGGAGGTGGCCAGGGAGCTTGGCGTTTCGGATGTCGCAATCGCCAAGCTGTGTGCCCGTCTTCAGGTTCCCAAACCGCCCCGAGGCTACTGGGCCAGGGTTCAATCCGGGCAGACGCCGAAACGTCCGCCACTTGCGGGGTTGGTCGCAAACGCCGGGAAACGGCACGTGCGAAAGCAGTTGGAGCATTGTCGAAACTGCAACAGGAATTCTACCAGGCTGCGCTCAGCGAGTTGGACGCTCGCGGTACGGATGTGGATGGACATGCCCGTAACGTTCACCACCACGTAAGAGGACCGGCAGATTCTCTAGACCGATGCCGAGCAACATAGGGGGTGGGCCAGAACGGCCCAGATAGCCGCAACTGGCAGCCAGGAGGGCGCTCGCGACAGTCGCTAACGGGAATGCGGGTCAGCCGCTGCTTCAGCAAACTTACCGCCCCTTCGTACCTTCCCAGTTGAAACGACGCTATGGATACTACCGATCCGCGCGCGCGCTCATTCCGGTCTCAAGCTCCATAAGGACAACGCGCAGGAGAGTGCGAATTTCGTCCCGAGCGGCGCCGTACTCTACGCCAGCTGCTGCACGAGCGTCTTGGCAGTCTCGCGCCAAAACATGCGGCAGCCAATTTGAAGTCATGAAACTTTCGAGAGTGCGGATGGTTTGGACCACACCCAAACGGCTGATCGACAGCCCAGCAACCCGGGCGTATGGTTTTGACGCGGCATCGGCCGGGCTGTGCCGCCATTCGTGGGAGGACACCATGGTTAGACTGCTTACTGCAATTTTTGCCGTGCTTTCCCTTTGCCTCTTAGCGTGGTCCCCAGCCAAGGCTGACCCGGTCGAAGATCAGGTGAAAGCCGCTTACTCTGCCTGGGACGCTGCGTTTAACAAAGCAGATGCAAAGGCGGTTGCGGCGTTCTACACCGATGACGCGATCTTCTTGCCCGCCACTCACGACGTGATTAAGGGGCGGGACGGGGTCGAGAAATTCTTTGACGGACTCTTCGGCATGGGGGTAACAGGCCACAAGCTCGAACTGATCGAGGCACAGGGTGACGGCAACCTGCTGTTCGGCACGGCGAAATGGTCGGCCAAGGGCAAAGACGCCAATGGTGCGGATCAGCCGTGGGCCGGGGTGGCAACCCACGTCTTCGAAAAGCAGGCAGACGGCAGCCTTAAACTCAGGCTGCACACCTTCAACTGAGGGTGATCGCGGAGCTGCCGACCAAAACCGCACCCCGTCCGATGCCACTGTTGGCCGGGCCTCCTGGTCCTGATCAGCTTGGCGCAACTTCTCGTGCTGTTTACCGTCTGACTTGGGACTGTTCGCCTCGCAGGCGCGACCGCGCCGCCACGATCGATGTATTTCGACGGACGTCAGTAGCGCCCACGCAATAACAGTGCCCAGGCCAGGGCAGATTGTCGTACTCAATCGAGAGCTGTCCAGCCTCGAACCCAGAAATCTTCGGCTTCCGGCGTGTCCATGTCCCATTGCCTGATTTCGATCGCGGCCCCAACGGCGATTGCCAACCGGCGCCCGCCCAACGCCCAGTAACGGTCCACAAAGTCGAACTCGTCGAAGCTTTTCACCTGTGGGGCCGCGGTCGTTTTCGGCGGGCGAGTCTCATTTGGCGTTCGGCGAACGCTCTCGGCTTTGCCGCAATTCCCGTGCCTTCGCGATTATCGCTCTCAGCCTCACCAGTTCGATCGGCAACGGGAACCGGTACCTGCCAAGGACGTAAATATCGTTGTTTACGTCCTTCTGCATGCGCCACAGCGAATAGCCGTCGAATGACGTGCTCCTCGCGAGCGCCCTGGATCACACGGCGCTAGGCACCACCGCTCAGACGCCGGCCGGAGGCAAACGCGCGCTGGCGGGCTGCTAGCCGCCCTCGTGTTTGATTGCGGCTGCCGCGAGCACCATCAGCGCATAGGTGACTTCTCGTCCTATCCGCCGCCCGGGTCGCCCGTCTGCGAAGATATGCCGAAATTTTGGTATGTTCGCAAGCTGATCGACTGTCGGCGCGCTGCCACTTTACCGCGGCGCTTGACCTTGCGCGGGCTTTGCGCAAACTGCCGGCCATAGTGCTTCGCGCCGGCCATCATTCACGAGGACAGCATGACCCGCATCGCCCGTTTCGCCATGGCCGCAACGCTGGCCCTCGGTTCGTTCATGACGCCGGCAGCTGCGCCCGCCGCCGACATGAGGATTTACCAGCAGCAAGATTCTGGGGTCTGCGCCGACAGGCGCTTTCTGGCCAAGATCACCGACCGCTTCCGTTACCAGGTGCGGCACGTTCCGCACCTGCCCGACGTCGCGATTACCGATTTCCAGCGCATCCGCGCCACCCTTTTCGAGCCGAGAGCCGAGCGCAAGCCCATCGCGCGGCAATATTGCGAGGCTGACGTCCTGCTTTCCGACGGTTACACGCGCAACATCTGGTATCTCATCGAAGGCGGCATGGGATTTGCCGGCATCGGCGACAATGTCGAATTCTGCGTCGACGGCTTCGACCGCTGGTATGTCTATAACGGCCGCTGCCGCGTCCTGCGCCCGGGTGTGGATAGGATTCAGGTGGGGACGGCCTACAAATGACGGCTTTCTGCGCTTCCGGTGCTCATGCGCAGGGCTGTCTTGGTGATCGCGAGCCCCGCGGCTGTCCACGCCAAGCCGGCGGGGGGAATCCGTGTGTCCGGGGCCTCTGAGGCCGTGCAAGAAGGCGGCTGCTACCGATGACTGCGTATCCAATGAGGCGTTACATCGACCCACAATCGCGGAGAGGCTTTTGCGGAGCAGAACTCCCACTCATGCTCGATGAGAGATATTGAGTGCTTTAACCGCTTGGCGGCGAGAACCTCGTTCAAGGCGATGTTCAGGTCGTCGAAACGGTGTCCCTTGGGCGGTTACCCCATACCGCTGAGCCATCTGCTTCATGCCCCGATCGATAGCGACCAAGATTGCACCGTTGCTAACGCCTCGGCGCACACCGCTTCATCAGGTGTTTTGTCGGGCAGTACGTTGCGATGACAGATGACGGTGTGCCCACCTTCAGAAAACACACGCCCGACTGAACCAGTACGCCAGCATCAAGAAAAATTGTGAGTTTGATGTTGGCCGAGTTCAAGCGGCTGTGTCGTATTCAATGGCCGCGCATCGGATATTGGCCGGACCTAGTAGGCGAGACGGATCGATCCGGCCGCTGGGAGTATACCACAGCGAGGCGCTCATTGCACCTTGGCCAACAGGGTAGGGCTATCCCTTCGGAGGGGTGCTGGCAGCCCGCTTTATACCGGGATGAGGTAAGCCGGGAGGCAGATCGCCAAGGAGCTGAAAATCACTCAGCGCGCGGCGCTCGGCCTCGTCGCCGAACTCGGCATCCGCGAAGTGATGGGCCGGAGCCGCTACCGGGCGTGGGGTGTCCTGTGACGTCGTTTGCCAGGGCCGGTTGACGGCAAGACATGCTTCCGCAACTGTTCAAGCCGAATGCGTGCCAGTGGTACGTGCAAGCGACTGAAATAATGCACATTACAATTGCGTACGGGACCGCATATTGGAGGCGATAATGATCTCGGAGTTCGTTTCTACGCCGAATTTCTGCCGATACCAAACCTCCGCGACGATGACCATAAGGTCGTCGCGCCTGCCTTCCGCCGCCTGAACGATTCCGGCTTTCAGGACATTGGCTTCCTCGGGATTTTCCGCGAGAGCTGCCACGATCTCGTCGAGATCGGGAGAGCCGCCTGAAGCAGCAATTGGATGTGTCTTGAACATCCTCGCGACATTCGCTGCCTTGATTTCGTCCAAAGCGCGCATCACGTGCTCCAACACCTCGCGTGCGTTCTCAATCTTGTCGTCATTGCCCATCAGTCGTTCCAATTTCCTGTTCGGTAACCTGTTTTCGCTCACCGCTATCATAATGCTTCTAGGAATCCCGGCACCATTTTGAGATGTCGTGCTTCAGCAGGTGCTGCATCATCTGGTTCCAACGATGGCGACGCTTTTCCATCGACATGGACAGCGCCTGGGCGATCGCGTTGGCGACGGCTTCTGAATCGTAAGGGTCGACAAGGATCGCCCCGTCGAGTTCGCGAGCCGCACCGGCAAGCGCGACAGCACGAGCACGCCCGGATCCTCAAAGCGCTGGGCGGCGACATATTCCTTCGCGACGAGGTTCATGCCGTCGCGGATCGGTGTGACAAGGCCGACCCGCGCCACGCGATAAATCCCGGCAAGCGCGTCGCTTGCCCAATCGACCGGTCACGTGACGGATTGGCACCCAGTCCGGCGTTCCGTGTTGCCCGTTGACCCGGCCAGCGAACTCGGCCACGTGCCGTTGCACGGTGGCATATTGGAGAACTTCCGGTATCTATACAGCGAACGCGGTACCTCGTCTGCCTTCGCTAAATGCCGTCGAACCGGCTTAGAGACCGCGCTGTTTGTCTTGACGATGCTCACAGACTGAGCTCACGCCGAAGTGTCTCCAGGCGCTCCATGGCGATAACGCCATCGCCGATATTGGGGGCTGCCGTCGCGGCGCCGCCAAGCGCGGGAACGACGTCGGCAAGAAGGGAATAGTACCCCTTCGGATCCTCGTTTGCGGCAGCGGTAAAATTCGGCTTCCATGTAAGGCTGTCGATTGTATCGGAGAGGGTTGCCCCCGGATCGTCTACCTTGAAGGGCGGATTGCGGTTCCACCGGATCTCGACGACGTTGTCAATCTCGATACGCTGATGGTCGCCCATCAGTTCGATGCGCTCCACGGGCGCGCCGCGCGACTGGACCGTACCCATGGCGATCGTACCGATTGCCCCGCACTCGAAATCGAAATTGACGTGGAAGAGCACCTTGCCGGGTTCCTTCTCGACCTTGCGCGCCGTGAGCTTCGCGACCGGCGAGACGAGGAAGGAAACCAGGTCCATATAGTGCACGCAGTGATGCAGGAAAAAGCCGGTGTAATCGACACTACCGGCGAAATAACCAGGAGCGGTCATATAATAGCCTGTAAGTCCCAGGACAGGGCCGAAGCGGCCGGACCGTACGATGTTCGCCGCGATCTTGTTGCCGGCGGAGTAACGTTTCATGAAGCCGACGAGGAGCGGTTTTCCTGCGCGCTCCGACGCTGCCTGAAGCTCGCGCGCGCCAGCGGCGCTGCCTGACGGCGGCTTTTCCATGAAGACGGGCAACCCCCGCTCCAATGCCGCCCTGCCGAAGGCAAGGTGCTGATCGGGACCAACGGCCATGCCGACTGCATCGATTCCAGGCATTCGGATCAGTTCTCCTGCATCCTTGGTCAGCCGGGAGACGTTGAACTGGCGGCCGGCGGCTTCCGCCCGCTTGCCCTCTATGTCGCAAAGAGCGGCCAGTTCGACATCGTGGCGAACGAGTTGGGGGAGAAGCATCTGTGTGGCGTGGACGCCGCACCCGATCCAACCAATTTTCAAGGTCATCTGCGATATTCCGCAAGCAGGATATGAGATTTGATGAAGGTGGCGCTCGCTGAAAGCCGCTCGCTTTCGTCTTCGTGAGGCGGTCGCCATTGCGCGAAGGGCACGCCGAACCGGTCGTCATTGCGGCGGAAGGGCTCAAGCGAGACGGGGCCGCCGTAACCTATTTCATGAAGCGCCCGGAAGATGTTGACCCAGTCGGTCGAACCCGTGCCGGGAAAGCCCCGATGGTTCTCGTTTGCCTGGAAATGCACGACGCGGCTGCCGCCAAGTCGGATGGCTTCGGCAATGGAGGCCTCTTCCATGTGCATGTGAAAGGTATCGAGCATAAGCTGGATGGCTGGATGGTCGACGGCGTTGAGCAGTTCGATCGCCTGCTGCGTCGTGCACAACACGTCGCTCTCGAACCGGTTGAGAGGTTCGATGGCGAGGATTACACCCAGTTTCTCAGCATGATCGCCGGCTTCCTTCAATCCGGAGACGCAGCGCGTCTTGCGCGCGCAACGCTCTTGCTCGGTCACTGGCTGCGGCGGCCGGCCGGCAAAGACCAGCGGATTGCCCGTTAGGGGACCACCGACCACGGTCGCGCCGAGAGCTGCGGCGCAGTCAGCCGTATATTTCAGATAATCGATGCCCGCCCTGTGCGCCTGCTGATCCTCGGAGGAGAGATTACGCTGCAGATTGACGCGAGCCGCCAGCACAACACCGAGCCCCGCATCATCAAGCGCCCTGCGTGTTTGCCTAAGATCGAGCTCGCCGGGTTCGGGCACGAGCAATTCAACGAAGTCGTAGCCGAGTTCCCGCATGCGCAAGAACAGGGGGAAGTGTGCGGCCGTGAAAGGCCTTGCATATTGCATAGATATTAACCCCACGGGGTTCATGTTCATCCTCTTTTTGAAATCAGCCCTTCACAGCGCCTTGGGTGAGACCGCCGATCAGCCGGCGCTGGACGAGAAGGAAAAGCACAGTGGCGGGCAGGGCGCCGACGACCGCGCCGGCGGCGAGAAGACCCCATTCGATCTGATACTCGCCGATCAGCGTCTGGATCGCCACGGTTACCGGGCGGACATTCCGCCCGCCGAGCGTCAGTGCGTAGAGATATTCGTTCCAGGCGGTTATAAAGACGTAGATGCCCGTCGAGATGATACCGGGCATCGTCAGCGGAAGGACGACGCGCCGAAGCGCCGCCAGTCGCGAGCAGCCGTCGATCATCGCCGCCTCATCGAGGCTTTTCGGGATCGCGCCGATGTAGCTGGTCAACATCCAGACCGCAAAAGGGATCGCAACTGTCGCGTTCGCCAGGATCAGGCCGAAATGCGTATCGAGAATGCCGGCTTTGCGCATGAGCACGAAGAGCGGCAGGATCAACAATACCACCGGGAACATGTTGATCAGCAGGAACTGCAGCATGAGCAGCCTGCGCCCCGCGAAACGGAAGCGCGAAAATGAGTAGGCAGCCGTTACGGCCACTGCGAGGCCAAGGATGACCGTGCCGACGGCGATGATCAGACTGTCCAGCATATTGTCGAGAAAGGAAGTCTGACGAAGCAGCCGGCCGTAGTTCCCAAGGCTCCAGGCTGCGGGCGACACCGAGACGCCGGTCGCGTTCAGGACGTCAGTTGGTGTCAACGAGGTGAGAACCATCCAGGCAAAGGGCGCCAAGGCGAAAAGCACAATAATGAACACCGGAAGATCGGTCGTGAGGATGCGGCGGGCGGTGCGTGGTTTGTTCATGCTTCCACCTCTCGCATGGTGCGGGTCAGGTACACGGCGACCACGGCGCCCAGCAAGATGGTAAAAGTCACGGCGATTGCCGTGCCGTAGCCGAAGTCAAGATTTTGTCGCGCACGCACGAAGGCGTAGAGGGGCAGCGTGTGCGTAGCATAGCCCGGTCCGCCGCCGGTCATGACGAAGATCACGTCCATGGAATTCGCGACCCAGATGACGCGAAGCAAGCCGGCTGTCGCCAGAATTGGCGCGATGCCCGGAAGCGTGATGTGGAGAAACTGTCGCCATGGCGTGGCCCCATCGAGCGAGGCGGCTTCGTACTGGCTTCTCGGGATACCCTGCAGGCCGGCCAAGATCATGACGGCAAAGAAAGGGAAGCCTTGCCAGGTGAGGGTGGCAATAATGGCGTAAAGCGCAAGATCCGGGTCGGCAAGCCATGGCACCGCCGTGCGTACGATCGAGAGGTAGAGCAGGATGTCATTGAGCACGCCGGTGTTCGGGTCGTAGATCCAGCGCCACATCAGCGCTATGACCACACTGGGCAGTGCCCAGGGTATGATGATGAGGGCGCGGGCAAGCCCGCGCCAGGGGAATTCCCGGTTGAGCAACAGGGCCGTGAGAAGGCCGAGCCCCATCTGGAGCGGTACCGTCAGTCCGATCCAGATCGCGGTGTTGCCGAGCGATGTCCAGAAGACCGGATCGGCGAACAGTTTTATGTAATTGCCGAAACCGACGAAGCGGCTGGCATTCGGCTTCCACAGGATCAGGTCGTAAAGGCTGGTGAGCACCGCCTGCGCCATTGGAAAAAACACGATGACAAGTGTCACCAAAACCGCCGGGGCAAGCAAGGCGAAGGGCATGAGCCGCGCGGACGCCGGAGTGGCGATCACAATGTCGGATGGCGGGGAGGAAGCGATCATGGTCATCTGGAATCAGGCCCGTAGAGGCGTCAGCATTTCCCCTCCGCCCGCCAAAAGGGGCGGAGGGGAATTTTCAGGGCGGGCTAACGTCACTTCGCGAAGAGCGCTTCGAGCTGCTCCATCATTTGCTGCGAGGTGATCTGCCCGGTCAGCGCTTGCTGCATTGCCGTCTGCCACGCGGTGTTGACGAATTCAGACGTCGCCGTGTTCTGCGGCAGCACATGTGCGAAGGGCAGGGACTTGACAGTGGCTTGGACGAAGCGGCGTTCATGCAGCGACCAGTTTTCCGAGCCGCTCTTGGTCACGGGCATCTGGCCGGTGGCCTTGTTGAATTCCACATTGTTCTCGCCTTCGGCGAGGAAGGAAATCCATTTCCAGGCAGCGTCTTTCACTTCAGACGAAGAAAAGATGGCAAGCGACTCATCGCCGTAGGAGGTCCAGCGGCCGCCGTTGCATTCCGGCACGGGAACGGCCGATACCTTGTCGCCAAGCGCCTTGACCATATCGTTGGACGAGCCGATGTGATGAATGGTCATCGCCGTCTTGCCGCCCTTGAACGCGCCGATGATTTCCTGAAAACCGTCATTCGGCGCCGATGGCGGAATGACCTTGTCCTTTTGGAAAAGGTCGATGAGCCACTGGTTGGCGGCGATCGCTGCGGGCGTGGTGAGGCCTCCGGCCTTCAACTCGGCTCCCCGCGAAAGCACAAAGGCTCCCCACTGGTCCCATCCACCCTTTCCGCCCCGAAAACCAAAGCCGTATGTGTCCGGCGCCTTGGTCAGCTTGATGGCGGCGTCGCGAAATTCATCGCAGGTCGTTGGCGGCGTTAGTCCGGCCTCATGGAAAAGATCGGAGCGATAATAGAGGTAGAGCACTACATATTGGACGGGAAGATAATATTGCTGCCCGTCGGGCCCCTCGTTGAGTTGGAGCAGATTGTCGAGCAGATCGGCCTTGCCCGCCCATGCGTCGATCCGCTCTCCGATCGGCTCCAGCGCGCCCATTTCCGCAAGGCGGGGCTGGGCAAACAGCTTTACCATCGCCGTGTCAGGGGCATTTCCACCAACAAGGGCGGTGTAGAGATTATCGTAATAGCTGTTCCACGGAACGTTTTCGGCCTCGATTTCGATTCCGGGATTGGCCGCCTCGAACTTAGCGACGAGATCGGCCATCGGATTTTCCGGATTGTCGAAATGATACCAGAAACGAACCGTTTCAGCTGAGGCGAAATTTGCGGCCAGTGTCGCCGCTAGGGTCATGCCTGCGGCCAAAGTCTTTAGGAATCTCATAGTCTCCTCCTTTTGAAAAACAGACAGGCTACTGCGATGCAGCCATCCTCCTCGCATCCTTGGCCGCCGTGGACAGCGCCTCCCGCGCCGCCGCCAGATCCATGGTGTTCTGTAGAAATCCGTGGGTGACTCCTGGAACGACCGCCACGGTTTCTTTGCGGCCAAGCGCCGCGAGGCGCTCATGCAGAATCAATGTGTCAGACAGCAGCGGATCGACTGCCGCTGCCAAGAGGTGTAGCGGCGGCAGGGTAGCGAGAGCGTCGTCGCTTGCAGCCAGCGGACAAGCGAGGGGATCTCCCGCTACATCTTTGCCGCCCGCATACCAGCCCCAGTAGCGTTCCATCTTACCACGGGTTAGGCCTGGTCCGTCGGCGAAGTCTCGGTAGGACGGCGTAGCGAAATTACGAGCGTAGGTGCCGTAAAAGAGCAGCGCTCCAGCGACACTGAAGAGGCCCGCTGCCTGCTCATGAAGCGTCGCCGCCAAGGCAAGATTGGCGCCCGCCGAGTCTCCGGCGACGAGCAACGGACCGCGCTGGATCCCTGCAGACTCTGTCGCCGCGAAGGCCGCCCGCATGCAGCCGATCACGTCCATCAGCCCAGCGGGGTATGGCTGCTCGGGAGCGAGCCGATAGTCGGGGACGAGAACTGGCATGCCGACCTCGATCGCCAGGACGCGTGCGCAGCGCTCGTGCGTCTCGGGACTGCAAAAGGCGAAGCCGCCGCCATGAACGAACAGGATCGCTCCTGCCGCATGATCACGCGGTCCAAGCACCCGCATCCGGCAGCGGGACGAGCCGAGTTGCGCGTTTGCTTCGACCCAGACATCGGCTTCCTTCGCAACCGGTGGCAGGTTCTTGTTCCAGCGCCGGTTGATTTCTTCCGAAACGGCGCGACCGTCCGCCGGCGCCATGAGTGTCGGATCGGGCTGAGGGCCGGACTCGGCGGCCACCAGAGCAATGAGAGCCGCCATCTCCGCCGAAAGCTGCGCCATGCCGGCCGAAATAACGTTCATTGGCTTGCATCCGGAAATACACTCGGACCGAGATCGACGATGGTCGCGATATGGTGGTGAAGGGCACTGGTGGCTCGCTCGGCATCGGCGCTTTCGATAGCCTCGATGATGGGGCCGTGGCGCTGCGCGGTGGCGAGCAGATCGCGAGGCATCGTGCTGCGTGATATCTTGAAGCGATGATTGTGCACGAGGCAACGGTGCAGAATGGGGTCCAGCGCCGGCAGACCGGCGTCCTGGAAAATACGTCGATGAAAGTCGCGGTCAAAGGAGGCGAGTTCCAACTCATCGCCCGATCGCGCCGCTTCGGTCATATCAGCCAACAATGCCTTCAGGTCGGGTATCAGGGAACGGCTAGGTGCCCGTAGCACGCGGGCGATGCCGTTGCATTCGATCTGCTGGCGGACACGGAACATTTCGATGGCCTCGTCCTCGGTGCATGCGGATACCTGCGTACCTCGATGCCCCTTTCGCAGGACAAGACCTTCCTCCTGCAACTGAAGCAGGGCTTCCCGAACGGTTCCCTGGCTGCAGCCGAAATGCGCTGCGAGGTCAAGTTCGGTCAATACTGAGCCGGCCGGCAGCGTGCCCAGCATGATGTCGCGCTTCAGTGCATTGAAAGCCGTGGCGGACTTTGCCGGCCTTGCCGCAACGGGCCGGCCATCCAGCCGGGCGGAAAAATACGACATCAAAATCGACCTGATAGTTGCAAACTGCGTTCCACATCATTATCGATATTGATATCGATAATGATGTCAAGGCCGAAAGGGACCTTCAGGAGAACGCAGTGACGGCAATTGCATTGAGGCAGATCAGGAAGTCCTACGGCCCACTTCAGGTCATCCACGATGTCGATATTGAGATTGCAAGCGGCGAGTTCCTTGTGCTCGTAGGGCCGTCCGGCTGCGGAAAATCCACACTGCTTCGCATGATAGCAGGGCTCGAAGAAATTTCAGGCGGTACGCTGGACATAGGTGGCAAAGTGGTGAACGGGCTGGCGCCCGCCGAGCGCGACATCGCCATGGTGTTCCAGGACTACGCCCTCTATCCGCATATGAGCGTGCGTGAAAACATGGCCTTCGGGCTAAAGATGCGCGGCGAACAGGAAAACAGGATCGACAAGCGTGTTTCCAAAGCGGCGAACATGCTGAAGATCGTGCCGCTTCTTGAGCGCCGTCCGGCTCAGCTTTCTGGAGGGCAGCGCCAGCGTGTCGCCATGGGCCGCGCCATCGTACGAGAACCTTTGGCATTTCTGTTTGATGAACCCCTATCGAATCTCGACGCGGCGCTCCGCGTCGAAATGCGCCTGGAGATCGCGAAGCTGCACAGCAGGATGAAGGCAACCACCGTTTATGTCACGCACGATCAGGTGGAAGCTATGACGCTGGCCGACCGTATCGCCGTCATGAATGCCGGGATGGTAGAGCAGATCGGCGCTCCGCTCGAGCTCTATCATCGCCCAGCGAGTCTCTTCGTCGCCCAGTTCATCGGCAGCCCAACAATGAATATTGTTCCGGCGCAGATCACCTCTATCGCCAAGGGCATGGCATCGCTCCACATTCTCGGTCGCGATATATCACTGCCGGAATTGCGTGGTCAGGCGCCCCATCAGGGCGCCATCACGCTCGGCATCCGGCCGGAAGACCTGGCAACCTGCCCGCCGGAGGAAGCCTGGTTCAGCGGCGAGCTGGCGGTCGCCGAGCGGCTCGGCAGTCAAACATTTGGCTATGTTGAAGTTGGCGAGGGGCACATGCTTACGGTGGAGTTCCCGCGAAATGAAACAGTAACGGTAGGCGAGCGCATCCATGTGCGGGGCAATCCCGTGGCCATACATCTGTTCGATCGCGAGACGGGCAGGCGGATCAACCAGTCGTGATTGTCTGAGAGGCCGCTGATTGAGCAGGCCCGTGGAGCGATACCGATGAGCGGTTCTGAAGGTGCTTGCTCCTGTCTTGACTGTGTCCAACTCACGGGGGTGCTGCTCGTTGGAGCGCCGATGGGCCGCCCGCGGCCGAGCGCTTCACCAAGGATCTGTGGACCGAGCGCGGGTCGGCGGAAAAGCCAAGGCACATCACGTTCGTGGAATTCGGCGGCGATGCCAACTTCCTTCGAATAGTTCTTCAGGAGTTCGGTGAGTTCGGCAAATTGCTCGCCCGCTGAGCTTGTCGATTGGCGCGTCTCTTGCGGCATCATCGAGCTTGAGCGCCCGGAAGTAACATATCCATGAGCCGCCCGTAGCAATGCCGGAGAGTATCAGGAACAAGTAACTTCGGCCAGAGATTGTGCTCAAGGATTGGAACTGTTGGTTCGCCGCGAGTTTCGCGCCGAGGACGATCAGGATAACATGGTGCGGATGAAGGTGGCAAAATCGGAGTTGACGTGTTCGACGCCGATCTTTGTCAGAGCCGCGTAGACGGCCGAGAGCAGCGCCCAGAACTGCCACCATATCAAAGCATTCATCATGGGTCCCAGTTCAGGCGAGTTCGGACGATGTCGAATCCCCGCGAACAAGGCGGCAACCGAGATCGCGACCGATGAAAGCGCGTAGGCTCCGGCCATTCCCACTTCTCGCGTTCGTAAAGGAGAGCCACATCAAAGCGATAACGTCGAGAAGGTGGTGAAACCACCGAGAATGCCGGTGATCAGGAATAGCCGCCATGCTGCTCCGGATCTGCTTTGAGGGCGAACCAGCCTGCCAGCAGGCCCATTGCAAGCGAGCCCGCGACATTGACGGCAAGCATCCCGAAGGGAAAGCTGGCGCCGAGAAAATGGAGGGCGCGATGTTGGCGGCGTGGCGAAGAGCTCCGCCGAGCCCGCTAAGACCAATATTTACGAGAAGTATTGCTGCATGATTGGTCCCTGTCACCGGGCGGTCAGGACCGCACAACCCCTACCGCGCTGGAAAATCGGCGTTCAATAGGAGTCATTAGCCAGAATGGCGGTTATCGGGGGAACCCATGCCCATCATTGCACCAAAAGATAGCGTGAATGAAACACAGCGGAAGCTGTCCTCGTCGGATTGTCGCGCAGAAAATGGAGGTCAGCCTTCCACACCCGATCGCAGATTTGCCGACGTTCGCAATTCGGGTCGATCCAGCCTTGTTTACCTGAAAATGAACGGTTTTCGGAAGATGAGGCGAGGCTGGGTTCACGCCTCATCGCGGGCTCGTGAGCTTCACATTATGGGCTGCTGCTTATGCTTGAGGGTCTCGGTAACAGCAACAGACGATCTTCGGAGATCGCATTTGCGATCTCTTCCCGATTTGGAAATCATCATTCAATTGCAGTCGTTGAGCATTGCCCTGCTGGCTCCGCGTGCTGATGCTCACCGGAGGGTGTCTCGCGCTGCTCTACTCTCGAATTCAGCGCGCCATCGGCTATGCCGGTGTCTTCGCCTTGGGATATACCGCCATGGCTGCTGGCTTCCTACTGCTGATCCTGCCGCAGGCCACGTTGCTGAGCTTCGCCGGCGCTGCGTTGATCGGGGCTGGTTATGCGGTGGTCTCGCCCAGTTTCGTCGCTATAACGCTCAATTTCGCGCCGCCGCAGCGACGAGGCCTTGCGGGCGGCGTTCTGACGGCATCGGTCTTCATTGGACAGTTCTGCTCGCCGTTACTCAGCACGCCAGTGACTTTAGGCTTTGGGTATGATGGACTGTTCCTCGGCGCGGCTGTCGTTTTGGCAGGCATGGCCTCAGTGGCATTAACGGGCAGTGTAACGCGCTCGTGCTAGACACGCTTTTGGCCGAAAACAGCATTCCAATAGTCCATTAGACCCGTCGCTCGCCACGATTCGCCTCGCCAGCCGAGATAGCCATCCGGCCGGAAAAGGAAGGCGGCTTTCCGACCTCCATATGCGGTTGCAAAACCGCCGTCGGCGTCCTTGTAGATAGCTATTCCAGGTACGTTCGGCAGATCGTCGGCTTCAGCCGAAACGATTGCCACCACTCGGCAGGAGTCGTTCCATTGCGCCCGATTGACCTGGGTGAAAGCCGCGAAATCGGCGAAGCGGTCCGCCACATATGCACCAGGCAAGTGAGCGATAAGAACGTGATCCGTGCCGCGCAGAATGTCGAAAAGACGAAGCGGAAAACCGACATTGTGCCGCCGCAGGCCTGCTACGTCGGGAGCCCGGTCGCCGGGCGCAGGCGCGGAGTCGGCGACGTCCGTGCCGTCGCCCCTCACCCAAGCACTTTCCCGATAAGATACAAGGATCTGCGTGTCAGCGAGACGATCGGGTTTTCCTCCCCTTTCGCGACCGTATCCGATACTTGCCGCCTTAGTACGCTCCACCACCTCGGCGCCGACCGGACGGCGCTCGGCTTCGTAGCTGTCGAGCAGTGCATCCGGCGCCGCTCCTTTAAGGACAAGGGCGAGCTTCCAGGCGAGGTTGTACGCATCCTGAACGCCTGTGTTCATCCCCTGGCCGCCCGTGGGCGGGTGGATATGGGCAGCATCGCCCGCAATGAAGACGCGGCCTTGGCGGTAACGATCGGCAAGCCGCATGCTGATGCGGAAAGTGGAAGACCAGCGCAGGTCGCTAATTTGGGGCTTGTCGGGCAGAATGCTATCCGCCACCGACTGGATATCGCGGAGTTCCGGCCCGCTGGTCTCGGCCTGAATGCCATGATCCGAACCGCCGGCAGTATTGAGTTCCGGCGGCGCCAGCATAGAAACACGGTAGCGACCTTGCTCCGGCAGCGGAACGGCGATGAACATGTCCGGAGGGCCGCCTTCGACGAGACGCAGAGCGCGAAGCGATAGTCCGCGGGGCAAATCCCAGTCAATGTGAACATCGCCAAGCATGAACATCATCGGGAAGGCTTCGCCCGGAAACCCAATACCAAGCGCTTGCCGGACAGCGCTGTGCGCGCCGTCACAGCCGACGATGTAACGGAAACCAGCCTCCTCCTCATTTCCGTCGCAGGCAAGCCGGACAATGGCTTCGCAGTCGTTTTGCGTCAGGCCGACCAGATTGAAGCCCCGCTCGACCTCGATACCGTAGCCGGCGAGATGGGCAGCAAGCAGGCGCTCCGTTTCGTACTGCGGAAGACCCAACTCTGCATAAGGCAATTCCGGCAGGTTGAGACGAATATCAGTTGGCGGCCGGCCATGGACAACGGAGCGCATACCCTCGATCCATAGGCCTGCATCAATCATCGTTCGGGCAATGCCCATGTCGTCCCAAACCTCGAGCGTGCGCGGCGTCACACCGATGGCCCGGCAATAAGGCAAGGGCTCCGGAAGCCGGTCTATGATGCGGCAGCGAATACGGTGACGGGCGAGTTCGGCCGCCATCGTGAGTCCGACGGGGCCCGCTCCCACTACCAGGACATTTCCCACAATGTCCTCCTCCCATGGGAAAAGCTCATTGAGAACCGCGCCAGGCCAGAGGTCAATGGGAAAAGAAGGACGCAGGGGACGAAACCCGCGAACGCTGCCATTCTGACGCCAAGGCAGCACCTCCCGCAGCCCCAGCTCGCTCCTGCAGCCAGGCTGAACAGTAGTCGGCCGAAGCCCGCTGGCTGCAATGCCGGATCAGTCCGCGTCAGGCTTAGCGCCACTGGCCGGCAGAGCATCAAGAACGCGGGTGTTCCGAATCGCGCCAGAAGGCAGGGTTGATGCATCACCGACCGACCACCTCAGTCGCAGGAGTACCGGTTAAGCTGAACGAGCGGTTTCAGCGGCAAAAACCGCCGGCAAGGTCTGTCCTGAGTCCTGAGCGCCTATCCCGCCTGATAGTGTCGGATCAGGCTGTTCTCATCGGCCAGTTAGCGAAAAGCTTCTGTCGATCCTGACCCTTGAGAAGCTTCCGTCTGGA
Source organism: Mesorhizobium sp. WSM2240 (assembly GCF_040438645.1). Lineage (NCBI taxonomy): Bacteria > Pseudomonadati > Pseudomonadota > Alphaproteobacteria > Hyphomicrobiales > Phyllobacteriaceae > Mesorhizobium > Mesorhizobium sp. WSM2240. The sequence continues at coordinate 133,813 of NZ_CP159256.1, forward strand.
TCTGCCGAGGTGTTCCGCAGAACTCGATGTAAGCGGTTCGCCGGCGCCGCGGCTTTGTGAGCGAGCGTTGGCGTGCTGGATCTGGATGGCGCGCGCGACATCAAGGTCGCTCCGCGAGTTCGATGATCGAACCATCGCTCGTGCGAGACGATGTGTTCCTTTCCACGGTAATGATGGGATTAATGACGTCGCTCCGAGCAGATTGGGGCGCAGGCTAAGGTCAGAATGTCGCGCTAACTCAAGAACGCCCCCGCTCCAGAAGACACGCTGCGACTGCTTGCTGCTCATCACGCGACAACGCCGGGAACCGCTGGTCCCAGAAATCCGTAGCCTCGCGAGAATCCTCATCCCACGCAAATACGCGAACGTTCTCTCCCCAGGCGATCGCCCTCCGCAGACCTCCAAGTGTTCGATACTGATCGACAAAATCAAATGGATCGAAACTAGGCCTTATCGAACGCGTATTGTTTCGGGAGAGGGCGTTTGGCGGATTTAAAGGAGCCATGGCTAAGATGATGGCGCCTTTCTCCTTAGCCTTGCGCATTGCTGCCCGCATGCGGAGCATCTTAATGGGTATGGGCTCATTTGCCCGCTCGAGCGAGTAGATTTCGTTCTCCAGGTCTTTCAGAGCGCGCCACAGGACGTAGGGGTCAAGAGAGCGATATTGACCGACCGCTCGCCATGTTGCCTCATCATGGTCACTCGTCATCGTTCGCGCGCCCCTCAGCACGCTGGCCAGACCACAGGCCGGCAGTCAGCCGCGTACTGTTAAGGTGGCATAAAGCAGCGATCCAGGCGAGGCATCAAAACGTTGTACGGCTGCTAAGCCGACGGACACGGACGGTGTAATGACGGTCGGACCGGCGTAGCAAGGATGCCGTCGGCTTAAACAACCATTTTGGTCGAGCGTTGTCGAACGATGGCGCAGCTGATGGTTGCTATGCGATTTCATTTCAACCGATGTGAATCCGTCCACATTCGATCGGATCATTCCCGCCCCTAAAAATATCGATTGTCGGCCATTTTCGATTGAGGCGCACGCACACGTCGACAAGGCGGCTCCAGCTGCAGCCTGCCGTGGCGAACTCACCTGTCCGCGGCAGCGCTGGAGCAGTGCAAGAAGTCGCTTGGGATTCGCTGGCTAGTGCCACCGAAGCCATGCGGAGGACGACGATGCCCGAAAGCGTCGGTACCGCCCCTACGACCCCAACGCGCCCAACCAATATAGATCGATGTCGGCGCACAACGCTACGCGGAAAGTCCGGCCCTGGCGTATTCAAATCGCGTCCGAGCGGGCCACGTTCGATGAGGCGATATGTACGCTGCGAAAAGTTTTCGGATGCGACGCTAACGACGAAATCGAATTTGCTGTGTAAGCATACCGTAACGCTTGAGGAAGCATCGCAAATCGAGTCCTTTATTGACGCAGACGGCGTAATAAATGGAATACGACAACGTTGCTGAAGTTCAGTTCTATAAATTGACGGCGAATCCATATTGCACGTCAGCAGTCGTCGCCCTCATTTATCTGTCAAGAGAGCTAGCCAATCATGGTATTGTCTGCAACCTTCGAGAGCAGAAAGCCCTCAAACAACACGCTTTGCATGAGCACCAATCACAGGATCGCGGAAAGTTCTGCCGCCACAGGTGGATTCGCCGGAAACCGTGAACGCGAACGCTCCATCATCATTGTCGACAACCGCGCGCGTGAGCGGGAACGCCCGGTTCAAAACGTGAACTCCAGTCATTTCCGTGCGGCAGTAGCGGTCTTCGGGACTATCGATGAATTGCGCCGGGCGTACGAGCACCGCCGCGGCCCCATATCCGCCATCTTGCTGAATATTGGCGGATGCAAGATCACCGATGACGGCGTTGCCCAGGACATCGAACAGCTCAAGTCAGAGTTCGCAGCGATCCCTTTTGTCATCGTTGCGGATAACAATGATCCGGCGCAGATTGCCAATGCACTGGAAACCGGAGCCTGCGGCTATATCCCGACCACGGTCGGTATCGGAGTCGCGGTGGGTGCGATAGAACTGGCATTGGCTGGCGGCGCGTGTGTGCCCGCCAGCTGCACCTTTTCCATGCGGCAACGTGTTTTTGCCAGAAACATTCAGGGAGCGCAGCCGATCAGGAAAATACTCACGGCTCGTCAGATTGAAGTCGCCGAGGCGCTGCGTTGCGGCAAGGCGAACAAGATCATTGCCTATGAGCTCAATCTGCGAGAAAGCACGGTGAAGGTCCACATCCGCAAGATCATGAAGAAGCTAAACGCAACCAACCGGACCGAGGCGGTTTACAAAATGGATACCATGCTGCTTCGCGATGCTCCGGTTTCGGGGTAGGATCGACGCACCAGCCTAGTAGCATGGTGGCGGCAAACGACCGTCTTTGGTTTGCCCCTCGAACAGTTGAGAGTTTGCAACCGCCATCGTGATTATGCTACCTTCACCCTACAGGTGAGGAGACATACCGCTTGTGGAGCTGGCTATCACGATTGTTGGATGGCGTAGCGAATGGGGATTCCTCAAGCAATTTTTCTTCTGCGAGCGACGCGTGTCTCACGGATTTTTTAGAGAACACGACCGACGCTGTGTCCTTCTACGACCGCCAGTTCCGCCTTACCCACTATGCAGCCAAATTCAGAAACTCCCGCGGTCAAGTAGCAAGCGGCACCCCTGTGTGGGAGATCTACCCGGATTTTCTCGATACCAGGGTTCGCGGCGAATTTGATCGCGTTCTCCACGGCGGCTCGCCGGCCACTGTCGATCTGCGGCAGCCGCCGAGCGAGGCGCCTCGTACGGCTTTCATTTTCAGCGCTGGGGATGGCCTAGGGATCATTGAGTACAAGGAAACCGAGCAGAGGGGACGGACTGATGCGGAAGAACGGGAGCACACGATGCTCCTCCACCAGGCAACGTATGACGCATTGACCGGACTGCAGAATCGGCGGCGGTTCAGCGAACGCTTGCAGGAAGTGTTGGCCGGCGACGGGTCAAGAAAAAAAGCGGCACTTCTACAAATCGACCTTGATGAATTTAAAGCGGTCAATGACACGCTCGGTCATGAAGCAGGCGACACGTTGCTTCAACGGGCTGCGGAACGCATTCGGAACGCGCTTCAGGAAGACGAAACCGCCTATCGATTGGCTGGAGACGAATTCGCCATTATTCAGTCGGCTAAGGATCATCCAGTCGAAGCCGAGCGCCTCGCCAATTCGCTGATCGACGTGCTCAAGGCGCCGTTCGTCATTAATGGCATTCCGGTTTTCGTCGGCGCGAGCATTGGAATTGCTTTCACACCGGAGCACGGGACAGAGAGTGAGCAACTGATGAAGGCGGCAGATGTTGCCCTTTACGCAGCCAAAAGAGATGGACGCGGCTGCGCCAGAATCTTCAACCGTTCGATGCTGCTTCTGCTCGAACAACGCGAGAATTTAAGGCGCAATCTTCGAGTGGCGCTGGAGCGGGGCGAACTCTATGTTGAATATCAACCGCTTATTCGACCTCCCTCGTCGGTGGTTGGCTTCGAAGCGCTGCTGCGGTGGCTTCACCCCGAGCTTGGCATCATTCCTCCGAGCGTGTTCATCCCGATTGCCGAAGCCGATGGTCTGATGGACGAGATTGGGCGGTGGGTCCTGGAAAATGCGTGCCGCCAAGCGACGAAGTGGCCTTCTTCTCTTATAGTCGCAGTAAACCTGTCGCCGGCGCAGTTCCTCAGTGGTTCGCTCACAGACACGGTTGCTCAGATCATTGACGCTGTTGGAATCCGAGCCGATCGGCTGGAGCTTGAAATCACCGAGACGGTCCTTCTCGAGCAGACCATCGACAATCTTGACACATTGAACACTCTAAACGTTTTGGGAATCCGAGTCTCGCTCGATGATTTCGGTACCTACTACTCCTCGTTGAGTTATCTCAAGAATTTCCCCTTCGACACGTTAAAGATAGATCAATACTTCATAAGAGATCTTGAGACGGACCGGAAAAGTCAGACGATCGTGCGATCCATCATAGGCATGGCACACGGTTTAGGAATAAGCGTAACTGCTGAGGGAGTGGAAACGCCAGGACAGGCACAGTGGCTGATCGGGGAACACTGCGATGGCCTCCAGGGCCACTTTCTTGGGAAGCCGCTAAGAGCTGAAGCGACGCTCGAATTCGTCAGACAGTCGCCATCGATAGCAGCAGGAGCAGGGCAGAACCAAATCGACCGATCTAGCGTCCAGAGCCTGCATCCAGCGAGGCGGAAAACGTGAACGGACCACGCAGCGATAGTTGTATCACAGCCTTGGTCGGTGCGAGATCAGAGGGGTGGGTCAGTCGTTTTGCCGTTCGGTGTAGTCATATAGGCAGGGAGAGCCAATGAACATTGTTTCTCATACCAGAAATAGCGACATTTCATTTGAAGCTATGATACAGATCGATATGAAAATTGACACTTTTATATCATCATGGGTGCACTGCCACTATATATCATCTTACTTGGCGCGAGTGGTCAGCCATAACAGGTCTGACTCAGTCAGGTATTCAAATCTTTTTTCTTCTGCCGTCAACGAATTGCTGGAGGTCGCCTTTCGAACCCGCCATCCGAGCGGCGAACTGGCTTGCAGGGTGTCTCGGCAGGGCCGGACCGATAGGGTCGAATTGACGTTCCCTTGCACACCGGAGGAACGACGCTTCTATGAACAGGCCCTGTTGCAGATTGAAGAACCGGGTGTCAGGGAACGCTACCTCAATTCAGTGTCGGGGGATCTTGCGCCAAGTCGTGAAGTCGTACTCGCGGAATTGGCTATTGATTACAACGCAACCCTCAGCCTCGAAAAAGGCGACGATGACGATGTCGCGATCACGCTGGTGGTGGATCTTCCGCTAGAGGACGTACCAAATTGAACCTTTACGACCTTCAGCCGCGGTTCAAAGCGCAATACGACGTGAACAATCAGGAGTACTCCATTTCGGGTGTGGTCCGGCCGCAGTCGATCGACGAGCTCGCGCCCAGCATGGCGCTGCTGAAGGACTCCATCGAACGTGTGCGTGGCGTTCTATACGTGAATATCAAACGTCTGACGCAGATGAACAACACTGCCTTTCACGTCTTTTCGCGGGTCATCATTGACGCCTGCCGCACCCGACCCGACCTCAAGTTCGTTGTCATCACGTCAAGCGTTGTCGGCTGGATGACACGGAAGTTCGGGCGCTTGAACCGAATCGAGCCGAACATCACCGTCGAGGAATACGACGGCGAGTTCTATCCAGGACAAAGCTTTCTCGAACAAGGCGGGTTCATACCGATCCTGCGTACGCAGACGAAGATGACCTGGCGCCACGAGCGCACGATCCTACCCCGCCACGGAATGCAACCGGGCATCACAATGGCGGACGTCTGTTGTGGAATCGGTGACTTCGCGGTGCTGGTGCAGAAGGAGTTCCAGCCAGCGCGGATAGTCGCCCTCGACCACTCCAGATCGAGCCTGGCGTACGCGCGAAACGTAGCGGCGGAGTTCGACATCAAAGGAATCGAGTACACTTATGGTGACGCATCAGAAATGCTGCTTGAGGACGATCAGTTCGACCTTGTGACGTGCCGCCATTCCTTGCAGGTCTTCAACAAGCCCGAGCTGATCCTTAGCGAACTGTTTCGAATTTGCAGGCCAGGCGGACGCGTCTATATTACCAATGAAAAGAATTCCCACTGTCTGGGTGAACCGCGCGCCGACAGCATCCAGTGGACTTATAACGAAGTCGCCAAGCTTTGGGCGCACTTTCAAATGGACATCGAGCTTGGCCCGAAGAGCCGACGATACTTGATCGAAGCGGGGTTTGAAGACATTCGTGTCGAGTCTTTCATGGTCACCAATCATGACGGCGATCCCCAGGATTTCGCGGAGGTGATTGCAGCGTGGGAGAGCGTCTACGCAGGGGAGATGGCGGTTAAGCGCGGCGATACTGCAAAGTACATCAATCGGTTCCGACAAGGCTTCAAAGACCACATCTTCGCTGCGCTCCATCCGAAAGGCTATGCCGGCTGGCCAATCTGGGTCGCATCGGGGCGCAAGCCGCAATGAACAGCTCCGAACTAACTCAGCCCAGAGCTTGGTCTGTCTTTGGGCTTAACAGTTTCCGCGCGAAGTTCATGATTGTCGTGGGAGGAGCGGTGCTGTTTGACCTCCTCGTTGGCGGCGGCGTCGCGTTGTGGAATGTAAACAGACTTTCTCGCGACGCGACAACCCAGATCGAGAGGGGCCTCACCAACGCGAGTCAGGAATACCTCCAGAACTATATCGAGACGACGGCGCTGCGCGCGGATCTCCTTTTTGACCGCATGCATTCGGAGGTAACCGCGCTCGCAGGCACCATGCAGACACTGATCGATCATCCGGAGGCAAAGGCCGAGATTGGTGAGGCGCTGGCGAAGAACCCCTATTTCAATCCGCCGCTCAGTTACCACAGCGATGGAAACTGGGTGCAGAATCCGCCGGGATCGACTTCTGTCATGAGTGTGTGGGGATATCTCCTTTCCCCCGCTCATCAACCAAAGCCGGAAGTTCTCCGCGATGTTCAGGACAGCGCTGTTTTCGACATTTTCAGCGCGAGCTTGATGGCGACGGGCACGAAGAAGCTCCAGATCTACTACGTGGGGCCGAAGCAACAGCCGATCATGCGCACGACGCCATATTCCGATCAGGCTCAGACTTTCGACAAGCTCTATCCAGGCCACAATAAAGCAAATTTCTGGGATTTCTTCTTTCCAGGGGTTTACGAAAGCTGGCAGAGATGGATCAAAGAGCCGGATTCGCGCCCGGTAGAAGGCGAGAGCATTACCGCGACAGCCCCTTATATCGATGCGATTACCGGCAAGCTCATAGTCAGCTTCTTCCATCCGCTCTGGACCAGGGATCGCACAGACGTCGCCGGGATGGTTGCTTCCGACGTTACGCTCGATCAGCTCGCTGAGATAGTCGAAAGCATCAAGGTGGCTGAGACGGGTTTCGGTTTTCTTACCATGTCGAACGGCAACGTACTCGCGATCAAGCCCGAGGGCCAGAAAACGCTTGGGCTCAAGATTGCGAGTGGTGCGGAGGGTCAAGGCGTTACGGGCCTTGACCGCTCGCTCAAAAAAAGTACGCATGCGGCCGTTGCGGCGCTTGAACTTCCCGCCGACGACCGGACCGTGATCAAACACATATTGATTGATGAGAATGGCCAAGCCGAGCCTTACATTGTCGCACTTCGGCGACTAGAGGCAGTCAATCTCTGGAACAGCGACGGATCCATAACAGCTGAAAACCAGATGCTTGGCTTCGTGGTTCCGGAGCGGGAAATCTATGCATCTCTCTTTGCAGCCCAGGAGAGCATCTCCGACGCGACCAACCGTATACTGATTACACAAATCATCGCAATCATCATCTCACTGCTGATCGTCTTTGCAGCTGTCTTCGGAATTTCAAAACGTATCACGGCCGGTCTCAGTGCTCTTGCCGGCGCCGCCAGGCGGCTCCAGTCGCAAGACTACTCAGTCCGGGTGAGTGTTCCCACCCACGACGAGGTCGGAGAAGCAGCCCTGGCGTTCAACAGAATGGCTGAAGAGATCAGCTTTCACACCGAAAACCTCGAGCATCTCGTAGATGAACGAACCAAGGAACTCGAGGGCGCCAATCAAGAAATTGTAGCGCTGAACAATAGATTGCGAGATGAGAATATCCGGCTTAGTGCTGAGCTGGCGGTCGCCAAACAGATCCAGATGATGGTGTTGCCTAAGCGCGGTGAGCTCGACGTAATTCCCGAAGTAGAAATCGCCGCCTTTATGAGGCCAGCGGACGAAGTTGGCGGCGATTACTACGACGTCTTGCAAGATGGAGCGCGCGTCAAGATTGGAATCGGAGATGTGACCGGCCACGGACTTGAAAGTGGGGTTCTAATGCTCATGGTTCAATCCGTCGCACGGGCGCTGCAGGAGACCAGCGAGAGGGACCCGCGTCAGTTCCTGGATCGGCTGAACAGGGCTATCTACAAGAACCTGGAACGGACCAACAGCGATAAGCACCTTTCTCTCGCCTTTCTAGATTTTGAAGGTGAGCGCGTGACGCTCTCCGGTCAGCACGAGGAGGTGCTCGTTATTCGTTCAAATGGTGAGGTCGAGCGAATCGACACGATCGACCTCGGGTTGCCGATCGGCTTGGAACGCGACATATCTCCGTTCGTTGATGTACGCGACATTCCTTTTGGCAGCGGCGACGTGATCGTGCTGCACACCGACGGCCTCACCGAGGCGGAAAATCAGGACGGCAAGCTTTTTGGCTTTGATCAGCTTTGTAAAAGTGCGAGCACACATCATGGTGGGAGCGCAGAAGAAATCAAATCGGGAATTATTGACGACCTTATGGCGCATATCGGAACGCATAAGATCCACGATGACATCACCCTCGTAATCATGAGACATAGGTAGAAAGTGGCGACACTGTTCGGAACGGCTGATATTGCTAGTGGCGCGCGAGAGAACGTCAGTCGCGTGCGATTGTTCGATGGACCTCTTGACGTGAGTTGGCATCATTGCGCCACCACCTCGGACTTCATTGCGGATCTCTTCGCGCTGCGTGTTCGATCATCTCGCGACGACTACAGAGAAGTACGGCACAGCATCGGGTATTTGGTTAACGAACTCATCGAAAACGCGGTCAAATTCCGTGCACCGGGCGAGGTCATGATCGAGGCATCGATCGATTCGGAGAGTTTCAAGGTGAAAGTCTCGAATTCACTCGACGGCGAAACCGCCTCTGGATTTCAAAGCCTACTGGCCCGGATCACAGCCGGTGATCCAGGTGACCTCCTGATTCAACGGCTCGAAGCGAACGCGGCAGACCCTGGCGCGTCAAGTTCGGGGCTGGGATTGTTGACGCTGATGAGCGACTACGATGCACGTTTAGCTTGGATATTCAGCCCGGCCGACGAAGGCGATCGGATTTGTTTGGAAACATATGCTTCTATTCCGGTTCGACACGCTCCCAATTAAATGGATTAAACCATGGAAATAAAGAACGACGATTACCGGGTTTGGACTGAAGGAGACGAAATCCATTTCGATGGCAGAATTCGTCTGGCCAGTTCCGAGGCATATGCACCTATTTTGGCTTTAGCAATGAGCGTTCTTGCCTCGAAGCCCGCCTCCATCACCCTCAATCTGGTGGATCTTCATTTCTTAAATTCTTCCGGGATCAATCTTCTGGCAAAATTTACAATCGAGGTGCGCAAGCATCCCTCAGTTCAACTAACGGTCCGAGGGACAAAGGATATACCTTGGCAGTCTAAATCCTTGCCGAACCTAAAGAAGTTGCACCCAAATTTGGTGCTCCGGGTGGATTGAGGCGGGCGCCAGCCAGTTGTACCGGCGGTCATTTCATTCGAACGTATTGTTCGTGGCGACCATCGACAGATAAAGTCTGTCATCAGATCTGCCGATGCGGCTTAACATCAACTCTGGAGGCCTCGGGTGCGGCCGGTTTCGGTGCAAAACGGCGCCGCTCGCGGCGGCGTTGCACCTCTTCGTAGCGTCGAGCGCGGTCGTACCATTCCCATTCCATATGCCGCCACGCTTCGCGCCAGACCTTGCAGATCGCGATCCTTCGTTTGCCGATGTCAGCTCTCAAATAAAAGAGCGTTTGGTTGAGCTCCAATTCAAACCTGCTCGTCTCTAGGTGCATAGCGTTGTTCCGGTCGGGATTGGATTGGATTGGGGCGCGCGACGGTTGCCCCAACAGGCTTCAAGGTCAACATTGGCCACGGAGATTTCGAACGTTAACGCGTAATACGGTTAAAGAAAATCTTCACGTGGTGCGGACTGGCAGGGCGGCATTGGTCGCTCGATCCTGAGGCCGGCATGGCATCGCCCCAATTGCCGCTCAGGGCCGTGCAGCACCACTTCCTCTGGTAGGGCCTGGGCACGGCGATGGCGTCGCTGACGAACGCTGTCCACGGCGACCATGTGGGCAGGGCGCATGCCACGACGGCGAAGGGGCCTTCCGTGGCGTAGCGTGTGCAAGCATGCGTGCTTGTCACCGACCCAAGTTCTGACTAGGCTTTCTCACGTAAGTAATCAGCGCTAGGAACCCAGGCTATGCGACAACTTTTAATGGCGGTTTTTTGGATGGCCTGCTTTCCTGGCGTAAACGATGCCGTTGGCGTGGAGGCTCAAAGCGAGGTCACTGTCGAAGTCGCCGGCGAGGCATACAAGGGGGCTCCCGTCTTCGAGGTTAGATTTGACGGCGTCGTGGTGGGCAGTGGCACTCTCAAAAATTCGATCGATACCGCCGCGGAAGGGCGTCTTTTCGAAACAAAAGATCCTCTGAAATATGTTGAAACCTTTCAGTTCAAGATACCCGATGACGTGTTCAGTCCCTCCGGCGTGGTCGAGATCAGTTTCACAAACGATGCGTGGGGCGGCGACAGTGCAAGTCAAGCCGATCGAAATCTGTTTGCCCGGTCAATATCTGTTAACGGCAAGAAAATAGATGCGGCCGAGTTAAGGCTGCAAAACGACGCTATTGATTCAACGCCCGAGGCCATTGTTGGTGCGGCCGAAACGCATGGCTTCGTGGCGCTGCCAGGAAGCGATATCAAAGCCCGTGCCATGCCTGGCGGCGAGGGATGGCCGCAGCCTTCCCAAACGGCGGAGAGCAGGGCCCTGCCAACCGACCCGGCCGGGAAGATGGCACCTGGTCAAGCAGACGGCGAAGTGCAGCCTGCTCCCAGTGTGACGACTGCCTCCAAGGACAAAGCTTCCGATTGTGATCGTGTGGCCAATGTGGCCGGTTTCCAGAACAATTCAGCGGAATTGTCTACGGCCCAGCGTTCAGCCCTGGACAAATTAATCTCGGAATTAGCCGACGAACCGTGCGCTTTGGAGATCATCGGATATGCAAGCAATACGGGCACGGCATCGGCCAATGAACGAGTTTCGCAAGCCCGGGCAGCCGCAGTCGCGGACTACCTGACGGCGCGCGGCATTCCTGCAGCCTCGGCGACGACGATCGGCAAGGGCCAGACGATGAAGTTTGGGCCGTCCGCCATCGATAATCAGCGCGTGGTCATAACGACTTCTAAAAGATGACAAGCCACTTTGGCCTTTGCACAAGACAATCGCGGCCAAGTTTGGTAAATTTACACCTAACAAGAGAGAGGTGAATTCGATCTATTTGCGAAAGCGAAAAGAAATGCTGCGTTGATACATTCCCCCATGACCAGCACAGGGAGTGGGGAAATGAAGAGAGTCAAAATCTACGCGCTGACGGCATTTATTGCGTTTTCGTTGATTACTCCGACTGTGCTGAGCGCGGCCGAGTTTGCCACGAGTTCAATTTCGAATTCGGACCGTCAGACGCCGCTTGCACGGATCCTGAAGCCCGGATCTGGTTCCGTGAAAACCCACAAGCCGAGATCGATCAAGCGGAGCGAAGTCCGTTTCAACAGCCGCGGGAAAGCGCCCCTTGCATATCAACTGTTTTGCCTGAAGTCACCGAGGGAATGCCGGGGCGGCGGCAAAGCATCGGTTCATCTGACGCCGCAACTGCTTTCCAAACTCGACTTGGTTAACCGGTCAGTCAATCGCGCTATTCGCCCCCGCAACGACTTCCAGGCTGATACCTGGTCGCTTAGCCCCGCCAGCGGGGATTGCGAAGACTACGCGCTTACGAAGCGCCAACGTCTGCTAAAACTCGGCGTCCCCGCGAGCGCACTTCGCCTGGCGGTGGCGCGCACGGGACGCGGGGAGGGGCACGCCGTGCTTGTCGTCCGCACGAGCAGCGGGGACCGCATTCTCGACAACCGGACGAATCTCATCCGAAACTGGCACCAGACGGATTTGCGTCTCGTGAAAATGGCGGGCGCAAATCCGCTCAAATGGCATTGAGCGGCTCGTTCTACTGAAGGAACCCGCAGCAAACAGCCGGCCGTTGGGCCGCCTGTTTGCCTTCAAGGCTGCCGATCAATTTGGGCTGGCAGCCTCGGCTGCCGGACTGGTGAGCGCAGCCGTCTCAATTTCTGTACAATTGTTGACGGCAACCGCGATGTCATCGATCTGAGCCCGTTGCGCCACGTTGGTCGTGAATGTGCTGGCGAGAGAGATAGCTGCAGCTGCCAATCTATCACTGTCGTCACACACCTCATCATTCGCCGCCGTGGTCGCGAGCGCAACAACCAGGTCTGCAACTCCCTGGTCATACTGCTCGCTCGGCAGATTTGCATCACGTAGTGCTGCCAAGTAGTCGCGTGCAGCCTGGCTGCAAGCGGCGTCATTACCGCTGCAGGCATCGACCACCGTTTGCACCGATGGAGCTGCTTGCGCGTGCGCGTATGTGACAGGGTTGAATATCAGTGCAGCTGAGAAGCAGAGGTAAAGTTTCGACATTGTGATTACTTTCGTAGCCTAGTTTCCCAAGTCCTAACGGTAGGGTTGCACCAGGCAGGGCGTCAAGGCATCTTATTGGCGTACAGTGTTCCGACGTCCCGGTTTGGAGGCGCGGCTCGAACATGGCTTCATCGGGCCAGCACTCCCTATTTTTCATTGCTAGATTTGTCTTTTAGATGGTCGTGCCGCAAATTTCGACGAAAGGGTCCAAAAATTTCGGCCAGCACTCCTCTCACCAAGACTGCCAGGACTAGGCCGCTATTGTACCCGATCACGATGAGCACGGCTCCCACAATGCTGAATTCCGGGCTGAGCCAAGCTTGCGCGAGCGCAGCAATCAGAATCAAAACCGATCCGGTGATCCACCAGACCGACGACCCAACCCCGCCGACGAACATGCCAAGCAGCGCAGCCAGAGCAAACAATAAAGTGAAGCCCAAAACGTTCATTGCCAGTCTGGCTCAATTTTTAGCTTGGTCTAGCACGCATTGTTCCTGCCAAGCTCCTTGTACAATCTGAAAGCAGAGAGCTCTTCTAAGCCACCCGATTGAGTGCGTGCATGGCCATGGGCGCGCTCGCGGGCTGAATTCTTGGCCAGACCCTTTCCCTCGATCCGCCTGCCCACCTCTCCTGGATCCATCTAGCAGACCGAAGCCACGGTAGCATGTCGGCTAGACGCCCATAATAGGTTTTTCGGCGCCTAGCTTCCAAGCGCCTTTAGCCAACCATCGAAGGTGTCTGATTTCTCGTGTTCGGCGGACGAACCCGTATGCGCCAAATGAGGCCATGCCATCGCGTTGCGTGCTTCGCGCGGACTATAACCAAACTCCTTGCTGAACGCCCGGCTAAAATTCGCTGCTGAACTGAATCCGACGGTTTCCGCGATATCGATGATGCGCCGATTGTCAGCCGGATCGCTCAGCGCGGCATGCGCCGTCAACAGCCGGCGCTTTTGGATGTAGTGCAGAACGCCGCCGCTTGGTTCGAACATCTGATAGAGCCGGGTGCGCGAGACGCCAAGTGCTCGACAGACCGACTCCGGTGTCAAATCCGCGGCATCAAGGTGTTGCTGGATATAGCGGCGCGCCCTTTCGATCAATGCAAAGCCCGCAAATTGCTCGGCGGCTGCATCGCGCTCCCCCGGCGGCGAGAGACAACCAATTATCAGGCTGCGGGTCGCATGGACGATGCGCGGCAAATCTTCGGGGGTGAGACTACGCAATCTCGTTTCAATGCCGTTGAGATAGTCCACAAGCAGGTTGGCGATATTGCCAAACAGAATTGAATTGTTGTTGGCATCGAGGTTCACTGACGCATCAGCGAACAGATCCCGCGGCAGATAGAGAAAGAAAGTTTCGGAGTCGGTCGTCCTTCCTCGAAACGGGTATCCGAGCGACCTGAGTTCTACCCCGCCAGGTTTGCCTTCCGCGACGCGGCCGTCGACCTCTGTCCACGACCGGCCGGTTCGCGGCACGGCGACATACCAGTGGTCGATCGAACTGGAGCGAAGTTTGGCTGCGGAGCGCAGGTAGCTGTGCGCGGGTGCGAGTTGCTGGACGGCGAGCATGCGGCCAAGCTTCCATGCTGTATGATGCGCGACAAACCCGCGTTCTCGAGGTGTGTCGTCCGGCAACTTGATGTCTATTAAAGAGGCTACATGGGCTTGCCAGGCGGGGAGTTGATCCTCAGGCGCCAGTTCTTTTGTCGAGAATGACAATGGTTCGAGTACTGGCGCGAATGGCGGTTCGATTTCATTTCGCAATGGGGCCTCGCGCGGCCAACGACGTCGCTCGCGGTCCAGATCCATCAACCTGCCGAGTGCCCCATCCTATTTTCCAGCGTTCCCATCTGGTCGTGCCAGTTCATGATTCGGTGTACCCTGTTGCGCCAAATATGTGGTGCATCGCAGGCGCATGGCAAGGCGTCGGGGGATAGCTGAACAAGGTAGAGAACTGTTTCCCCCTCGCAGCTGCAAGAAATGTATTCCCGGATAAGTTTTAGGATGCGCGGCTAACGACACGCTGGTCGCGAATACGTACAGAGAAGTAGGACAAAGACAAAAGACCGCGTTGTATCTATAGCCGACGCATTTTTCGGCGTTACACATGCGCAATTCCGCGTGATAGCAGTTGAATAAAAATGCTTTGGTGACTTGGACGGAATTTGCCTGCGGGGGCAAATCTCAAAATTCCTGGAACCGTCGGTCAGGTTGTAGTGCTTCGGGGAATACTTTGGGTGGCGTAGGTGAAAAAACTGCATACCACGTTGGCAACTGGATGGGTGGAGAGAGTAAACCAACATCGCCTCTCTCTTTCATCTTACCATATCTCAGCCCACAGAACTGGTGACAACGGCGCCGGCACGGGGGCAGATGTCGCGATCACTTCACGTCGATCGCAGGAGATTGTTGGTAGCTGGAAAAGACGTGCGAATTTGGCGGCCAAACGGCTGATCGATATCGCGTTGTCCAGTGTCGCGCTAACGGTGCTGTCGCCAGCATTGCTCCTGCTGATGATCATTATCCGCATCGAGAGCCATGGTTCTCCAATTTTCACTCAGATGCGATGGGGCCGGAACATGTCGACGTTCCGTGTCTACAAATTCCGGACTATGTATGTCGACAAATGCGATCCTGTTGGCGTCGACCAGACCGCCGTGGGGGATTGTCGCGTCACGCGGACCGGAGCGATTCTCCGGCGCATCAACATCGATGAATTGCCCCAGCTGATCAACGTATTGAAGGGTGACATGTCGCTTGTAGGCCCGCGATGTCACCCGATCGGTATGCTTGCTGGCGGAATGGCGTATGAAGAACTCGTCAGATCATATCATCTAAGACATGAAATGCGACCCGGCATAACCGGTCTGGCACAGGTAAACGGGTATCGCGGACCAACAACCGATCCCATTTTAGCGATTGGGCGCATCCAGTATGATCTGGAGTACATCCGAAACTTTTCCGTCTGGATGGATCTGAAAATTATATTCATCACACTACAGAAGGAAATACGTTTCGGCGGCACAGGCTTTTGATTTGTCATGAGAGCAACAGTTCCTCGGGGGACGCAAATGAATATCGTCGTTGTTGGTGCTGGATATGTAGGCCTCGTTACAAGTGCATGCCTGGCCGAAATCGGTCACTGCATCACCTGCGTCGATCAAGACGCGGCTAGGATTGCTTCACTTAAAGAAGGCCAAGTCCCAATATTCGAGCCCGGACTCGATCAGTTGGTTGAAGCAGGAAGATCGGCGCACCGGCTCACCTTCAGCACCGATCTCAGTGTTGCAATAAAAGATGCCGACGCCGTTTTCATGGCGGTGGGTACACCGGCGAGAAAGACTGATGGACGTGCGGATGTTTCAAACGTCGTGGAAGCGGCGCGGCAGATCGCAAAGGCATGCCGCAGCCGACTTGTCGTGATCGTAAAATCGACCGTGCCGGTGGGCACTTGCGACCGCATCGAACGAACTATTCGGGAGATCAACCCCGCGCTGGATTTCTCGGTGGTCTCAAATCCCGAATTCCTTCGCGAGGGGATGGCGATTTCCGATTTCCAGCAACCGGATCGCGTAATCATCGGCCTTGAGCACTCCCGGGACAAGAGCATTCTTCGACAAATCTACTCAACTTATGAGTTCCGTGGCATCCCCATTATTTACACCTCCCGTAGAACTGCGGAACTCACCAAATACGCCGCGAACGCCTTTCTCGCAATGAAGGTTGCCTTCACAAACGAAATGGCAGACCTGTGCGATCTCTCGGGGGCAGATGTTTCGGATCTTACGTTAGGGATCGGACTTGACCACCGGGTCGGTCCTCATTTTTTTGCACCGGGGCCAGGCTTTGGGGGCTCCTGCTTCCCCAAAGACACAGTTGCCCTGATCCGAACTGCCCAGGATCTGGCCGGTGAAGCGCGTATCGTCGAGGCCGTCATCGCGGCGAATGACCGCCGGAAACGCACAATGGCCTTGAAGGTGGTTACAGCGTGCGGGGGAAGCGTTGTGGGAAAGACGATTGCCCTTCTCGGCCTCACATTCAAGAAGAACACCGACGACGTGCGAGACTCCCCGTCACTTGCGATCGCCGAGGCCTTGGTCGATCTTGGCGCCATCGTGCGCGGATATGATCCGCAGGGAATGAGAAAAGCCCGGGCTCAGATCCATAGCATCGACTTCGCCGAAGATCTTTGGGCAGCCTGCAGTGAAGCCGACGCCGTCGTCATCGCGACAGACTGGGATGCGTTTCGCGACCTTGATCTCGCGAGGCTGAGGGCCACCCTGAAACGTCCCGTCATCTGTGACCTTCGAAACGTGATCAATCCAATCGCGGCTCTGGATCATGGGTTTTCCTATGTCGGCGTCGGTCGCGGGTCCGTTCGTCCCAATCACGATCGCCCGTTTCGCCGCGCGGTCTCCGTGAGGGCCGGGGGATGAGCCGCGGAGCCAGTCGGGCTGCTGGAGAGCACGCGTGCGCGTGGTGCACTCCAATCGCTCCTGGTGCGCGCGGCGCCGCTTTTCGAACTTCGGTAGAGGGCTAGCAATGGTCAAGCGCATATTGGTGACGGGTGGGGCAGGCTTCATTGGCTCGCATCTGTGTAGAGCACTCCTGCAGCGAGGGAATGCAGTTCTTTGTGCTGACAATCTGTTTTCCGGCTTCCATGAGAATATAGAAGATCTTCTCAGGATTTCCGGTTTCGCGTTCATCCGGCATGACGTGATCTCCCCGCTGGATGTCGAGGTGGATGAAATTTACAACCTTGCCTGTCCGGCTTCTCCAGTTCACTATCAAGCGGACCCTGTATACACCACAAAGACAAATGTGCTCGGCCTGCTGAACTTGCTTGAGTTGGCAAGGAAGCTCGGCGTGCCGCTCCTGCAGGCCTCCACATCCGAGGTCTACGGAGACCCGCATATGCACCCGCAGCGGGAGACTTACCTGGGAAACGTCAATCCGATTGGCATTCGATCTTGCTATGACGAGGGCAAGCGCTGCGCTGAAAGTCTCCTGTTCGACTATCATAGAAAACATGGCGTGCGAATTAAGGTTGCCCGCATATTCAACACCTACGGTCCTCGCATGCACCCCAACGACGGCCGGGTGGTTTCAAATTTCATTGTGCAGGCGCTCGAAGGGCGCGACCTGACCATCTATGGCGACGGCTCGCAGACGAGGTCATTTTGCTACGTCGATGATCTTGTGCGTGGGCTGATCCGCCTAATGTCATCCGACAGCAGTTTCGTCGGGCCGGTGAATCTAGGCAACCCCGCGGAGCAAACGGTACTTCAACTGGCCGAGAGCATTCTCGACATAACGGGTTCGAACGCATCGATCATCAGGCTGCCGCTTCCGGCGGACGATCCGCGCAAGCGCCAACCAGATATAGCTCTGGCGGTAAAGCACCTGGGTTGGAGCCCGAAGATTTCAATCGTCGAGGGACTGCGCCGCACCGTCAACTACTTTCAGGCCCGGAACTCAACTTTGCGACGCTTGCATCGCGAGACGCCCATCATGCCGCCAAAGCAGACCGACCCACAGCGCGGAGCATACGTCTGATGAAAAGGCATGCAGGCTCCCTGTCGGGACTGGCTCAAAGCGGAAGGCAGTTTGCCCGCCAGCTTTACATCGTCCTGACAGGTGTGCCCAAGCCATTGATGATCAAGTCTGGGCTAGCGATCACGCTCGCCGATCAGGCCGTGGTTAGCGCGTTGAACTTTATCACCACGCTGGTGATCGGCCGCGTTTGCGGTTCTGCGGAACTAGGGATCTATGCAATTTGCTTTACCATCATCGTGCTTAGCAGCGCGGCGTGCGAGTCGCTGGTAATCGCGCCCTACATGGCGCTGTCAAAGAACTTGTCCGCCGATAGCAAGCGCACTTATCTTGGAAGCATTGTCTCGCACCAGCTCCTTTTGGCCATCGTCCTGTCGGCGGGCTTGATCGTTGCCGTCACTATCTTCGGCTCGTTGAAAGCGAGCGAACTCCAAAATCCTTTACTGCTCCTGGCCGTGATCCTGCCAGCCATCCTCGCACGCGAATTGGCAAGGCGCTACTCGATGGCCGAGTTTGCGCCTAAGGACGCGCTGATGATCGATCTGGCCGCCGCAGTCCTCCAGCTGGCATGCATCCTTGTCTTGGCCGCAAGCGCCTGGCTCACCGTTTCGTCGGCCCTACTGGCCATCGGTTTTGCCAACCTGGTTTCGCTCATCCCATGGCGCATGGCCAAGAAATTCCCGATGAAGGTGGTGTCTCGCGCCGTTCGAGACGACTTCGTCAAGAACTGCAGGCTCGGCGTCGGCAACCTCGCAGCGCTAGCAACCTTTCTGGGCCAGCTCTATTTGGCGCCATGGCTGCTGGTCCACATAGCCGATGCCGCCGCTGTCGGGCTTTTTGCCGCGTGTCATGCACTCGTGATGATCACCAATCCACTGACACAGGGTATTGCCAATAGCCTCATGCCTCGCAGCGTCGTTGCTTGGACCCATGGTGACGGGCCGCAAATCAGGTCATTGGTGGAGCGTTATTCCGCGCTGCTGGGAGTGGCGATGGCCATACTTTGCCTTCCGCTGGTGTTGTTTGGGGACGTTATCCTTTCACGCCTCTTCGGCGACGGGTTTGACGGGCAGGGAACAACCGTTGCGGTGCTGGCGGTTGCCGCAATGGTGCGTGCAATCGCCATGTCGGCGTATATTGGCCTGTGGGCTGTTGGCCGCTCCCACGTAAACGCCGCCGTGAATGTCGCGGGCCTGATTTTCCTGGTCCTCGCCCTACCGCAGCTTTTTCCAACTTTCGGACTGCAGGGCGCGGCAATCGCGGTGCTCCTGGCCGACAGCTTTTCGGCGATGGCGAGATTCTTTCTTTTCTACCAGAACACCAAGCGGACAGTCCGCAATGAGCAGCCGGTATGACTCACGCTCGGCCTACTTCTTTGAATGCGTGCAACCTGCACACCAGGCTTGAGCAGAAGCCAGGCGTTTTTTGGCTGACGATCGTTTCGTTATGGGTGATGACGACCATGGCGACGTTTCGCTCCCGAAGTATCGACGATTTGTTGGGCAGTGGCGGAATTGATTTTCAGGTCCAGTATCAGGCGATTTCGTGGACCATATTGGGATCAATTTCTGCCCTTCTTTTGCTTTTGGGTAAAGTCGATTTTTCGCTGGTCAGGCGCGGCCCGCTGGCATGGCTGCTGGCGTTCGCCGCCCTGGGAGTCGCGTCCTCTCTCTATTCTCTTTCTCCCTTGATCACATTGTACTACTCGATCCAATCGATAGTATTAATACTACTCGTGTGCGCCATTGGTAAAAACGTTGACAAAATTTACTATATCGTTTGCCTTTACGCGGCACTAAACTGGATCGTGTTGATAATGGGAACGGCCGGGTTCGGTCTCGGCCTGGATTGGATCACGACAGCCGAAGAAAGCTACGTGCGCTACGGGGGCTCGAGGGGCGAGTTGTGGCGTTTCAGTACGGCATTCGGTCACCCTAGCCTGATCGCAATCGTCGCAGCGATGGGGGCCGTTGGGCTGGCCGCGCAGAGGTCCCGTTGGAGCGGCAAGCGCCTGATCGTCGGCTGGCTTACTTTGACGGTGGTCTTGACGTTGAGCCGCACAGCTATCGCCGGCATGGCGGCAGGCTTCCTGGTCATTGCCGTGCTCCGTCATAAGATCAGCGGCACCCTAGCCACGATCTGCCTACTTGCCGCTCTTGTTTTGTCTATCCCGGGGCTCGATGAGCGACTGGTCAACGTGTTTATGCGTGGCCAGTCGAGCCAAGATTTTTCGTCACTGACCGGTCGCTCGGAAATCTATAGCGCCGCGCTTCAACGCCTGGAGCAGGCGTGGTGGGGCGAGGGTTTTCGATCGCTGCGCGGAAGGCCGTTGATTGGCGAGCAGTGGGGACATGGTGTCTCGCACGCTCACAATCTTGTCCTCCAGGCTTCAATCGATCTGGGAGTAGCGGGCGTTCTTGCGGTGGTGATGTGTCTTTTTTCTCTGACGCGGGATGCGGTCCGGCTGGCTTTTCCGAGCCGTCGGCTGGGTCTATCGGCGGCATCGGATATCGAACCGATCGCAGTACTGTTTCCGATCCTGGCTTTTTGCGCACTGGATTCCGGCTTCGCGATGAACGTGAACGTCTTCGTAATCGCTTTCGTAATGTTCTGCGCTTCAACGCGCCGCAAGGTCGCTCAGCAGGCGCCAGCAACCAGATATGATTCAACTGAGTTTGTGACCAGCCAGGTCACATTCAACCACACGATGGGGCGGCGATATCAATGCCTTCGTTGACAGTTTTGATGCCGACTCACAATGCGGCACTGTATCTCAGAGACGCGGTTGCTTCCGTGTTGTCGCAGGACATGCCGGATTTTGAACTTTTGGTTCTGGACGACGGTTCGAACGATGGAAGTTTCGAATATCTTCGCACCCTCGCAGATCCTCGCATTACGATCTCGCGATCTGAAAAGAACATCGGATTGGGGGCCACGCTGACGCGCGGCTTGGATTTGTGCAAGACTGAATTCTTTGTCCGGATGGATGCCGATGACATCATCGAGCCCACTAAGTTTTCAAAGCAAATTGCGTTTCTCCACGACCATCCCGAAATTGGTCTTGTCGGCACCCAGTTTCACTACTTCGGCGCGGGGGGGGCCAGGGCGGCGCTTTCTCCACGGGTCCCACTTGGCCATGATGCCATCGTCGCGGGGCTTCACAAACGAGCTCTGACGCTCGTCCACGGCAGCCTCATGGGGCGAACCGAAGTCCTAAGGCGCGCGGGGGGTTATCGCGTCCGCGGTATGGGCGAGGATTGGGACATGTTTCTGCGAGCTAGTGAAACAACCAGGCTCGCGAATTTGCCTGACGACCTTTACCGGTGGCGGCTCCACAACGAGAACGCCCGGCTAAGTCATATCATGGAGCAGCAGCGAGGGATCGACTTTGCTTGCGATTGTGCGACGAGACGGACTGCCGGCCAAGCCGAGCAGAGCTTTGACGAGTTTGTAGCAACGCAGCGAAAACAAGCGCTCGCGCGTCGGCTGCGAACGCTCGCGGACCTCTATGCGCTTGCCCAGTACCGCATCGCGCTGACTTCGATCTCGGCCGGACGACCGGTGCGAGGCTATGCGCGCTTGGCATTGGCGGCTTCTTGCTCGCCCACCCGCTCTGTGGATCGGGTGCGCCGAATGTTTGCACGGGGCCCGTCATGATTGAGATTGTTGTTTGAGGTGGGAGGGAGAGATGCGAATTGCGATGATCGGACTGCGTGGAGTTCCGGCCAAATACAGCGGGGTCGAGACGGCTGTTGAAGAGATCGGCTCGAGGTTGGTGGGGCAGGGCCATCAAGTCTCGGTGTACTGCATGGCAGGTGCCGGCGGGCCGTATGGCGGCATCTATCGCGGAATGAACCGCATAGAAATACCGACAATTAAATCCAAGAACCTGCAGATGATCGTCTACTCAGCCCTTTCCACATTGCACGCGATAAGACAGGGATACGACGTAATACATCTTCAGGCACTTGGTCCCTCCACTATGGCGCTCCTGTGCTGGCTGACGCGGCGGCCGGTTGTGGTGACCTGCCACGGCTTGGACTACAAGCGCGAAAAATGGGGTTTGCTGGCCCGGCTCTATTTGCAACTTGGCGAATATGTGAGCGCTCGTTTCGCCCGCGAAGTGATCACCGTCTCCAAATCATTGAAGGATCATTTTCAGCGCGTCCACGGCAAACGGGCAACCTACATTCCAAACGGATCGCGGGAACAAGCGCGCGTGGAACTCGGGGAGTATTCCCAGCGCTATGATATCTTGCCGCGCAACTATGTCGTCTTTGTCGGTCGTTTGGTCGAATGCAAAAGGGTAGACCACCTGATTTCGGCGTTCAGACGCGTCCACACCGATCTAAAGCTGGTGATCGTCGGCGATGGTCCCACCGAAATCGTATCGCGGCTCAAGGCAGTCGCCGGCGATTCCAACCAGATAGTCTTTACGGGCGCCCTACACGGGGCGGAACTTGCCGCCATCTTTTCCAACGCATCCCTTTTTGTCTTGCCCTCCGTCCTCGAAGGACTCCCGTTGGCTCTCATCGAAGCACTGGCCTACGACCTGCCGGTGGTCGTCAGCGATATTCCTGAAAATCTCGAAGTTGTGGAGGATGCCGGCCAATATCGTGCCGTGGTGACAACAGCCGACGACGAATGCAGCCTGACCGAAGGATTGGAGCGAGCGATCGCCGAGTTCAAGTCGAACAACGGGCTGTCGAGTGGAAATGCGCGATTTGTAAGCGATAAGTACGACTGGGACGAGGTAAGCAGGCAAACCCTCAAGGCTTATGAGCGCACGCTGGGCGCCTGATCATGGATACTTACAAAACCTCATCAAACCTCCTCACCGATCGAGACATTCTCGTGTCACCTCGGAACCAGACGCGGTCGAGACGGCTGCTTCGAACGATACCAATGGCAGGCCTGGTAGCCGGCTTTGCGCTCTTTTCGGCTTTCGTTGCGTGGCGAGAGGCGATTTCCGTCATTCGTCACGCCGAGGAGCCAAGTTTCAATTTCGCCGATCTCAGCCGCGGCCCGGTGAAGGTAGGCTTCTCGAACTATTCGCGCAACTTGCTGATAAATGACTGCCTCTCGACCATATCGTCGGTCTATGGACGCGTGCAGCCGCAACGGAAGCGAGAATTGTTGTTGGCGGCGTGCTCCGAAACAGCGAGCGAAATCATCGCTGAAACGCCTTCTCACGCCTTTGCATGGTTTCTCAGAGCGTTTGCCGCCGCTGAACTTGGCGACTTCCAAGTATTCAATCAGGCGATGAAAATGTCGTACCTGTCCAGTCCGTTCGAGCTCTGGCTCGGTCAACTGCGTGTCCAAACCGCAGCGCGGTTCTACTCTTCGTTGGACGATCGATCTCGCGCCAATTACGCAAGCGACATCGTGGTTCATCTTATGACCGACCGCGGGAGCGAGAAGATCGCCTCCGAGATGTTTCGAAACCCCGTACTGAAGAACCACGTCATCGACATCGCGGAAAAACTCCCCGAAAACGTCAAATGGCGGCTGGCGGAAAAAATGCAGCAAGCCGCTGGCACCGGGCGCGGGAGGACGGTTTCCCCGTGAACACGCATCGACCGACTGCTCAATTGAGCCTGAATGATTGGACCGGCATGGTTTTGGTCGGTATCGTTACGATCGCGACGATACCGTTCGCGAGCAATCGGCCGTTCTTTTGGGCCTTGTGGGCCTGCATTATCGGCGCTTGGGCGGCCATATATTTGCTCATCCATCGTGCCGGCAGCCTGCAAGTTCCACCGGGAATCCGAGGTCCAGGAGTGTTCTGGGTCTTGTTCTGCATCGCCATTGCACTGCAGCTCGTGCCAGTCGGCCCTCTCGTTGGTCCCGTTGAATTTCAATCGGCGGCGCGCCACACGTTCCACAGTTCATATCCGAGCCTCACGCCGAGCGCGACGCTCTTGGCCCTCATGCGAGCCGTGAGTTACGGCCTGTTTCTGTTCCTGGTTGTTCAGGTTTCCCGCAACGGCCATCGACGCAGGCGGATTCTTCGCGCCATCTTCTTCATCATCGGATTGCACGCTCTGTACGGGCTTCTCGCTCTCACGCAGTTTGGCGACACGATCCTCTTCTTGGAAAAATGGAGCTACGAAGGCTCCGCAACCGGCACTTTTCTCAATCGGAATTCCTTCGCCACCTTTCTGGCCATGGGACTGGTCCTCGGGATCGGACTGTTGCTGTCGGGCATTTCCGAGGCTGGGACAAGAAGCGCGGCATATAGGCCGTCATTTGACGCCGGGTCGCTTCTGGTCCTGGCGGTATTCTGCCTGATCGCTGCGGCATTGCTGGCGACGCAGTCTCGCATGGGCGTCTTTTCCGCCACATGCGGTGTCTCGTTTGCTGGCGCTCTGGGCGTGCGGAAGCTGCGGGCCGCCGGCGGCTCGTTCATGGGGCTGTCGCTGGTCTTCTCGGTCGTGGGAATCGCCGTGCTGTTTGCATATGGAGCCGGGCTGTTCTCACGAATTGGAATTGCCGGCGAATCGGCTGCGGGCAGAGGAGCGCTGTATTCGCAGATATTTACAATGATCTCCGCCCGGCCATGGACTGGCTTCGGAGGAGGGTCATTCGAGCTCGCTTATCCATTGTTTCACGAACTTCCGGTCCCGACAGACATGGTTTGGGACAAGGCGCATTCCACCTACCTGTCCCTCTGGGCGGAGTATGGGATAGTAGCCGGTTCATTGCCGTTGGTCGCGTTCGCCGCAATCGCAGCTTACAGTTTCGCGCGGGCGGTAAGCAGCAAAGATAACTGGCTTGAACCGACTGTCGCGACCGGTGTGCTGATCGTGGCGGCGGTGCACTCGATTGTGGATTTCAGTCTCGAAATCCAGGCGAATACGCTTCTGCTCCTGTTGTTGATCGGACTGGCAATCACACCGTCCCGCATCAGGAAGGAAAAGGAAACTCCCCGTGACCGTGTCCACGTTAAGTGCGCAGTCGATATTGTAACGACGACAATGGGTGATTGAACAGATGCGATTGGGCTTTGCAAAAGTCATCCTGGAGCCGTTGCTGAAGCGCTCACATAACAGGAGCGTTGGCCGCAGAAAACGAATTTTCGTGAAGGATGCTTCAGCGGTCTTTTACGCGGTCGGAGATGTTCACGGCTGCCTGTCGCTGCTCAAGAAAATCGACCTTCTGATCGCGTCCGATGATCAGGATCGCGAGAAGATCGTGGTGATGCTCGGCGACTATGTCGATAGGGGACCGGCTTCTGCGCAGGTCCTGGACTATTTGAACACGCGGCCGCCGGCGAACTTCAGGAGAATCTGCCTCGCCGGCAATCACGAGGAGACGATGCTTTCGTTCCTGGAGGATCCGACCACGAACGGCGGGTGGCTTGACTATGGAGGCTTCGAAACGCTGCGGTCATATGGGATCGACACCAGCGAAATTGTCGCCAATCGGACGAGGCCGAAAAAACTGGCTCAGATATTGGAGAGCCATATTCCAGGGGATCACGTCGAATTTCTGCGACAATTGCCGGTGATGGTCTGCTCGCCGGATTATGTGATGGTCCATGGTGGATTGCGGCAAGGCGTGCCGATTGCCGATCAGCTCGATCACGACCTTATGTGGCTCAGGGCGGGCGGTGACGCAACTCCCGGTCATCGGGCCAACCGTGTTCTCATTCACGGCCATACGCCGGTCTCCACTGCGCTCATCACACCCCACCGCATTTGCGTGGACACGGAAGCCTACCGGACTGGTGTGCTTTCGGCGGTTCGCGTTCGGTCGGATGAAGCCGTGAAAGTACTGTCATGTACCGCCTAGGCACGATCACCGCGCGGAAATACCTGGATGGTTCGGTGCACAGAACCGGATCATGCAAAGCGACTTGTCTCTTAACCGTTTGCAGCGAGACTCTCGATGAACATTCTGAGGGATGAAAACATTTCGCGACTTCGCACCGGAATGGATCCGGTGGGAGAAAATCGCTTGGTCGACATAAGGCAGTTGATCGGCCCCATTCGCCGTCACCTGGGCCTGGTTCTATCGACCATCGCGATTGTTGTTATATTTACGGCAATCGTCATGTTCGCCCTCACGCCGAAATACACGGCTTCGGCGCTTGTTGTGGTCGATACATCCAGCAAGAATTTGCTGGATCCCGGCGGAGCAACCGCGGCGTCGGTCACGGACAATACCAAGGTGGAAAGCGAAGTCGAAATTTTGCAGTCTCCCGCAATTCTCGCGGAAGTCGTAGAGCGCAATGAACTGGTTACGGACGAGGAGTTCGGAGCCCGAACTGGTTGGCATGCCCGTATTCTCTCCATGCTGCGGTTGACCTCTCCGCACAAACTCAGCGATGAGGACAAGAGACAGCTCACGATCGAACGGCTTTCAGAACGCATCTCCATAAGGCGGCTTGGATCAACCTACCTTATTGCCGTCGAGGTTCAGTCCGCCAGCGCCGAGAAGGCGGCCAACCTGGCCAACTCTATCGCAAACACGTACATCGCCGCGCAGGTCGAGGCGAAGGTAGGCCGGACCCTTATGGCGCGCGACATCCTGGACAAACGCATCGCCTCAGGGAGCGATGCCATTGAACAGGCGGAATCGGCATTCGAACGCTTCATCAACGAAAACTTGGAACGAATATCCCAGGAAGGTGGATCGACCGCGTTGAGCGATTTGCGCCGGAAGCTCCAGTCGGCGCGGCAGGGACGCGAACAGACGCTCCGTGCATTTGAGGCGATCGACGAAAGTGTCCGACGAGACGATTGGGTGTCTGTAGCCACGGCATTGCAATCCGAGGCCATCCGGCAGCTTGCCGGGCAGCGGCAGCGCATCAAAGGCACCATCGACGCCTCGGGGCCCCAAGCGACCGTTCCTGTCAACCTGCGCAACGAACTAGCTCGAATTGAGTCCGAGATCCAGGAGCAAGCGTCTTTGGGCAAATCCTCGCTCAGAAGGAGAGTTGAGTCGTTGGATACTGACGTCGACCGGATTCAGCAGGAGCTGCGCAGAACCGTTTTGCAGGGCAATTTACCCACGGATTTGCTGACGCGCCTCTATCAGCTTCAGCAGGACTCGGAAGTGGCGCGCAATCAGTACCAGACGCTGCTTTCCCGGCTGAAGGATACGGAAGCCCAGGCCGACCTGCAAATCGCCGACAGCAGGCTCGTTTCCGCTGCGCTGCCGCCCGCTAAGGCGTCCTTCCCAAAGACCGGCCTCATCATGATTCTTGCATCGCTCGGTGCTGGGACTCTCGGGATTGCACTCGCGTTTGCCTACGACAACTACATCGGCGGTTTTTTGACCGAAGAGCAGACCGCAGCGGTTCTACGCATTCCGCGGGTCTTTCCGATCCCCCTGCAAGGATCGTCGAAGACAGGGGCCGGACCCGAATTTGGTTTGGCAGATTCGATCGTGAAGTTTCCGCTATCCGCCTACTCGGAAGCCATTCGCCGTGTTTGGGTGGCGGTCGAGCAGATGCGGGGCAAGCGCAAGGAGCGGAATGGCGTAGGGGATCGCGGGCCGGCGTTCGTGGTTATGGTTTCGTCGGCGGTTTCGGGCGAAGGAAAGACAACGCTCGCGAGTTCGCTGGCAAGAGCCTTTGCCATGGAAAACAGGCGAACGCTCTTGGTTGATTGTGATCTCCGGAAACCGAATGTCGACAAACAGCTTGGGGTGGACGTCAAGGTCGGACTTCAGGACTATCTTTCTTGCTCGCCGTCGATGCTGGATCAGCTCGGTGGCATCATCGTTGAGGATACCCTGTCGCCGCTGCATCTTATCGTCGGCCGCCGAGGAGAGGAGCGTCCCTTGGGCACTCTGCTGGCCGGTGACAACTTCCAGGGGCTTTTGAGTACGGCATCGAAAAATTACGACATCATTGTTCTCGACACGCCGCCGATCGGGCCGGTGGTCGACGGCCTGTACATCGTGCAACATGCAGACGCCCTCGTGTTTTCGGTCCAGTGGGCAAAGACATCCCAGAGAGATGTGAATAGCGCGCTCGACGCCATCGCGGCGGCTCGAACCGGTACCCTCGACGTTGTTTGCGTTCTTAACAAGAGGGGAAAGGATGCGTTCTCGCAAAGAGGTGCCTATAGCGACTATTACACAGAAGACTAGGCTCTTGGATTAGCTATTTGATGATATTTCCTTTTTGGCGGCTCAAACACAGACGATCCGCTTATTCGAGCGCCGACGGCCGTCGCGCAAACTGTCCCTGACCGCCTGCCGCGGGCAGCGTGTCGTCCGGGCCGCGTCCGAGAGCTGCTCCTGCTGACCTTGAACGCCGCCTTGAGAATTTCGTGATGCGCATTAACTGGCAGGCCATCACTATGGCGGCGCGCTCTGGGCCGCTTGCAGGCGTCAGTTCCGTCAGCCTGCAGCAAGACTAATCACATCGCGCGACCATCATTAATTATCTTGTAGCCGACGATCGTTATGATGTGGGGCCATGGACGAGGTTCTTAGGACACTTTTCGAGATGTACGAGAGAACACCGGTCTTGGTCGCCGCTTACGATGGCTTCGATCGTCTCCGTTACGCAAATCAAGCTTTTCGTTCAGCCTATTTCCTTGGACCGCAAGAGACGCCGTTTTGGTCAGACCTGATGCGCCGGAATTTCCACGCCCGCAGGGGCACTGTCATACGGACCGCAGATTTCGAAACATGGTTGATTTCCACACAGTCGCGCCGCGGGAAGACAGCATTTCGGGCCTTCGAAACGGATCTCGTTGATGGCCGTTGGCTCTGGATGACGGAAACCGTTCAGAGCGATGGTTGGATGCTCTGTATTGCCAGCGACATCACCGAATTGCGGACTGACGAACGCACGGTGCGGCAAGATAGGGACTTCGCGATCAAAGCTTCTCACACTGATGAGTTGACGAACGTGGCCAATCGCCGGTTCGTAATGGCGCGGATCGACGATATGCTGCAGCGACCGGCCAAGGAGGGCGAACTTGGTTGTCTTGGCGTACTCGACATCGACCGCTTCAAGAGCATCAACGACCGGTACGGGCATCAAACGGGAGATTTGGTCCTGCGCGACTTCGCCCGACGGATACTCGATTTGGTACGACGATCGGACTGTTTTGGCCGTGTGGGTGGCGAAGAGTTCGTGCTGGTTCTGCCCGACACCTCCATCGAGGAGGCCGCTTTGATCTTGGAGAGGATGCTGGCAGTCATCCGTAGCTCGAAACCGCTCCCAGACCGGCCCGATTTCAGCTACACTTTTTCGGCCGGGATTGCTGCCGGTGGGCCAGCTGATATCGCCGCCAACCTCTACGCGCGGGCCGATAAAGCGCTTTATTCCGCCAAGATGGCCGGACGGAATCGCGTAGAACTAGCAGACTCAGCGCCCCGCCAATCTGCCGTCGCTGGACGCTCCGGCTAGAGAGTGTTCAGCCTCGATGACTCGTCCTCGGTCAGACCGAGTCTGATGATGTATACTTTTGGGCCTGATACTGCGGTAAATCTTGGGCCGATTCGTCGTTAGTCGCTCCTCGGCGTTGAGCCGTTATTGGGTGGTTAACGATCGTTGCCTAGGGTGCTGATCGGGCAGTGGGGCTGGCGCAAACCTGGACCGGGCCCGATGTTCTGGAATAGACGTTTCATTCGAATTGCGGTCGGAATCCTGCTTTTGATCGCGGGGGTTCTTGCTCTGCTACCGCGCATTACGGGCCATTCAAGCCTCGACGGAACAATTAACGCGCGGTTCGCCGTCATTGCGGCGCCGATCGAGGGGACGGTGCTGCAGACGCCGCCGAAGACCGGAATGAACCTGCCCGCCAGTGCTGCGCTGCTGACAATCCGCAATGAGCGTGTAAACCGAGCCGTCGAGACATCCCTGCTCGCGGATCTGGAGACTACCCGCGATCGGGTGCGCGCCCTTGAAGCCCAGCGCAGGGAACTGGAACAGTTGCGCGACAGTCTCCGACAGCGCTTCAATGCCTACAGCGAGGCGATGATCGACAGCATCGACCAGCAGATCGCGGTCTCGCGCGAACGCATCGCCATGCTGGAGGCCCGGAGAGAGGCGACGGCCGCTGAGCTCCGCCGCTACTCCACCTTGGTTGCAAGGGGCGTCATGTCGCAGAGTAATGTCGAGGAGGCGCAGGCCACCGAGATAGCGGCCGCGGCGGAGGTCGTAGTCGAGAAGCTGACCCTAAAACGCCTGGAGAGGCAGCTCGGGGCCATGAGGGACGGCGTCTTTCTCGGCGAAGGGCAGAACGATGTCCCGTATTCGCACCAGCGACTGGATGAGTTGACGATGCAGATTGCCGCTCTCGACGCGGCCGCCAAGGAAAACCGCACGCGTCAGGAGCAGATTGCAAATCAGCTGGCGGAGGAGGTGCGACGAAACCACAGCCTGGAACGGGCCGTGATGAACATGCCCTTCGACGGCGTGATCTGGCGCAACAACGTCGTTGCGGGAGCCAATGTTGTCGCCGGGAACGAGTTGGTCCGGGTGCTGGATTGCCGCGACCTCTTCGTCGACATCCTGGTGCCTGAGGTCGATTTCGACCAGATCTACCCGCGACGCGTGGCCGAAGTCCGCATCTTCGGAACCGATCGCGTCATCAGCGGCCAAGTCCTTTCAGTGCGGGGCAACTCCGCGAACGTCGAGGAGCCGACCCTTGCCGCGACCCCGCCGAGCGGCACGGGTCGCAACGCGCGGATCAGGGTGGCGCTCGCGAAGTCCAATGTCAACGCGGACTACGCCAACTTCTGCCATGTCGGGCGCTCGGTCCAGGTCCGCTTCCGCATGCGCAGCTTCAGGATCGGCAACTGGCTGGAGAGGCTATGGTTCAGCATCTCGTAGCGCTCGCGCCGGCTTTCCTGGTCGCGGCCTTCTTCCTCATCTTCGTCCAAGGGTGGTCGCGGCACCGGACCTGGGCGCGGGCAGTCACCTGTGCTTTCGTCTTTGCTGTAGCCGCGCGCTATCTTTTGTGGCGCCTCACGGACACTGTCCTGCCCTATCCCAACGAAGGCGGCCTCGATTTCTACTGGGTGTGGTTCCTATACGGAATCGAACTGCTCGCCTTCTTCGACATAGCGCTGTTTCTCGCTGTGATGAGCCGCTATGTCGATCGCAGCTCCCAGGCGGACGCGCTGGCAAGGGATTTCTTTCGCCAGCCGCAAGCGGAGCTTCCGACAGTCGATGTCTTCATCCCGACTTACAACGAGCCGTTGGATGTGCTCGAACGCACCATTGTAGGCGCACTTGGTCTCGACTACCCCCGCGACAAACTCAAGGTTTACGTCCTCGATGACCAGCGTCGAGACTGGCTGCGGCGGTTCTGCGAGGAGAAGGGCGCGATCCACGTCACCCGACCCGACAACGCCCATGCCAAGGCCGGCAACATGAACCATGGGCTGACGGTAAGCGAAGGCGATTTCATCGCGGTGTTCGACGCGGATTTCGTGCCGCACACCAATTTCCTGCAGCGCACGCTGCCTTTCTTCACCGACCCAGGCATCGGCATCGTCCAGACGCCGCAGCACTTCTTCAACAGGGACCCCGTCCAGGTCAATCTCGGTCTGGAGCGGTCATGGCCCGACGAACAGCGCCTCTTCTTCGACGAGATGGCCGCAAGCCGGGACGCTTGGGACGTCAGCTTCTGCTGCGGCTCCTGTTCCATCACCCGCCGTGCCGCGCTCGAGGCGATCGGCGGCTTCCCAACGGAGTCGATAACTGAAGACCTGCTGACGACGCTCACCATGCTAAACAAGGGCTACAAGACGCGCTACCTCAACGAGCGGCTCTCGATCGGGCTCGCCGCGGAAAACCTGAAAGGCTATTTCGTGCAGCGGCAGCGCTGGTGCCAGGGCGGCATCCAGACGCTCTTCGTGCACAACGGGCCCGTGCGCGGTCCAGGTCTCAGCCTGTTCCAGCGCATCATGTTCCTGCCGGTGAGCTGGCTCGTGCAGTATTTCGTGCGCCTGGCGATCCTCATCGTGCCGGCGGTGTATTTCTGGACGGGCTATCCGCCGCTCTATTTCACCGAGGCAGCCGATCTTATCAGCCATCAGCTGCCGGTGCTTGCAGCATATTTCCTCCTGATGAAGTGGATCACTCCGACACGTTATCTGCCGGTCGTCTCGAGCGCTGTCGGTGCGTTCTCCACCTTCCGGATGCTGCCGACAGTGATTTCGAGCCTGATCCGGCCATTCGGCAGGCCGTTCCTGGTGACGCCCAAGGGCAGCGGGAATGTCGACAACAGGTTCGACGGCTACACCTTCGCATGCCTGGCAACGCTGATCGCGGCGACCGCGCTCGGCCTCGTGATCAACATCATTCCGGAGTGGGCGCGGATCCCGCAAGGGGAATTTTCAGGTATCGCCGTCTATTGGGCGATGGTGAACCTTATGGTTCTGATTATCGCTGCATTGATCTGCTTCGAGAAGACGAACCCGGCCTCTGAGAGCTTTCATGCGAACGAGCCTGCGCGGCTCGACGGCATCGGCGGAAGGGCCGTGAGCCTCGCGCTGAGCCGGGCCGTGATCGAAATTCCGATTGACGCCACCGTCGAGAATGGGAGCGTCGAGGTCAAGCTGCAAGGCGTCGAGCCGTTCGAATCGGAACTCAAGGCGGTCACCAGGCGTACCCGCGGGCTGCGCAGGGATCCCGGCCCATTCAAATATGCGCATCTACGCTACAATTTGACGGGCGCAGCACGCGACCAGATGATCATGAAGCTCTACACCGGCGACTACTCACAGGACATCAAGGAAATCCGGCGAAGGAATATCGCCGCTGGACTGCTCTCGCGGACCTTCGGGCCGGACTACAACCGCGCATAGCTGGAAAATGGTGGGAATTCGCTGCTTTCGTCGCGAATGCTCACGATCGTGGGTGTGTCATGAGCGATCCTGCGCGACAAAAACTACCCATTGCGGACAGAGATTCCTAAAAAGAGACCGGCCGAACTAGGCGTTGTCGGTCGGGCCTAAATGAACTTCGGGGAATCTACTTCCCAGCCTAAATTGTCGTTAGCTTTGCGTCCAGCAACTTATCCTGGGATACATATTCGTCGTCAGCGCAGCGCAGTCGTTTTGTCGCTGATAGCCCTGTGCTATTTTAGGTTGCCGTTAGCCGCGCGCAGCCCCGAAGCCCCGGTAGCGGCCGCCGCCTGGGCAGCCCCACGTCCAGGCGGCACCTTGTGGCGACCATGTGAGCGAGACGGCCTACTTCGCCGTTTGCGGGGGCGTCGAGGCGGTATCGACGTGCTTGTGCGCCGCGACCCACGACCTCGAGCGGCTGGCGCTACTCAAGGTCTGACGCGGCAGAGTCGATTCGACTAACTATTCGCCGGGCTTGTCAGCAACAGCACCGCTCGCCGGATCTCTTCCTGCTTGGCGGCCGGCTGGTGCAAGCCGGCGGATGCGCAGCCCACGGCTGATCGAGCGCGGGGGCAACGTCCCGGATTGCCTGATGGGCGAAGAGTGGGTGGGATCGCCCCCGGGACGCGCATCGGGGCCAATATTCCCCGTCCCCGACAGTTACGATGCTGCGCCCCAATCATTAACCAAGGGTTTCCCTGTCCCAGAATGATACATTTCTGTGTCCCAGAATGATACATTTCTGTGGAACTCGTTGCCGACCAGGCGTATTGTACGATGACGGTGGCGGAAGTGTCCCATCACACTCTAGCTCCGTCTGTTCCGCTACTGTCCATTGATCTAAAAGTGCATCCGAAAAGCCCGTATCCCGGACGGGCTTTTCATTCGAACCAAGCCGGCGGCGGGAAAAGCCGGACCTTGGTCGCTTAGTCACCGAGGTGGTGATTGAATGCATCCGCACAGGTATATACATACTGCGGGACCACTATCACATCGTCCAAATGTTAAGCAATTGGCTCGACAGGTTAAGTGTTGGTGGCGGCGGGGCGTATCGGGCGTGAAATCATTTTGCACAATAGCTTTTGCAATCTTGGCTGTTGCAATTGCATCGTCAGCAATGGCTGAGCGCAAGCAGCTCAGATGCAACAATTCTATACTCGATTACGACAACGCGATGATGGTGGTCATCGGCACCGATGATGACACAGGGATCTGCTACTACGAGGTGTCGCTGCCCGTTGACTTAGGAACCAGTGAGCCAAAGAGCCTGGCGTCCGAAAGCCTCCGCGAGGCATACGCAGCACCCCTCGATGCTCGCGCCGAGATCATTCAGGCTAGGTTTGTGCCTAATATCCTTGCGTCGTGGAATGCCATTTTGGCGTCGCCAGAGTTTGAGAAAGGGCGCGGCTCGGCGTTTTTGAAAGTACTCGGCGCCAATGCCGGAATAATTTTGAAGTGCACTGACATGGCGCTCGCTGGGGAAGAATTTAACGTCAACGAAGCCGGCCTACAAGCGACGTGCAACCTTAGTGAGGACAAGCGTGTTTATGTCCTGGCTTCGTCATTCGCGAATGTCAGCGTGGAATCCCGCATCCCACTCGCCTAGAGAGGCAAGCTACCATGATCACCTCCGTACGCGCATGGAGCAGGTAAAGGACTACGTCCCATCAGTGGCGCTTCGTTCACGACATCGTGGCGGCTGTTGTCGCAGCGGGGTTGGTGCGGCGATAACACTGACGTCAGCCGCCTTCGCTCGTGAGGCGCGGGTCCACGACACATGCCGGATGACCCGCCATGAATTTGCAAAACTGCAAGCGCGACAGCTTCTTGCGAAATACGACTGATCCGTCAGCTGCCGCCCCGTGCAGTTGAAAGACGTTCTTTGCCAGATCGACCCCTGATGATGGTAACCTTTTCCATGGATGCCTGCCTCTCCTTGCGTGGCGCTAACACCACAAACTTGGCACATTGCGATGCCGTCGGAGAAGGCTGGCATCCACCCCATCGTGAGACCATCAGCCAGATGAGCGATGATCCGCTCATCAGCCTGCCGGCAGTGGCGCGCTGATCATTCCGGCCCATGCCGGAGAGCACGGCGACCAATGCCGTCAGCTACACCACGCCAGTGGGCACGATCCCAGCCTCGCCAAGCCTCTGAGGTCGAACATGCACTGACGGTGAGATATGTCTCCCGGGATAAGTTGCTGGACGTGAAGCTAACGACAATTTTCGGCCCGGTAAGTAGATTTTTCTTAAGGGCTCAGGGCACAGACCTCCCCTGGTTCGACTGAGGCCCGACCGTTACGTCCCTTCCGGTCGGGCCTTCTTGTGTTCAGGAATTAGATCACTCGGAGGGGCGCTGGCAGCAAGCGCCGTGCGGCCGCGGAGAGCCTCCGCTGCCGTATATGCCGACGGAATAGAAGTCACGGCGCAGTCGTCAAGGCCTTGGAAAGCAGGCCGAACTAGCGACTTGACCTCTGCACGATCAATGTCAGGTCGCCGTAGCGCTTAATCATTTTGCGAGCATTTCGCCGCGCTTAGTATCAACCCTGAGACCGTGTTCTGGGAGCCCGCGTCTATGGTATAACTTATCCAGCGTCTATGGGATGGCAAGTTCATCCCATAAAGTACTTTGCGGTGACTGCGTTATCCCGTCGCCACACCAGAAACTGTGCACTCACATCGGGCAGAATGAATCGCTGATCCAGAGGAGGAACAGCGACGATGATTGCGGCATATCTGCATTGCATCGACAGCGCTTGAAAAACGACAGGCTCGGGGTTGTGGCCCTGGCGTACGAAGTCGGCCTTAATTTCCCATTGGCACGCAAAGGGGATTCACGATGAATGATTCATACGACTGGCACGAGCACGTTCAGGAACATCCCGCCCAATCCGCGATGATCACACTCGTGATCTACGCCGCACTCATCGCAGTCGTGGGAGCATTCCCCGCCATTTTATGGCTTTCGTGATCCGACGGGCGGAGATGTTGCTGAACGTGGACCGGTCGGTTGAGGTGACAGCAGGCTCGCAGAGTTTGTTGGGCCCCCCAGCCACAAGCACGCGGAAGCCCGCCGTCGTCGTCTAACGGCAGTGCTCCTAAATGGGTTCCGACGGGGTGGTCTGTGAGGCCAGGAAGGTCAGGGTGGAAGGAGAATGCCCGGCCGGCTGGGCGGGGGTGGGGAGGGGCCGACCGGGCTTTCGTCGGCAACTTGTAAATGCCGAAGATTAGGTCCTCCGCGGCAAAGGCGGCGTTGATAAGGCAGGGCAGGGAAGCAAATACGAAAAGTAGGCCTGACCGAACGGGGCATTGTCGGCCGGGCCTTTTAGTTCACGCATATTAGCCAGGACGAATATAGGAGAGACCCGGAAGAGCCGTCATTTAAAAATGACGTATCTCGGTGTCGCTGTCTAAATCCGGACAGAGTGGTATACCGACTGCAGGCAGCACATTTATTGGAACCGGACTTAGCCGTCGCCGTTTGATGAGTCCAAGGATCAGTCGTCCCCCTCGACGCATCCCTTGGAAACGAAGTCCGCCGTTGATCCAAGCCCCATCTTGCGCGGCGGGCTTCTTGCGTTCAGCTCTCTCGCTTTATGCCCGGATGCAGTTCGGCCCTCGGCGTCTGCATCTATGGCGCTTTGTCGCCAGTGACTGCCTCAATGGCCGTGGCGATTGCCGTATTCAGTTCTGTCAGCACCCACGAATGATCGCACTGGGGCGAGATGATCGGGCCGCAGCAGGCGCGGTGCAATTCGGTCGCGGCCGACATGAACCGCGCGACTTCGGGCTGGGTGAGTTGGGTTGGTTGCTTACGCCCGGACATGGCTATCTCCGATGGACTGAGAATCGCCGCACTAGGACATTATTCCTGACAATCTGAACTGGAGCAAGATCGACGGCGCAGTCTTTCGCACGTCCGCGAAGAGAGGCTGCTCGCCACATCGTCGATGCCTCCTCGCCTATTGCCTGAGGGCACTGCACCGCATTGCCAAGTCGCGCGCGATCGGCAGTCAGTTATGCTGGCCTATGGCGGGTTCTCAGGCCGGCCATTTGGAGGTCCCGATGGGCAACAAGCAATTTACCCAGCCCGTACCGATCTTGGTCGGGCTCGCATACCCGCACGACATCGGAAGCCTGTGGGAAGCCTTTAAGGTCTTGAATGAATGGCCGGCTTGTGGTCGCGGTCCAGCTCACGTGGCGGCGCTCGACGCCTGTCGAGACGCCATGGCAGACGAATGCGACGCCGAAACCGTGCGTGCCAAAGTGGAGGCATTCGCTCGCTCTCGCGGCATTCTGGCCTAATCAACCCCACCCTCACATTCGGCTCTATGGCGTGCAGCTTGCAATCTGCGCATTTTTGCCCTTCGGCCGCGCTCTTTTTTGGGGAACATCTCTCCGCAATGGCTAGTTCCTGCCTCGCAGGATCGCTCATGACGGCCCCTCCCGTCCCATAGCGACAACCTGCACGCGGGGCCGCCATGTCCCCGCAGGGCCCGCTCTTGCGATCGCGCGCGGGAGCGGGCTTGAGGCCTCGGGTCACATTAGGGAACCAATCCGCTTCGATCGGAATTGCTCAGGCTAGTGGCCCGGAGGTGGGAGGAACGACCTACTCCGGGTCGGGTCGAGAGTTGAAGCGTCTGACCTGGTTGGCGCTTCGGCACTCCCCATTCGCAAATGAGGAGCCGGGTCGCGGTCAGGGCCTGTCACTGGGCATACGCTTTGCGCGTGCCGCCTTGGCTTCTGCAACGGCGCGCCTGTCGGCGGCTTCTCTGGGGTTTGATCGCACGATCTTCAACCCGAGTTCAAAGGTTCCGGACTCGTCCGTTTCGTGGTCGCGAACGGCCTCGTTAAATTTGTCGATTTGGGATCTGCGGTCTTTACGCTCAGCCATCGGTCTTCGATGTCCCGTTGATGGCCGCCCAACCACGCCGAAGCCGGACTGTTCCCTATATTTGACAAAGAAGCTGCTGCATGGCTGTACCCTGGCAGTGTTGAGATGTTGCACCAGAAGGGAATTTGATGCATTTCAGCGCGAAAATGACCGATCCATGCGTCAAAGCATCGATCAAGAAGCCTTCGACGATCGAAATGTTCGATCTAGTCGATCGGAGCGTTCAGGCCGACCGCCTAAAGGGTTGGACCTCTTGGCAGACCGCATGCACGCCCGACGGGAAGATCATGGCGGCCTGGGGCTGCCAACTCCGCCCGGTACACAATCTCAGCGCAACAGCACCGAGCTGTTCAATGTGGCCGGTGATCTGGTCGGCGAGATCCGGTGGCGCGTGCTCGAGCATTGGTGGCGCATGAAGCGTCCTCCGGCCGGCTACGTGGCTCCCAGTCGCGATCCTGTCGAGATCGACCGCGAGATGGAGGATTGGCTCAACAAGCGCCGTGCAGCCTGCGGCGAGCCGCTGCTGCCATATATGCCTCAGCCGAACCCGTGCTGACGGATGTCCGGAGGTGCGTGGGTAGGCAGACTGCGGAATGGCAATCACCCGACGCCACTTCCTTTGACGATGCTGTATAAAGCGAGGCACTCTGATCAGTTTTTGCGGATTTCGGCAGCATACGCGTGTCTGACTATCACGTAATGGAACGGGAGGGCAGAGAGGCCAGTCCCACTGCAGGCGTCATCGACAGCCAGTCGGTCAACACCACGGAAAGCGGCGGTGGGTTTGACGCCGGCAAGAAGGTGATGGACCGCAGCGCCATGTCGTTGTCGACACACTCGGCCTGCTGGTGGACCTCGTCATCCATGCCGCTGATATCCAGGACCGGGACGGCGCGCCGGCAATGTTTTTCATCAAGCCTTAGTATTCATGAGGACCAGCGCAGGATTGTCTCCCCCTTGCCCGTAGTGAGCGACATACGCCGCCACGAGACAAACAGCCAACAGCCAGGATGCAATTCGCGTGTGGAATCCGACCAGGACACAAACGCCCGCCGATAATTCGAAATGGGCGCTGGCAAAAGTCATCGCAAGCGGGACTGGGAGCCCCAGCGCAGCAAAGTAGACAGTAATTCCGTCAATGTTGCCTAACGTGTCAAAGCTCGCCAGAATGAAAACTCCAGCGGGGATAATGCGGCCGAGAGAACAATCGCAGCACCAGCCATCGCAACCCTCCCGTGTCGCGTGGACTTGCCGAGTGTCGCAGGAAACGCGGGTAAGCGAAAGCCCGGCCTCGTCTCCGCAGCCGGGCAGGTTCCGCAAACGGTCACCACCAGCCGAAGTGGATACCAATCGGGAAGACCGCTCCGATCAAAGCGGCAATCGAGGCTAAGCCGGCGATGCGCAGTTCCCACCATCCAAGGGTAAAGCGCTGCTCCAGCACTACTGGCTGTCCATCCCAAATCAGTTGGCCGCGTTCATCGATCTGGAATTTGCGGTGATCGTTCAACGTCAACTCCCGTCGCGCCAATTGCCCCTCCCCCTATCGCAGCATGGATTCGCCGAGTGTGGCAGGAAGCCCTTGGAAATCAACCGACAGGGGTTGCCGGGGCTGTCGGTAATGTGTCGCCGTCCGGAACAAGCCTTCATCTTGGCAGTTATTGAGTTCTCCAAGGTGGGTCCCGATACCATCCTTTGGAACGAGAAACCCGCCGCTGCATTAGGTAAGGCCTCCGGCGGGTTTCTTGCGTCTGGCGCTACCCCGAAAGGCGTAGCGTGACTTTGCATTTCAGAGACTCCTAAAATACGAATCAATCACTAAATTCTCCGCGTGAAGCGGCTCGAGTTCATTCCCCCGCAAGTTCCGACCCTGGTGGATCAGCCACCGGAGGGCGAAGGCTGGATTCACGAAGTCAAGTTCGACGGCTATCGGGGCCAGATCGTTGTCCAAAACGGCGAGGCATGCGTCTATACGCGCAACGGCCACGATTGGTCAGCGAAGCTCTGGCCGATAGCGCTCGCGGGACAGGGGCTGCCGTGCCGGTCGGCTATCATCGATGGCGAGATCGTCGTCCCCGACGAGATCGGCGCGTCCGACTTCAACGCGATCGGCCGCGCCATCAGGAGTGAACCGAGCCGGCTCTCGTTCGTCGCTTTCGACCTGCTGCATTTCGATGGGGACGATCTACGCGCAAAGCCGCTGATCGAGCGCCGACAGAAGCTCGCGGAGCTAGTGAGGGACAAGCCGGGCCGGATCCAGTTCAGCGAGAGCTTCGAAGGTGACGCTGCGGCGATCTTCCGCGTGGTCGAGCAGATGGGTCTCGAGGGGATCGTCTCGAAGCGCACCGACAGCCGTTACCGGAGCGGACAATCGAAAGCCTGGCTGAAGGCGAAGTGCTTCGTCGAATCCGACTTTGAGCTGCTCGGCGTAGTGCGCGAGCCTGGCCAGGCGGCGCAGGCGCTGATGGCGACACCGGATCGAAAGTATGTCGGCAGCGCTATTGTCGCGCTCAAAGGAGCGCGACGTGAGCGGCTGTGGGAACGGGTGAAAACCAGTCCCGGCCCAGCGCCGAAAGGTCTCAGGAAGGCTGGGGCGCAGTGGGTGCAGCCTGGTCTGGTCGGCCGCGTGCGTTTCGTGAGGGGTGAAGGCGGGTTGCGAAACGCCACGCTAACGGACGTGCGGGAGGAGTTATCAGAGCCAGGAACCGTTGCTCCTTTGAGGCATTGAAATCTGAGGCAGGAGTGATCCCGATGAGCATCATGCAGGACCTCTACCATAGCGAGATCAATGTTTCGGTGTCGTGGTTTTGGGATGGCGGCATCGAGGTGAAGCTCGGCGATCCACTCAACGGCTTCGTCGCCGAAGGTCGCGTTCAATATTGGGGCCAGGTCGAGCCCTGGCTGCGCGACAAGGCGCTCGAGCACTTCCCCGACAGCCTGTTCGCCCGGATGTATCGCGACGGGCTTAGCGTCTGGCTCACACACGACGAGCCGGCTGCTCACGACGTTGGTGACTGGCGACCAAGTTCCGGCTAGAATTTTCACCCCATCCCTGACCGGCGTAGGCTCACCGCACGGTCTGCCGATATATTCTCACGCCCATATCGCCTCGGGAGAGCCAACTCCACATTCGTAGTAGCCGCGAATTCGGTCAGGATCGCCGTTCATCGATGAGCGTCCGAGCACCCAGTCTTGGCAAGCCATGACGCTTTTCCAGGCGTTCCGCGATTTCGACTTTCGAAAGGTCTTGTCGGCTCGGGGAGTAAAAGGCGTCCACAGTCTCCCAGGGCGCAGCCGAATCTGGCCAGAACGAAAGGGCGAACGTTGCCGACGGTTCGCCGAAACAAATCCACGCGATTGCAGCGAGCACTAGGAGGAGAGGCATTGTTGCCATTGACCCTCAAGGGACCGGTAACAACGGTAACGCGGCAACATTCGCCCACCAATGCATTGAACGGCAAGACTTTTGAGTGATCCCCT
Organism: Mesorhizobium sp. WSM2240; assembly: GCF_040438645.1. Lineage (NCBI taxonomy): Bacteria > Pseudomonadati > Pseudomonadota > Alphaproteobacteria > Hyphomicrobiales > Phyllobacteriaceae > Mesorhizobium > Mesorhizobium sp. WSM2240. The sequence continues at coordinate 174,963 of NZ_CP159256.1, forward strand.
CTGTTACCGTTGCTCAATGCGGCGGTAACATTCGCGAACTCGGTTGTATGCTGCGCCCGGCATCCGGCATTTCCTCCGGGCCTGACGATTGAATTCGACCATCTGATCCGGTTTTATGCCAACTGTTCTATGGCAGGGACAGGAAACGATAGCGCATGTCCACCCGCTACTATCTTTTTCAGGAGGAAGGCGAGCCGCAGCGTCTCTCGCGTCGGCTAGTCGAAGGGTTGATCTCCGGCAAGGATTCGCTTCCGAAGTATGCAGGCACAAGTCAACTGGTGCTGTCCGCGATGCTGGAACTCGAAGCCGGTTTGCCAAACGAGCAGCACGGAATGTGGAAACGGGTAAGCGTTTTTATGTCTGCGGCAGCAAAGTCACACCACTCGAGTATCCAGTGCTTCAACCGCCGCGCGCATATTATCCAGCTAACCTGGGGATATCCTCGCGGACGGGCAAAGGGACAAAGACACTGACCGGAACTAGCGCCCGCCGCTCACAGTGGCGGGCCTTTTTCATTGCGCCCCTTGAATTGCCCTTAAATCGCGCCGCGTCGGATTGGGTTGTAGGTCAAATCCTTGCTACAGATAGCTCATTCAAGGAACTTGTGTTCACGGGCGTTTGCCTACGTGCATAGCTATATATTTTACTGATATCCGATCGGATATGCCCATATATAGCTAAGCCATTGAAAATGTTGGTACGCCCAAGGTAATCGAACCCCTGTTACCGCCGTTCAAGGTCGGCGAAACCGGAATGGGCATATGAGGGCAAGGTCTCAGGCGATGAGCCAGCACTTGGACAGAGCGTAGCCGCCCATCATCTCTTGGTTCCCGTCCGGGATCCAGCCGCCGACCTTGGCGCTGGTCGCGTCGATGAAGTCGTTGAACATAGGAGTGATAGCTCCGCCCTCGTCCCGCACGATCGCGCCCATATCGGCGTAAATCTTCTTACGCTTCTCGGCGTCCAGTTCCGCGCGCGCCTGGAACAGCATCTTGTCGAAGTCCTCGCGGAAGAAGCGCGTGTCGTTCCAGTCCGCCTTGGAATAATAGGCCGTGGAATACATCTGGTCCTGCGTCGGCCGTCCTCCCCAGTAAGAGGCCGAGAAAGGCTGCTTGTTCCAGACCTCGGACCAGTACCCGTCGCCGGGCTCACGCTTAACCTCGATGGTGATACCGGCTTTTGCGGCACTCTGCTGATAGAGCTGGGTGGCATCGACGGCCCCCGGAAAGGCAACATCCGATGTGCGCAACAGGACCGGACCTGAATGGCCAGACTTCTTATAATGGAAGGCAGCCTTTTCGGGATCGTAGGTGCGCTGCTCCATTTCAGTGAAGAGCGGGTAGGCCTTGTTGATCGGCGTGTCGTTGCCGACCGACCCGTAGCCCATCAGTATCTTCTGGACCATCTCCTCGCGGTTTAGTGCGAATTTCAGCGCCAGCCGCAAATCGTTATTGTTGAAGGGCGCGGTATTGCAGTGGGCGATGAAGACATAATGGCCTTTGCCGGCAACGTTCTGAATCGTCACGCCGGGCACGCGCTTGATGAGTTCAACGACCTTAGGCTCGACGCGGTTGATGATGTCGACCTGCCCGCCTTGGAGGGCGGCGGTGCGTGCCGTCGCATCGTTAATGATGATGATCTCGATCTGATCGGCGAAGCCGCGGTCATCGCGCCAGTAATTGGCGAACTTTTCGCCACCAAGGCGCAAGCCCGCCTCATTCACAGTAATCTTATAGGGGCCGGTACCGATGCCTTCGGCCGGGTTGTCCTTGCCGCCATTGGGCTGGATCATCAGGTGATAGTCGTCTAGCAGGAAGGGCAGGTCGGCATTGGCGTCCTTGAGCGAGAAGACGACCGTGTCGCCGTCCGCCTTAACATCGTCGATGCCACCCATGATGCCGAGCGCGCCCGATTTTGAATTCGCGTCGGAGTGGCGCTCCATCGTCGCGACGACGTCGGCCGGCGTCATCTCCTTGCCGTTGTGGAACTCTACGCCCTTGCGGATCTTGAAAGTCCAGACCTTAGCGTCGTCGGAGGCGCTCCACTCCTCGGCGAGTGCTGGCTTCACCTCGCCTTCGGCGGAAATCTGCACGAGCTGTTCGGCCCATTGGCGACCGAAGAAATAGGGAACCTGACTCGACCATGTCGCCGGGTCGAGGCTGTCGGTAGCGGCCCCGCCCTGCATGCCGGCGCGAAGAATGCCGCCCTTCACCGGACCCGCACCGCGGGCAGCGGAGGAAAGCAGCGAATTAGCGAAGGTAGTGCTGACGCCGAGAGCAGCGGCGCGGCCCAGAAAATCACGCCGCGTCAGCTTGCCGGCGGCGACATGGCGGCTGAGATCATCAAGTTCGTTTGACATAAACAGGTCCCTACTCAGTCAGGTCGGCCGGCGTCACACTTCTTTCCTTGCGGCGAATATGACTGCTATGTGGAATGAGGTGCAAGGCAGATTGTGACTTCCCGTCGCGCAAAGTCGTCTCTGCACGGCCAATTAGGAGAGCCAATTGGGCCAGTCGCCGCCAGAACCGCAGCTGAGGGCAGGGCTTCGGGGCAGGCTGTGGCGCGCCGACGGTTGTCCTAGCCCGCACAAACTCGAACAGTCTGAATTGGTCTCCCGCCGGCACGAACCGGCTCACCAAGTTGCGTTCGCACTCTGAGATTGTCGGGACCCACAGCGGATCAGAACAAAACCATGGGCGCCCGCTCGGCTCTGTCGCTGGTGCGCCGGCGTTGATTGCCTCCCGACCGGCAGCGGGCGCTGGACGATCGGGCCCCTGCGCTCGCCCGCATTGAGGCAAAACGCAATGCGCTATTTTCACGCGACCCGGGACTTGTTGACAGGGACCGACCGATCAAGCGCGCGGGAGTACAGCGCGAGCAGAAAGCCGGTCGCCGCGGCGATAGCGCAGACCCAGGTGACGTACATGACGCCGAATCCTGCGCTGAGGCCGCGCCGCCCAGCGCTGCGCTGAACATCACCCCGACGCTGAACGCGGAAATGTTCGTCGCCGAGGCCAACGGGGACGCGCCTTCCGCCTTGCTCAACACCCGCATCTGAGCGCTGGGCACCAGCCCGTAACCGGCAACGCCGAAGAGGAACGCCGTGATGGCGGCGGCAATCTTGTGGTGGACGGTGGATAAAACCCCAAGAGAACGATCCTGAACGCCGCGAACACTGCAATCATGGTATGCATGAGGTTCTTGTCCGCGGCCTTCCCATCTACGTAGTTGCCGACAAGAAGCCGGATCTCGAGAACAACGTCGTGCTGAAGGCAGTGCGGCGGCGTTCCGCCCATCGCGCCGGAGGCGCTGCCACGGGCTGGGTGCGGGGAAACCCGGCGAAGGCGCCGATCCAGAAACCCGCAGACACGGAGTAGCTGATGCCCACGTTGGCGTCGTACCGGGTGGCGTAAAGCGCATCAAGGCACTGAACGGCGCCACCCAACGCCGGCATGGGAGAATCATCGGCTGCTTTTCTACGCGGACGGATGGGCCCGGAATCGATCTTCTTGTGGTCGGGGTGGTCAGCCAGTCGCGCCAGAGCGTGCCCCCAGGCCCTCCAGCCAGGTGATGAGGGCGACTACCGAAAGCCCGCCGAGCACGATGACGGCGGCACCGCTCGGCGGTGCACACTTGGACCTAGCCGTCGAGAACTGCGCCACCGCCGCTGCGCGAGCCTATTTACGATAGAGACATCGGACCTTTGAGGCTTGTCACGCTGAGCTGAGCCGGGGCTGCCGGCTCTTGCGTCGAAGCCTTCTAGTCCGTTCTATAGTCACATCGCCGCTATTGGCCCGATAAGAGGTTTCCTGAAGCAGCCTCGGGAATGGTCGCGTTAGCAATGTCGTGTGGCAGTTCGCTGATCTCATTTCCCAGCCCGCCCTCGGCCGAGGTTGCCTCCGTGTTCGGCTCGGCCATGGGCCTGTTTGGAGCTGCAGCCGAAGCCGGGGCGGGCGCCACCTTCGACTTCATCTCGCCCACACAAACAAATGGCACGCCCTGCGGGAAAATTACCTCGCGCGCTTCATCCGGCATTGAAACGTCGTGCTCGACGAGCACCCGCTTAATGAGTCGCAGCGCCGAAGATCGCACCCTGTGCGGTGAAAGCGTACGCCCGTCTATCCAGAAATGCGCCTTCAGGTTCACCGTCGCCGCCCCCAGCGCATCGACCAGCACCATCGGCGGTGGCTCGTTCAGGATCGCGTCGTGTCCGCGCAAGACCTCCGCGATCAGGCGCTGCGCGTCACTGATCGAGGCATCGTAGCCGATGCCCACCTCCGCCGTCACCCAGCGCGCCGGCGCCGCCGTGTAGTTCATGATCGTGCTCTTGAAAATCGTCGCGTTAGGTATCTGCACGTGGTTGCCGTCAATTGTCAGCAGGACCGTCGATCGCGTGTTCATCGTCTGCACGACTCCTTCAACGCCGCCACACCGATCACGTCGCCCTGCCTAAAAGGCCGGCGGATGCTCAGCATAAGGCTCGCGAGGAAATTCTCGGCGATGTCTCGGAACGCAAAGCCAAGCACGATGCCGATCACGCCCGCGCCGCCCAGCAGCGAGACCGCAAGCCCCGTCAGCCCCGCAACCTGCAGCAGAAGATAAACGCCAAGCAGGAGTACCGGGATTGCGATTGCCCGCGCTATAACGTTGCGCAAGAAGTCCTGCTCGACGCGAGGCGCGAGCACTCGGCGCATGAGCGAGGCGATCGCGCTTGACAGCCACCAGGCGAGTGGCAGGATCAGCACCGCAAGCGCGATCAGCGGCAGCGCTGCTGCGATCTTGCGGGCCAGCGCCTCGATCTCGGAAAGAGTGGGCGCGAAGTTCCAGCTCACCTCCTCGCGCACCTCAATCCGGTTCACCACGGCAACCGTGCCCTCGGTCCGCGCTGCCAGATCGCGCGCCCACGTCCGCTGCTCCTGGGAACCCGCGATCCCGTCAAGGAACACGATCCCCTCGTCGACCGCAATCTCTACGCTGCGATACCAGCCGGTCGCTTCGAGGATCCGGCCAATCCGCTCCTCAATCGCTTCGTCGCGCGCCAAAGGCTCGATGGCGACCGCCTGCTCGGGCGCGGCGGGCTCGTCGGCAAGTTGGGCTGCCGTGTGCGTTGACATCATGAAGAAATTGATAGGGCCGCCCAGCGTACGCGGCGGGAGGCCAACGCCCCGTCGGATCCGATTGTCAGCTTCGTCATTCTGCCCTCGTCCTTGCCGGCACATACCCGCCTGAAGAGTGTCAATAAACGGGAAGCCTTCCATCCGATCAAGCGGTCACAACCTGCGCAGTTGTGATGTCCACGTGGCGCGTGCGACCGGTTGTGGCGGGACTTGAGCTCTTTCTTGAGGCGAATGTCCATAGGATCGTTACTCCGAGAGCGGCGGCCGCGACCCGTTTGCTCGCCGGCGCTTCGAAGCCTGGACTCTTGTCAATGCCGCTTCCGGGGAGAGCGTCGCCCATGAAGAACGAACGCCAACGGTCGGCCCCTAAGCGTCTTGATTGCTAGAACTGGCCCATAGTGACGAGGTCGTGGAGCTTGTCGCGCCAGCCCCCGTCGGCGATCGGCTAGGCCTTGGACCCATCCGAAGTGACACCCGGCAAGCTTTCGAAAAGCGCCGAGCCTATAAAGCCGCTGCTTCCGGTTTCGACCACGATATCTTGATCCTCACTCGTTGCCCCGCTCCGGTCGTGGTTGCCGAACAGCGCTCAGTTCGTCAGAAATTTGACGAGCGCGGCTATCGCCAGCACGAGAATGACGATGGCCAGAATCCAGGTGAGCGCCATACTGCCCTTGGTACCCTCATCATGGTTCAGTCTCGGCAAATGAGTTAGAAAACACGACGCTGCCACAACGTGGCGCCGCAGGCTCATGCCCAGCCCACTCACGAACACTTGTTCGCGTTGGAGGTGTGCTACACAGCCGTTTGCGAGGATTGTTCCGGCGAAGCCCACATGCTCGCGCCTTGGGGTGAAAACCGCGGCGGTCCGTCGCGTGAGCAACGGTCACCTCAACGATATGCTGCGCGGCCGCAACGCTGCCGAACGCGAACGCCTGACCCCCGAGCGGGCTTTCGATGCCACGGTGTCGAATATCCGAAAGTGTGGGCTGGGCAGTCCTTGTCCAGTAATGTGCGGTCGGCGGCGTGCTCACCGTCGAAGTTGCCGAAGCGCACGCGTTAACTTCCCGATCGGTGCTCGACATCGCAAGCTTCAGGCATGATGGCGAGCGCCGCGACCTCACCCACCGTCCCTTTGAGCGGGAACCAGACGTCTTCGTTCGCGGTATCTTCGTGTTATCATGGAGACTAGGAGATGCCCTGTGAGCGAGAACCGCAAGCTAGCCGCGATCCTGGCCGCCGACGTGGTCGGCTACAGCCGGCTGGCGAGGGAGGATGAAGACCGTACTTTGGCCAGGTTGCGGGCCCTGCGCAGCGACCTGATCGATCCGACCATCGCCGTCCACAACGGACGCGTGGTCAAGCGGACCGGGGATGGGGCGCTGGTTGAGTTCCGCAGTGTGGTAGATGCCGTGCGTTGCGCGTTGGAAGTGCAGAACGGCATGGTCGAGCGAAATGCCGGCGTTCCGCAGGACCGCCGCATCGAGTTTCGTATCGGGATTCATCTGGGCGACGTAGTGGAGGAAAACGACGGCGACCTGATGGGCGACGGCGTCAACATCGCCTCGCGTCTGGAGGGCGTCGCTGCCCCGGGAGCCATCTGCCTGTCGGAGGACGCCTATCGCCAGGTCAAGGCGAGGTTGGACCTTTCAGTCAGCGATCTCGGCAGCACGCAGCTCAAGAACATCGCCGAGCCGATCCGGGTGTATTTGCTGCGTGTCGGCAGCGCCGATGCAAAGGCAACAGCGATCTCCGAAGCCGTGTCGGGCCGGCTGGCGACGGCACCGCCGCCGAAACTGTCGATTGCCGTGCTGCCCTTTGCTAACATGAGTGGTGATGCCGAGCAGGAATATTTCGCCGACGGAATCTCAGAAGACATCATCACAGCTCTCTCAAAGCTGTCGCAGTTGTTCGTGATCGCCCGCAATTCGTCCTTCACTTTCAAGGGCAGGAACGTGAACGTTCAGGAGGTGAGCCGCAATCTCGGTGTGCATTACGTGCTGGAGGGCAGCGTCCGCAAGTCCGGCAACAGGGTGCGCATCACCGCGCAGCTTATTGACGCGACCACGGGTGGACATCTGTGGGCAGAGCGTTTTGATCGCGACCTGACCGACATCTTTGCCGTGCAGGACGACGTGACGCAGCAAATTGTCGACGCGCTCGCGCTCAGCCTGACGGAGGGCGACCGGCAGCGGCTCGCGACCGAGCACACCGGCAACGTGGAGGCGTATGACTATTTCCTGCGCGGCCGAGAACTGTGGCACCGGCTGACAAAGGAGACGAACATTGCGGCCCGAGAACTTCTGCAACGTGCCATCGAACTGGACACGAAGTTCGCCTCGGCGTACGCCTTCCTAGCTCTCACCCACGCACTCGACTACGTGAACCGATGGAGCCCGTCGCCGCCGAAATCGCTCGAGCAGGCGGAAGTGGTTGCGACACGAGCCGTAGCGCTGGATGATCGCAATCCTTGGGCGCATTGGGCGCTAAGTTTAGGCAACCTGTACATGCGGCGGCACGACAAAGCCATCAGCGAGGCCCAACGTGCGATAGCCCTCAATCCGAACTTCGTTGAAGGCCACGTCAGCCTCGGCGAGGCGCTGTACTACTCGGCGAGGGCCGAGGAGGCACTCAAGTATTTCGAACAGGCGAAGATCTTGAACCCTTACTTTCCGGATGTGCTTTTGCACTTCCACGCCTTGGCGTCGTTTCAACTGGGAAGATACGAGGAGGCGGCAGGCTTACTGAAGCAGCGGCTGACTCGCAATCCCGTTACCGACGTCTCGCGCGCGCTTTTGGCCGCCTGTTGCGGCCATCTGGGCCGTTTCGACGAGGCCCGCGCGGCTTGGCAGGAGGTGTTCCGGGTCAATCCCGACTACTCCCTGGAATACCGTCGCAAAGTGTTACCCTACAAGAACCCCGAGGATTTCGAGTTGCTGGTGGACGGGCTTCGCAAGGCGGGTCTGGTATAACTAAGGCGTGAACTCATAAATGCGGAATGACTTGGTGGAAAGCGGTTATCACGATAACACTTTTCAGCCAATCAGCAGGGTGTGGAATGGGATTGCTGGTCGGCCCCACCACTCGCCTTGGCTCACGGGCTTAGCCCAGTCGCCGCCGATAGCCGCGAGGGAGCTGAGCAGCGTATCCCTCTGTGACCGCTCACCACCTAACAAATGCCGGGCATTCCTAATGAGCACGACCCAGCCCGCACCTGGCGTATTCAACCACGACAAGTCCCGCATCCAATCCTCGAAGCCTGCATAGTTCGCAACGGATGAAGGGAAGCGGAACGCGGCACCAAAGCACACGAAGGCTTGGGACGGCGCTCTCATGGAGGCACCATCGAGATGGACGACAGAATGGCCTGCTGCCTCTAGGCGGTGAACAAACTCGTCATCCGCACGAAGAAGTTGAATGACGTGAGGCGCCTGCGTTGAACACAACAATTCCTCGATTTTCGCGAGCTTCACCGATCAGATTATCCTATGCCGACTGCTGGTGGCTAAACGCATAGTTACCATGTCCGCGATGGGGTCATTTTGCCATTGGCCCTTTCATATTACGCCGGATTCTGATTCAGACCCAGCATGAGCCGTTGTGACCTAACCGACTTCGAGTGGCGAGCAATTGAATTGCTGCTGCCGAACAAGCCGCGTGGAGGGCCGCGCGTTGACGACCGCCGTGTGCTGAACGGCATTTTCTGGGTGCTTCGTTCCGGCGCACCGTGGCGAGACCTACCCGAGCGATACGGCCCACGCACCACCTGCTACAACCGCTTCGTCCGATGGCGGAAAGCAGGTGTGTGGGACCGCCTCATGGACGCTATCACCAAAGCCCACGACGGCAGGGTGCAGATGATCGACACCTCCATTGTTCGCGTCCATCAACAGGGCGCGACGGCAAAAAGGGGGATCAAGATCATTGTCTCGGTCGTTCCAGAGGCGGACTGACAACCAAAATCCATGCTCTTGTCGACGCCCAAGGCAGGCCGATCAAACTGACGCTCACGGCAGGCCAAAAGAGCGACGTCGCTTCAGCAGGGGACTTGATCACCGACTTGCCCGAAGGGGCCATGCTGCTCGCCGACAAGGGCTATGATGCCAACGCCTTGCGCAATGTCGTCACCGAGCGAAAGGCGTGGGCCAACATCCCGCCCAAGGCCAACCGCAAGGGCCCGATCTGCTTCAGCCCCTTTCTCTACAAGGCGCTGAACCTCGTCGAGCGATTCTTCAATAAGGCCAAGCAATTCCGACGCATCGCGACCCGCTACGACAAGCACGCCGAGAACTACCTCGCTGCCCTCAAACTCGTCGCAATCCGCATATGGCTGCGCGATAATGAGTCTACGTCCTAATCTCTGCAAAGGCCTACTTGGGTGCCGGTACGCACGAGGCAGGTACCTACCCCATCCAGATGGAATGGATCTTGGGGACGAGCCTGCCGCACTAGCCCAAGCCAATGGTTGCTGCAGGGGAATGATACGGTCAAACTCCATGACAGGCCGCGAAACGCTCATCGGAGCCATTTTTTTTTTGCTCGTGAAGGACAACGCGGGCACAGCTGTTCAGAACGTTCTTCATCAACCCCGCGAATAGCCCATCGTGCGGGTTACTCGATAAGAAGGTGCCTGCAGCGGCCGGAAAAGCTCTCCGGTCCCGGCGAGCACTCGCAATAGGTTGCCGCTACACCCAATACGGCCGGATGCCATAGTGGTCGTAAACACGGCGGCCACTCTCGGCACCCCAGTCGAAATCGTGGTCGCGGGCATAGCGCGGTGCGCCTTCGACCTGCTCCTTCGTGATGTCGATCCGGAAACCTCCAAGGCTCTCGTCATAGTCCAGCTTCTGCCACGGCAGCGGATAGTAGTCGTCGCCAATTCCAAAAAAGCCACCAAAGCTCAGAACGGCGTAGGATACCCTGCCGCCCCTCTTTTCGAGGATCAGCCTTTCGACCTGCCCGATGTGATTTCCCTGGACGTCATAGACGTTGGTGCCGACCACCATGTCGCTGGCGATGAGATCGTGGGTTTCGCGAATGTCGGGGTCCTGGTTTGTCATGACTTGCTCCTTACCGTTGGTTATGGAGCAAAAACGGATTCCCACGCCTCAACGTTCCAGGGAAACTTTTGCGAACCAGCCTCAGCAACCTTCAGGCTTGAGCGAGCGCACCATCCGGGTGACGACCGGATCGTAGGCAACTTTTTTATCCCTGCTGTAGTCCATGAGGAACAAAGCGGCACGATCGCCGCACACGGTTATGGCTCTGACGTAGCGGATCTGATCGTCCTTGATTCCCGAGTAACTTGCCCATTCACGCGTCAGCCGCCGATAGGTGAATTCCCAGCCTTCCTTTTCGTCCTGACTGATCTGGTCTTTGATCCGAGACAGGAAGTCACCTTGTTCAAGGTTGATGCCCCAGACGGCGAGGAGGGCTCCATCGGGGGAATGGAACGCCGCGCCATCGCCACTCTCTGAACGTTGCGTCAGTTCGAACTCGGGTGGCACGTCGAAAACGAAGCCAAACCTCTCGATCCCGAAGCGCTGCCATTCCTGCGCCCTTGCCTGAGCGAAGAAGAGCATCAGCGCCGATAAAACCAGCAGAGTTCGGCCCATTGCTCGGCCCCTAGTTTGTTTAGCCTATGCTAATGCAAACTGCGTAAACCCGGGGATGTTCCGTTTTTGAAGAGCAGCCCACAGGAGATGATTTCACTGTCGCTGGAGGTTCAGATCAAATTCTTCGCAACGCGGTCAGCTAGTTGGTCCATTAAGAACTGCTCCGTTTCAAAGAGGTGTAACCACATCCTTTCGCAAGAATTGCCCGCAGGGCTGAGCGCGGGGCAGGCGCAAGAACCACTATGGAGTTAAATTGCGGCCCAGCACTTGTGACACAGCTGCGCCTTGTAGATGGGCCAGTGCCGGATCAGTTGCACCGTAGATCGGTTTTGTCCTCGTCGGCATCAGGCACGGTAATCGCCGCCTCGAGCAACCGGCCGCGGTCATCCACGCCGCTCTGGAACAGCAGCATGATTTTCAGGGCCATGTTTTCAGCATCCGCGGAACCTCGCGTGATTTTCGATGTGCGACAGGCTTCTTCGAAAACAGATTCCAAGGTCCTGAGCTCGTCCGGGTAAACGATCCCCTGAGTACCGGTGTATGGCATTGTCTTGCCCCTTGCCAACTAGAACTGGACAGTAGCGCAGGTCCAGTCGGCAAGCGAGTCGTTTGTATCAGGACAATCCTATCAGGTTCAGTGATAGTGCGCTTGTAGTCAAATCACTGGCGCCGAGTGGAGCCATTATCGATGCCGATCGTGACCATATGCCTTCACCGTCATCTAATGCGGCCGCTTCAAGACCCCGCATTCTACCGATTGCGATATCGTCCGCAGACCCCGGCAAGCGCATGGACGACGACGTAAGCGCCTGTGACCCCGTCGACGGAGCGGTCCACACAGACGATCGAACTAGATCGGGTCGATTTGGCCGGGCGCCGCTCACTTCGTTTCCACCTGATCGCTGTCATGACACAACGCGGTCTTCGTGACCGGCCGCGCCGCAGCCCCGGTCGAAACAAGAAGCCCACGGAACAGGCGAGGGGCCCAGCCTGCCTTGTGTCCACATAGAATTGATACTCATGCTGCAGGCTGGTTGGTTCTCGGGCAAAGCAGCTGCCAGCGACAGATCCATGGCCCGAATGGGTTCGGACCGGATTCAGATGGAAGCATGCCAATTGGTCAGCTGTTACCTGCCAGTCTAGCCCTCGGAATATGAGGCCCAAGCCTCAGCTAGCACGGGCGGATCTAGCGGCCTTAGCAGTCCTGGAGCGCCGCCGGCTTTGGCTCGGCGGGATTATCGTCCGGCGTCTAACATTCTATCAGTCTTCATCAATTGCGTGCTTCGAAGAGCATTATCGTGGCCCTATGCGGAGGCAGGTGCTGGTCCACACCGCGTCATTGCATCGCCACCTACACGGTCACATATACCGAATGCGTCGAATGTTTCCCCCTTGCATCGGCGCGTTCCCCTCTGTTGGTTTCAACTTTCAAATTTTTGCCGGACCTCACGGTCCGGCCACTTTTCGGGCACTGGTTTTGTTGGGCATCGCTCGCCTCTCAACTATCATTCCTTTTATATATGTTGCAATCAAACATGCTGCGTCCGTGCGTCCGCATTTCACAGGTTCCATCCTCTTTCTCGGCGGGCGCCGACCTATGAGCCGGTAGTTGTAGGGACCATGGGTGAATCGTCAGGCCATTCTCCATCAATGCCCAATTGAGAGCTATCGACATGTGCCATTTTGGACAGGCCTGAACGCCCTGTCGCAACGCATTAGGGCGGTCGCTCTCAAGTGTTACGGTTTGCTTGCGGGGTCGTGAAGATTGTTGATTGCGAACCATGGCTCTACATGCCGACAGCATTGATCGCGGCGTAAGGCCGATTTCCGGCATTCGACCAGAGCCTTGGAACAAGCACTTGGCGCGGTGCCGTTTTTTCGGCGGTGTTGACTACACGCAATGAGTGCTTGATGGTTGCCCCTGAGAATAGACGCTTTGCATAGCAACGGAGGGTTTCGTGGCTGACCTCAAGGAAGGCAATTCAAACCAGGTACCTACGGAGGCACCTGTGAAGGAAGAGACAGCTGACGCTAAGAAAAAGGCGCCGACGCCGAGAAAGGGAACCGGGAGGAAGGTACGCCCACAGCGGACCAAATCCAAGAGTTCGGTCAAACAACCTTCGTTACCTGAAGCGACCCCTATCGCTCCTGCAACCCGAAAAAGATATTCTGAAAGGGAGCGGGCCGAAAAGCTTGGCGAGATCGAGAGGCAGACAGGCCGGGGAACGAGCGTCAAGGACGCTGTCAAGAAGGCGGGAATATCAGAACAAACCTATTATCAGTGGAAGAAGGCTGCCGGGGAGGCCCCACATGGGAGCCAGCTTGAGGACCTCGTAAAGCTTGAAGAAGAAAATGCTCGTCTGAAGGCGCTCCTCGCCGCCCGGCTCCGCAACGAAAATGCCGAACTCAAGAAAAGGCTCGGGCTTGGCTAGTCACCTGAGAGCGGGCGTCGCACGCCTGCTAGCGGCTGGTACCAGGGCCAAGATCCCAATGTCCGAAATATTGACAATGTCGGACAGACGTTGCCGCCGCACAAAGACATTGCCAACGTAGCCAATCTGCAGCAGATGACTTGAACACCTTCTAGCTCCGCTAACCCCACCTTGGTGCCCGGATTGGTACTGCCGGGCAACGATCACATAGGCGCATTGGTCAAATGGACCGTTCAGCGGACTAAGGTGAGCAACCGGCACCCGCAATAGCCGTCGTGGTGCAGCCATGCCATTCAGACACAATATCCGCCGCCGTCAACACGCGCCAGTTTGACCTTGTGGGTGACGCCGAAAGCCCCTGTCCAAGAAGCAAGGCAACAAGACGCGGGACCCGCGACAGCCCTTCAAAGATGGGCTGCCGCTCAATTCGGATCCATGCACCAACGCTCTGTCGGGCTGTCGGGCGAGAACGGCTCCAGTTCTGTCCTGTCAGTTCCCGCAGCCTCTCACATCAGTCTTCGCGGCCTTTGCCGCGGTCGGATCAGGAACGCCGGCCAGATCGGCGAATGGGTCAGGGCTTCTAATATGTCTGGTCAGCGACTGCGTGACCGTCAAGCCGCGGTCTCCCTCCAAGCTTTGACGCAGAGAAAGTGTGGTCACAGCCCGAAACGATAGTGTCAGTGCGATGCTTTCGATCGCTTCAGCCGGTTCATTTTGCAGCAAGCTCCGTGCTTGTTGACTAGCCGAGCCCGATGACAGCCACAACTTCGCACTTTCATCCAACGCTTTCACTTCACAGTAGGCGCGCGCGCGGTGGCACGGAGCTTATGAAAGACATATTGCTTGGCCACTCGTACGCTGTCTTCCAATGGCGCATCCAACGCCAACTGAGCCGCGATCGCGGTCGCAAGCATACAGCCCGTTCCCCGCATCCCGCGGTTCAATCGAGGCGTCTCAAAGCGGACAGGCTCGCAATCCGGGCGCAGCAGGAGATCGCTCGCCCATTCGCCGGAGCTATGACCGCCCTTGGCCAGAACCACCGGCGCTCCGGCATCGAACAGAGGCCACGCCTGCATCAAAATCTCCGCCTCGTCCTTGGCCGGTTTCGAGGCGGCAAATGTCGCCAGCTCCGGCAGGTTGGGTGTGACCAGACAGCAAAGCCGTAGTAAGCGTTTGAACGTCGCCATTCCATCGTTGGTCAGTGCGCGACCTGATGTTGACGCGAGCACCGGGTCAAGCACGACCGGGACAGGGCCCCTTTCGACGAGAACCGTAGCGATGGCCTCGGCGGCGATCTTGGTGCCGAGCATGCCGATCTTGACCGCCGCAATCTGGTTGCTTTGGAAGGCCGCGCGCATCTGCGCGACAACCAGATCGGGCGGCATGAACTCGATCACCCGCACCGTTTCGTGCGTCTGCGCAGTCACCGCCGTCACGGCAAGGCAGGCGCGCAATCCGAAAGCGGCGCTGGTTTCGATATCGCGTGCGATGCCGGCCCCGCCGGAAGAGTCCGAACCGGCAATGACAAGCACATGCGGATCGCGCCTTAGCGCCACGGCGCGGTCGCCTCGATCCATTCACGCGTGCGTTGCTCCGGATCAGCGTTGAGCGTGATATCGGTGACGACCGCTGCTGAATCCGCACCCCTCTCGAAGACGCCGGCAAGCCGCTCCGGATTGAGCCCGCCTATGGCGACGAGGGGGAGGGGAGCCACGCGCGCCTTCCATTCGGCGATCCTGTTTAGCCCTTGCGGCGCCCATTTCATCTTCTTGAGAATGGTCGGATAGATCGGGCCGAGAGCGACATAGTCCGGCTCGGCCGCGAGCGTCGTTTCCAGTTCGATATTGTCGTGGGTCGAAAGCCCGAGCTTCAGTCCGGTGCGCCTGATCGTTGGCAGATCCGCCACGGCAAGATCCTCCTGACCGAGATGGACGAAGGCGACGTCTTCTTCGATGGCAAGCCGCCAATGATCGTTGATGATCAGCACGCATTCGTGGGCCGCACACACCGTCTTCGCGCGGCGGATATCCGCGCGCAGCGCAGCCTCATCCTTATCCTTGATGCGAAGCTGGACGAGTTTCACGCCGAGCGGCACCAGGCGCTCGATCCAGGCCGCGTTATCGACAATGAGGTAGAATGGGTCGAGCTTCACAAGAACACCGCCTTGCCGATGACGGGCGTCGAGGGGACGGCCATGTCGCGCGGTTCCAGCATGCCAGCGTGATAGGCAGCCCAACCCGCCTCGACTACCTTCGCGAAAGAGCCGGCCATAACGACGGGATCGCCAGCCTTCGCAATGGCTGTGTTGAGAAGCACTGCGTCGAAGCCGAGCTCCATCACCGCAGCAGCGTGCGATGGCCGGCCCAGTCCGGCATCGACGATCAGCGGTACGGCCGGGAAATGCCCGCGTAGCGCCCGCAGGGCGTCGATATTCAACGGCCCCTTGGCCGAGCCGATCGGCGCGCACCACGGCATCAGCACCTGGCATCCGGCCTCCAGCAGCTTTTCGGCGACCACCAGATCTTCTGTCGTGTATGGAAAAACCTCAAAGCCCTCGGCGGCCAACAGGCGAGCCGCCTCGACCAGGCCGAAGACGTCAGGCTGCAGCGTGTCGTGATTGCCGATAACTTCGAGCTTAATCCAGTTGGTGCCGAAGACCTCGCGGGCCATTTGCGCCGTAGCGACTGCCTCCTTCACCGAATGGCAGCCGGCGGTATTCGGCAGCACGCGCACGCCGAGCGAACGTATATGCGACCAGAACTGGCCGCCCGTTTTGCCGCCCGACGCCTCGCGGCGCAGCGAGACGGTGACGACCGATGTTCCGGAAGCCTCTACCGCCTCGGTAAGGATTGCCGGCGAGGGATATTGCGCGGTGCCGAGGAGCAGGCGCGAGGGAAGTTCGGTATCGTAGACGGTTAGGGTCATCGTCAGCCCCCCTGTCGTGGAGTCAGGATTTCGACGCGGTCTCCGTCGGTCAGCCGGCATTGGCTCCGCTCGACGGCCCGCACCAGCTCACCGTTGAGGGCGGTGGCAAGCCAGTCGCCCTCGTATTCCAGTTCGGACAGAAGCTTATCGAGCGTCCCGGACGACACCTGCCGGGCTTGGCCGTTTATCAAAAGTTTCATGGTGCAATTCCCTCGTCGCCTGTTTTCCGAAGATAAAGTCCGCCGCCCGGCGCGCCATCGCGGGCGCAAAGAGAAAGCCGTGTCGGTAGAAGCCGTTGATGCTGATTTCCGCCCCGTCCTCTTGGACGCGCGGCAGGTTATCGGGATAGGCCGGGCGGATGCCCGCCCCGGTTTCGATGATCTCCGCTTCGCCGAAAGCCGGATGCAGGCCGTAGGCGGCGTTGAGAAGCTCCATGGCGGAGCGTGCGGTGATCGGTCCGTCCGCATCGTTCTCAATCATCGTCGCGCCGACCATAAAGCAGCCGTCACCGCGTGGGACCAGATAGACCGGGATCCGAGGATGGAGAAGCCGCACCGGCCGGGTTAGCGCGACATCCCGGGTCCGTAGGATGATCATCTCCCCTCGCACGCCGCGCAGCGCTTTGTCCGTTTCCCCAGCCCCCATGCCTGTGCAATCAACCATCCGGTCGAATCGCGCACCCGTCGGCGGTTTTGTCTGCCCGAAGAGAAAGCGGACGCCAAAACCGTGCAGTCTCTTGTGCAACCGCAACAGCGCCCGGCGCGGATCGACATGGGCTTCGTGCGCGAAAAAAAGCCCGGCGCGAAAGCGGCCGGCAAGGTCGGGTTCCAATGTGGCAAGCTCGTCCGCGGAAAGATGCGCATGACCCTCCGTCCGTACCGCAAAGCGCCGAAGCTCGGCAACGTCACGCGGCGGCGCGACCACCAGCGTTCCCTCGAACCGCACGAGGCCCGGCAGCGTTTTTTCCCACCATCGGGCTGCGCTCTCGCCAAGCGTGATGACCGACCGGTCCGCGCTTTCAGCCTCGCAAAATGGCGCGAGCATCCCGCCGGCGAGCCGGGAGGCGCCGGCGCCGATCGCCGGCTCCCTCTCGACAACCATGATGTCTGCTCCGCGCGTGGCGAGCTCGTATGCGGCGGTAAGACCGGCGACGCCAGCGCCTCGGATGAGGACACGCATGCTCAAGGCTCCCCAGCTGTGTCCGGCTGACTTTCGACTTCTTCAAGCGGCATGTAGAGGTCGCCGCCTTGGCGGTATTTTTGCGCCATAGCCGCCATGCCCTCCTTCTGCGCCTCGGCGCGAATGTCGTGCGATATCCGCATCGAGCAGAATTTCGGGCCGCACATGGAGCAGAAATGCGCAACTTTGTGCGCCTCCTTGGGCAGCGTCTCATCGTGCAGCGCGCGGGCTGTCTCGGGGTCCAGCGAGAGGTTGAACTGGTCCTCCCAGCGGAACTCGAAGCGCGCGCGGGACAGCGCATCGTCCCTGATCTTTGCCGCCGGATGTCCCTTGGCGAGATCGGCGGCATGCGCGGCGATCTTGTAGGTGATGACCCCGGTCTTGACGTCGTTGCGATCAGGAAGGCCGAGGTGCTCCTTGGGCGTGACGTAGCAGAGCATTGCAGTACCAAACCAGCCGATCATCGCCGCGCCTATGCCGCTCGTGATGTGGTCGTAGCCAGGGGCGATGTCGGTGGTGAGCGGTCCGAGCGTGTAGAACGGTGCCTCGCCGCAGATCTCGAGCTGCTTGTCCATGTTCTCCTTGATCTTGTGCATGGGGACGTGCCCTGGCCCCTCGATCATGACTTGGCAGTCTTTCGCCCATGCGATCTTGGTCAGTTCGCCCAGGGTTTCGAGTTCGGCGAATTGCGCGGCGTCATTGGCGTCCGCGATCGAGCCAGGGCGAAGGCCGTCGCCCAGCGAGAAGGAAACGTCATAAGCGCGGCAGATGTCGCAGATGTCCTCGAAATGCTCGTAGAGAAAACTCTCGCGATGATGGTGCAGGCACCACTTCGCCATGATGGAGCCGCCGCGCGAGACAATGCCGGTGACCCGGTTTACCGTTAGCGGCACGTAATGCAGCCGCACGCCGGCATGGATGGTGAAATAGTCGACCCCCTGCTCGGCCTGTTCGATCAGCGTGTCGCGGTAAACCTCCCAGCTGAGCTCCTCTGCAACACCGCCAACCTTTTCCAGCGCCTGATAAAGCGGCACCGTGCCGATCGGCACGGGCGCGTTGCGGATGATCCATTCCCGGATGTTATGGATGTTGCGGCCGGTCGACAGGTCCATCACCGTGTCGGCGCCCCAGCGGATCGCCCAGACCATTTTTTCGACCTCTTCCGCCATCGAAGAGGTGACAGCGGAATTGCCGATATTGGCGTTGATCTTGATGAGAAAGTTGCGGCCGATGATCATCGGTTCGGATTCGGGGTGGTTGACGTTGGCGGGGATGATCGCCCGCCCGCGCGCCACCTCGTCGCGAACGAAATCCGGCGTGACGAAGTCCGGGATGGCTGCGCCGAAGCTCTCGCCGTCCCGCAGCATTTGAGTGCGCGCGATCTCGCGTCCAAGGTTTTCGCGGAGCGCGACAAATTCCATCTCTGGGGTGATTATACCCGAACGCGCGTAGGCGAGTTGAGTCACCGCCCCAGCGGCTTTCGCCTTCAAAGGCCGATGGCGGGTTGGAAACTCGGGTGTCAACCGCTCGTCCGACACAAAACCGTTGTCCTCCGGCCTGACGTGACGGCCTTCGTAGTGCTCGACATCGCCGCGTTCGGTGATCCAGTCCGCACGAAGCCGGGGGAGGCCTCTTTCGATACTGATTTCAACTTGCGGGTCGGTATAGGGACCTGACGAATCGTAGACGATGACCGGGGGTTCTCCGGCGGTCGGGTGGACTGCGATTTCACGCAGCGGCACGCTGATCTGCGAATGAATCTTGCCGGTCCTTCGGATTTTCGTTGAGGAAGGCAGCGGTCCGGTCGACACGGAGGGGGTGAGGGCATTCATATGAGGCTCCTTTGCTCATGCATTGGAGACCCAGTTCTGTGCCGGAAGGATGAGACGCTTCATCAGTATAAGGTTCGGGCTTTCCGCCTGAATTCCTTGCGGGCGTATTTGCCCATGAAGCGCTTGCACCGTCCCTACGCCAGTATGAACTGGATCAGGTTCAACGGGTCACTGCGCTGCGAAGAGCCAGCAGTATCTCAGCCCCTTGTCGGGACTCCCCTGGTGAAGAGGTCAAGTTGAACGACGCCTCGTCGACTTGTCAAGCGCTTGCCTCAGCATCACACCGAACGTGCGCCGTGCCGCGTTGCAAAATTACAGGCCCCACCCGCGCTAAGTGGGGTGCAAAACGCCCCTTGATTAGCATGCCCCTTGAGTTCCTCGCGCAGGCCGGGCCCCTCTGGCAGTTCTTCAGAACTGTGATGTCGGACTGGAATGTCCAATCCGGTGGCCTGGTGCTTGGGAGTTCAGCCGCAGTCCCTTGAGCTGTAAACGTCGATTCGGAAGTGCGCCGTCACTTTCCGAGCGGCTCATGGTTGAGGTCTTTCTCCGACAGCATGGCGGTCACCTTCTGATGACAAGAGAGTGGGTGCCACATGACCGAATTCCTGACTCCAGAAGCCCTATAGCCCTTCTCTAGTCATCATGATCGACTTGGTCTTGGCAGGTGACAATGCCATCGTGATCGGCTTGGCCGCTGCTGGTCTACCGAAGAACAACGCAGCAAAAGCCATTCTCATGGGCATCCTCGCCGTCATGGTGCTGCAAATCATCTTTGCCGCCGCCACAACTCAGCTACTGCAGATTGTCTGATCGTCCTCGTGCAAAGTCGGCCGATTGGCTGTGAATCGGCCCTTTAATTTTCGAGTAGTGGTCAAGCCATTTCTTTCGTTCCGGTAGCGAGGACACCGAGTAGGCCTCCTCAGGTCACCGGCGTGCCTCCCTCGATGACGGTCCCGACTTGGACGAGGTCGAAGAGGACGAAGCGCTGGACGGGGTGGCCTGACCCCCATGAGTTCTTTTGGAACGGGCAGTCACGACAAGAATTCGCGCCTCAAGCGCTGCGTCTGCAAACGCTTGACGGGCCTCTTCAGCTGTCACGTGCCCCTGCGTGGCGCCCCGCAATGCTTCGTCTGCCATCTGGAACATCGGGCCGTTGTGGTCCGGCCATTTGTCGTTCGCGAGGCACTCCGATGCCACCCAAACGGTGTGGACCAGGCGGGTTTTGCCGGGTTTGCCAAAGCTGATGCGAACCGGCCGATCAAAGCGGATCTGTTTCATTGCTCTTTCGAACGGCGATCGCCATCCGAGGCTCCGAATACGTCCCGATCCTGTCGGCATCAGTCCTCTTCCATCGGGAAGCCGGCCTCCGCGGCGATGACTGTCTTCACCCATGCCCGAGCGCAGCAGTCTCACCCGGTTGCATCACTACAAGGATTTTCGCCTCCTTCGCCGCTTGCATGAATGCTTCGCGCGCGAATGCGGGTGGTTCACTTCCCGCGAGCACCTTCATGCACGCCATTCGCGCCTGAATGCGTGTAGCCGTCTCGCCGATCGGCCAGTCGTAGAGCAGCATTTCCGCGGCCTCTCTGGCGCTGGAAACGCAGCGTTCTCCGGCGTCCGTCGCCACCGGAACCGGTTCTTCAAAGGGCCCAAGATCGACGTCGTCGCGCATCGCAGCCTCCTTTGGGAGTTGAAGAGCCGCGATCGAGCGCGGTTGCGTAACGATTCCGCACCTGCGCTTACATAACGTGAGCAAATCCTCATGAGCTGCGGTCCATCGACGTTGCCCACTGGGGCCGTGCACCTCGAGTGCGAGCTTTCGATCAGGACCCGAGCCGCGCGAATGGCATTATGGCCAGCGGCGTGTGAAAAGCCGCACTTACAGGTCGGATACATGGCCGCACCAACCAGCAACTGCAAAATGCTCAAATAAACCCTTGCCAACGGAGAGCCGTCCATACGGCCCCAAGGCTGCCGGGAGGAAATGCCCCATGTCGACCAAGAGCCAAACTTTGTCTTCGCCCGGAAGCGGACATCCCCGGTGGTCATGCTGGAAGTTGTAGTCGCGCCAATCTCGGACGCTTCTTGGATCGCGAACGAACGACAGGGTATCTCTCAGAACCGGCCGCTTGTTGTCTAACAGCGTGGCCGCTCGAAACGTCGTCCAGTTGGCGCGCGTTACACAATTTAACGAAGCCCGCGTCCAAACGGGCCATATATCGGCTTCAACTGCGCCCCGTTACGGCCAGAAGCATTTCAGCCCTTAGCGACCGCCGCCAAATGACGGGAAAGGTCGTCGCTCTCCATCAGTGCTCTGCAGCGCGCAAATCGACTATCTGCGTAAGCGCGAAAGTCGTCGGCCGGATTGCCGTTGGCAAGCTGGATCAGGCCCCACAGGGTCCATAGCAGGTCGCACATCGCCTTATAGATGACGATCCGGCCCCGCTCCACCGGTCGGGGCTCACAGCCGAAATAGGCGCGGATCATTTCTTCTTCCTGGTCAGCGTCGAACTCTCCCTCGACCGAAAGATCGCCCAGATCCCACATCGGATCGTTCATGCCGGAATATTCCCAGTCGACGATCCACATACGCTCGCCCGTATCGAGAAAATTCTCGCAGAGCGGGTCGCAGTGGCTTGGGGCAAGCGGCAGACGGTGCTTGCCGAGCGCGGCGCGTATCGCCAGGTTCGCTTCGTTCACGACGTCATGGTAGCCGGCCGGCAACGCCACATCCTTGGTCGACAGCACCTTGAGGTAGTCGTCGATCATCGCAAACAGCTCGAAGCGAAACGGAAACACCGCCCCGCTGTCGTGCAGTTTCCTAAAGGCTTGCCCGGCCCTGGCCGGCGATCCGGGCCGCGTCTTGAACTTGTGCGGCGACATCGTCTCGGCCCCCTCAATGAAGCGCGTCACCATCACACCCGCCGTAACGTCGAGATGAAGCACCTCGGGACTTACGCCAGCTCTCGCGGCCTCTCGCGCGGCCACCGCCTCATGGAGGCGGTTGATGTATTCCTCGGTACCCTTGCCCGGAATGCGCAGGCAGCAGTCGCCAAGGCGGTATACCCGGTTGGTGAGTCCGCCCAGTCGTTCGATGGGACCGCCATAGCCTGCCAGCATTGGAACCGCCGCTATGATGGCACGCGTTTCGTCGTCCAATTTTCGCTCCCTCACTAGGTTTCAGTCGGATAGGTTCCACAATTTCCAGCTCTTGGCTATCATTCGCCGGCAACGGTAAGCGAGGAGCGAAACGATGGCTGAAGGGCATCACGAGGGAACGCTGGGTGCGGTCTATGAGGCGAAACGACCGGAGGAGGTTGCGGCACTCTACGATCGGTGGGCCGAGACGTACGAGGCGGACATGGCCCTGGCCGGCTACCGCCATCCGGCGATCTGCTTGGCCCTCACCGCGCGTCATTTGCGACACGGCGCGGGACCGCTGCTCGACGCCGGCGCCGGAACGGGGCTGATCGGCGAATGGCTCGGCATCCTGGGCTATCCGCATGTGGAAGCGCTGGACATCTCGCAAGGCATGCTTGCCCGGGCTGCGAAAACCAACGCCTACAAGGCGCTCCATTGCCTGGCTTTGGGCGGACCGCTCCCGTTTGCCGACGAGCACTTTGCCGGTATCGTTTCAGCGGGCGTGTTCACGTCCGGCCATGTCGGCGTCGAGGGTTTGGACGAGCTTATACGAATCGCCCGACCCGGCGCGGTGATCGTCCTTACCGTCAAGAATACGGTCTGGGAGGCCGGTTTCGCGGCGCGCATCGATGCGTTGGAGGAAAGCGGAACCGTTTCGCGGCTGGAAGAGACGGAGCCCTACGTCTCCATGCCGGGAGAGTCCGGCACCATGCCGAGCCGCGGTCTCGTCCTGCGGCGTATTTAGACCCCTGCGGTGCCAGGAAACGATCTCGGCGCGCGGGTCATGACTTCACGCGCGCCATGCCCGGGTCGTAGAGCGGTTCCATGTGGAGAACGGCCCGCGTCCGCTCCATCGCCACGACCAGCTCGTAATCGCCCGACAGCAGGAAATCATCGCCGACGCCGTTCGGATTGCGAACATATCCGTAGCCGATGTTCTTGCCGACGGTATAGCCATAACCGCCGCTGGTGAGATAGCCGACGGCTTCGCTGTTCCGCAGGATCGTCTCCCGGCCAAGCAGCACGATTTCGGGGTCGTCGACCGTGAAGCAGGTGAAGCGCTTTTTCAGCGTTTCACCCTGCAATTTTTCCAGCGCCTGCCTGCCGACGAAGTCAATTTTCTTGCGGAGCTTCACCGCCCAGCCCAGCCCCGCTTCGAAAGGCGTGTCGTTGGGCGTGATGTCGGAACCCCAGGCGCGGTAGCCCTTTTCGAGCCGAAGCGATTCCAATGCACGATACCCGACCGGGCGGATGCCGTGCGGCTTGCCCGCCGCCATCAGCGTGTCGAATACCTCGCCCGTGGCGTCGATCGGCACATGCAGTTCCCAGCCGAGCTCGCCGACATAGGTGATGCGAAGCGCTCGCACCTTTTGCCCGGCGATCACGATCTCACGGACATGGCCGAACGGGAATGCAGCCTTGGAAACATCGGCATCGGTGACCGCCGCCAGCACATCTCTCGCGCGGGGGCCCATCAGCGAAAGCGTGCCGAATTCCTCCGTCACATCCAAAAGCTTCACATCGAGCCCGGCCGGAATGTGGTCGCGTATCCACGCAAGATCGTGGGTGCGGAAGCCGGTGCCGGTGACGATGTAGAATTTGTCCTCGGCGATCCGCGCCACGGTCAGGTCGGCTTCGATGCCGCCGCGCGTGTTGAGAAGCTGAGTGTAGGTCAAGCGGCCGGCGGGCTTGGCGACATCGTTAGCGCAGATCCAGTCCAGCGCCTGCGCCGCGCCCGCTCCCGTCATCTCGCATTTGGCGAAAGAGGACTGGTCGAAGATGCCGACCGCCTCGCGCACGTGCCGGTGCTCCTCGCCGACAGGCCCGAACCAGTTCTGGCGGCCCATCGAGTAGATGTCGCGCTCCATCCACTCGGGCGCGAACCAGTTCGGCCGCTCCCAGCCGAGCTTCGAGCCGAACACCGCGCGGTGCGCCTTCAGCCGTTCGTAGAGCGGCGAAACAATGCGCGGCCGGCCGGAAAGATATTCCTCGTGCGGGAAGCCGATCGTGTAGTGCTTGCCATAGGCCTCCAGCGTGCGATCTGAGACCCAGTCGCGGTCTCGATGAAGGCCGGAAAAGCGGCGGATGTCGACCACCCAGAGATCGAGCGGCGCCTCGCCGTCCATCGTCCATTGCGCCAGCACCCAGCCGGCGCCGCCGCCGGAGGCGATACCGAATGCGTTGAAGCCCGCGCCGACAAACATGTTTTCGCATTCCGGTGCGACGCCGAGGATGAAGTTGCCGTCCGGGGTGAAACTCTCAGGGCCGTTGATCATCTGCTTGACCCCGGCCGTCTCCAGCGTCGGGATTCGGGCGATCGCCTGCGTCATATGCTGTTCGAAATGATCCCAGTCGTCGTCGAACAACCGGAACTGCCAGTCGTTCGGAACGTCCCCGCCCCGGCAGTTCGGTCGACCATGCCTGCGGGTTCGGCTCGTAGCCGCCCATCACCAGCCCGCCGACCTCCTCCTTGAAATAGGTGCGCCGGTCCGGGTCGCGGATGGTCGGCGCATTCGCCGCCAGCCCGTCGACCTTTTCGGTGATGATGTACTGATGCTTGACCGGCTGCAGCGGCACGTTGATGCCGGCCATCGCCCCCACCTGCCGCGCCCATTGGCCGGCGCAGTTCACGACCTTTTCGCAGGCGATGTCGCCCTGGTCCGTCTTCACCTTCAGGATGCGGCCGTCTTTCATCTCGAAGCCGGTCACGCGGACGTCCTCGAAGAGCTTCGCGCCGTGTATGCGCGCGCCCTTGGCCAGCGACTGCGTGATGTCGGACGGGCTCGCCTGGCCGTCGGTAGGCAGCCAGCTTGCGCCGACGAGGTCGCCAACCTCCATCAGCGGCCACATCGCCTTCACCTCGGCCGGCGAAAGAAGCTGCATGTCCATGCCGAAGCTTTTGGCCGTCGTCGCCAGCCGCTTGTATTCGGTCCAGCGATCCTGGTTGGTGGCGAGCCGCAGGCAGCCCGTCATCTTCCAGCCGGTTGCAAGCCCCGTTTCGGCCTCCAGCCCCTTGTAGAGCTCGACCGAATATTTCAGCACCCGCGTGATCGAAGCCGAAGAACGCAACTGCCCGACCAGGCCCGCCGCATGCCAGGTCGAGCCGGAGGTCAGCTTGCCCTGCTCCAGCAGCACGACATCCGCCTTATGGTCGCGCGCCAGGTGATAGGCGGTCGAGCAACCGATAATGCCGCCGCCGATGACGACGATCCGGGCGTGGGTTGGCAGGGTCATGTTCAGGATTTTCCGTAGGTCGAGCGATATTGGTCGAGCGCCTCAGTGAGGCGTGACAGGTTCTCGGCCGTATAGGCGACATAGTCGACGCCGGGCGCGGCAAGGTGCAGTTCCGAGACCATGCTCCACATCGCCTCACGCAGGAGCGAGGCGCATTGCATGGCCGCATGGGAGCGAAGCAGGTCGGTCGTGGGCTCGCCGCCGAAATATGTGGCGAGAAACCCTTCCGATTCCTGTTCGGTCATGCCGGCATTCGAGGCAGCGCCGGCGAGGTCGAACATGGCTGTGGAGAAGCCGGCATATTCGAAATCGATCAGCCACAGCCGCGCGCCGTCCTCGAGTATGTTGGCGGGCAGAAGATCATTGTGGCCGAAGATCACCGGCAGCGCCGTCTGCGCCTGCTCCAGTTCCTCGGCGAGCGCCAGATAGCCCGGGATTTCCGAAGCCATGCGGCTGCCCCCGGCCTCCAGGGTGCGGGCATAGTCGCGGATGACGTGGAAGACCCAGAACATGAATCCCGCGCCGGACACATGGCGCGGCATCTCCTGGTGGAAGCGCCGCAGCATGACCGCGATGCGCTCGCGGTTCGCCCGCACGTCCTTCGCCCCGTAGGTTCTCGCGCCGATGAAGGCAGTGACCATGATGCCCGGCTCGGCATAGATTACCTCCGGCGCGAAGCCGGCGGCATGGGCGGCGCGCGCGGTCATGATCTCGCGTTCGCGCGAAACATGGTGGAATGGAAAATCCCTGCCGAAGCGCACGACATGCCGGCCTGCGCCGTCGGTCACCAGGTAGCTCTCATTGCTGATGCCGCCGTGCAGCGGCTCGATCGCGATCGGCCCGCTCCAGATCGGCAGCGAACGGGTGCGCTCTTCGGCGTTGCGGACGAGCATTTCCGTCATGCGAGCCCGAGCCTCTTCTTCGTCCGCGCCGCGCCGGCGGCGATCAGCCTATCTGCGATGATCGCGATGAAGGCGACGGCGAGGCCAGCGACCAGCCCGCGCCCGGTGTCGGCCTTGGTCAGCGCGACATAGACCTCTTGGCCGAGGTCGCGCGTGCCGACCAGCGCGGTGATGACGAGCATCGACAGCGCCAGCATGATCGTCTGGTTGATGCCAAGCATGATCTCGGGCAGGGCCAGCTTGAGCTTGATCTTGGTGAGCAACTGCCAAGGCGAGCAGCCCATTGCCTTGCCAGCCTCGACGAGCTTCGGATCGACCTTCTGCAGGCCGAGCACCGTGTAACGGATCACCGGCGTGATAGCATAGGCGACGACGGCGATCATGGCGGTGAAGTCGCCGACACGGAACAGCATCACGGCAGGGATCAGGTAGACGAAGGCAGGTAGCGTCTGCAGCGTGTCGATGACCACTCGAACCACCCGCCAGACCTGCTCCCGCTCGGCGGAAAACACGCCGATCGGGATGCCGAGCAACCCTGCAATGGCGACCGAAACGCCGCAGAGATAGACGGTGATCATCGCCTTTTCCCACTGGCCGGTGGCGGCGACGACGAAGCTCAGACAACCGCAGATCAGCGCCAGCCGGGCGCCGCCGAGCCGGTAGCCGGCGAATGCGAGTAGCCCTGTCACTCCAAGCCACGGCAACCCGCCGAGCAGGCGCTTGAAGGGCACCAGGATGTTCAGGAGAACCGCGTTCTTCAGCGCTTCCAGCGTGTCGAAGAAGTTGACGTTGATCCACTCGACGACGACGGAAAAGAAGGTGCCGGTCGAGATCTGCAAGATCTCCGGATAGGTCTGCACGGCTGGGGTGATAAGCCCGATCAGCGCTGTCGCTACGACGATGGCGAGCGCAGTGAGGAGATAGGGATAACGCCCGAACAAGCCTCTGCTGGACGGCGCAAAAGGCTGGGGCTCGGCCGCCCTATCAGCGAAAGCCTGCGACAGCCGGTCGAGCGCAACCGCGAGCGCCACGATGGCGAGCCCTGCTTCTATGCCGGCGCCGATATCTAGGCGGCGCAGCGCGGCCAGCACGTCGAAACCGAGCCCGCCGGCGCCGATCATCGAGGCGATGATGACCATGTTGAGCGAGAGCATAATGACCTGGTTGACGCCGACCATCAGGCTTTCGCGGGCCGAGGGCACCATGAGCCGCCATGTCATCTGCCGGCGCGTGCAGCCGATCATCTTGCCGAGTTCGCTGATCTCCGGTGCAACCGAACGCAGCGCCAGCGTCGTGACGCGGATCATCGGCGGCATGGCATAGATCAACGTGGCGACCAGGGCGGCGGTCGGGCCGAAGCCGAACAGGAACAGGATCGGCACCAGATAGGCAAAGACTGGAATCGTCTGCATCAGGTCGAGCAGCGGCGCCATCGCCCGTTCGAAAGCCGGCCAGCGCCAGGCGGTGATGCCGAGCAACAGGCCTCCGGCGACGCCCAGCGGCACCGCGACGAGGATCGAGGCGAGCGTCACCATTGCGCTCTGCCACTGGCCGAACAGCACTAGGAAACCGAAGCAGACGGCGACCAGCACCGCAAGGCTCCGGCCGCCGGCGTAGAGGCCCATCAGAGTAACGATCGAGATCACCGCCAGCCAGGAGAGTGGCGGCACGACCGTTGCCGCCGCCGAACCATGGCCGGAACGGAAGCCGATCGACAGCAGATTCAGAACGAAGCGGTAGGGCAAGTCCATGAGCGCAGCGATGAAGCGCGTCAGATCGCGAAAGCTGAAGAGGCCGAAATGCGCCTCTTCGACCAGCCATTTCATCGCCGCGCTGATCCAGCGCGCCAGCGGCACCTGCCATGCCTTCGGATATTCGACGACCCAGGGAACGGCCTGCCCGAATTGCCAGAGCGCGACGAAGGCGAGGATCGCGACGATCCAGGCAAGGGCAGCCGGTGAGACCGGCATCCCCCTCTGCGGGGCAGTTATGGCGGTCGGTTGGGGGGCGGACGCCACTGCAGTCACCCCTGCATCAGGACGGAGACTACATCGTCGCGATGGATGAGGCCGAGCGCCTCGCCATTCTCGCCGCGCACACGCAGGGCTGAAGCTTCGCCGCTGAGCAGCGGCACGGCATCCGAGACCGTCGCTCCGGCCGCAATCTCATCGCCGATCGCGAGGCCGTTGACCTTCGCCGGCACTGGCTTTGCCAGCGAGCCGACCGTGATCACCTTCGCCTTGGGGACGTTGCGGGTGAACTCCGCGACGTACTCGGTCGCCGGACTGAGCACAATCTCCTCCGGCGTGCCGGCCTGCACGATCTCGCCGTCCTTCATGATGGCAATACGATCGGCGAGTCGGATCGCCTCGTCGAAATCATGGGTGATGAAGACGATCGTCTTCTTCAGCACCGCCTGCAGGCGCATGAATTCGTCCTGCATCTCGCGGCGAATCAGCGGGTCGAGCGCCGAGAATGGCTCGTCGAGGAACCAGAGTTCCGGCTCGACTGCCAGCGACCGGGCAATTCCGACGCGCTGCTGCTGACCGCCGGACAGCGCGTGGGGGAAGAAGTTCTCGCGGCCGGCAAGCCCGACAAACTCGATCATCTTGCGGGCCCGCGCTTCCCGTTCGGCACGCGCCACGCCCTGAATTTCCAGCGGAAAGGCAACATTGGCGAGCACGGTCAGATGCGGCAGCAGCGCGAAGTTCTGGAAGACCATGCCCATCTGATGCCGGCGGATTTCGGTCATCCGCTTGTCGCTTGCCTTCAGTAGGTCCTCGCCATTGAAGAGGATCTCGCCGGCCGTCGGCTCGACGAGGCGCGAAAGGCACCGCACCAGCGTCGATTTGCCGGAGCCGGACAGCCCCATGATAACGAAGATCTCGCCCTCATGGACCTCCAGGCCGACGTTACGCACGGCTCCGACCAGGCGAGCCCTGGCAGTATCCTCGTGCGACGGGTGCGGCGATGCGCGCAGAAACTCTTTGGCACGCTCGCCGAAGAGCTTCCATACGTTGCGGCAGACGAGCTGGGGCTGCACGGGGCTTCGTCGGGCGAGAGAATTATTTCCCGATCCAGCCTTTCCAGCGGGATTCGTTCTTCGTCATCCAGTCGGCCACAACCTCCTCGATCTTCTTGCCGTCGAGATCGACCGCTGTGATCATTGCGCCCATCTCGTCATTGTCGACGGTGAAGGCCTTGATCGCCTCGTAGGCGCCCGGCCACTTGTCTTTCACGCCGACCCAGCCGACCTTCCAGATCTCGCCGAACGGCTTGCCGCAGTCATACTTTGCGTCGGGGTTGGTGCCCCAGGCGGGATCTTCGTAGCATTCCTTTGTGTATTGCGGGAACTCGACCCACTCGCCCTCGTATTTGGCCGGCGCCCAGTGCGGGGCATAGACCCACAGCATGATCGGCGCCTGACGCTGGTAGGCGCTTTCGAGTTCCGCAAAGAGCGCGGCGTCTGTGCCGGCATGGATGACTTCGAAAGGCAGATCGAGCGCCTCCACACGCTCGTCGTCATAGCCGCCCCAAGTCACCGGCCCCCCGAGATAGCGGCCCTTGGGTGCCGTCTCGGCCGTGGAAAAAGCCTCGGCGCACTTCTCGTCCTTCAGCGCCTCCCAGTTGGGTAGGCCAGGGCACTTTTCGTTCATGTATGCCGGATACCACCATTCCTCCTTGGCCTTCATGCCGGTCGGGCCGAATACTTCGGTCTTGCCGGTGGCCGTGGAGGCATCCATAGCGTCGCGGCCGGTGGTTTCCCACATCTCCATCGCCACATGCAGGTCGCCGGTTTCCAGCCCCGCGAACTGCGCGAGATAGTCGGCCTGCACGTATTCGACATTATAGCCGGCCTTCTTCAGCACCTCGCCCATGATGTTGGTTGTAATGAGCTGGCCGGTCCAGTCATGCAGCGTGAGCTTGATCGGATCGCTCGATTCCTGTGCCGGCGCATGGCCTGCAAATGCCAGCCAGAGAGCGGTGGAAAGTGCGAAGGCACGAGCGCGCGTGTTCACTTGGATATGGCCTGAAAACATCTCAATCTCCTGCTCGCCTCTGTGGTTTTTGTTGATAGTTCTTGCCGCATGCGTCTGCGGCCGCGGGCCGGAGGCATTGCGGATAGGATTGGAAGCAGTGTCGTGCAGCCGGAGCGGGATTGTCAACGCGGGCCCTGTGGTTTTTTCTGTGTTTACGACCGAATGAGCTTGTAATGGCCCATTGCAGACGGAATTTTGCCTCAAAATCGGGAGATCAGGTAAGCATTGCCATATCGAAACACCGCAGAGAAATCCTTCGCCTGCTTTGGGAAGAATGCACAGTGATGCCCAGCCGCTAGTTTGAAGAGGCTCTCGAGCGTTCCCCGGTCGCAAGCCGAATTATCGGTTCTAATCGCTGCTCCGTTTTGTCTGCGAAACCACTCCTCATACAGCGTCACCCGGCGCTGGAGGTTGTCTGCGACAACTGAGAGTGCCCGCCGTCAATAACGCGGGTGCTAAGCACGTCCAGGCGAGGCGACAGGTAAATTACTGGATCCGGCTTCGGCAATTCCGCCATGATGTTCCGGCGCGCGTCAAGCGCAGGATGAAGCAAGCATCGAACAGGTGCAAGGTTTACCGCCGGCAGGATCGGGTGAGTCAGGCCGTCGTGCGTCATGAACGCCCATTGCACACCGAATAGCTCGGCGGTCTCGCCTCTGTGTGGTGATACGGCAGGGCCCGTCTCTGACGCGCGATTTCCAGACTTTCATGGCGTTTCTCCAAACCTGCCGCTCGCGGTTGGGCGGGTATCGACCCGAGTGCGACATAGCACACTCTGTGAGAGCACGGCAGAGCCGTATCCTTTGGCCGGCTCGGTCGTGCCATTGCCTGACACGCCACGGCGATAAGCTGCACCAGACGCTACGCAGTTACCAGCTTCTTTTCCCCCGCGAATGGGCTCAGGCCGAGCCAGATCTGCATCTGGCTGGCGACCTGACGGTCGCCGGTGAGCACGAGCTTTCCGTCACCCATCGCCTTGCAGACGGTCGTCAGCTCCATCCAGATCGCGGTCATAGTGGGCAGGTCGGTGGTGACGTAAAGGTCGACATCGAAGCCGGGATCGACCGAGCAGAGATCCACCTCGGCGCCGGGCTTGATGAGAAGCCACCACTGCCGGCGAGCGGCCGGCAGTTCGGAGTACTGGAAGCGAATCACGCAAAGCCGCCGGGACAACAGTGTGGGATCGAGGTTGCGGCGTATGTCCTACATCAACAGCGACGGATCGAGATGTTGCTGCGAGACATCGGCTTTGAACCAGCGCTGGCCCCATATGCCGATCGCCTCGACCACCGGCTTTAGGTCACTGCAGCAGGCGTCCTCGATGCATGCATTGGCGATCCAGCCGCTACCGCGATGCACGCCATCTCGGTTCTGTGGACACTTAGAGAAACCTTAGGACAATGACGGCGAAAGTAACGAAGGCGAGATAGCTTCTGACCGTCTCCCCGAAGCGTCCAGACGAGGAATGAATAAAATAGGTACCGATAATGGGAGCTTGTCCGCCAGCACGCACAGATCAGACCGATGCGCAGCTCTGTTCGAGATGCGGAGCGTCCGTACTTGCGGCACCTACGACCTTGCACGCAGGCGAACTCCGGGCGCGAAAGGGCATTGCGCGTTCAGACCCGATCGCGCGACCGACGCCAACCGGCAGCATTTCGGTGGCAGGCCGTCGGATACCGATCAGCGTCTTCGAAATCGCGCATTCCGTTCCGGACGCGTGCCGCGAACGCGCCGGAAAGGATTTGTGATTGACGCTGGCGCCTAGCGGTCGTCGGCCTCCGCGACCACTCGATATTTGTAGCGGCCTCTGATGAAACGGTTGAAGAAACGGCCCTTCACGAAGGCCGACCTGAAAGCCTGGTAGGTTCGCGGATCGACGCCTTGATAGACGTAGCGATCGCTGCTCGTGACCAGTCGCACCGAAAGCGTCCTCGTGGCTTCGTCGTAGTCGATGTCTCGGATTAGTGTCGATGGCATGCCGACCTCCGTCAATCCGACAACTGAAGCGCGTCCGTCGGGTTCCCCATCGGCATGCAGTCTTGTCGCTGATGGCACCGGCGCCGGCGCTGTCGCGTTGCTTCGCAAACGCCTCGAGGCTCGCTTCGCCTCTTCCGCGTCACTCGCCGAATGCCGGCGATATTCGGCGCAAAATACCGAAATGCCACTGCAGTCGGTGCATTCTGTGGCACCAGTCGCCAATACTGCTAGCTCTCATTGATCGCAGAGGCCACCATGTCCCCAATAATCCACCACATCAGCAGTGATAAAACGCTGCCCAAGTCAGCGGACGTCGTGGTGATCGGCGGCGGGATTGTCGGCGCCAGCGCGGCCTATTTCCTGGCGCGGCGCGGCCTGTCGGTGGCGCTTATCGAAAAGGGTATATCGGCTGCGAGCAGTCGAGCCGGAACTGGGGCTGGTGCCGTCGGCAGAACCGCGATGCACGTGAATTGCCGCTTGCCAATCTGGCGCTGCGGTTGTGGCAAGAGCTGACCGACGAGATCGGGCACGACCTTGGCTTCCGCCGTTGTGGGCTCATCTATGCGACCAACGATGCAAAGCAGCTTGCCGAGTGGGACAAGTGGCGCGAGGTTGCCCGACGGTTCGACGTCAATACGCGGATGTTTACGGCCGAGAAGGCCACTGCCGCCGTTCCTGCGGCTGGAGGCCGCAAATGGCTGGGCGGCGTCCACGTGGCAGACGATGGCAAGGCCGAGCCCTAGCTCGCCGCCCGTCGGATCGCCGAGGGCGCGCATGCATGGCGCGATCATTCGTCAGAACTGCGCGGCACGCGGCCTCGATATCGCCAACGGGCAAGTGAGCGGTGTCGTCACCGAGAAAGGCCTTACCCGCACCAGCGCGGTGCTATGTGCCGCCGGCGCCTGGGCTTCTGCTTTCCTGCGCATGCATGCGGTTTCGCTGCCGCAGGCTAGCGTCCGTCAGACCGCCTTATGGATTGCTGGCTGAAATCGTATTTGGGCATGGTGAACTCCTTTTTGTTCCACACGGGCAGCAACGAGCTCGAAACGTTTATTGACAGCGGAGGTCGGTCTTAGTCCATCAGTCAGGAGGCATTCAGCAGCCCCAGTCGCCTAACGATCAACTAAGATGATGGCCGACCATGCTAGCGAGCTGCAACGCGGTGAGCACGGCCATGACCGTCCAGAACAACAGCTTGCGCATTCGCATCGGCATTCCCTCCCGCGAAGGGGAGGGAGCCTAGCACCACGGCAACAGGCGAAGCTACACCCATATCTGCACGCCATCTGCTGCCAGCGAGACAAGGGTCGCAGCACCGAGCAGAGCTATCCGCATCAGGCCTTCCACCAGGCTCTGTATGAGCGGCCTTTTACTGACGTCGATCGTTAGGGTGAGAATGGTCGCTGTAGCACCGCTGAGAGCTGTAACCGCCGCGACCACGATGAGAACATGCTGCGAGTCCATAAGAACCTCCTGTTTGACAGGAGGATTTTCCTACTGGATGTTTGGGGTTGTGGATAAAATGGTGCAGAACATCACCACAAACCGCAGATCTCCGGGATTTGTGGCGGGGATCCATCCACACGTCACTATGCCAGGGTCAGTGGGACGGATCGCGTCGGTCTCGATGCACGTCTGCATTCGCGCGTCTTTACCAAAACCGGTCGAGCCGCTTTCCGGCCCCGCAGCGGACCATGAGACTGCCTTCTTTTCTCCTGGCCAACCTTGGCCGAAGGAGAATTCTTCGCCACCAACCTTGTAAGTTCAAGCGACACGGTTGCCATCCATCAAGTACCAGCCCTGCTGACAGGCATCAGCCGTCTTGTAAGTATCGGTCAAGTCGCCAATCTGTGCTAACCGCCAGCCGAACAACCAAAGGAGTACACCCGTGAGCGAACCGACCGTGGCCGAGGCAACCGACAGCATCTATGCATCGCTCCAAGCGAACAATGCCGACATCGATTCACATATAGCGACGCTCAAGGCAGCGCTGACACGAGAGGGGATGAAAGAGGCGGTGTTCGATCCGGCCAAGTTGGCACAGAACAACCGTTCGGGCCGCAAGCTGATGCAGGCCTACTTTCGGCAGCGCGGCGTGAGCGTGAAATTTTCGGCCGAGCGAGCCAACAGCTGAGGCGATCTCAAGCACGCTGTCGGCAATGCTCGGCCCGTCGGCACAAACGCAGTCGTATTGGTAACCAGAGCGATCGGCTTGAATATCCTGCTTTCGTCCCGGACCGAGCCGAAAGCTGCCCGTCCGGTGCCGGCCCAAGAATACCGGGCAGCAATGCGCCGGATCTCGGTCATTGCGCCGGCCGTTGTCACCACCCAATCTGTTCACGCCGGATGCCTGGATCGTCTGTGCTATCGCCGCGGCGACCGGGCCGCGATCACGGATCGCAACTTCCCGGGCCCTTTGCGGCAGCCTCGGCGGTGATATTAGGATTGCCGAGCTTGTTCCCGCTGAGCTTTCGCGAGGAGAGACGGCCCGCGTCCGCTCCGATATCAGCCTGCATTCTTATCGGCGAGAGCCGCGTAGAGGTGGAGCATGAAGGGATCGACGTCGGCACAGATGAAGGGAACGCAGTTGGTATCTGTCAGGCGATGAAGGGGACGTCTCGCGAAAGCCGATCAAGCTTGGCCACATTTACCGGACTGCACCTTCCTGGCAACAGCCGATGCCTCGACGAGGTGAGCGCATCCGGTCCCTCACACCGGTCGATCTCAATGAACTCACCAACCAAGCTACGTGGCCATGCTATAGCTACGGGGGCTCGTCGAGACTGCGCGCGAGGCGACCGCCACACCAAGGGCCTGAGCTTTAGCCACGGACCGGCCGCGGACCACGCCGACGAGGTAGCCGGCGTTGAAGGCGTCTCCGGCGCCGACGGTGTCAACAACCTCGACGGCGGGGGCGGGCACATGCGTTTCCACACCGCCCTGGAACGCCAGCGTGCCCGACGCGCCTTGCTTGACGATCAGAGTCCCGTCAGACGGCAGCAGGGATGCGACATCGCCGATGCTGTTTCCATCGGCGAGCGCGGCAACTTCCTCCTCGTTGAACAGCGCATGATCCGTGAGCGCGAGCCATTCACCAAACCGCTGCCGCAGCGAGGAGTTCCAGCCTTGCGGTGGCCAGCCGGGGTCGATCGCGGTCGCCCAACCGCGCGCGCGCAACCCGACCAGGATCTGCGTGGTGGCGTCGCGGATCAGTGGCATCAGCAGGTTGCCGGAGAGGATGGCGACGGAGCCCGGCCGCGGCGGGGCAGGCACGCCGTCAAGCAGCGCCTCGGGCGTCGCCCGCTGTAGGTGGCCCGGCGTGGTGAAGAAGGCCCGGTCGCCGCCCTTGTGGACGATACCGACGGTCGTCGTGGTCATTCCCGGATCATCGATCCAGTCGCAATTGGCGGGATCGAACTCGCCGCGTAGCCAGACGCCGTTCGGGTCGTCGCCGGTCGAGGCGATCAGCCGGTGCGGTTCGCGCAGGCCGGTCAACGCCAGGGCGGTGTTGCCAGCGGAGCCGCCGGGGCGTATCTCGGCGCGCTCGACCTCGATTTCGGTGCCGATCGCGGGCCAGCCGTCCACCGGCCCGAGCACGAGGTCGACATTGACGTTGCCCAAGACGAGGATCGGCGGCGTCGCTTTCTCGCGACAGGGCGCGTCAGCGTGGACGGGAAACGACGGGGACATAGGTCTCCAGCTCGGGCTCCGGGAAATACACGGTGCGGCCGATCTCCGATGACATGTAGAGGCCGATTAAGATCTCGACCACGGCGAGGCCATCGTGGAAGGTCTCCAGCGGTGTCTCGCCCTTGCGGAAGCACTCGACCATGTGGCGGTTCTCGTCGGTGTAGCCATAGACGCCGGCCTCGTCTTCCAGAACCGGCATCAGTCCCTGCTCGGCGTTCTGCTTCTCAACCAGGTCCTCGCCTTCGCTGCCCGAGACGGCGCGCGACATGAAGATCTTCAGGCCAGTGCCCAGCGAGTTGAATTCCATCGCATATTCCGGGCCAAGCAGTTCTAGCTGGATGCGCAGGCCGGCTCCGACATAGGCCCAGGAGGTCGTCGCCTCGATCATCAGTTCGTTGCCCTCTTCGTCTTCGAGCGTGACGGTGCCACGGGCGAAATCCTCGGACGGGCGGCTGCGGTAGTCGACATCGGCGCCGAAGCGTGCTTTCAGCTGGTCGGCATAGGCAGGGCGCGTCCATTTCAAATTGGCGACCGTGCCGTTGACCGATTTCACCTTCAACGAATTGCGCGGCGCGCCGGGCGCGGTCAAAAGGTGCCGCGCCACCTCGACGCTGTGGCACATCATGTCCGAAAGCACGCCTCCGCCTTGCTTGTCGCCCTGCCAGAACCAAGGCTCGTGCGGGCCGGAATGCTCCTCCGCCGCGCGGGCCAGATAGGGGCGGCCGGTGGTCGAGGCAGCGCGCCGCCAGATGATCTCCTTGCCGCGCGCCACCGGCGTCGAGAACACCTGGTTCTCCAGGTAGCCATGGTTGAGCTTGGCATCGTTCGCGAGGCGCAGCATCTCGCGCGCCTCTCCAATCGTGCGGGCGAGCGGCTTTTCGCAGGTGACGGCGATGAGCTTCGAGCGGCCCGCCGTCACTTCCGCGTGGATCGTCCGCATCACGTCGAGGCGTGTGTAGTTGGGAGAGAGAATCCAGATCGCATCGACATCGCCGGCCTGGACGAGCGATTCCAGGCTGTCATGCGCCCGGCATTCGCCCAGCCCGAGCTCCGCGACGCGCTTCGAAAAACGGGCGCGGTTCTCCGGGTTGCGGCTATAGACGCCGGTGACGTCGACATTGCGCACACCGACCATTGATTTCAGATGAAATTCGGCGATGAAGCCGCTGCCCACGAAGCCGACGCGCAGTCGTTCTTTCGGCAAACCGGTCATTTTGTCGTCCCTTTCGTCTATGTCACTGCCGCGCCGGGGCCGTAGTGCCGCGAACGCGCAGCGTCGTCGGCATCACCAGCGGCGTCTGCGGCGCTCTTTCACCCGAAAACATGCCGAGCAACATAATCATTGCCGCGCGGCCGATATCGGCGCGCGGCTGATTCACGGTGGTAAGCGGCGGATAAAAGGCTTCGCTGAGGTAGAGGTCGTCGAAGCCGACGACCGACACGTCGCCAGGCACGTCGCGGCCGAGCCGCCGCAACTCATGGATCGCGCCGAAAGCCATCTCGTCATTGGCGACGAAAATCGCGGTTGGCGGTTCGGGCAGCGCAAAGAGCGCGCGGCACGCGTCCTGCCCGGTATGGAGCAGGTAGTCGCCGCGCGGTTCGTATCCGGCCGGAATTGTGAGCCCGGCCTCGGCCATCGCCTCGCGGTAACCGTCGCGCCGGCGCAGGCTCATGATCTCCGGCACGGGTCCGGAAATATGCGCGATGCGCCGGTGGCCAAGTCCGATCAGATGACGCACCGCCTCGCGCGCCGCGGCGACATTGTCGATCTGGACATGCGGAAAGCTGGTGTTCTCGATCACCTCAAGTGCGATGACCACCGGGAGATTGGACGGGAAATCGTCGAGGTAGCCTGGTTTCGACGGTAGCTTTCCGGTCATCAGGATCATGCCGTCGGCATGCCCGTCGCGCAGCATGTCGAAATATTCCGTCTCGCGGTCCGGATCGTTCTCCGTGTTGCCCATCAGCACCGAATATCCGGCTGCCCGCGCGGTCGCCTCCACGCCCTTCAAAATGTCGAGATAGAAGGGGTTACCGACATCGCGGACGACCAGCAGCACGGCCATCGACCGCTGCGTCCTCAGATTGCGGGCGTTGACATTGGGCCGGTAGTGGAGCGCGCGCGCCGCCTCCAATATGCGCGACAGCGTCGGTTCGGCCACAAGGCCGGTTCCGGTCAAGGCGCGCGAGACGGTTGCCGGCGACACGCCGAGCTTCTCTGCAATATCCCTGATTTTCGGCCGAGGGTTCATGCGCGCATGGCCCGTCCGCGGCCGTAGAAAAGCATCAGCAAGAGCAGCGTCGCGCCGAACACCATCTGACGGCCGGATTCGTCGATGTTCACCGTGGTGAGGATGCTCTGCAGGATGACGAGCAGCACCGCACCCGCCATGGTGCCGGTGTAGCCGCCTTTGCCGCCGGAAAGCGGCGTTCCACCGAACACGACCGCGATGATCGAGGGCAGCATGTACTGATCGCCGACATTGGCGAAGGAGGAGCCGGAATAGCCGAGCAGACAGACGCCGGCGATCGCGGCGAAAACGCCCGACAGCATGAACAGTGCAATGCGCACGCGCTTGACCGGGACGCCTGCCATATAGGCGGCCTGTTCATTGGAGCCGATTGCGTAGATGCGGTGGCCGAAGACAGTGCGCGTCAGCATCAGCGCCATCAGCACGCCGATCAGAATCCAAAGCCAGATGATGCCGGGCAGGCCAAGCAGAAAGGGCTGCGAAAAGAAGCTCGACAGGCCGGGCGCAGCGCGACCCGAAGGGATGCCCTGGCGGATGACGACCAGCAGCCCCTGAAGCACGCCGAGCATGCCGAGCGTCATGACCAGCGGCGGGATGCGCAGAAGCGTGACGCCGAGCCCGTTGAAAAGGCCAAACAGGGCGCCGGCAGCGACGCATGCGAGCAACGCCAGCGGAACGCCGGCATCGCTGCCGTTCATCAGATT
Source organism: Mesorhizobium sp. WSM2240 (assembly GCF_040438645.1). Taxonomy (NCBI): domain Bacteria; kingdom Pseudomonadati; phylum Pseudomonadota; class Alphaproteobacteria; order Hyphomicrobiales; family Phyllobacteriaceae; genus Mesorhizobium; species Mesorhizobium sp. WSM2240. The sequence goes on from NZ_CP159256.1 coordinate 214,003, forward strand.
GCCGGCGATGAGCGCCGACAGAGAGACGACGCCGCCGACCGAAAGGTCGATGCCTTCCCGACCGCCAAGGATGACCAGGTTCTGGCCGGCCGCGACGATGCCGAGAAGCGAAGCGACGATCAGCAGCCGCAGAATCTGCTGGCCGGACGCGAAGCCTGGCGAAAGCGCCTCTCCGACGAACAGCAGGACCACGATCAGGAGCAACGCTATGACCAGCGGGTTCTTTGCGACCTCCACGACGCGCGACGCTGCCGAAGGACGGGTGACCTGCGATGCGACGCTCATGCCCGCGCCCTCCGCCCAACCATAATGCCGGCCATCAGGGCAATTAGGATCGCCAAACCCTGAACCAGGTTCTGCCATTCCGACGGCGTGCCGACGAAGAAGACCAGCGAGTTGATGAGACCGATGATTAGCGCGCCGAGGACCGATCCCGCCACCGAGCCGACGCCGCCCGAAAGCGCGCTACCGCCGAGCACGACGGCCGCCACCGAGAACAAGGTCATCTTGCCGCCGACGAGTGGATCGCCGCTTGCCGTATCGCCGGTGATGCAGAAGGCGGCAAGCGCCGCAAACAGACCGCAGAGCGCATAGCCCTTCATGCGGATGGCGGTCACCGGCAGACCGGTCTGGAACGCGGCCTGGCTGTCGTCGCCGACGGCGAGCAGCTGCGTGGCGAGCCGGGTGCGGGCGAGCACATAGAGCAGGAGCGCCAGCGCCACGACCGCATAAAGCACGAAGGGGATTTCGAAGAAGCGGCCGCCATAGGTGCGCCAGAATGCTGCGGGAGCAGGCGTTCCCGCGACCGGCAGGATGTAAAGCGCAAGGCCGGTGAAGAAGATTGAGGTGGCGAAGGTGGCGACGATTGCCTGCAGCCTGAGCCCGGCAACGACGATGCCGTTGACAATGCCGCAGGCGAGGCCGACGGCAAGCCCCACTCCGAGCGCGGCAATCACCGAAAATCCACTACCGCCCCACTGTTCCATCAATACGACGACAACAACATTGACCAGCGACACGATCGCCCCCGCCGATAGGTCGAGGTCGCCGGCGAAAACCACATAGGTCTGGGCTACTGCGAGCATCATAAGCGCTAGGTAGGTTTTTATCAGGCCCGTCATGCCGACGAAGCTCAAGCTCCGGGGCTGGTACAGTCCGTTGAGTGCGAGCAGCGCCACAAGGATGAGCAGCGCCGGCAGGAACGGAAAACGTTCGAACAGGCGTTTTATGCTGCCCGATGTTGTAATTGGTGAGGATGCGGCTGACGTCATCATGCGGCCTCGTATGCGGCCTCGTAAAGATTGTAGCGCGTCCGCTCGGCGCCGGTGAGTTCGCGTGTCACCGAGCCACCATTGAAGACGAGGATGCGATCGGCATTGTTCAGGAGTTCGGCGTCCTCCGAGGAATAGAGCACGATACCGAGGCCCTCTTCCGCGAGCTTGCGGATCAGTGCAAACAGATCGGCCTTGGCCGACAGGTCAATGCCCTTGGTCGGGTCGTCGAGCAGCAGCACGTCCGGCCTGTCGATCAACCAGCGTGCGATCACCACCTTCTGCTGGTTGCCGCCCGAAAGCGAATTGATCGGCTGGCCGAGCCCGGCGAATTTGGTGTGCAGCGCTTCGAGTGCGGTCATCGACTTGTCGCGAAGCGACGAGGGCAGGGCGAGCAGCAGGCGATCCCGCAAATGGTGGACCGGCGTCAAATTCTCGATAATAGGCCGGCCGTGGATGACGCCGTCGCGGTTGCGATCGCCCGAGACATAGGCGCAGCCGTGCCGGATCGTGTCGCGCGGGCTCCCCGGCTGTAGCGGCTTGCCGTTCAGCACAATCTCGCCGGCCGCTATCGGCGCCGCGCCGAAGATAGCGCGAAGGACCGCCGATTGCCCCTGTCCGTGCAGGCCGCCGAAGCCAAGTATCTCGCCTTTGGCAAGATCGAAGCCGACATTGCCGAAGCCTGGGCCGGCAAGACCTTTGATGGCCAAAACCGTACCTTTGCCGGCGGTGTGGGCTGCAGGCGGCGCGCCTGTCGGCGGAGCAAGTTCGTTCTGCCCGCCCACCATCATGTGGATGACCGAGGAGGGTTTGGTGTCGGCGATGCGTTCAATGCCGACCGTCTCGCCGTCGCGAATGACAGTGACGCGGTCGCCGATCGCGAAAATCTCGTCCATGCGATGCGAGATGAAGACTATGCTGCGGCCTCCCGATTTGAGCTGGCGCAGGATCTCGAAGAACCGGTCGACCTGGGCGCGGTCCAACGCCGAGGTAGGCTCGTCGAAGATGAGAACTGGGGCTTCGGTGGCCAGCGCCTTCATGATCTCGACCAGTTGGCGCTGGTCGGCGCGCAGGCTTTCGACGGTCGCCTCGGCGGAGAAGCCATCGCCCGCCACATTATCGAATAGCGCGATGTAACGCGCCGCCCTTTCGGCGAGAGCCGGCCGGTCGACGAAGACGCCGGCCCTCATCGGCAAGTCGGACAGGCAGATATTCTCGGCCACCGAGCGGTGTCCAGCAAGGCTGAGCTCCTGATAGAAGATGCCGATGCCGAGCGCCCGCGCGGCCTGCGGGCCGGACAGCATCACCGGCTTGCCGTCGAGCAGAACCTCGCCGCCGTCGGGACGCACGCTGCCGGCCACGATCTTGCAGAGCGTGCTTTTGCCCGACCCGTTGGATCCGATCAGCACGTGCACCTCGCCGCTTTCGATTTCGAGGTCGCCGCGGCGGAGCGCCTGCGTTGCGCCGTAAGCCTTGCTTACGCCGGTCAATTTGAGCTTGGGCATCAAAGCCTCCCGTTTCCAGGCGGTCCGGAAGCACGCGTGCCGCCCTGCGCTCCCGGCTCTGGGAGGAACCTTAGTTGAAAAGCGCCTCGGCTTCCTCGATCGAAAGCTGGTCGGTGTAGGAATAGTAGCCGGGCTTGCCCTCAAGCTGTTTCGCCGCCTCAGCGAGATTGCTGGAATCGATGAACGGGATCTGAAGGTACATGGCATTGCCGTACTGGCCAGCCGTCGCGGGCTCCTTCAGTTCCTTGCCCTGCAACATGAGGACCGCGACATTGAGTGCGCTCGCCATCACGCCGGGAGGATTGACCGAAGCGCCGGAGTTCAGCTTTTCTTGGGTCCAGAGGTCGATGAAGTCCTTGCGGATTTCGCCGGTGGCGGCGATATCGCCACTCTTGCCGGCGTCTATGATCGACTTCCAGGCACCCGCGGCCATGCCGTCCTGCACCCAGACGCCGTTGATTTCGGGATAGGTGGCGAGCAGGTTCTGCATGGCCTGCTGGCCCTGCGCCTGATCCCAGTTCGCATTCACCTCGTTGACAATCTTGATGTCCGGATACTGGCCGAAAACTTCCTTATAGCCGGCGACGCGCATCTCGTTTGCTGGATGGCCGGCGACGCCGTTGATTGCCACGACATTCCCCTTGCCGCCCAGCGTTTCGGCCAGCCACTTTGCGCCCGCCGCCCCCCAGGCCTTCTGGTCGATGCCGACATAGATCGCGTCAGGCGACGAGACTTCTGCGTCGGTCGAGATCACCAGAATACCGGCTTCCTTGGCCTGCGCGAACACCGGATCGAAGGCCGTCGGGCTGTTCGGGTTGACGATGATCGCGTTCACGCCCTCTGCGATGAAGTTGCGGATATGGGCGATCTGGCCGGGCACGTCGACATTGGCGCTTTGCACCACGACTTCAACGTTGTGGCCCTTTTCCTTCCAGGCGGCGGCGGCCGCTTGCGCTTCCTCGATCATCTGGGTGCGCCATTCGGAGCCGACCCACCCGTTCGACAGACCGATCTTGAAGTCATCCGAAATGGCAGCCGAGGTCGAAAGCGCAGCTGCAGCCACGCTCGCAAGAGCGAGCAGAGTCAGTTTTTTCACAAGTTACCTCCCTAAGAATAACTGATGAAATCTGTAGCGGCATAATGAAATCGATTTCAATCGCAAACTGCGCGCAAACCGAAAATATTGCCGCCTTTCATGCTGCGGGATCTATCCGACGCTGAACAGGTTTGGGCCTCGAAGCGGCTGTCGCGAATTCCGATTAAACGACAGTTCTGCACCCGACCTCTGCGACAAATACGATCCATGACGGCCAAGAAGCGGGATTGAAGGCATACAAGCCTGGGCAGGTTCGTGATCTGCTCAAGGTCATGTCCCATGAGGTGGTGTAGCTCGGCGGTTTTGAGTCGCTCGCGAGCGCGCCGTTGATAGTGCTGTAGCGAGCGAGCGGCATCGAGGTGGTCATCGGCGCTTTCCGGTAGGGTGTGGTTGTTGACGCCAACCCATTCGGAAGGACCACCGATGACCAACGACATGATGAACCTGCGCACGCTCGTGGAGAAGACCCCTGATGCCGATCCCTTGCGGGAGATGACAATGCCGGCAACCGGGCCAAGATCGCGGCCAAGTTCGACATCATGCCTCTCTGCGGAAGTTCACACCTCTCAAGCGCTTTCGCGCTCAATGACCTCAAAGCCGACATCCACGCGTCGTGTCTCTATGGGTTTCCCTGCGATACGGGCGAGCAGTGCTTCAGCGGCCCGGCGGCCCAGCAGCGAACGATCAACCCTGATGGTCGAAAGGGTAGGAAAGGTATGCGCCGCAAAATCCTGATCGCTGAAGCCGATGACCGCGATCTCGCCAGGAATTTTCAGGCCGCGTGCCTGCGCTTCGATCACCACCCCATGGGCGAGGAGGTCGGAACTGCAGGAAATGGCACCATTGGAGAAATCTTGCTCCAACAGTTGCTTCAACCCGTTACGCCCGTTGGCGATCGATGCCGGCGTGTCGCAACAGACCACAGGTGGGCTCGGATAGCCGAGAGATGCCAGCTCTGTGGCGAAGGCGTCCTTGCGTCTGAGGGCGCGAGGGTCGCCGGCCGTGATCACCGCGGCGCGTTCGTAACCCTTCTTCTGCACATAACGCGCCGCCGCACGGCCGGCTTCCCAATGGGAAAAACCAACGCACACGTCGATCGGCGTTTCGGATTCATCCCAGACTTCGACGACGGGCAATCCACTGCCGAGCAGCATGCGCCGGCACTCGGCCGAATGGTGAACGCCAGTCAGCAACATTCCCTCGGGCTGCCGGCTAAGCAAACTCTGTACCATTGCCTGCTCATCTTCCAGCGAGAAGCCGGTCTCGGCCAGGATGACCTGGTAACCTGCAAGACGGGTTGCCTCGATGAGCGGACGCAGGAAGCTGCTATAGGTCAGGTTGGTGATCGAAGGGATGAGGGCGGCAATGATGCCGCTGCGCCGCGATGCCAGCGCGCCGGCCACGAGATTCGGCAGGTAGCCCGTTATCCTGATGGCTTCCTGAATACGCGCCAGCGTCTCGGGCGCTACCTTGTCCGGATGGTTCAGAGCACGCGAAACACTTACCTGTGAGACGCCGGCGAGCCGTGCGACCATCTCCATGGTGACGGGGCCGGATTTCCGGGTACCGGTGGCCGAAGCACCGGGCTGTTGCTGCGGACGTCGCACTGCAGTCTATTTCCAATACATGGCAGGGCAGGTCGTCTTTGAATGATGCCGACCCTGCCAATCCCTGTGACATGAACCGCCGCCCACCCGCAATAGGCAGCGGTTTCGGGACCGGATATCATGTTTCGTTATGGCGTGCCGTGCTCCTGGACATCCAGATGGACAGCCCGATGGAAATCGCAATCAATATCCAGAGGACGACGGCGATCCAGCTCTTGATGAAAAAGATCGAGATCGTCCCGAAGGATTCCAGGCTTTTCACGAAATAGATCTCCGCCGACGGTCCCAGGATAAAGCCGATGACGAACGGGGCGATTTCAAGCCCGAGGTGATGCGCCAGATAACCGAACAGGCCGAAAATCAACAATGTCCAGACATCGAACATGATGCCGTAGTTGATGGTGTAGGAGCCGACGACGCACATCATCAGAATGACCGGTAGCAAAATGTGTTTCGGCACCGTGACGATCTTGGCGATGTGGCGGATCGCGAAATACATCAATGCAAACATGCAGACATTTGCAAAAAGCATTGCCACGATCATGGCATTCCAGATCTCGAGATTGTCGCCGATGAAGAGTGGACCGACCTGAATACCCTGAAGCGTGAACGCGCCAATCAGGATCGCCGTGGTGGCGTCTCCGGGAATGCCGAGCGAAAGAAGCGGGATCAGCGCACCGCCGGTGAGCCCGTTGTTGGATGCCTCAGAGGCGATGACGCCCGAGGGATTGCCTTTGCCGAACGACTTCGGATTCTTCGAGAATGACTTGGCCTGGCTGTAGGACATGATCGAAGCGGCGCTGCCGCCTACGCCCGGCAGCAGGCCGACAAAGGTGCCGATCGAAGCGGAGCGGAAAAGATTCTTCCACTGTCCGCGAAAGACCGACAAGTGGAATTTTTTCCCTGGACCAAGCGCGATCTTTGTAGCGCTCGCACTTTCCGGAACGCCGGCCTCAGCTTCGATCAGGATATTCGAAAGAGCGAAGACGCCGATCAATACCGGCAGCAGGGAAAAGCCACCGCTCAGATAGGGCTCCATGAAATCGAACATCAGCCGGTATTCGCCATTGCCTCCGTCAGAGGTGTCATAGGCGCCGATCAGGCTGACAAGGATGCCGAGCACGCCGCTGAAGATGCCGATCAACATGCTGCTGCTCAGCGCGGCCATGACAGTGAGCGCGAGAAAGATGATCAGGAATTTTTCAACATAGGAGAACTGGATGGCGAAATCAGCCAGGGCCGGTGCGAAGAAATAAAGGACCACGAGGCTGAACAGACCGCCGAACAGCGATGCGAAAATCGCAACCTTGAGCGCCGATTCTCCTTCGCCCCGCTGGGTCATGGGATAACCGTCGAAGGTGGTCGCGATCGAAGCAGGGGTGCCCGGAATATTGAGCAGGATTGCCGGTACGAGCCCACCCGAGATGCCGCCGACATAAAGACCGAGCAGCAGTGCAAGCCCGTTTTCCAGCCCCAGCGAATAGGTCAGTGGCAGACAGACCGCGACGGCCATGGTCGCAGTCATGCCGGGGATCGCGCCGAAGATAATTCCGATCATGGTGCCGCAGAGAATCAGGACCAGGAAAAGCGGCGTTATCAGCGAGAGGAAATCCATGACATTTGTCCAATGCGATTTGGTCGGCGACGCTCAGGGCAAGGTGAGATTGAAGACCGTGGAAAGCATGTACCAGACCACTGTCGGAGCAATCACCGCATTGATAGCGGCGATGACGACATGCTTGCGCGTGCGCTGGTGCAGGTAGAGCAGCGATATCAGGAACAGGAACGGAATCGAGGCGATCAGAAAGCCGTAACCTTCATTGGGAAAGAGGTCGCCGATCTGCGGCATTGCAAGGAAATAGAGAACGGTCAGCGCAATCGTTCCAAAGAAGCGCAGATGGTCGATGCCCGCCGGCCAGTAAGGCCCGGTCGTCAGCGAACCCCATATTGCCCGCCAACGCGTCGCCAGGATCGCAACCAGCAGCATGCCGAGAAGGATCGAGATGAGCGTCGGAAAGACCAGATGCGAGGTCTCGAAATTGATGGAAACACTCGGAAATGACGCGAAATTCATGAAAACTCTGCCGCGATTGCGCAAAAAACCCGCTCTTGACGACACAAGAGAGGAAGTGGCGCCAGCCCTGGAGCCGGCGCCACTGGCGCTGCTATTCGCGGATTGCTTCGATCACTTTCTTGTAGTCGTCCCGCTTTTGCTCAAGATAGGCTGCCGCCTCCTTGGATGGCAGGAAATGCGGGACGAAGAAGGCGTCCTTCATCGTCTTTTCAATCGCGCCCTCGGCATAGATTTCCTTCAAGCCGGCATCTATCGTCTCGACGATCGCCGGATCGATATCCTTGTTGTAGATAATGAAGAAGTCCTTGTCGAAGGTGAAATCCTTTTCGCCGTCCAGCGTCACGCTGGCTTTGGGCGTGGCATACTGCAGGAGGGAATCGCGGCTGGTCCCGCCCATTCCTGCCTCGTTCACCTGATCAACGGTCTCCTGCGCCGCCGTCAGCCAGATGAAACGCATGGCCTTCTGATCGTCCTCGGGCAGGCGCGTATACTGCTCGTTCGACTGGACCGATCCATTGATCACATCGGCCTGGCCATCGAACAGAAGCTGGTCCTTATCGGCCTGAGAGCCGGTATTGACGGGAACGAGGTTCTTTTCGCTACCGGGTTTCTTGATCTTGGCGGCGTTCTTCAACGCCGAGAAACCGATTTCCGATACGCCGCCCGGCTGGATGGCGACGCGGATACGCGTGCCATTGGCCGCGGCATCGATCACGTCGGAAATGGACTGGTAGGGCGACTTCTTCGGCACAAGATAAGCATTGCCGGGATTGATCGTCAGGGTAGGGCCGATCTTGTATGTCGTGAAGATGTCCTCATAACCTTTGACGCCGTAGAGATGCCCCAGATACGACTGGTCGTGATGGATCATGATGGTCGTGCCGCGTCGGTCGCGGGCGATAGCCTTGAACGCTTCAGTCGGACCGACGGCATCCACTTTGGCATTGATGCCGAAGTGCTTTGACATGGCATCGGCGACAAAGGACGCCGCCTGATAGGTATCGCCGCCGGTCGATGTCGAGCCGATGACGACACGAAGATTTTTCGGCACTTCCTGCGTGAAACCGCTCGCGGCCGTCACAAGGGCAAGGCCGGCTGCGAAGCCGAGTTTGGTGAACAATCGGGTCAATTTTTCCCTCCCAGAATTTATTGGTGAAAGCCCCTTCCGGGGCCAGTTCCTCGATCACGGCCGGGGTCCTCCCCGGCTCACTGCGAATGATGGCCATCGGGCACATACTAGAAGGCAGCGCCAGTCTGACTTTTTTGAATGTATGCGCAGACATAAACTATTTTGCACGCCTCGGAAAGGTGTGTCAAGGCGATTCTCCCCATGATTGCGCGAGAAATTAGCCAAAATGGTTTCACTTTCCTGCTTATTCAGACAGAGTTGATCTTCGCAATGAAAGCGCATACACAAATCGTTGCCGGCGAGGGAACCTGGCTTTTCAAGTGCCGTAAACGCGAATAGGGAGGCTGAATGGATGAGTAAGACGCAGGGAAAAAGCCCTCGCGATCTGCGGAGCGCGCGCTGGTTTGCTCCCGACGATTTGCGCAGTTTCGGTCACCGGTCACGCCTGATGCAGATGGGCCTCGGGCCGGAGGACTGGCAGGGCAAGCCGTTTATCGGCGTGCTCAATACTTGGTCCGAACTCAATCCCTGCCATGCGCATTTCCGCCACCGGGCCGAGGATGTGAAGCGCGGGGTGCTGCAAGCAGGCGGCATACCGGTCGAGTTGCCGGTGATTTCGGTTGACGAAAGCTTCACCAAGCCAACATCGATGCTCTACCGCAACCTCCTGGCGATGGAAACCGAGGAGCAGATTCGCTCGCACCCTCTCGACGGGGTGGTGCTGATGGGCGGCTGCGACAAGAGTACGCCTGGTCTCGTAATGGGCGCCCTGTCGGCAGGCGTGCCGATGATCTATCTGCCGGCCGGGCCGATGCTCCGCGGCAATTATGCCGGCAACATCCTCGGCTCCGGCTCGGATGCATGGAAATACTGGGACGAGCGGCGCGCGGGCAATATTACCGATGCGCAATGGCATGGCATCGAGAGCGGGATCGCTCGCTCCTACGGCACCTGCATGACGATGGGAACCGCCTCGACCATGACGGCGATCGCCGAAGCCATGGGACTTTGCCTGCCGGGTGCGTCCTCCATTCCAGCTGCAGATTCGAACCACATCCGCATGTCGGCGGCTTGCGGGCGTCGCATCGTGGAGATGATCTGGGAAGATCTGACGCCAGACAAAATCGTCTCCGACGCTTCGATCCGCAATGCCGCGATCGTGGCAATGGCGACAGGCTGCTCGACCAATGCGGTGGTGCATCTCCTGGCCATGGCGCGGCGCGGCAAGGTGGCGCTCGATCTCGATGATCTCGATGCGTTGGGCCGTGTCACACCGCTCATCGCCAATGTCCGTCCGTCCGGCTCGGGCTACCTCATGGAGGATTTCTACTATGCCGGCGGCCTGCGTGCCCTAATGAGCCGGCTTGCCGAGCGGCTGGATCTCAGCGCCACAACCGTCACGGGCCACACGCTGGGTGAGACGCTGAAAGGGGCGGAAGTCTATAATCAAGACGTGATCCGACCGCTTTCCAATCCCGTCTATCACGAGGGTTCGCTTGCGGTATTGCGCGGCAATCTATGTCCCGATGGCGCGGTGATCAAGCCGGCCGCCTGTGATCAGCGGTTCCAGTATCATGAGGGCCCGGCGCTGGTCTTCGACAGCTACCCTGAGATGAAAGCCGCGGTGGAGGACGAAAATCTCGACGTCACGCCGGATCATGTCCTGGTGCTGCGCAATGCCGGCCCACTTGGCGGCCCCGGTTTCCCCGAATGGGGCATGCTGCCCATCCCCAAGGCGCTGATCAAGCAGGGCTATCGCGACATGCTCCGCATCTCGGACGCCAGGATGTCCGGCACCTCCTATGGTGCCTGTGTCCTGCATGTCGCGCCGGAGTCTCATATTGGCGGCCCTCTCGCCCTGCTGCGCACAGATGATGTTGTGCGGCTCGACATCCCCAACCGGCGCCTCGACATGCTGGTGGACGCGGCCGAGCTCGAGGCGCGCCGCGCCGCATGGGTTAGCCCAAAGCCCCCTTATCAGCGCGGATATGGCTGGATGTTCGCCCACCATGTCACGCAGGCCGACAAGGGCTGCGATTTCGATTTCCTTACCGCCGCCTTCGGCCCAGCCGCGGGCGAACCGGATATTTATTGAGACGTCACAGGAGCAGGACCGATGAACCCCGATACGCACGCCAAGCTGATGACCGTCTCGACGGCCACCCTTTGCACTGCGCTCTTCAAACGCGGCCTTAGAAATCAGTTCATCCAGGACGTTCGCCCAGTGAAGCCGAAGGGACGCAACATGGTCGGTCCCGCTTTCACGCTGCGCTATATCCCCGCTCGTGAAGATCTCAACCAGCTTGAGGTCTTCCGCGATCCTGAGCACCCGCAACGCGCAAGCGTCGAGCAATGCCCGCCTGACGCGGTCATGGTGATCGACAGCCGCAAGGACGCGCGTGCGGCTTCTGCTGGCGGCATTCTCGTTACGCGGCTGATGGTGCGTGGTGTCGCCGGTGTTGTGACTGATGGCGGTTTTCGCGACAGCCCGGAGATCGCCGAGATGGCAATCCCCGCCTATCACACGCGGCCGTCCGCGCCGACAAATCTCACCCTGCATCAGGCGATAGATATCAATGTGCCGATCGGCTGCGGCGATGTTCCGGTCTTTCCGGGCGATATCGTGGTGGGGGATGGTGAGGGCGTCATCGTGCTGCCGGCGCATCTTGCGGACGAAATCGCCGACGAGGCGGTGGAAATGACCGCCTATGAGGACTTCGTCATGGAGGAGGTGAGCAGGGGCCGCAGCATTATCGGCCTTTATCCCGCTACACGGGAAGAATCGAAACAGGATTTCGCAAAGTGGCGCGCCGCCAACGGACGATGATCGGCCGGAACAATGGGACAACGACCATGGCAAAACTCGCTGAAGCCCTTACCGGGATTTCCGGCATCCTCGTCACGCCGTATGATAGCAATGACCGGATAGCGCCCGCCCTGCAGGCGCCTGTCGTCGAGCGCGCCATTGCAGCCGGCGTCCACATATTGGTCGCCAATGGCAATACCGGCGAGTTCTACGGACTGACCATGGATGAGGCCGAGCGGATGGTTCATTCCGCTGGCGAACACATCAACGGGCGCATACCGCTTCTGGGCGGGGTGGGGCGCAGCGTCCATGATGCATGCCATTTGGCCAGAATATCAAAGAAAGCCGGTGCGGACGCTTTGATGGTGCACCAACCGCCGGATCCGTTCTCTGCGCCGCGCGGCTTCATCGAATATGTACGCCGTGTCGCTGAGGCCGCCGATGGCCTGCCCCTGATGCTTTATCTTCGCAATGATGCGATCGGCGCCAAGGGGATTGCCGAACTCTGTGCGATCGAGGGTGTCGCAGGCGTCAAATGGGCGACTCCAAATGTTTTGAAGCTTTCAGAAGCCATCAACGCAACTGATGCCTCTATCATCTGGGTTGGCGGGCTTGCGGAGACTTGGGCGCCGCCGCTTTATGCCGTTGGCGCACGGGGGTTCACCTCTGGCCTCATCAATGTCTGGCCGGAACGTTCCGTCGCCATTCACGCAGCACTTGCCGGTGGCGATTACACGGAAGCCGCGTCCCTGATCGCCGGCATGAAGGTGTTCGAGGATATTCGCAGCGAAGAACTGAACGGCACGAATGTGACCGGTGTGAAGGCCGCGCTGAAAGCGCTCGGCCATGATTGCGGCCATGCGCGCCCGCCTTCGGCCTGGCCACTAACCGACGCGCAACAAAATCAGCTCGATACCTTCATTGCCGCGCAGAGGCTACCGCGCTTCTGAACGGTTTCGAGCGGGTTTGGCCCGCAGAGCGAGGCCATGCGGCGGTGAGAACTTTTATATTGGCAAACAGAGGAGGAGATTGCCATGGCAATGACACGTCGAAATATTCTGTCCATCGGCGGTGCGGGGCTTGTTGCCGCCGCTGCCGGTAAAGCCTGGGGGCAATCCCTCCCTTATGTATTGAACCAGCGCTATCCGGATCCTTCGGTTCAGATCCTGGATCCGAGCTTCGCCAAATATCGTATCTATTCCGCCTCGGTGGAGAAGCTCGCTACCGGAATGCGCTGGGCCGAGGGGCCAGCCTATTTCCCGGAAGAGCGGTGTGTTCTTTTGTCCGACATCCCCAACAACCGGATCATGAAATATGATGAGGTGAATGACACCTTCACCGTCTTTCGCGCTCCTGCCAATTTCGCCAACGGCAATGCCAGGGACCGGGAAGGGCGGCTGATCACCTGCGAGCATTCGGTCACACGTCGCGTCACGCGCACGGAGAAGAACGGCTCGATCACCGTTCTGGCTGACGGGTTCGAAGGCAAGCAGCTCAACGCGCCAAACGATGTAGTCGCCAAATCGGACGGAACGATCTGGTTCACCGATCCGCTCTTCGGCATCAACGGCAATTATGAGGGCGAGAAGGCAAAGCCGGAGCAGGCGACGACGAATGTCTATCGCATCGGCGCCGATGGCAAGCTCAACGCTGTCATCACCGATCTCATGAATCCGAACGGGCTCGCCTTCTCGCCGGATGAAAGCAAGCTCTATGTGGTGGAATGGAAGGGCACGCCCAACCGCAGCATCTGGAGCTATGATGTTGGAGCAGACAGCACCGTATCCAACAAGACCAAGCTGATCGATGCCGCCGATTTCGGCGCACTCGACGGCTTCAAGGTCGATCGCGACGGCAATTTGTGGTGCGGCTATGGCAGCAACGGCGCCCTCAAAGACGAGCCTACCGCCACCGGTATTGCCGGGCGCAAGATCTATGAACTCAAGGGCAAATCGGAAGATCTGGACGGGGTCATGATCTTCAACCCCGAAGGCAAGCCGATCGGCTTCATCCTCCTGCCTGAGCGTTGCGCAAACCTGACCTTCGGCGGACCGAAGGGCGATCGCCTTTATATGGCGAGCAGCCATTCGCTCTATGCACTCTATGTCGGCGCGCAGGGCGCCGTATGAGACAAGCCCATAAGCGAGCCGGCGGCCCGGCTGCGGTAGACTGCTTCACAAAATGAGGTGAATCCGCCTATGTCAGGTGGCTCTGCTCCTGTGGAGTCATTCTACCGGAGCGGAGCTGTTCCATTCATGGAACCTTGAGGACGTTTATCAGGTCGTCACGGACCGCTGCGACGCTCGGCAAGGAAGCGAGCGGCCAGTCAAAGCGGCCCGACCGGCAGAGATGGATGAGTTCGGCGTGTTCTTCCATTGAACGCTGCATGGCCGCCGTGTTGGAAGCCGTATGCAGGTATACCGGTCATCCGTCTTGAGAAGAGAGGCCATGATCTGCTGGGTGCGAGGCATGTCCGCCAGATGGTACATGGACATGTGCAACTCCGCGTTCAATCCTTCGGCCGCGCCAGCGCACTTTCGAGCCGTGATCGGCGGGAAAACCAACCAAACCATCATCACGCGCGACTGGCCTGACATCCTACACATCGCGGCCACCATCGGTGCCGGAAGTGTCGCGCCTGGCCAGATCCTGCGCTAGGACGTCCTGCATCAGACTTTGGCTGTTCGTTCTGCGTTGGCTCAAGTGGAGGTGTTGATCGTGCAGGACCACGCGGACGATTGCATAGAGGATGCAATCGCCGCAAGCGACCCGGACGCACAACAACAGAAGTTTCGGGAGCTGACCGAGTTGTTCGAGAAAGTCTGCCGATAGCAGAGTCGCCCAGAACCAAGAACCACAACTGCAAGGCTCGCCCGCGGAAAGCCGCTCTGGCCGCTTTCCCGTGCGAAGAATCGGCCAGCTCAATTTGTGGACGTCCACAGGCAAGCGAGGTCGAGCACTGCCTCGCGGTGGTTAGAGGCTGGTCAGCCGCGATGGAGCAGATCGGTCTGCCAGAAGCGGCGGTTTAGAAGGTTTGCGGCTCGGGCGAACTGGCTCGGATCGTTTCACTCGCCATGCTTAAGCGGTCACGTGGTGCGCAGGTGCAGTGTTTCCGAACAGGTCTGCGACGAGCGGAATATGGCACGCACTCGCTGCGACGAATGAAAGCTTCAATGATCTACAAGGCGACTGGCAACCTGCGCGCTGTACCGCTCCTACTTGGGCATACCAAGATCGATAACACCCGTGCGCCGCAGCCATAGTTAACACCACTGCCCGCAAGAGCGAACCCAAAACGCCAATTGCAGCCTGGTACGACGCTGACGGATTGTGGTGCGTCTGCTGGAAACAGGCAGGTAAGGTCTGGATCGAGCAATATCTAGTCACAGTCTACGACTAAGTCAGCGCCTGAAATGGGCAAGGGCGGTCACCGTCCCGAGTTGCGCGCCATCCTTCGTCACAAGCAATGTGGCCGCCGCTGCTACTGCCGCATTAAGACGCGCATCAGCTTTCCAAATCGCATGCAACACGATTCCGAGACGATCGAGCATCTTAACAGGCGCGGCGAAGGTGGCGGCAATGATCGGGACGACATCGCGTTGGCTTGCCATGCCTGCAACGCAGGCCGCGGCGCGCTCGATTGGCTGACCTACTGCTGTGTGGGAAGGGGCGCGAGCACTACGAGTGAGCGGCGGCTTGGTAGCAAAAGACCCGTCCGGCGTTTCGTTAGGGGGCGGGACGCCAGACGGGTCGATGCGGGGCACACAATGTCCGCCGCGCGGCAAAGCGCAACACGGGTTCTTACATCTGGCAAGGAAACTATACGTAGGGCCAGAAAAAAGAAGCCCGCTGCCGGCAGGAGGGGGCAATGCCGCAGGCGCGCTTAGGCAGTCTTCCTGCGCCCGCGCGTCTTGGGCGTCTCGGCCGGCTTTTTTCCCAAGCCCAATTTCTTCGCCAGCGCCGAGCGGGTCGCAGCATAGTTCGGCGCTACCATAGGATAATCGCTCGGCAGGTTCCATTTAGTGCGGTACTCGTCCGGCGTCATGCCGTATCGGACCATCAGGGGGCGCTTGAGCGACCTGAACCCTTTGCCATCTTCGAGCGAGATGATGTAGTCGGGCGTCACCGACTTCTTGATCGGCACGGCTGGTTTCTGCGGTTCAATTGTCTCTGCACGAGCGGCGCCATTAACCTTGCCAAGTGCTGTGTAAACATCGGCGATCAGGTTAGGCAGTTCTCCGATTGGGACCGAATTCTTGCTCACGTACGCGGCCACAACGTCGGCAGTCAGCTCGATTTGAAGCTCGTTCTTCTCGGTCATTGGATATTCCCCTCAAACTCGAAGCGTGTACTTAGCCGGGATGTGAAGGAAGGGCAATTGATTGCCCGTTGGCCAATAGTTGCAGGGAAACCCTTGACGGGAACCGGCGCTCCCGCTCGGAAGGATCGCACGCGCATCGCCCAGATGGTGTTCCAGGATCCCTACGCGTCGGCTGAACCCTCGCCAGACCATCGGCCGCATGCTGTCCTCGCAGCTTGTCCTGCACGGAATCGCCACGGAAGCGAGGCCAGCCACCGCGTTGCCGAAATGCTGACCCGCGTTGGCCTGACGCCGTATCACGCCAGGCGTTACTCGCATGAATTCTCGGGCGGGCAGCGTCAGCGGATCGGGATCGCGCGGCCGTTGATGCTCGATCCGAAGATTCTGGTGCTTGGCAAGCCGGTGTCGGCTCTGGACGTGTCGATCCAGGCGCAGATCATCAACCTGCTGATGGATCTGCAGGAAACGCTCGGCCTGAGCTACATCATGATCTCTCACGACCTGAGCGTGGTCGAGCATATAAACGACCGGGTCGCCGTCACGTATTTCGGCCGGCGTGGTGGAGGAGGGCGACTGGCATTCGATTTTCAGCCGCCCGACACACCCATATACGCGCTAACTGATTGGTTCGGTTCCCGATCCCGATGCGATCTTGACCGGCGCACGCGGCTTGCCGATTGCCGCTTCCGTTCCCAACACAGCACGCTTTTCGCCCGACATTTCGCGCCGTCCGGACCCTGACGAAGAACCAGAGCCAAGCGAGCTTGCCTATCGTGGATACGCTTGGGGCAGGGGACACGTTCATCGCCCGCGTCCTTGTCGGTTTGCTTGAAGGCGAGGCCCCGCAAAGCTTACTTCAAGCCGCTGCCGACGCGGCGGCCCACACATGCACCTACCTCGGAGCGGTCGGTTATGGGGTGCCGATCGATGTGGCCAAGGCTCCGAACAACTCAATCTAGGAAACTGACGGAATCATGGCCCTGACGAGCGGACTCGTCCCGCCCATCGATGAGACGGCTAGGCTGTACGCGGCCATTTAGAATCCATCTCTCAGACGATCAAATCAATGATTTGCAGCGTGGGCCTCAGGTGGCGTCCGCCTTGGAAATGGCTTCTTTCATCAAGCGCGCAAAAGAACCGTACTCTCAGCCGCCCAGCGCAGCACCACGTCCTGTCCTTCTGTGAGCCTCTCGTCTCCATCGTTCTGAACCAGGACCTTCAGCGTGTCGCCCTGGCGTTCGACGAAGTAGGTGCTGCTGTTGCCAGCAAACATCCGCTTGGTGATCCGGCCGGTCAGCGTGTTGCTTAGGTCTTGGTCCGGGGATGGGGAGGCAGCGATGCGGATGCGTTCGGGCCGTACCGCGCAGCTCGCCGTGCCGCTCCGTGCCGTTCCGGCACCCGTGCCGGCGATGATCGAGGTGCCGTCGGCGAGGCGAATGCCGGTTCCGGTGGCTTCGCCGCGCAGAATATTGGCGTCACCGAGGAAGGTCGCGGCAAACTCGCTTTTCGGGCTGTCGTAGATTTCCTCCGGCGGCCCTTCCTGCACCAGCCGTCCGTCGCGCAAGATGCCGATTCGGTCGCTCATAGTCAGCGCCTCTTCCTGATCATGGGTTACGAAGATGGTCGTGATGCCGACCTCGCGCTGGATGCGCTTCAGTTCAACCTGCATATCGACGCGCAATGCCTTGTCGAGTGCCGAAAGCGGCTCGTCGAGCAGCAGCACGCGCGGCTTCGTCACGATGGCGCGGGCGAGCGCAACGCGCTGACGCTGACCGCCAGAAAGCTGATGCGGGCGCCGGCCGCCGAGCTTGCCGAGTTGGACAAGATCGAGGACGCGCTGCACCTCGGCGGCGATAGTCGCCTTGGCCTCCCTGCGCACCGACAGGCCGAAAGCGACATTGTCGGCAACGCTCATATTGGGAAACAGCGCGTAGTTCTGGAACACCATGCCGATGCGGCGCTTCTCGACCGGCACGCGCTCGACGCCTTCGCCGCCGATGACGATGCGGCCGCTGTCTGGAAAATCGAATCCGGCGATTTGCCGCAGCAGGGTCGTCTTGCCGCTGCCGGACGGCCCGAGCAGGGCATAGAAGCCGCCATCCGGGAAATTGATCGAGACGTTGTCCAGTGCCTTCATAGTGCCAAAACTGCGGGAGACGTTCCGGACCTGCACTTCGGCCATTATTTCTCTCCTCCGAAGCGGAAGAAGCGCGCGGTGAGCAGCATCAGCGCCATCGACACCGCAATGATGATGGTCGAGACCGCGTTGATCTCGGGCGTGAACCCCTTGCGGATCGCCGCGTAGATTTCGACAGGCAGCGTCGCCTCGCCGGGCGTCGACAGGAAATACGACACGACGAACTGGTCGAAGGAGACGGCGAAGGCGAACAGTGCGCCGGCGATGACACCGGGCAGGATCCATGGCAGCGTGACGCGGGTCGTGACCTGCCACTGGTTCGCGCCGAGCGAGCGCGCCGCCTCCTCAAGCTCGGGCGCGAAGGTCTGTAGCCGCGCCGAGACAACGACGATGACATAGGGTAGCGCAAGCGCCACATGGCCGAGCAGGATCGCGTGCAGGCCACGGCCGATACCAACACCGAAGAAGAAAATCAGCATTGCCGTGCCGGTGATCAGCCAAGGGATTGCGATCGGGGGGAAGAGCAGCGCCTGAAGGAATCTCTTGCCATGGAACTCGTAGCGGTAGAGCGCGAGCGACGCTGCCGTGCCGAGAACGGTCGAGATGACCGTGGTGATGACGGCGATCTCAACACTGTTCCAGGTGGAGGCGATTAATTGATCGTTGCTCCACAGTGCCCGATACCACTCGGTCGTCCATTCGAATGGTAGCTGGTAAAAGGGCGAGACGTTGTACGACATCAGCGCCATAATCAGGATCGGCAGGTACAGGAAAACGAGAAGCAGGCCGACATAGGCGCGGCCGAGGCCGTTGAGGATGCGTGTCGTACCCATCACGCGGTCCTCCGCAGGACGGGTGACGCCAGGGCGAGGATGATCAGCACGACCGCGAGCAGGATGAAGGAGAGCGCCGCACCAAGCGGCCAGTTGAAGACGGCGACGAACTGGTCCTCAATGATCGTGCCATAGAAGGTCCCAGTGCGGCCGCCGAGAATACGGGGCTCCATAAAGGAGCCGACGACGGGGATAAAGATCAGCGCTGCGCCCGCGACCAGACCCGGCATCGACAGCGGAATGATCAACCGGCGCAAGATCGTCAGCCGCGAAGCGCCCAGCGAGCGGGCAGCCTCGACAAGCGAATCGTCGATCGCCTGCAAGGTGAGGTAGCAGGTCAGCACCATATAGGGCACGTAAGAGTGCACCAACCCAATCACGACCGCTGGATAGGAATACATTAGGTCGATGCTGATCCGGAACGGCAACACAGCGTTGAGCGCCGTGTCCAATATGCCGCCCTCGCGCAGCACCATTGCCCAGGAGAAGATGCGAACCAGTCCGTTCGACCAGAAGGGCAGGATGACGAGCAGAAAAATCGCCTCGCGGCTGCGGCCCTTCAGCACCTTCGCCAGAACGTAAGCGGCGGGAAAGCCGACGATGACGCACCAGAGCGTCACTTCGAGGCCGAGCCGCAGCGATGCCAGAAGCAGCGTCGCATAGAGCCTCTGCGAGAAGAAGGCCGCGTAATTTTCGAGGCTGAAGGCCCATTCTCGGCCGGCCACCGGCAAGTCGCTCATGAAGGAGAAGAACGCCATGGCCGACAGTGGCAGGAAGATGGCCACCGTCAGCCAAAGATAAGCGGGCGCGAGCCACGGTAGCGCGGAGCCAAATCCTGACCTATTTGCGGCCAAAACAGCCATGACGTTCCTCTTCCCCGAGACGTCAGACCTATTTCACGTTGACCTTCAGCTCCTGCCAGAGCGCCAGATACTGCTCACGCTGCGCGTCGGTGATCGGCGCCTGGAACTGGATGCGCTCGGCGACGGCCGGATCGCCCATGACCTTGCGGTTGAATGAATCTTCCGGCAGGCCGGCAAGCGCCGTGTCGTTGGCGGAGACCGGCGCGCCGACCTTGGTGACCCATTCGACATAGAAGCCGGGATCGAGCATGTAGTTGATGAAAGCCTCGGCGCCAGCGACATTCTTGGCGCCGACCGGGATCGACCACGCGTCGAGCCAGGCGACCGCGCCTTCTTCAGGGATGACGAGGGCGACCGGCAACTTGAAATGGGTTTTCGCGCGGTCGGCGGAGCCGCTCCAGTAGGTGCCGACGTCGATCTGGTTCGACGCGACCATCTGGTTCCAGTCGTTCTCTGAACTCCAGAATGTGCGGATCTGCGGCATCAGCGAGGTGAGTTTCGCCTTAACCGCACCCATGTCCGTGATGTCGTTGATGTTCTGGCCCGACGCGATGGCGCCGAACTGGATTGCCTCGACGGCGTCGTCGCGGATCGTCACGCGGCCCTTGCGCGCCTCATCCCACATCACGTTGATGCTGGTCGGCGGCGTGTCGAAGGCCTTTTCGTTGATCGCCAGAGCCGTCAGGCCCCAAACCCACGGCACGCCATAAACCTTGCCATCATGGTTAAGCATCGG
This sequence comes from Mesorhizobium sp. WSM2240, assembly GCF_040438645.1. Taxonomy (NCBI): domain Bacteria; kingdom Pseudomonadati; phylum Pseudomonadota; class Alphaproteobacteria; order Hyphomicrobiales; family Phyllobacteriaceae; genus Mesorhizobium; species Mesorhizobium sp. WSM2240. Next base: position 234,381 of record NZ_CP159256.1, read on the forward strand.
CGAGCCGGCTTTTTCCGCGCTGATGTTGGCGGCGTTCGGGATTTTCGAAAGGTCGATCGGCTGCAGCAGCCTCTCGCCCATCGCCTGATCGTTGAAAGCGGCGTTGATCATGACGACGTCATAGAGGCCGGGATTGGTCCGGATCTTGGTCAGCATTTCCTGTTCGGAGTTGAAGAAGTCGTTGACGACCTTGTGGCCCGTGGCCTTCTCGAAAGCTTCGACCGCCCATGGCTCGTCGGCGCCATAACCCTTCCAGTTGAGGACGTGCAGCTCGTCGGCCTGCACGGCGAAGGCGAATGCAGATGTGAAGGTGGCGGCGGCCGCCAGTATTGCGAAAAGTTTCGGCTTGCGCATGGTTCGTTCCTCTCTTTGTTCGCCCTTGTCAGGCATTGGCCTTCTCGTTGCGGATTCCCGGCGCCGGTGCGCCTACGCGGCTCAGAAACGTCTCGATCTCAGCATGCGTCGGCGCTGACGAGCCGCCATGGCGGGTGACCGAAATGGCCGCCGCCGCGTTGGCATAACGCGCTGCCTCGAAGGGATCGGCGCCGCGCGATAGCGCGCTTACAAAGGTGCCGACATGAGTGTCGCCCGCGCCGTTGGTGTCGATGGCCGACACAGTGAAAGCGGGTATATGCCGGGCCGCGCCATCGGCGAGGCGGACGTGGCATCCGCGCTCGCCCTGGCGGATGACGACCCCGGCTGCGTTCGGGCAATAATCCGACAGGAGGCTGGCGGTGTTCTCCTCGACCGTCGCTTGTCCGGCGATGACGCCGGCTTCATAGGTGTTGCAGGACAACCAGTTGGTGCGCTTCAGCACGCGGGCGAGCAGGTTGCGCGGAATTCCCGCGACGACCGAAGTCGGGTCGAGGACGAAGTGGACGTCGGCCGGAAGCGCGGCGATCCAGTCGGTGAGAACTTCGCGGCTGCCCGGATAGGTCAGCGTGTATCCGGACGTGAATACCCAGTCCCCGGCTTTCGGCTTTACCGGCGCGAGCGAGGCGGGGGTCAAAAACCCCTCTGCGCCGGCTATGGACACGAAGGTGCGCTCGGCATCTGCCGTGACGAGAACGACGCAATTGCCCGTATCCCTGTCCGGCGCCTGAGGCACTAGGACTTCGATGCCTTCGGTGGCGAGCGCCTGCCGCAGGAAATCGCCGATCGGGCCGGTGCCGTGCTGGCCGCCGAACACCACCTTCGCTCCGGTGCGCGCGGCCGCCGCCATCATGTTGAAGCCGCCGCCGATGACTTGGTCATAGGCATCAGCGATCTTGTCCTCGCCCGGCGTCGGTAAGGCGTCGATCCGGTACACATAGTCCACCACCGCGCTGCCGACATGGACGAGCCGGGTCGCGTTCATGCCGCGGCCTCTGTGCCGCCATTCGGGGTGGCCATCCGCGCCGCGACGAGGTCGCCCGCGAGTGCCTGCACGCCTGCGAGGCCGATGCCGCGCAACTGGGCGACGCAGTTCTGCGGCAGGCGCGACAGGCCGGTGCAGGCGCCCGCCATCCCCGCGGCGATGGCGCCGATGGTGTCGGTGTCGCCGCCGAGATTGGCGCTGATGACCGCTGCCTGCCAAGGGTCGCCGCCGGCGATCTCCAGCACCGCGAAGGCGGCCGGGACCGATTCCTGCGACGCGACACCGGTGCCGACAAGGTCGACGACCAGCCGGATGCCATCGGGCGTGGTCTTGCCGCGCACGAGCTGCTGTGCCCATTGAATGCGCGAGGCGATGTCGCCGCCCGTTGCCCAATAACCGAGTTTCGCGCCTTCGCGCGCGGCCGAGACTGCGTGCTGCGACGCCAACTGCCAGTCGCCGCCGGCAACGCCGACACTAACTGCAGCCGCGACTGCCGAGGCTGAAGCGATTGCGATCGACGTATTGTGCGTGGCGCGGCACGTTTCGGCGACCTTTTCGACTAGCGCGCCGACCGGTTCGGCCGGCATCAGAATGCCGATTGGTGCGATACGCATCGCCGCGCCGTTGGTGTCGCCTGAACGGCCGGCCTCGTCCGGCGGGATGCCGTCATTAATTGCGTCGAGCGCGCGCTTGGTCGAGGGGCCGAGCAGATCGTAGCTGCCGCGCGCTTTAATGTCGCGCTCCCAGCCGAGCAGGGCGTCGACCCAGCCCCTGTGGTCGAACCCATTCAGGGAAGCGAGCAGAATGCGGCCGAGCAGCAGCGTCTGTTCGGTATCGTCCGTGATGGTGCCGGCTGCCAGTCCGCGCGACACAGGATGGTCGGCCGCCGGTTCGACGAAGCGGTCGACAAAGCCGTAGTTCGTTTCGATCTGCTGGGGCGACAGAAGCTGCGTCGGCATGCCAAGCGCATCCCCCAGCGCGCCACCGATCAGCGCGCCAGCCGCCCGGTCGATCATTTCGAAGGGGAGCGCTGCCGCCATGCTCAGAATTCCAGATGCAGCGCGAAATGCGCCGGATTGAGTAGGCTGGTCACGTATTCGATCGGGCGCCCGTCCGCGGCACGGGTCAACCGCCTCGCACGCAGGAAGGGCGTACCGGGTGCGCAACCCAGAATGGCGGCATCGCCGGCGCTTAGCATCTCGATGTCGGCCCATTCCTCGCCATGGTCGGGCACGAGCCCCGCGCCGCGCAGCGTCTGGTGCAGCGAGCCCTCTCGCAGTCCTTTCAGCGGCACCTCCTCCAGCTCTCGCAAGAGCGGCAGGCGACTGCGCTCGATTGAGATGGCATGTCCGTCATTGGCATTGGTGCGGACGCGGTCGACGGCGATGAAGACCGGGTTTTCGATGCCCAGCGTCGCCGCGAGCTCCGCGTCCTCGATTATTTCCAGCCGCAATGTGCGGGTTTCGGCGTTGGCCCCGGCGTCTGCCAGCGCACGCGACCAGCCGATCGCGTCGTCGACCGTCTTGCCGTCGAAGGTGACGAAGGAACCGATGCCGACTTTGGTGGTGATGAGCCCGCGACTGGAAAGTTCTTCCAAGCCCTTGCGAACCGTGTTGCGGCTGACCGAAAAGCGTTGGACGAGTTCGCTCTCGCTTTGCAGCCGTGCGCCGAAGCCGAGTACGCCTGACCGGATGTCGTTTTCCAGCGCTGTGGCGATCTGCTCCGGCTTGCCTGCGCCAGGCAGCGTACCCATAGCACCTCGCACCATATCCGCCCCTGTTCAGTATACCTGTCTAATCCTGTTCAATACATGCGGGTGCGCAACAGGTCAAATGCTTAAGCGAGCTTGAGACCCGAAGGGGCTTGCCGTTGAGAGGGTCGAGGGGACTCTTGCTTAAAACGATCATCTCTCACCCCTTGAGAACCGGCCCTCCAGAGCGAAATCCAAAGCCGATTTCCCATCCCACCTTATCAGGCGCGAGATCGGAGGGGTCTTGCATGGGTTGAACTTCGTCGCGAATGGATCGCCCATGCCGACCGAGGGCAATGTTGGATTACCCCAACCGGCGCGCGCCCGTGGTCGGCTGCGTTTCTGGCCCGACGTGTAGCAAACGCGTGAGTCGGAGCGCCCAAGTCTCTTGACGTTGCCGTACCATTTCCTCGCTTGAGGAGTTGGGTTGCGCCGGCTTCAAATGCGTCGAGCACGCTTCCGGTATGTATCAGAAAGGATGAGCCCTTTCCTATTTCACCCGACTTCTCGAAGCAAAGAGCCGACCGCCCTCGTGCCTAGGGGCCGGGCGCCCGCAGCATCCCGCCCCGCGATCCGGGCGAACGGCCCTTGGGCCGCTGCCTTAGAACCGATACATCAATCCGACGGAGCCGGTCTGGCTGTTCAGGCCAGAGCCGAAGGCGCCATCATATCGGACAGTGGCCAAAAGAGCGCCGCCCGACTTGAACGAGACGCCCGCGCCAACCGCGAGGCGGTCGCGCGCGGTCGCCGCCGCAGTCTCGTTGAAGCTTGCACCCGCCAGGGCGATCGCCAGTTGGCTCTCCACGCTGCGGTCGCCGAAACCGCGCTGGTAGGCGATCGAGGCTTCCGGCGAAGCTGACCAGCCGGCACCCGTTTCGAACCGCGTGCGCAACAGCACGCCGATGCCGGCAAGGCCGCGGCTCGCGCTTTCGTCGTCGCCCGACAGGCCGAGAATCCCTGCACCGCTCTCGTCGAAGCCGTCGCGGTGGATGCTGGCGAGATCGAGCGTCGCCTGCGGCGCCAGCACGGTTTGCGGGCCGAGGCCGAGCCCTGGCGCAAGGTTGTAGGATGCCGCAAGCGAGCCGGAAAACAGGTCTGCGCTGGTGTCGGAGGTGGCCGCCCAACCCGATATATCGAAGGCGCGGGAGGTGTCGATGCCGGCGCGGCCATAGGCGAGCGCGCCCGTCAGGCCCCAGGGTCCGCCCTCCCATCCGGCATAGAGGCCGATCCGCCCGATATCGACATCGGCGCCCGAGGCGCCGACATCGACATCGACATGCGTGTAGCCGCCGGCGATGCCGAGCACGAGAACGCCGCCGCCTACGGCCGATGCGATGTCGAGGCCGGCGACCAGCCCGCGGGTGCGGGCATCGAAACCGTTGGAATCATCGGAAGCGTCGACCTCGATGCCGCTGGCCATTCCATCGATCCAGGCCCGCGGTGCATTCGCCAGGTTTGCTGAGCCAACCTCCGCACCCGAGCCTGATGCGCCGGCCTCCTTGGCGAAGGCCAGCGGCGCCACTGCCGCGGCCGTCGCGCCGGCGAGGTCCTGTCGCCCGTGTGAGCGCAGCGAGCGGATGAAAGACAGGTCCGTCTCCAGCAGGGCCGAGAGCGTTTCGGGATAGACATCCTTATTCGAAAACGTCCCATTAGCGGCGCCTTTGGTGATCCCCAAGGAGACGTCGTTGGGCGTATGGATCGGAACGACGTCGAGGTCGGGAATGTCGTCCCACACGCTACCGAAGCGGCCGTCGACGCCGCCGCCAGCGGAAAGAAAGACGCCACTCGGAACCTGCGACAGGCCCTGCGGCGAAACGCTCACCTCCAGCACGCCGTCCTCGATCCAGGCGATCCCCTCCGCATCGAGCCGCGCCGGGGTGCCGTCGCCGTCGAGGCCGATCACGAGGATCGAGCCTTGCGAAACATCGACGTCGCCGGCGACCCGAAGCGTGCCGCGGCCGTTGTCGCCCGGCGCAACGATGCCGTCCTCGTCGGCATACAGGCTGCCCACCCGTCCCGTGCCGGAAAGGACCGCATCCGGCGCGACGTAAATGTCGAGCCCGGCAATGTCGGCGTCGACGACAAGTTCGCCCGCCGTCACTTCGCCGGACGCGGTAAAATCCGAGCTGTTGCCGTCGAGGATCCAGCGGCCCGCGCCCGTCTTCCTGAACTCCTCGAAGCCGAGGATCTGTTCCTCGTCCTGGTTGAAGGCGAAGCGGCCTTCCGTGCCGGCGGCACCGTCGAGGACGAAACGATCGATCTCGTCGGGACCGTTGGTCACATTGCCCTCGGTATCCAGTTCGCTTCCGATAGAAACGCCAATGAGCGAATAGGTCGGCAGAAGGATCAGCTGGTCGTCGCCGGCCCCCAAAAAGACCGCGATGCCGTCGGAAGCAGACCCGCTAACGGTTCCGGCAAGGCGGACTGTGGTGTCGACCGGAAGCCGGCGCAAGGAGGTCGGCTCCTCGTAGATGCCGATGAAGCGTTCGGAAGAGACGACGCCTCCCTCGCCGACATCGATAAAGGCTTGCGGGTGATCGACGCCCGGGGGCGGACCGAAGAAAGATTGCGCCGCGCTGACAAAAATGCCGGCTCCCATGTCGCCGAAGGCTTCGACACGACCGGCAACCATCATCCGGCCAAGCAGCGATGAGCTGTAGGAATCGACGTTGCCCTGCAGTGCGACGGCGTTGGCCTGCGCTCCAAAGGCCTGAACCACCCCGCTTTCGCCGATGACCACAGTGGATCCCTGGCTGACCTCGATGGCGTTGGAATAGGACGCAAATTCCTCACCGACATCGGAATCACCGCGCGTGACAACGCTGCCGTCCACCCTTATGGACGAATCACGCCAGGCAGTGATGCCCGGCGCGCCACTCCCGGACCCCTCAACCGATCCCGTCTCCGTCACCACAATCCGGGCGCGGTCGCGGGTGAAGATCGTGGCTCCGATAATCCCGATCTCGTCCGGGTCGCGGATGCCGGTGGTGCGGACAGCGCCGGAAATCGTAAGGTCGGCATCGTCTCCCGCGAAGATGCCGGTCCCGCCGCTACCGCTCGCAACGATCGAGCCGCCTTCTTGCAGCAGCAGGGTCAAGCGGTCGCCTGCTCGCAACGCGTTGACGCCCTTGCCCGAACTTAGGATGTTGCCGGCGGTGATATTGGCATCGTCGCCTACCTGAACGGCGTAGTAGCCGGACTCCACCGGAGCGTCGTTGTCGGTGCGTATCGTTGCGGAGTCGCCGAGATAAATGGCCTGGGCCGATCCGGTCTGGATGCCGCCGCCCGGCCCGCTCACCTCGACCGTCACGTTGGACGCGGCAGGCGCGTTTACCCCAGTCGTATCCGGTCCGCCTGCCGGGCTACAAAGGACGGTATCGCCGCTATCGGGCGTGTTGTCCGAGCAGGCGGCCAGGGCGCGATCCAGCGCCCATCCGCCCAAGACGGCGGCAATCGCGAGAACCGAAGTGGTCCGACGCGCCTTCGACCAAAACGAACGTTGATGGCTGGGCACGCTAGCACTCCCCCGACAAATCCCCGCCTTTTCGTAACCGGGAGTTGCCGAGCTTCACAAGCGGCAAGTCAGGCGGCAGCGCCAGTTCTCTCCGCCTGTTTCCCTTATGCAACAGGTGCTTAGCGGAGCCCTATCGCTGCCTGTTCGCGCAGAAGCGCCTTGGCCCGCCTTTCCATGGCGACGCGGCGCACCTCGGGCCATTCGCCGCGCAGCAGCCCGTGGAGAACCTCGTCATGCCGGCGCAGGCCATCGGCGGAGAGGATCTCGCTGCGCAGATAGCCTTCCCGTGGCACGCCGACGCGCTCGAGCAGATGGATGAGCACGAGCTTGTGGGCGGCGACTCGGCTGGAGATTTTCTCGAACTTTGCCGTTGTGAAGGCCCAATCGAAAAGCGTGACGCAAACTCCCATCACCGTGGCCTCCTTGCGATGCCGCCGATCACCGATGACGAGGGTCCAGCTCGCGGTGCGATGTCGTGGATTGGCGTCGAAAGTTGCTATCCCGATCAGCGTCCGGGGGTCGGATGTATAGATGCCGACAAGGATCGAGTTCCGGCCGTCGAAACTGGACGCATAGCGCCGAACCTCCTCTTCGCTGTAGCGCCGGGCTGCAATGTTCAGACCGCGCGCCAGTTGCTCGTCGGCCAGCCAAGTCTGCAGCAGCGTGAGATCGGCTTCGCCAATACCAGCAATGCGATAGGTTTCGGATTCTACAGCGGGCACTCGGCTCCCCATCTCAGAGACAGCAACCCGCGCCGTGGAATGCACAGAGGCTACCGGCGGCCGCCCCACCCTTGCACGTAGGGTAGTTGGCCAGCCCACACAACTTAAGGCAATCCGCTATGACCGGAAAGGCGGCGCAGCGCTACCCCGATATCGTAACCACCTGATTCAGCGGCTCGCCGGGAACGAAATCGGCCAACGGTTTGCTGTTCCGGAGGAAAATAGCCCAGTCCTGGCGTTCATTTTCTTGAGTCCTTTAGTACACGCCATTCACCAAGGAGGCTAGTGGAACAATGGTGAGGTGCTGGCACAACAAGTTGTTATGGTCGTCCCGGCCGATCACATCGCTCGGCTTCAGCACGTCGGCACCGAACAGAGAAATTTGTCGCGTCCTCGACCGCGGACAGGGACACCGATGTGACAAGGACGGACGTGGCGCCTGATGTAAGACGGCTTACCTTCTCAGCCTCTTTCGCGAGTTCCCTGACCAGCCCGGCGAGCCCGGTCTTCAGGAGATGCTTTACCTTACCGCATTGGCATCATCCGGATACATAAGGGGCTGTCGACGTCGAAGGCCTCCACCGGCTTGAGGCCAGCTTGAATGGCGACGCTGCGTAACGCCTGTTCGTGCGACAGCACGAAAGGTCCAGGCGTACACGCGGCGGTGGCGGCAGGAGCAGGGGGCGCCGGCCGATCTCCTCGGTTTCATAGACGATGCCTGGCTCTGCTGAAGCACAAGGTGCGGCGTGAGCATGTCACCGATCACCCACCAACATCCCCGCCTCCTCCGCAGCCTCATGAAAAGCTTGTCGCGCAATCCCGGCCTTCGCCGGATCTTTCAAGGCGGCAAGGCAAACCTCTCTTGCGACACCATGTTTTTGACCGGGCTTAACCGGCCAATGGCGCAACAGGATATCGGTGGCTTGGGCAACATTGCCGACATGGATCGTAGTTCCCACCCAATCGGGGAAGCAGATCGGCACAGGCGGATGAAACCAGACGCGATCCATAACAATATTCAACGCGGCGGATCGCGGTTGGTTGCTCAGCAGACGTTCCCGGCGCTGCCCGAAGGGTGCTCCCATCTTTCCGATCTTCAGCAAGCAGCCGCCGATCCGCCGCGTTGAACCCTTCAGCTCGCAACGCATCTGCGATGTTTGAACGAACGAACGAAGCGGACACGCATTACTCTATTTCTCGGATGATCACGCAGCGCGTCGACGCGTAGCGGCAGGCCGGTTTCGAGTCAAAGTCGATAGCCGCCTATCTCGGCTGCAATCGACGAGGTCGCAGCGGTTCTGAAGTCCGGACCTCACACGAAGCAGGCGTCAAGCGGGGAGGGGATCCTGCTATCCAGCGGGAAGAAGGCCGAGCAGCTGGCGGACCGTGTCAAAGGGTAAAACCACGACACGCGGCCCTCATTGGACGATGACGGGAGCGTTGAGCAGCAACCTGGTGATGCGCCAAGGACCGCGTTTCCTACCGATGAGCTCTCGCAGCTAACAACAAGATTGCCGCGACGACCGACCATTTCAGTTGACGGATTTGCGGAGGTTCGCAACCGTTGCAGCGCTGCAACCTGTTCTGCTCACGGCGATCGCAATGCTTCCAGGAAATCCCGACACCATTTTGAGATGTCATGCTTCAGGAGGTGCTGCATCATCTGGTTCCAGCGTTGGCGGCGCTCTTCCATCGACATGGACAACGCCTGGGCGATCGCGTTGGCGACGGCTTCTGAATCGTAAGGGTTGACAAGGATCGCCCCGTCGAGTTCGCGAGCCGCGCCGGCGAAGCGCGACAGCACGAGCACGCCCGGATCCTCAGAGCGCTGGGCAGCAACATATTCCTTCGCGACGAGGTTCATGCCGTCGCGGATCGGTGTGACAAGGCCGACCCGCGCCACGCGGTAAATCCCGGCAAGCGTCGCTTGCCCCAACGACCGGTTCACGTAACGGATTGGCACCCAGTCCGGCGTTCCGTGTTGCCCGTTGACCCGGCCAGCGAACTCGGCCACCTGCCGTTGCATGGCGGCATATTGGAGAACTTCCGAACGCGACTTCGGCGTGATCTGCAGGAGTGTCGCGCGCCCCTGAGAGGCGGGATTGGCGGCGATGAACTTATCGAAGGCTTCTATCTTATGCGTCAGGCCTTTTGAATAGTCGAGTCGGTCGACACCCACGATCAGGTCGCGATTGCGCAAGCTCTCCTCGATCTTGCGTACCGAACCGCTTCGCACCGCGTTCTGGGCAAGCTGCGCAAAACCCGCCGTGTCAATTCCGATCGGAAACACGCCGACGCGAAAGCGGTGGCCATAAGCCTCGAACCAGCCATCCTCAAGCCTCCGGCCGATGCCCTCACGCTCGAGGCAGCTTGCGAAATTATCGGCGTCGAACTGGGTCTGGAAGCCGACCAGATCATAGGCAGTCAGGCCGCGCACGATTGTCTCGTGAACCGGAAGCGCGAAAAACACGTCCGGCGGCGGCCATGGAATGTGGAGGAAGAAGCCGATGCGATTCTTCACGTCCATGTGGCGCAGTTCGGACCCCATGGGGATCAGGTGGTAATCCTGGACCCAGACGAGATCGTCGGGTCTGAGAAGGGGTGCGAGCTGCTGAGCGAAGAAGCGGTTCACCCGAAAATAGCCGGCCATGTCCTTGCGGGCATAGTCTGTCAGGTCCAGCCGGTAATGGCAGAGCGGCCAGAGCACGCTGTTGGCAAACCCGGCATAGTATTCATCGATATCGGCTCGGCGAAGGTCGGTCAGGGCATAGGTGACGCGGCCTTCCTCGCCAAAGACGGGTTTGCCCGGCTCGCGGGCGCCGCTCGACTTGCCAGACCAGCCCATCCAGAGGCCGCCATGCTGGGAGAGCGCGGCCTGCATGGCGACGGCGAGCCCGCCGGCTTGGACTGCGCGCTTGCTTGGAGAGGACACGCGATTCGAAATTACCACGAGGCGGCTCACAGCAAGTCATCCTTTTGGCGCGACAGATGGATCGCGGCATTGGTCTGGCAGAGCATCGAACAAGCCTGGGGGAAGTTGCCCCAGAATTCGGCGGTCTCGATCTGCCATCGGGTGATACGCGCGGTTAATGCGATTTCCGGTTCGTGGAAATCGTCCTGCGCCCGATCGCGGTAGACATGATGGAGGAATATGCCTCCGCCTCCCCAGACGTTAAGATACCGAATTAGCAACTCCTCCGCCTGCGACGCGCATTTCGTATTGGTTGATATCGGCGCGTTGTAATTTACGGCGCTAATCGTATGCGAATACATCGAGCACAGTTACCTAACACACCACCTCCCAATCACGCCAAAAAACGCCCAAAGGTGCGGCCAGTTCGGACGTTAATGTCAATCGGTCCGGAATGCGCCCTGGATCAGCATGCAAACGGCTGGGAATCATGGTGCATTTCTGTTGTGTCCGCAGGCGTGCCCCCCGCAAGCCTCGCTGAAGCGGAAACGGACGTCGCGGGCGCGCACATGACCGCACTTTCACTGCTTCTCAGAACACCGGCCGTCACGCCGTGTCGCGTCGAGGTGCGCACCCTCTCCAAAAGCAGTCTTACGGCGATTTCCGGAGGCACAGCGTCCGGCAATTCGACCGGTGTCAAATCCTGGTTTTGGCACAAGACTGCGGGCCTTCGCCCCAACCTTTCTAAAGGCTTGCGGAATATCTGGGATTGCCAGTCGGTTGGCGCGACGGATCAGCGTCCCTGGGCGGCTCCGGACGAGAATAGCACGTCGATCTCCTCCGCGGCATAGCCCGCCTCGTTCAGGATTTCGCGAGTATGCTCGCCGAGGATGGGGGCCGGCCTGCCTGCTTCGCCCGGCGTTGCGGAAAACTTGATCGGAAAGCCGATCGCCTTCGTCATGCCTGCTACCGGATGCTGCATGTCAAGCACCATTTTGCGGGCGAGCGCCTGCGGATCCCGGTGCATGGCGTCGATCGAGAGGACCGGCCCGGCAGGCACATTGGCGGCGGCGAAGGTTTTGAGCCATTCGTCCGTGGAGCGGCTCCTGAAGATCGGCGCTAGCTGTTGCTCGAGCGCGGCGAGGTTCTGCATGCGATGGCGGTTGGACTGGAAGCGCGGATCGGCAACCAGTTCCGGCGCCTCGATCAGCGTCGTGAGCCGCTCCCAGTTGCGCTGGTTCGCTGCCCCGACATTGATCCAGCCGTCCGACGTCTGGAAGGCCTGATAGGGGGCGTTGAGCGGATGGGCGGAGCCCATCGGCCCCGGCGAGACGCCAGTGGCGGCGGCAATGGCAGACTGCCAGTAGGTGTGAACGATGCCGGCCTCGAAAAGCGAGGTATCAACGCGCTGTCCTTCGCCGGTCTGCAGCCGCTTGGCGTAAGCCGCAGCGACGCCGAGAGCTGCCAGAATGCCGGCGGTGATGTCGGTGACCGGCGCTCCGACCTTGACGGGCGGCCGGCCCGGCCCCTCGCCGGTGATCGACATCAGCCCGGACATGCCCTGCGCGATCAGGTCAAAGCCGCCCCGATCAGCGTAGGGGCCGGTGCGTCCGAAGCCGGAGATCTCGCAATAGATCAGGCTTGGATTTTCCTTGCGAATGGCCTCGAAGCCGAGCCCGAGCTTCGCCATCGTCCCTTTGCGGTAATTCTCGATCACCACATCCGCTTCGAGCAGCAGGCGGCGCAGCGCCGCCTTGCCCTCGTCGCGCTTCAGATCCAGGACGATGCCGCGCTTGTTGCGGTTCATCATCATGAAGGCGGCGGATTCGCCGTTGATGTCGGGCGGCAGGAAGCGGCGGCTGTCGTCTCCCTCTGGCTTCTCCACCTTGATGACATCGGCGCCCATGTCGGCTAGCATCAGGCCGCAGACCGGGCCGGCCATGATGTGCGCCAGTTCGATCACCCGCATGCCGGCGAGCGGCCCTTTGGCAGCTTCGGCCATCGGGTCAGCGCCCCTTCCATTCGGCCGGCCGTTTCTCCAGGAAGGCCTCAACCCCTTCGCGGAAATCGGCGCTCGTATAGCACATGGCAACCAGATCATCGCCGTCGGCGCGGCCGTGCCTGATGCGCCGCAATGCCTCCTTGGTGGCGCGTAGCGTCAGCGGCGCATGACCGGCAAGGGTTCGCGCCAGCTCCGACGCGCGGGCCATCAGCGCCTGGTGATCGTCCAGCACCTCGGAGACCAATCCGGCCGCACGTGCCTCCTCCGCCTCCAGGAGGCGAGCGGTGAAGATCATCTCTATCACCCGTCCTGCCCCAATCAACGCAGCCAGGCGCGCGTAATTCTCGATCGACAGGCAGTTGCCGAGCGTCTTCGCGATCGGGAAGCCGAATTTCGCGTTGCGCGCCGCGATGCGAAGATCGCAGGCGGTGGCGATCCCAGCACCGCCGCCGGTGCATGCGCCGGCGATCGCCGCGATCGTCGGCACGGGGCAGGTTTCGATTGCGCTCAGTACGCCCTCAACACGCTCCTCATAGGCAAGGGCATCCTTCTCTGAGCGGAAGTCGCGGAACTGGGCAATATCGGTGCCGGCGGCAAAGGCGCGTTCGCCAGCGCCGGTGACGATGACCGCCTTGATTGGGCCGTCGGGATCAACGCCCCGGCAGAAGGCGGCGAGGCCGTCATACATCTCGAACGTCAAAGCGTTGCGCGCCTTGGGACGGTTCAGCGTGACGGTGGCGACCGCGCCAGCGGTGTCGATCAGGATCTCGGCGCTGTCGCCGCCGGCGGCTTCTTGCGATGTCATCCGGTTTCCGCCGTTAAGCCGGCCGTCTCGATACCGACCTTGGCGCAAGTCTCGTCATTATCAGACGTATCGCCGGAAATGCCGATCGCAGCGACGGTGCGTCCGTCCTTCGCCTTGGCGAGCACACCGCCAGGCGCCGGCACCAGCGCGCCGCCAACCACATGCGACACGGCGGCGACGAAGGTCGGCTGCTCGACCGCCCTATTGCCGATGGCGCGGCTTCCCATGCCGAGCGCCAGCGCCCCATAAGCCTTGCCATGCGCGACCTCGAAGCGCTTGAGACTCGTCCCGTCTTCAGCCGCCGTAGCCTTGACCGCGCCCCTGCCATCGAGCACCACGACCGCCACCGGCTTCAGGTCCAGGCGCCGGGCCTCAGTGAGCGCGGCGTTCAGAATCGTCTGTGCGGCGGAAAGCGGGAGATCGGTCATCGTCGCTACACCCTCATCCGTAGAAATAATCGACAAGCGCCATCGGTATCGGCGGCACATAGGTCACGAGCATGAGCACGGCGATGAGAACGGCGACAAACCAAACATTGAATTTCGTCACCTCCCAGATGCCCACCTTGGCGACCGAGCAGGCGGCGATGAGCACGCTCGCCACCGGCGGGGTCTGCTGGCCGATGGCGAGATTTAACGTCACGATCAGGCCGAATTGGACCGGGTCGATTCCGACGGAACTGACCAACGGCATGACGATGGGCACCACCAGTATGATGGCGGCTGCGGAGTGGAGGAAGAGCCCGATGACAAGGAAGAAGATGTTCAGGAGCGCGAGCACCGCATAACGGTTCTCGGTGAAGTCGAGAATGCCCTGGGCAAGTCTCTGCGGGACCTGCGCCTCGGTCAGATAGATGCCGAGCAGGGCCGAAGCGGCAACCAGAAGCATGACCACCGCAGTCTGGATCGCACCCTCGATCGCAGCTTTGTACAGAAAGCTGACATTCAGCTCGCGATAGATGACGCCGCCGACAAACAGAGCTGCGACCACGGCGATCCCGGCCCCTTCCGTCGCCGTGACGAAACCGCCGAAGATCGAGCCGAGAATGATGACGGGAATGATGAAGGCCCAGGCGGCGTCCCTGAAGGTGGCCCAGACCCGACTGAGCTGAAAGATCTCCTCGACCGGCCAGCCACGCTGGCGCGCCATCAAGTAGGAGACGATCATTAGCCCGACCCCGCCGAGGATGCCCGGAACGATGCCGGCCACGAAAAGCTGAACGATCGAGCTTCCCGACATCACGCCATAAAGGATCATCGGGATGGAGGGCGGTATGATGATGGCGAGGCTGGCCGAGGAAGACGTGACCGCCGCGGCGAAGGCGCGCGGATAGCCTTTCTTCTCCATCGCCGGAATGAGGATCGGACCCATCGCCGCCACGTCCGCGACCGCGGAACCGGAGATTTCGGCAAAGAACATCGAGGTCGTGATGTTGACCATCGCGAGGCCGCCCCGAATAAAGCCGACCAGCGCCGAGGCAAATGCGATCAGCCGGCGTGAAATGCCGGAGGAATTCATGATCGCGCCCGCCAGGATAAACATCGGGATGGCGAGCAGCGGGAAGCTCTGGGCGCCTTCGTACATGGTCAGCGCCACGTTCGGCAGCATGTAGGCGCCCTGCGTCACCAGAATCGCAACCGTCGCCACCGCCGCAAGCGAGACGGCGATCGGAACATTGATGAAGACGAGAACGACAAGCCCCACAAGCATCAGGAAAAGGATCATGGCCGCAGCGTCTCCTGCGCCTCTAGATGTTCGGCGAGTTCCGCCTCGTCGGCGGAAATCTTCTCGCGCAGACGATGCCAATATTCCGGGAGACTGAGCGCCTCGCAGATGATGAACAGAATCGCGCCGACCGGTATGACGGACTGGGTTATCTGGATCGGGACCCATGGCAGGCTGATAAGCCTCATGCCTTGCAGAACCTGGAGAACCTGCCAGCCGGTCCAGGCCAGGACGATGAAGAAGGCGAAGACGACAATCTCGGCGATCGCCGCAGCGCCGATGCGCCAACGATAGGGCATCGCCAAGAGGATTCCGTCGAAGCCGATGTGACCACGCTTCAATGCGGCAAGCGCCGCACCGTAGTAGGTGATCCAGGCCAGCATGATTGAGCCGACTTCGTCGTACCAGACGAAGGACGCTCCGGCCTTGCGCCAGATCGCGGCGAGCACCACGACCGTCGTCATTGCGACGATCAGGAAGACAAGCCAGGCTTCGAGCGTGCGTTCAAGCACGGTTCGGAAGCGCGTGAGACCAGTCACAGGCACGACCTCGTTGCTTTCAGGGTTGCATGAACGCGTCCCGGCGGTTGGCGGTCACGGCGGGAGCGCCGGACCATCCCGGAGTTCCGGAGTGGTCCGGTACAGACCGGCTTACTGGCTCTTGCCGAGGCGGATCGCCTTTTCGATCATGTCGGCGCCGCCTTCCACCTGTGCGCCGAATTCCTTGTAAATCGCATCGCTGGCGGCGATGAAGGCGTCCTTATCAGCCTCGTTGACCTGGATGTCGCTCTCCTCTTGCATCTGCGTGAGAAGTTCCCCCTCCAGCCGCGCGGCGCTCTCGTAGACGAAAGCCTGCGTCTCCTTCGCCGTCTCCTCCAAGATCTGGCGGACATCCTCGGGCAGGCCGTTCCAGCGGTTCAGTCCGACCAGAAGATAGGCAGGGGTATAGACGTGGCCGGTCATCGACAGATAATCCTGCACTTCCTGGAACTTGCCGCTGGCGATCTGGGTGAGCGGATTCTCTTGGCCGTCGACCACGCCCGTCTGCAGCGCCGTGAACACTTCAGAGAAGGACATCGGCGTCGGATTGGCGCCGTAGGCCTGGAACATCTTCACGCGCCATTCGCCGGAGGGCGTCCTTAGCTTAATGCCGGAGAGATCCTCGGGCGTCACGATCGGCCGCACATTATTGGTGATGTGGCGGAAGCCGTTCTCCCACACCGCCAGCATCTTGTAGCCCTGTTCTTCCGCTGCCGGCGCGAGCGTTGGCCACACGACCGCCTCCTCGATCTTCTTCATGTGCTCGCGGTCCTTGACGAGATATGGCATCTCGAACAAACCGAACTCGGGCACCACGCTCGACATGACGCTCGACGGCAGCGCCATGTCGGCCGTGCCGAGCCTCAGTTTCTGCATGAGTTCCTCGTCGGTGCCGAGCTGGCTGGAGCCGAACACGACGACCTTCGCCTTGTCGCCGAGCTTCCCGTTGGCGGCGCGGGCGAATTCCTCCGCCGACAGGGCGAACAGCGAACCGGGCTCGCCGACATGTCCGAGCTTGATCTCGGTCTGCGCGGCGGCCGGCTGGATGAGCGCGGCGGCAAACAGCGTCGCTCCGAAGATGAATCCGTATTTCATTGCAAATCCTCCCGTTGTTGTTTCGACCGCCGGCTTGGCGCCGGTCTCGTTGGATGCGCTACTCTGCTGCTGCCCTCCCAGCGCCGGCCATGCCGGCTTCCGATGCAAGGAAGTCGAGCGCCGCCTGCACGCCGCCCTTCTGGTGGGGCACTCCGGCCCGCTCGAGTCCCATTTCCACGCCCGCGAGCGTGCCGGCGAGCATCAGGTCGTTGAAATCGCCAAGGTGGCCGATGCGGAAGACGCGGTCAGCTATCTTGGAAAGGCCGCTGCCGAGCGACATATCGAACGCATTGGAAACGGTGCGGCGGAATCCGTCGGCACTATGGCCGTCAGGCATCAGGACGGCCGTCAGCGACCCGGAATAATGGCGCGGATCACGGCAGAACACCTCCAGTTCCCAGGTCTTGACGGCCCGGCGCGTGGCCTCAGCGTGACGCTGGTGGCGGGCAAAGACGTGATCGAGACCTTCCTCGTGCAGCATGTCGATCGCTTCGGCGAGGCCGTAGAGGAGATTGGTCGCCGGCGTATAGGGAAAGAAGCCCTTCGCGTTGGCCGGCAGCATCTCGCTCCATGACCAGAAGGAATTCGGCAGCGCGGCCGATTTCGACGCCGCCAGCGCCTTGTCGCTTATTGCATTGAAGGAGAGGCCGGGCGGCAGCATCAGCCCCTTCTGCGATCCTCCCACGGTGACGTCGACGCCCCATTCGTCGTGCCGGTACTCGATAGAGCCAAGGGACGATATCGTGTCGACCATCAGCAGGGCGGAATGACCGGCAGCATCGATCGCCTGCCGCACCTCGTCAATCCGCGAGGCGCATCCGGTCGACGTTTCGTTGTGGACGACGCAGACAGCCTTGATGGATTGCGTCCTGTCCTCGCGCAACCGGCTCTCTATTGCATCGGGATCGACGCCGGCGCGCCAGTCGCCCTGCATGAACTCCGCTTCCAGGCCAAGCCGGGTCGCCATCCCCTTCCACAGCGTCGCGAAGTGGCCCGTCTCGTACATGAGGACCTGATCGCCGGGGGAAAGGGTATTGACCAGCGCCGCTTCCCAGGCCCCGGTCCCCGACGCCGGATAGATCACCACCGGCCCGTTGGTCTTGAAGATGGTCTTCACGCCGTCAAGCACGTTGCGGCCAAGCTCAGCGAATTCGGAGCTGCGATGGTCCATGGTCGGCATGTCCATCGCACGCAGAATGCGGTCAGGAACGTTGGTCGGCCCGGGAATCTGAAGGAAGTGGCGTCCGGCTTTGCGCATTTGGTCTCTAACCCTGAAGCCGCCTTCGTTTCTCGCGAAGATCGTTGCAACTGAATTATAAATTCATTATCCAGTCAAGCTCCGATTGGGAGAGCCTGATGGTTGCCATGTCCCTGCGCCCCGCGCTGGAGAACCGCCTGCGAGGGGCAACCAAGGGCGATGTTCTGTTCGACCGCTTTTCACGCGGGCGGTATGCGACGGACGCCTCCTTCTATCAGATGATGCCGCTCGGTATTCTGGCGCCGCGCGATGGCGACGATCTTTCGGCGGCGCTGTCGGTCGCGCGGGAGGAAGAAATCAGCGTGCTGGCGCGCGGCGGCGGCACGTCGCAATCAGGCCAGGCGATCAACGAGGCGCTGGTCCTCGACACGACCAAGTATCTGAACCGGATCATCGACATCGACCCGGAGAACCGGCGCTGCGTCGTCGAACCGGGCGTCGTCCTCGACGAACTCAATCGCGTTCTGAAGCCGTACGGCCTGTGGTTTCCCGTCGACGTCTCGACCGCGTCGCGGGCCACGATCGGCGGAATGGCGGGAAACAATTCCTGCGGAACGCGCTCCATCCGCTACGGCACGATGCGCGATAATGTGATCGCCATCGACGCGCTGATGCCGGACGGGCGCGCGCTGCATTTCGGCCCGGTGATCCGCTCGGAGGCAATGCGCAACATCGACGGGCCGGACAGCGAGCTCTTCCGTGACCTGCTGGCGCTCGGTGAGCGCGAAGCGGCGGAAATCGACGCCAGATTTCCGAAGGTGCTGCGCCGCGTCGGCGGCTATAATATCGACGCGCTCGTTCCGGACGGACAGACGAATAACCTTGCCCATCTTCTTGTAGGCTCTGAAGGCACGCTCGCCCTTTCCACTCGACTGGAGCTGAAACTTTCGCCGCTGCTCGGGACAAAGAAGGCGGTCGGCGTCTGCCACTTTGCCCGCTTCTACGACGCGATGGACGCGGCGCAGCACCTCGTCAGGCTGGATCCAGTTTCGGTCGAGCTCGTCGACCGGACGATGATCGCGCTCGCCCGTGATATCGCCATCTTCCGCCCGACTGTGGAGCGCTTCGTGCGCGGCGAGCCGGATGCGCTGCTCCTGGTGGAGTTCGCGGAAGAGGATGCGGGCGAGAACCGCCGGCGCTTAAAGCAGCTCGTGGAGTTGATGGGCGATCTCGGCTTCGGCTGGGACCGCGAGGGCCGCCATTGGGGTGGCGTGCTGGAGGTCGAGGATCCGGCGCTTCAGGCGGCGATCACCGATGTCCGCCAATCCGGCCTCAACATTATGATGTCGATGCGGGAGGCAGGCAAGCCGGTCTCCTTCGTCGAGGATTGCGCGGTACCGCTGGAGCATCTGGCGGAGTTCACCGACCGGCTCACCCAGATCTTTGAAAAGCGTGGAACCCGCGGCACCTGGTATGCCCATGCGTCGGTCGGTTGCCTGCATGTCCGGCCCGTTCTTAACCTCAAGCTCGACAACGACGTGAAGGCGATGCGTGCCATTGCCGAAGAGGCGTTCGCCATGGTGCGCGCCTACAAGGGCTCTCATTCCGGGGAGCACGGCGACGGGATCGTGCGTTCCGAGTTCCACGAGGAGATGTTCGGATCTCGCATGGTTCGTGCGTTCGAGACTGTGAAGGACCGCTTCGATCCGGGCGGTCTCTTCAATCCGGGTAAGATCGTCCGTCCGCCGAAGATGGATGACCGCCGGCTTTTCCGCTACGGGCCCGACTATAAGCCGGCCACCTTCCAGCCCACGCTCGACTGGTCGGGCTGGTCTGGCGCGGGCGGCGGTTTCCAGGGCGCCGTGGAAATGTGCAACAACAACGGCGCGTGCCGGAAGCTCGAAGCCGGCGTCATGTGCCCGTCCTATCGGGCGACGCGCAATGAGCGCGACGTGACGCGCGGTCGTGCCAATTCGCTTCGCCTCGCACTCTCCGGCCAGCTCGGCCCCGACGCGCTCGCCTCCGACGAGATGATGGAAACGCTGAAACTCTGCGTCTCGTGCAAGGGCTGCAAGCGCGAATGCCCGACCGGCGTCGACATGGCCAAAATGAAGATTGAGGTGCAGGCGGCACGCGCGGCCCAGGGCAAGCTCACGCTCCGCGACCGCCTCATCGCCTATCTGCCGCGCTATGCGCCCTACGCCGCCCGCGTCCCCTGGCTGATGAATCTTCGCGACCGATTGCCCGGCGCGGCCTGGCTGTCGGACAGGATCGCCGGTTTCAGCGCACGGCGGAAGCTGCCTATTTGGCGTTCCGATCCATTCCGCGCTGAGGCCACCGGAGGTTCCGGGACAGGACACGAAGTCGTGCTCCTGGCGGATACCTTCAATACCTATTTCGAACCGGAAAATCTTCGGGCCGCCGTCACGGTGCTCGAGGCCGGGGGCTACCGCGTGCATCTGGCCCAACCGGTCGACGGCGGCAGGCCTCTGTGCTGCGGGCGGACCTTCCTTTCCGCAGGCCTTGTGGCCGATGCCCGCTTCGAAGCCGAGCGCCTCGCAGCGGCGCTAAAACCCTTCGTCGCCCGTGGCGTCCCGGTGGTCGGGCTGGAGCCGAGTTGCCTCTTCACGCTCAGGGACGAGTTCGCCTCCATGCTGCCCGGGCCTGAATCGGAGCGGATCGCCGCCCATGCGCTCCTGTTCGAGGAGTTTTTGGCGCGCGAGAGGGAGGCGGGCCGACTGAAGCTGCCGCTGCTGCCGCTCGGCTGCCCGGCCTATCTACACGGCCACTGCCATCAGAAGGCGTTTGGCGCGATGGGGGCGGTGGAAACAGCGCTGAAGCTCGTGCCGGGCCTGACGGTGAAGACGATCGGCTCGTCGTGCTGCGGAATGGCGGGCGGCTTCGGCTATCAGGCGGAAACCTACGACGTTTCGATGGCCATGGCCGAATTGTCGCTCCTGCCCGCCTTGCGCAAGGCCGAAGCCAACGCCATCACCGTGGCCGCTGGAACTTCCTGCCGACAGCAGATCAGAGACGGAGCCGGGCGCCGCGCCGTTCACCTCGCCCGCGTTCTGGAACGGTCTATCTCCGGACAAGTGAATCAGGATTGGTCATGACGATCGGACTCGCGGAATCGCAAGCTATCCAAAGGCGCTCGCTGCACGATGAGCTGACGGAACTGCTCAGGGGGCTCATCGCCGCGGGCGAACTCGCGCCTGGCGAAAAGATACCCGAGCAGCGGCTGTGCGAACGGTTCGGCGTCTCCCGCACACCGCTCCGCGAGGCGCTGAAGGTCCTGGCCAATGAAGGCGTTGTCACCTTAAGGCCTAACCGCGGCGCTATCGTGAGCGCGCTGACGCTGGAGGAATTGGACGAAGTCTTTCCCATCATGGGGGCGTTGGAAGCGCTTTCAGGGGAAATAGCGTGCCGCCACATCACCGACGAGGAGGTCACCGCTATCCGGTCGCTGCACGAGACGATGGTGGGTCATTGGCGCGCCGGTGAGTTGCAACCCTATTTCCGGCTCAACCAGCAGATCCACGAAGCTATCCTCGAAGGAACGCGCAACGAGACGCTGAAGGCGCTCTACAGAAGCCTTGCCGGCCGCGTGATGACGGCGCGCTACATCGCCAATATGTCGGCCGTGCGCTGGGCGGCGGCCGTTGCGGAACATGAGGCAATCTTGCAGTGCCTCTCCAACCGGGACGGCAAGAAGCTCGCGGATATCTTGAAGCGGCATCTGGCCCACAAACTGGAAACAGTAAAGGACTGGCTGAGGAGCCAGGACACCGAACGATCCTAATTGCATCGCCATGCGCGAATAGCGGACCGGCGGCTCTCGGCCCCAAGACTGCACAAGCTGTTGGCGTCAACTGGTGGAAAACGGAACGACTGCTGTCGGCGCACCCTCCGGCAAACTTCCACCACATCCCAGAACTAACGATCGCTTCACCGGGATTGTCTGATAGCTTCGGCACGTCTTGGCATGACATGACTGCGGGAGGATGCCCTTGAGAATGAGATATCTGCTAGCAGCCTCACTCCTTGTGGCAATCGTCCTGACGCTCCGATGGGAATGGCGGGAGCGCCATCACTTCGAAGATGAGATCATGCGAGCCGCCCTGGCGGAGAGAGTTCGCCGGGACGACACCCGTTGCCCGCTCAGCAGCAAAGCTGTGGAGCAGGCTCGGCCATGGGTTCTTGCCGCCTGCGCGGCAGGCGGGCTCGGCTGGCATGAGGCAGCGGCGAAATATGGCGACGATGCAGCCAGAGTGTTCATCGTCTATGGCGAGGACGCGGATTTCGTGGAGGTTTTCGACCGCCTCGGCCATCCGGTCGTGCCGGTGATTGCTTATTTCGTGAAGAATGGATCCTCGCAGTACTTGTTGCAGGAAACCGTCGATCAGGGCCTGTCGCGCCTGTGGGACGACCGGCAGGTGGGATTCGGCCTCGCGAAGATTTCGCCGGAGCAATATGGGCTCATTGCCATTCACGAGCTCAAGGATCGCGGCCATGAGATGCTGTCGGAGTTCGAGATTATTGACGGAACAGCAGTCCGCAGACAGTTCACCCGCACGCTGCTTGGTGCGAAGAACATACTCCTGGGCGGTATTTCTGATCTGGAAGGGGTGATCGCCCGCGGCGAGCGGCTTCCGACCTGGGGCGAGATGGGCTGGGCGGCCTTCGATGCGGTCATCGTCGTCGGGGGCATGGGCGCCGCCAAGGCACTTCGCGTTGCGAGGGCACCGGTGGCCGCAGCCGGCCGCGGAACGGTGCGGACAGCACATCTGAGGGCTGCAGGCAAAGGTGCGTTCCGATCGCTTTCGACCGTCGGCACGGCAGCCGGTGTCGCCGCTGTCGTCGCACTTCCCTATGTGGCGATCACGCGACCTCACCTTCTGACAAGCGCGGCAGGTTGGATAGCCGAACAAGCAGGTCTCCCGGCCTGGCTCGGCGCCTTTGCCGCCTACCTTATATTCTGTCTTGTCCTCGCTTTTCTGCTGAGGATGGTTCTGGCGCCGCTGGCCTGGACGCTGCTAACGCTGAGCAAGATCGTTGGACGACTCGCCGGTGCCGGCGGCGTCCGATCCGCGGCAGCCTAAATCCCGCGCACAGCGCCAATGGCCTGTTATAAAGGTGGAAAGCAGTCGTAGCCAGATCGCGGTTCGGACCACACTCGGCCAGATTGGAATTTGCAGCCGTAGGAGGGAAATGGCCTATCCGTTTGGCGAATTCAGGCTTCGGATTCCCGCAGCCAAACCGCGACGGCCATGGATCGGCTGCGGGCACCCAGCTTCTCGTAGAGATTTTTCAGGTGATATTTCACGGTGTTTTCTGAAATGCCCGTGCGGTTCGCGATCTGCTGGTTGGTCCAGCCGCGTGCGAGGACCTCGAGCAACTCGCGTTCGCGCACGGTGAGACTGGAGAGCGGGCTGTCGTTGATCTCGCCGATGTCGATATAGGGAATGCAGAAATGGCCCGCTGCAACGGCCCTGACGGTGTTCACCAGGATGCCCGCGGGTTCGTGCTGGAAACAGAAACCGCGTGCGCCGAGACGCACAGCCTGGCGCAATGCGGACGGGTCGCGGTTGTTGCTGAAGATGACCGTCTTGACGGTGCTTCCATTGGCCTTGAGCTTGCGCAAGATTTCAGGAGCCTTCACATCGGCAAGATCCCAGGCCAGGACGGCGAGATCGAACGCCGTCTCCTCGGCCTTGAGCAGATCATCGCCGCGATCGCTGGTTCGCGCTATGGCGAGATCGGGCTGGGCTGTGATGACCTCGACGATCGCCGAAATTACCAGCGGATTGGCGTCGATCAGAAATATCCGTATTGTCCCAATGATGGCTGCGGACTTATCCAGCATCATGTTTCCTCCAGCGGTGATCGGTCCACAGATACCAGAATAGGGGTCCCGGGCCGCTGCCGGGATCGCGCCGCTGCGATCGCCCGTGCCGCATATCAGGCTTCCGGTTCGTCAAGACCGTTTGCGCGGCAGGCCGCGGTCAGGGTGTTGGCAAGCAGACAGGCAATCGTCATCGGGCCGACGCCGCCGGGCACCGGGGTGATCGCCCCGGCGGTTTCGGCAGTGCTGGCGAAATCCACGTCTCCCACGAGACGCGGCTTCCCGTCCGGCCCCTCTACGCGGTTGATACCCACGTCGATCACCGTTGCGCCTGGCCGGATCCAGCTGCCCTGGATCATTCCCGGCCGCCCTACCGCGGCCACCACTATGTCGGCACGCCGCACGATGTCCTCCAAATCGCGGGTGCGTGAATGAGCAATCGTGACGGTGCAATTTTCGCGCAACAGGAGCTGCGCCAGGGGCTTTCCAACGATGTTGGAGCGTCCGACCACCACTGCTTCAAGGCCCGAGAGGTTGCCGAGATGCGCCCTGAGCAGCATCAGGCAGCCGAGCGGCGTGCAGGGCACCATGGCCCCTTGTCCTGTTGCGAGCTGGCCGACATTCGAAATGTGGAAGCCATCGACGTCCTTTGCCGGGTCGATGGCGTTAATGATCCTGGCCGCATCCATGTGGCCGGGGAGGGGCAGTTGTACCAGGATTCCATGCACCGCCGGATCGGCATTGAGCTGCCCGACGAGATCCAATAGCGCTGCTTCCGACGTACCGGCGTCGAGTTTGTGCTCGAAGGAAGCCATACCGGCCTCCACCGTTTGCTTTCCCTTGGAGCGGACATAGACCTGGGACGCCGGGTCTTCGCCCACCAGCACCACGGCGAGACCGGGCGTAATGCCGTGCTCGACCTTCAGATTTGCGACCTGCTCCGCCACGCGGCCCCGTATGTCGGCCGCGAAGGCCTTGCCATCAATGATCGCGGCCCCTGTCCTCGTCTCAGCGATCTGCATGCTCGGCCTCTGTTGCTTGTGTTCCATGCTTCGCACCATCAAAGTCAGATAATTGCCATCCAGGCTTACTCCCCTAGAACAAGCCCTGGATGCGGCCTTCCTCATTGAGGAAGATCCGCTCCGCCGAAGGCGTGCGCGGCAGGCCGGGCATGGACATGATCTCGCCGCAGATGGCGACGATGAAGCCGGCGCCGGCCGCCAGCCGTACCTCCCGCACCGGCACCGCGTGGCCCGTCGGCGCGCCGCGCAGATTGGGATCGGTGGAGAAGGAATACTGCGTCTTGGCCATGCACACCGGCAGCTTGCCGTAGCCCTGGTCTTCCCACTGCTTGAGCTGGTTGCGCACGCTTTTATCGGCGATCGCCTCCGAGCCGCGATAGATGCGCTTGACGATCGTATCGATCTTCTCGAAGAGCGGCATGTCGTCGTGGTAAAGAGGCGCGAACTGGGAGCCGCCGCCTTCGGCGAGTGCCGCCACCTTGTGCGCCAACTCTTCGATGCCTGCCGAGCCGTGCGCCCAGTGCTTGCACAGGATCGCTTCCTCGCCCATCGAGGCGACGAACTCCTTGACCGCCTGGATCTCGGCCTCGGTGTCGGAGTGGAAGTGGTTGATGGCGACCACCGCCGGCACGCCGAACTGCTTCACATTCTCGATGTGGCGGCCGAGATTGGCGCAGCCCTTCTTCACCGCCGCGACATTCTCCGCGCCGAGGTCTTCCTTCTTGACGCCGCCATTCATCTTGAGCGCCCGCACCGTGGCGACGATCACCGCCGCCGCCGGTTTCAGGCCGGCTTTGCGGCACTTGATGTCGAAGAATTTTTCCGCGCCGAGATCGGCGCCGAAGCCGGCTTCCGTCACCACATAATCGGCGAGCTTCAGCGCCGTCGTGGTCGCCACGACGGAGTTGCAGCCATGCGCGATGTTGGCGAACGGGCCGCCATGCACGAAGGCCGGGTTGTTCTCCAGCGTCTGCACCAGGTTGGGCTGCATGGCGTCCTTCAGGAGCACCGCCATCGCGCCGTCCGCCTTCAGATCGCGGGCATAGACCGGCGTCTTGTCGCGGCGGTAGGCGACGATGATGTCGCCCAGGCGCTTTTCCAGGTCCTTCAGGTCGGTGGCCAGGCACAGGATCGCCATCACCTCGGAGGCGACGGTGATGTCGAAGCCGGCCTCGCGCGGAAAGCCGTTGGCGACGCCGCCCAGCGAGCAGAGGATTTCGCGCAGCGCCCGGTCGTTCATGTCCATGACGCGCCGCCAGGCGACGCGGCGGATGTCGATGCCGAGATCGTTGCCCCAGTAGATGTGGTTGTCGATCAGCGCCGACAGCAGATTGTGGGCGGTGGTGATGGCGTGGAAATCGCCGGTGAAGTGGAGGTTCATGTCCTCCATAGGCACGACCTGCGCATAGCCGCCGCCGGCCGCGCCGCCCTTCATGCCGAAGCATGGGCCGAGCGAGGCCTCGCGGATGCAGACGATCGCCTTTTTGCCAATGCGGTTGAGGCCGTCGCCGAGCCCGACCGTGGTGGTCGTCTTGCCTTCGCCGGCCGGCGTCGGGTTGATGGCGGTGACGAGGATGAGCTTTCCGTCGGAGCGCTTGCGCGCATTGGCGATGAATTCGGCCGAGACCTTCGCCTTGTCATGCCCGTAGGGCAGCAGATGCTCCGGCGGGATGTTGAGCTTTGTGCCGACCTCCTGGATCGGTTTCTTGTCAGCCGCGCGCGCAATTTCGATATCCGAGAGACCGACGGGCTTCGCTAGGTTGAATGACATATGGAGTCCCTTGCAAAAGGCAAAAATTCAAGTCCTGTCGTCCTTTTTCGGATGTTCCATGCGCGGGCAGCTGTCACACTGGTTCCGCGATGATCCGCAAGCGGTTCCACCACACCCAGAGACAAATCTGCGGAGGAACTCCCAGACATGAGAAGGAAGATCTCGTCGCCGGTGCGCAGTACGATCGCGCCCATATTTTCCATCAGGGTGCGTGCGAAGGCGCCTGACGGAGAGACCTAGACAGGTCAAGCGAGCAGAGTCGCTCCAGTGCGGGGAGGATTTCTGAGCCGGAGATCTCCAGGATTGCCCAGACATCGGTCTGATCGGCGGTTTAGCCGGCATTTTCGAACGCAGCCTGCACCAAGGTGTCGGCATCCGGCGTGACATGTGGGAGGACCGGCATCATCTGGTCGGACGACGAGCGCAGGGCGCGCATCCGTTCGTGCCTCTGCATAAAGCTTTCCCAGAACTTGGCAGGCCACATGACCGTCTTGTAGTAAAAGCCCACGCCAAGGAGGGTGCCTTCATGTCGTTTACCGCCATCAGCCATTCCAGCGGGCCGCGGTGGTTCTGGCTGTATCACCCGTTTCGAGCAGCGTCGCCGGCTCCATCACCATTGCGAGCAAGGCCGGCGCTGGCAGGGGGAAGGTGATCCGGTTGGCGGTCCCGAAGGCGAGCCGGATCTGCGCCTTGATCAGTTCCCTTAACTGGGTGGATTCCGGATCGAGATCACCAATCGTGGACCGCGTCTGTGCGGCGAACTCCGGCGCGACTTTGGAGGGGCTAGAGCCTATCGAGAGGCGGGTTGGTGGCATGAAGGCATTCATCCCAGGCGCTCCTTTGCCGGGCCGGTTGACTCGGCCCTTCTTTATCGATGGGAGAATGTGGATCAATCTGTGATAAGTAAAGTTTAATACATTTACCGTTGTGCTAAATTTAATTAACTACCCGGCACCGTCTCCTCGGTGAGCCTCAAGCAACGCCTGCAGAGCATCAACGTCAATCACGCCGTGCCCTGTCCGCCAAAATCTCATGGCAAGGCTGCAGAAGACCACACCGCTATCGCCGGTACGCCGCCGATCAGGGTTCAATAAATCCACTGGCAAAGAGACGCAGGTCGTAAGCCTCAGGATCCCTACGGAAATCAACGCGCCCAGCGTTCGGATTTCTGTGGGATATAGTCGAGCGTAGCTACTGCTCTCCTCGACGACATCGCCGCTGTTGCGGAGCTCACCTTTGATCTCGACAGAAGCAACCGACTTTCCCGCGCTGTTTGCGGGCGGCGAACTCGACCACGTAAACGCCCTGTGTGGCCGCGATCTCGAGCGGCCACACAATGATCTCGGCGGTCCCGTTGCGCCCACTCAAGCCGTCGATCACAAGATAGCTGAGCACTGCGAGCAGAGCTACGCAGCTTATTCCCGCCACGATCCACTCTGTGACTGAAGTCCCCGGTTTCCGTGTTATGCCATCTTTTTCGGATTGCTGCTCTGTTGCTTGTTGCTCTTTGCGGACATTTTTGTCACAGGATGAGCGTTGCCACCGCCGCCCCGAGTGCGCCTGGGAACGAGAGAACCACGACCGCACTAAGTGTCTCCGAAAAGCTGGCGCCATCGGTCCTGCCGAAGGTCCCAAGGAATATAGAGGTTCACAAGCATCACCAGGACATAGCCTACTATAGAATAACGAAAGAGGATGCTGAGGAACACAGCGCCTGGCTCCGAACTGTGTGTGTCGCGAAATTCGAATTCATAGACGAATGCGTGCATGAGAGCGATGGTTATCAACACCAGGGCGATTTCCTGCCAAGGGTCCCTCTTGTACGCGATCAGGACGATCTCTTCCGTTGGTGCGCTCGCCCTTAAATGTGCCAGCCAAGGGGTTACGGCGGTTGTATTTGAAGCTGGAGGCAGCGAAGGCGTCAACCGCAACAATACGGCCCTCGGTGCGGTTGTCCGGCCCGGAGACGACTTCCGTCACTTCCCCGGGACAGAGTCCCGTTTTCTGAGCTATGGCTGCGTGGCTGCCATGCGCCGTGACGCAAGGTCAACCAGCAACGCCTGAGGCACTTTCTTAATGGCAGTAGACACTTTGGATCTCCATTTGGTGTCCGTATGACCATTTTCGGGATTTAACCGTTCAGGCGCGCAAACGACTCTTGATAGCGGCCCTCGCGTTCGGCGAAGCGCTGGAAGTGGACGCGCTCGACGAGAATTTCCTCGGCGTCAGGCTGCTCTTGGAGCAGCACCATGGTCTGCGAAATATAGTCCTCGAGAGGCATGGCGTTGGGGTCGCTGGCCTGCTGCGGGCCCGTCAGTTCGGTCTGGACGTAAGGCGGCACCAGTTCGATGACCTGGACAGACGTGCCGCGCAACTGCACGCGCAGTGTCTGGCTGTACGAGTGAATAGCCGCCTTGGTCGCGCAATAAGTGGGAAAGCCCCCGCGTGGCAGGAACGCCAGCCCCGAGGACACCGTTAGCAAGGCGGCATCCGGCATCGAGATGAGGTGAGGAAGCAGCGCGGTGGTCAGACGAATCGGGCCGAGCAGATTGGTGGTGATCGTTGCTTCTGCCGTGGCCGTGGACCCATCCCGGACCGCTTCGGCACGCATGATGCCGGCGTTGTTAATCAGGACGTTGAGCGAGGGAAAATCCTCGACCACCTGCCGGGAAAAGGCAGTGATCTCGTCCGGATCGTCCACATCGAGCTGAAAAGTATGGATGCCGGGATTGGCGGCTTCTAGATCCTTGAGCTTGTCCCGGTTGCGTCCTGTGACGATGACATTGTTGCCTCTTGCCAGCAAGGCTTCGGCAAGGGCGCGCCCGATGCCGCTTCCGCCGCCGGTGATGAGTATCGTGTTGCCAGTGATGTTCATGTCGGTCTCCTTGGGTATGCGAGCAGCACGGAGATAAAGCCCCTCACGGTCCCGTGCCTGCCCCATCCTCGAAAGAATCTGCCTATTTCTCCAAACTTCATATCTGCGCTACTGTGGAATCAGCCCACGCGGGCGCTATTGAGTGCCTGTTTCTATGGGGAACCGATGATGCTCGACGACCTCTCCCGCAAGGTGCTCGCCTATGCCGATACTCGGAACATTGGCGACGAGCCGAGCGCGACGGATGTTCCGGGTTTGAACGTGTCGCGCCAGAGACGTGCTACCGAGCTGTCCCCGGTCCTTTACGAGCCCATTTTCTGTCTGGTCCTGCAGGGTGCAAAACAGGCACTTCAGGGACGGCGGATGGTGGATTTTCCGAAGGGGCACTCGGTCATCGTGGGCATCGACCTTCCCACGGACGCCCGCGTCGTCGAGGCGTCGCCAGAGCGGCCCTACGTTGCATTGGCGCTCAAGCTCGACATGGGCCTCATTCGGGAACTGTCAGCCGAAGCGGGAGCGGATGAGGGAACGGGCCGGGAGGTGGCGGCAATATCGGCGGCGGAGGCGGACGAAGCGATCATCGACGCAATGGGGCGGCTCTTCGCACTTGTCGAAAAACCTACGGCGCTGCCGGTGCTTCATCCGCTGCTCATGCGTGAAATCCACTATTGGCTGCTTTGTGCCGACCACGGGTCGCTGCTGCGGACGCTGGCGCAGGCCGACAGCCATGCGTCACGGATTGCCGATGCGATCGGCACCATCCGCAACAATTTTGAACAGCCGCTTTTGGTGGCTGACCTGGCCAGTTCGGTGGGCATGAGCGTTTCAGCCTTCCATTTCCACTTCAAGGCAATTACCGGCGCGACTCCGCTCCAGTACCAGAAGCGCCTGCGGCTGATCGAGGCGAAACGGCTCATGCAGGCCGAGCGGCAATCGGTCTCCAGCGCAGCGTTCAGTGTCGGCTACGAAAGTCCCACTCAATTCTCGCGGGAATATGCACGGATGTTCGGGCTTCCGCCGGTCAGGCATGCGCGCGTACCGGCGCCCGCCCCAGCCCCGGAATATGAAAGCCCAGGGTGGATGTAACGGGCCGTGGCGGCAGCTTATCGCTGAACCTGACCCGAAACCGGACCAACCACTTTAGCACACTTGCCAGGGAGGAATTGCGCCACAAGCGGACCTTTGCACGTGAAATTCGCAGGATAAAAAGACCAGAAATCAAGGCTGCCGCCATGGTGCATAATCTGCCGGGCGGGGCCACCCGGGCCTTATTTCAGCTATCGACTACCGGTCGGGGACGTCCGAGCAGCAAGAGAATCTATACCTCTCGCCAACGCACGATCTTGCGGTTGCTCGCCTAAAGGGTCGAGTAGAGCCGGTTGCCGTAGTGTGCACCTGCGGCTAGACGAACAGGTCACCTTGGATTTAAGCGGCTTTGGTCGGTTCTAGGGCAACGCTTCACTTGATGGTGGGACTTCCCGGTAGCGGTAAGACGACCCCGGCTCGAAACTCTCCTCGATGATCCGCAGCTTTGCTTCCGTCGACCAATGCGACGGCGGGCGACGCCGGTGATCACCTCGATGCGCTGATAGTCCTCGGACATAAGCCTATCCTCAAGCCTGTGCTTGAGCCTTTCTGCTTATGCCGGGTGTCCGATCGAAATGGGGGGCAATTCACACCCTAGGAGCACTCTCTCTTTCTATGTGTGCAAGGAAGATCGGCGGTACGCGGCCGGGAAACGCGCTGTTCGTGCCGCCTCCGCGCCATCGGAACTGCTTCACACAACCACTGCCGACAATTATGGTCAGTCAGTTGCTTGTTCCGTGATGCTGGTACGCAAGGCTCCGTTAACCGTAAGCCCATAGCTTCTTGCCGAGGCGGATTAAGAAAAGGGGCTTAGGCATGGGTGTGGTTGCATTTCCGTTGTACCGCCGGGGAAAGCTGGTCACAGGCATTGCGGGTGTTCTGCGGGCAATACATGGCGAGGAGGCCAACGTGTTTTGGCGCGAGACTGCCAAGACGCTCGCGCAGCAGCTTGTCGCCGCTGGCGTAGAGTACGGCGCCGCTCGGGACGAAATTCGCACTCTCCTGCGCGTTGTCCTTGCGGAGCTTCAGACCGGAATGAGCGCGCGCGCGGATCGGTAGTGTCTTTAGCGTCGTTTCAACTGGGTATGTACGAAGAGGCGGTAGCGTTGCTTGCTGCGCAGGGCAGGTGGGGATGGCCGTCACCAGCTCACGCTTTGCGCGGTTCAGCATCGCGTTGCCGGGATTGCCGCTGGCGCTCCTGATTGCGGTTGGGAAGGGCTTCGGACGCCCATCAGCGAAACCAGGCCAGCAGACGGATGCTCAGCAGCAATGTGAGGGGCGCACTTTCGAGGTGAGCCGATTGCACAGATAACGAGCGTGGGCCTGAAGTCGCAACAAAGGCGGAGTGGGCGGGGCGGGGACTCGTGAAAAGTGATCCACCGGCATCGGATTCCGTCCGAGCAGCTGACGAAATAGTCTGCGTGCTTCAAGTTTCGGTTATAGCGGGCGTGTCATGTACCTCTAATAGCTGCGCTTTCGCCGTCCAGGCTCGAATCATTGCGAAGGTTTGCGATGAATGAAATGATGGCCGGAAAGCGGCATTCCTGCCCGCATTGATCAGGGATTTTCACGGTGGTATTCTGCGCCTTCCACCAAGTTCTAGCCGGTACGAGAATGGGCAAATACCGAAATCATCGCGAGCCGCGGCACCAACGCCTTCAGCACGATGCAACCGACGATCACACTCAAGAGCCAACCTATTTCCAACGTCAGACTTCAGCAAACTCAGCTTCTGCGGACATTGCTGCCGAGGTGCTTTGGTTCAACGCTCAGAAGGGTTTTGGCTTCGTCAAATTGGCGGACGGGTCTGAAGCCTACTTGCATATATCGAAATTGCAGGCCTCCGGACATGCCGCTGTTCACGAAGGGGCGTACCTTCGGGTCAGAATCGAGGCAGGCCCAAAAGGCCCACAGGTTGCGCAAGTGCTCACGGTCAGTGGCGGCACGAAGCGTTCGTCAGACACTGGACGCCGCGATGGGCGTGTTGCGCCTAAGGGCGCCACGCGGGCGGAGGTGCCGGAGCAGGAGAGCGCCGGCGCTGTCAAGTGGTACAATGCCACCAAGGGGTTCGGCTTCATCAGTCTTGAAGATAGCGGCAGGGATGTATTCGTTCATGCAACTGCTTTGACGGGCTCTGGTCTAATAGGGCTGGACGAGGGTCAGAAAGTCATTGTCAGGTATGCTCAGGGTCAGAAGGGGCTTGAGGCGCGAACTATTCATCCCGCCTAGCGAAGCGGTCCAAGGGCTCGTGGCGCCAAGGTATCAATCTGGATTGGTCGCCTGCCAGTCATATCTCTATATCTCTAAATATCGGTGGAACACCTTTCAAACCCCACGTCCGGGACGAGGAAGCCATTCGGAGCGAATACGGCGGGCTCAGTTCACCGGATATGTGTAAGCTCACCGCAGGCTTCTTTTCTCACCTCTTTCCGCAGGTTTTGGAAGCGGCGATGAGTGACGGGGCTTCGGTTCAGAGATGGAACGAAACCCTGCAGGCGCAGATTGACGCAACGGGAAACTCCAAACGAACTTTACGTTGAATCACTGATCACAGAATTCGGCGTTCGTCTTCTCCGCAATTATTCAGGGGTGAAAAAGCAGCTTCCGACTATTAGAGGCGGGCTCTCCGCTCACAGCGCAAATACGGTTCAGGAGTTCCTGGACGAGATTTTCTCCGGCAAATTGGCAGTCGCCGAGCTGGCGGCCGTCTCCGGTCTTTCGCCGCGCCGTTTCATTCAGGCATTCACCAAGACATTTGCGAGCCGCCACACGAATATCTCTTTCGCCTACCTATACGCTTCGCCGAAGGAGCTGCTGGTCAAAGGCAATTTGGCGATCGCGGAAGTTGCCTATGTCAGCGGATTTTCAAGCGAGTGCCACCTGACTGCCGCGATGAAAAAGTACAAGCGCACAATGCCAGCGCAGGTGCGACTGAAACGATAGCCGCTGTGAACTTGATAATTGCCGGTCGCGGGAATGCCTGGAGGCGATCAAGTCATCGTGGGCGTCAGCATTGAATCCCACTGCAACTTTCGCCAGCAAAGCTGGCTCGCCGAATGCGTAAGCTACGCCGCATTTCGCGGCCGTGCCCACTTTTGATTGCGATCATCCCTCCACTTGATAGGCTCCCGGATTGATCGGGAAGACGCGCTGCCGGGGGCAATGCATCCGGCGGCCGCGGCGCCTGCAGGGGCAGAGGGGGAGGGGAGGTTTCCTGACGGGATTGGAGGTCCAGGGAGAGTCTCCGGACCGCCCGTCATGGAGAACTTGACCATGGCAAGGGCCATTCAGAAGATCGCAATGAATGCTGCAGAAAACATTCCCTACGACATGCTTGTTTTGTCGCAGAAGAATGTCCGGCGCGTGAAGGACGGCGTTTCCATCGAGCAGCTCGCCGAGGACATCGGCCGCCGAAACCTCCTTCAGAGCCTGAACGTCCGTCCCGTCATCGAGGAAAGTGGAGAGGAGGCCGGAAGGTTTGAGGTACCCGCCGGCGGCCGTCGCTACCTCGCGCTCGGCGTACTCATCAAGCAAAAGCGCCTGGCTAAGAACGAGCCGATTCCCTGCATCGTAAATCGCAGCAGCGCAACCTCCGCCGAAGAGGACTCGCTGGCCGAGAACGTCCATCGTGAGCAGTTGCATCCGCTCGACCAGTTTCGGGCGTTCAAGACCCTGAGCGATCAGGGCCTCGACGTTGAGGAGATCGCAGCCCGCTTCTTCGTGACACCAGCGACGGTGAAGCAGCGGCTGAAGCTCGCGTCCGTTTCGCCGATGCTGCTCGATTTGTACGAGCAGGACGAGATGAAGCTCGAGCAGATCATGGCGTTCTCGATTTCCGACGACCACGCGCGTCAGGAACAAGTTTGGGAGCGGGTCTCTAGCTCGCACATGCAGGAGCCTTACTACATCAAGCGGCTGCTGACCGAGACCACCGTTCGTGCTGACGATCGGCGGGCTGTCTATGTCGGGTCCGAGGCGTATGAGGCGGCCGGCGGCATCATCCTGCGCGACCTGTTCGAGCAGGACGCCGGGGGCTGGTTTCAAGACGCGGCCCTTCTCGAGCAGCTCGTCTTCGACAAGCTGAAGGTTGATGCGGAGACAATCCGTGGCGAAGGCTGGAAGTGGGTCGAGGCGGCGATCAGCTTCCCATACGGTCACGCGTCTGGTCTGCGGCGGATCTATGGCGCGCCGCAGGAGCTGAGAGCCGAGGAGATCCAACGCTATGACACGCTCAAGGCTGAGTATGACAAGCTTGACGCCGAATATGCCGAGGCCGAGGATTACGACGAGCAGGTCGAGAATAGATTGGAGCAGCTTGGTGCTGAGATCGATGTGTTCAATGATCGGCCCTACGTCTACGATGCCGAACAAATAGGGCGCGCAGGCGTTTTCGTGACGCTCGCAGCGAACGGCCAGCTTCAGCTCGAGCGCGGCTTTGTTCGTCCCGAGGATGAACCACGCGTCGATACCGAAGGCGCCGAGGATGAGGGTGGCCACCTCCGCCACAATGACGGCGGCGCCAACGTCGACGGAAACATCTCAAACGATACCTCCGACGGTGATGAGGTCGACGAAGGGGAGATCAAGCCACTTCCTGACCGCCTTGTCTACGACCTGACCGCGCAGCGGACGCTGGCAATGCGCAACGCACTCGCCGGCGATGCCGACGTGGCCTTCGTCACAGCACTTCATGCCTTCGTGTTGCAGGTGTTCCACCGCTTCGCCTCCGATACCTGCCTCGAGATCAGTGTGAAGAACAGCAGCTTCCCGCAGGTCCTGGGACTCGGCGAAACGCCTTGGGCCAAGGAGATTGCCGAGCGCCACGAAGCCTGGGACCGCGATCTTCCCGGCGAGGAACACAGTCTGTGGCAGTTTCTGCTCAACCTCGACGAAGCCAGCGGCAAGGCGCTTTTCGCGCACTGCGTCTCGCTATCGCTCAACGCGGTGCTTGAGCCTTGGGGCAGGCGGTCGCGTGCGCTCGCCCATGCTGACGTGCTCGCCGGCACGCTTGGCTTCGACATGGTTTCCGCCGGCTGGACACCGACCGTCGACAACTATCTCGGCAAGGTGACCAAGGCGCGCATCCTCGGAGCGGTTCACGAAGCTCGTGGCGAAGAATCCGTACAGCTGATCGATCACTTGAAGAAGCAGGATATGGCCCGCGAGGCCGCTCGCCTCCTCGAAGGATCGAATTGGCTGCCGGAACCGCTTCGCAATCCAGACGATGCGGCATCGGATGTCA
The DNA here is from genome assembly GCF_040438645.1 of Mesorhizobium sp. WSM2240. Taxonomy (NCBI): domain Bacteria; kingdom Pseudomonadati; phylum Pseudomonadota; class Alphaproteobacteria; order Hyphomicrobiales; family Phyllobacteriaceae; genus Mesorhizobium; species Mesorhizobium sp. WSM2240. Next base: position 269,840 of record NZ_CP159256.1, read on the forward strand.
ATGTTCCCGTCGGCACCGCTGCTGATGCAGAGGAAAAGGCCGATCTGCCCGCCTTCCTCGTCGAGGAAGCAGGCGTCACAGAGTCGATCGCCACAGCCGCCGAATAAGCCTCAGTCGAAAAATTCGCAAAGAGCCTGGCGGTGACGCCAGGCTCTTTCCGTTCATGGACGCAGACACGCAGGCCAGCGCGTCACATCTACGACACGGCGCACTGGCCGCCGGCACAGTTCGAAGGAGCAAAACGGCTGCTTTTCAAAGCTTAGAGGAATGATGTCGGGGCTCCTGATCCGGAAGGGCCCTAACTTTGAGCGGAGGGCGCGGTAACACCGGCATATGTCGCTTTCGTATCCCCGCATTTACCCCCGGCGCGCAAGCGAAAACGACCAGCACGGACCTTCACAGTCGATGGCGACCTTAGCTTCGAATCATCGAACGCCCTCGATCGGCATTTTCGCGCGTTGCGCAATATCGGCGATTACTCCATCTGGCAGCCAGTCTCCCGATGCAGGGCGCAGCCGCCGCGTCACCGCCTCAGCAGGCACGGAGAAGCGCAGGAAGAGCGAGAGGGCGGAGCGGCGTGCCGCGACAGGTCGACGGCTTGGAGAGAGGCTCCCGGCACCTGTCGCGGAGTGAAATTCATGACTGAAATGGAAATTCAGGCTCCCATGCGGAGCGCGCGCACCGGCTACAAGGTGGATGTGCGACGCGGCCAACGGATCGGACGCGTATCCTCGGAATGGTTCAACCGCCCGGCCGACGAACGCTTTTTGTCCTTAGCGGAACTCCAGAACTCGGTGAAAACCCGATCCGAGCGAAGCCGCACCCGGATATTGGAGAGCGGAGCGATCCGTGTCGAAGCCAGCCGCGACGACGCCGAACGGCTGACGCTCATGCTGGCAGGCGCGGATGAACCCGTTGCGCCGACCCACTGGAGCTTCGGGCAACTGGCCAGCCTGGTTGGCGCTCCGGCCGCCTATCTGCGCCAGCTGCCGGCTCCGCTCGCCGGCATCAATCTCCAATACGGACTCACAACGCACCGAGTCGAACAGGTGAAGACCTTGGAGATCGAAGAGGGCCGAGTCGAGCTGCGTGCCATCACCGGCCCGGACTATGGCCGCATTTTCGACCACGAATTGGTCGAGGCCGTGGAGCGCATTGCCGGTAACGGCACAGGCGATACCCGATGGAAGGTGCCTGGCGTTCTCGATTGGTCGACACGGATCTACAACCCGCACACCGTCATCACGAGGGACACGACGACGCTCTATGCATCCGATCGCGACATCTTCCTCTTTTTGGTCGACGACCTCAATCCGATCGAAGCCGGTAGGCTGGCGGATGGCTCCCCCGACCTCTATTTCCGGGGGTTCTACTGTTGGAACTCGGAAGTCGGTGCCCGCACGCTCGGAATCGCCAGCTTCTATCTCCGTGCCGTATGCCAGAACCGCAATCTCTGGGGCGTGGAAGATTTCGAGGAGATTACCATTCGGCACTCCAAATACGCCGCCTCGCGTTTCGCATCCGAGGCGGAACCGGCCCTGATCCAGTTCGCCGACTCCTCGCCCATGCCGTTTGTTAACGGCATCAGGGCGGCGCGGGAGCGGATCGTCGCCCGCAATGACGAAGACCGAACAGCGTTCCTCCGCAAACGTGGCTTCTCGAAAGCCGAGGCCATGAAGATCATCGAGACCGTCCTGGTCGAGGAAGGTCGTCCCCCGGAAAGCGTCTTCGACTTTGTACAAGGCATTACGCGCTTCGCGCGAGACAAGCCGCATCAGGATGCGCGGTTGGACATAGAGGGCAAGGCGAAGAAGCTCCTCGATCTCGCAGCCTGATCCCCGCAGCGCCGGCGACGCGGGCACTCGCTTCTCCGGCGTCGTGCTGTTCCTTCCTCTACGGCCACGTCGTCCGGGGCGAGAGCAGCACACGCTGAGTAGAGGGCACCGTCTGCTGAAGTATCTTCAGCGCACAGTCCCGGGTTCCGGTCATCTACTGATGGCGGAAGCCATGCCGTTCCAATCCATGAAATTTGCACCGCGATCTGTTCCGAGACGCGCCCGCTAACAATAGCAAGGCGCCTGTCATTGAGCGCGGAAGTATGGCGGAACCTTATCTCTTGTCGCGCAGAACCTTGGGCAGCCGCAGCTTCCAACGTTCTCCTCGCGGCAAGGCCCGCTCGGGCCGCCGTCGAACTCGCGCTGCTCGCCGCGGGGTTCGGTCATCGGTCGGCGTTTCGACCCGTTCAACTTCATCTGCGACACCGGCTTCGTGCGTTTCGGGGCACCTGTCGGCTTCGCCAGCTGCTTCTGCGACGGGCGGTGCAATCCCTCCGTCCAGCGCCGAGGGCCGCCTGTCGCCGGGTGGCGCCGCAACTGCCGGTTCAGCGGTGGAAGGCGTCGCTATCGCCTCGCCGGCGATAGCCGACAAGTCCACATCGCCCCAGATCGAGCGGTTCTGCCTCACCGCGCGCTTCCGCTTGAGCTCCACGACAAACGGTCGGGTCTTCTGCCTCATGGTCTTTCCTTTGATGAGAACCGATCCGCTCAACGGATCTCTGTGGCCGTGTACTTCGGCCGCGCCTCACCGTCTATCCCGGAGTTTTGCGCCAGGATCAACCGCCGGCGAGCAAGCCAGATATCGAGGGGTTCGCCCTGGAACTCGCTCGAGAGACCGGGCACATCGCCCAGCATTCCAACCTCGACCGGCACGACGAACAGCCGGACACCATCGCTCTGCGACGGTTCTCTCAAGAGCCGCAGCATGCTCAACTTGAAATCCAGACGACGTTCGCCGCTCTCCATTGCGGCATGATCGAAGTCACTTGCCTCGATGTCCAACGCATCGTGCGAATCCGTCTCGCCTAACCGATTCACAGTGTTGATGATTGTCCCGAAAAACCGCATTGCACGCTCATGGCAGCGGTGGCATGTCGCCGTCACCTACGCGCCACATCCAAGTATCCATCTCCGGTCGCCCGGCGATCATGTCCTGAAGATTGGCCTCGAATATTTCATCCGTTTCTGCCGGGACGATGTAGAGCGCAACCGGGCTCTCCCTGTTCTGCAACAGCACATTAGCGATCGGCTGTTGGGGCTGAAGGTTGTAACGTAAGCCCTTCACGCTCTTTTCCCGCATTCTGGCGAGGCTATCGACCAGTCTTTTCTCCTGGATCGATTCGTAAGGGATCCAGTTCTCGGTGACGACCATCAGCGCGATCTCCTCGATGACGGCCAATCCCGCTGGGTTGAGCCCGAACGTGGCCACCGCGACGAGGTGGGAAGCCTGGTCTGCCGCCCAAAGCGAAAACTCCCCTTCGAACCGCGCCTGCAGCCGACGATGTAGGCCATCATCCAGTAGGAAGGGAAAGCCGGGCAGGTGTTTGACCACGAGCTTCTGGCCCAATCGCGTCGTCGCGAACTCCTTCACCTCACCAACGAGCACCATCAGCTTGCGTGGTCCTGATTTCGGCGGGAGTGCCGGGGCAAGGGCAGCACTCCGGCGTTGCTCGATCGCGTCCTTGTTGTCGGCCCGAAACGGTTCGGGCACGAAAAGCACGTCCGAGAGAAGCCCGCCCTTGACAATCATCTGCTTTGCAGCCTCGAGAAGGTGCCATCGGACTGTCCACCAATGCCGCTTGCCGCTCCATCGTGAGGTCCACACAGTCAGCTCGGCTTCGTGCCAGAGATAGTGCAGCAAGCCCCGCAGCGACAACTTCCTCGGGTCTCCCGACACCCTGACGGAACGTTCACCCGTCGGTGCAGGCGCTGCTCGGCGTCCTGTCTTCGACAAGTTGAACTCCAGCTTCAGCGCGGCCATACCGCTTTGCGCATTGAGTTGGATCGCGCTGCCCATCAGCGCGCCGAGGCCGGAGAGTTCGCAAGGCGTTTCATAGGAGTCGCAGGCCGGATCATGTCCGTCGCCGCTGAGTGGCATGCGCTTGACGACATAAAGTTCGCCAATCTGCGCAATGTACATGGGGCAGCCTGGCTCTCGACACAGGCATAGCGGACGTTCCCTGCGCGCGTATGCGCCCGCCAGCGCCGCCTGCAGATCCCGCCCTTCATCTTCATAGACGCCTCCGCCGATCCTGAACCGCCGCATCACCTCCATCGCTCCAGATCGCCGCCGCATTCCTGAGGATTGAGTCACGAGATTCTCCGTGAATCAACCCATCGCTGCTAGGGCTCGAACTTCGCTTGGACCTGGAGGTCAAACAGATCACGCCGGGGGCATTGCCCGCCGTGGAAAGCCACGAATGTCGGCAATAGCGTGAACTTACCTTGCGCCGGCGGTGAGTAATTTCAACCTTGATGGAAAGCAGACATCCCTGACCATCATAGATGGTCAGACGCAAGGACGTCGAACGTTCGCTTTGGGCGACCTTGAACCAGGCGTCAGGTCACGCCGGAGGGAGAGCGGGGCCGGGAGGAGTTCGGCCCGGCGGCGCAGAGAGAGGGTGCCGGCGGGCAGCCCTCTCTCGCTCTCGACAGGAACTCCCATGAACGTTCTCAGTACCGCATCGGCCGCCGGTGCGACCGCCCTTTCCGCACCCGCCCCAGAGCACGCCGACCACATTGAGGCGGTCCTGCGACCCGCAGGCCGCCTTGTTCCTTCCCGCGAATCCGGTTGTCCAATTGGCACGAACGCCCTTCGCACGATCATGGTCGAATACTTCGGCGGCACGAACGCCGAAGGATTCTGGATCTGGAAGGATGCATACGAGGCCCTCGAAGCCGCACAGGTCCTTTTCCTCAAGAAGTTCGGCCCCGCGATCATATCGCGCTCGCAATCACCGCAGGCGGTGTTGGCGATGATGAGAAAAATCGCGCAACTGATACCAACGCATACGCGGCGCTCGGACGAGAGCCGGGCCATGCAGCAGCTCTCCACACCTCTGCCGCTCGCTTTCATCACCGCCCGAGCCGCCGCGATCGTCTCTGCTGACCTCGTGCTCGAGCCCTCCGCCGAAACTGGCCTTCTTGCCGTCCATGCCGAAATTGCCCAAGCCTCACTTGCGCTCAATGAATTTTCGGGGATGCGTGCCGATCTGCTCCGTCTGCTGTTCCCGCGCGTTCCGACCTTTCGCCACGCCGCAGCGAATATCGATGATCATCTCGACGCCATCATTAAGCCCTCCGTCATACTGATGAATCCGCCTTTCACCGTGCCCTGCTCTTGCAGTGGGGTGAAGCACTGCCACCATTTGGGGTTTTCCGGAGAAAGGACTGTCCCGGTGATGTCGGCCAGGCGGCCGCCGGGACGAAGTCGCGCAAAGGCGGAAGAAAGGTGCCGCCACGCCGCATCGGAGACGTGGCCCCCTGACGGAACCGTCGAGCATCGTCTGCGCCTGGTGCGGCCAGCCGATGAGCTGCGCTTCGGTCTCGACGCTTCGGCCGAAACACATTGGCAGCCCACGACACGGGAGATCTTCGCCCAAATGTGGGAAGCCGAGGTGGCGGCGGTCCCCGAGTTCACCACGAGCACCTTCCACGTCGTCACGGGTCTTCTTCTGCCGATCTGGCGAAGGCTGCCGGACGACGATTGCCGCGTCTACCGGATTCAAACCGATTCTGGCGAGCGCATCATCGGCCGGCACATTGCTCCTGCGCTCGTGGCGACCTTGTTTCGCAACCTAGGCCTCGACCATGCTCCGTCTGTGTCCATGGATGAAGCGTGGACCGGCCTTATCGAGGGCCTGATCGGGATGCAGCTCGCGGATGGGCTGAGCCTTCGCCGCAGCCGCGTCATGAACGATTATCGTGTCGAGCTGATCGGCTTCACCAACGCGATGGTTCCACGGCTGAAGGCGCTCGAGCTGATCTCTGAGATCATCTCATGGGAGCTAAGGCTGTTCGTCCCGACCAGTATCGAAGGACCGGCTATTCTGGCCAGGCTCCTCAAGCGCCATGCGCTCATTGCCGTCACCGATCGCGCCGCGACATAAGGGAGCAGGTTGTCATGACCAGCTCTGCTTCCGAGCTGGCGCGCCGCCTCGCCGAGCATGCCGAGGCGGTGTGCCGCGTCTATCTCTCCAACGGCTGCCGCGCCGGGAACCACTGGATCGTCGGAGACGTGCTCAATTCGCACGGCCGCTCCATGCATGTGCGTCTGAAAGAGAACGCCAAGGGATCCGCAGGCAAATGGGTCGACGAGGCGACGGGCGAGCACGGCGATCTTCTCGACGTCATCGGGCACAGCTGCGGCCTGGCGGGGTTTCGCGACGTCGCCGACGAAGCCCGGCGCTTCCTCGCCATGCCGCGCCTAGAATCGGCTAACGCCGAGCGCGAGCCTCCGGCGGTGCGTAGCTCGCCTGATGCTGCGCGCCGCATATTTGCAATGTCGAAGCCGATTGCCGGCACGCTTGCGGAGCGCTACCTCGCCGGCCGAGGCATTCTGCTTGGCGATCACGAGCGCGCCCTTCGTTTCCACCCAGGCTGCTATTATCGGGATTTCGTGACGGGCGAGACAATGAAGCTTCCCGCGCTGATCGCCGCTGTCACCGATCACGATGACCGCGTCACCGGGTTGCAGCGCACCTGGCTCGATCCCGGCGGCGATGGCAAGGCTCATGTCGCTGATCCGCGTCGGTCAATGGGACACCTTCTTGGAAACGGCATCTGGTTGGGACTCGACCCCGGGATGCCTGTCGCGTTCATGGCCGTCGGCGAAGGCCTCGAGACGATGGCCTCGCTCAGGATCGCAATGCCTTCACTGCCGGTGGTCGCCGCCACCTCGGCCAATCACCTCGCGGGCCTGTCCCTCCCGCCGAGCTGCAAGCGCCTGTACATTGCGGCCGACGCGGACGCGGCAGGCCGGCATGGCATTGACCGGCTCGGCCAACGAGCCGGGGAGGCCGGGATTCTCGCGCTGGTGCTTCGCCCGCAGCTCGGCGACTTCAACGACGATCTTCGCCAGTTCGGAGCCGCCCGGCTCGCCGCGTGGTTGCGCGATCAGCTCGTCCCGGAAGATGTCGGCCTTCTTCTGCAGCCTGGCTGAGGGTCGGCAGGGCCGCGGTGCTACCATAAGCGTCGCCACGGGAAGGCAGGCGTGATGGTGTCCCAGCTGAAGAGGCCGCGCCCGCGGCCTGTCTGGGAGCGTCCCCTGCCACGGACCATCCGCGGCCGCAACGGCTGCGCCGTCCTCCGCTTCGCTCCGGCCTTCGGTGCGGCCGCGGCCGGCGCGCGGCCGGGTTGCGCCGTCAGGCCGCGATTGGCGCGGCCGCAACGGACGGAGACACATCATGACCTACGACCTTCCCTTCGACAACGCCTACGAGCACCACGCATCCTCGCAGACCGACCGCGTCATCCTCGAGCTTCAGATGTACGGACACCGTCCGCACCAGGACGAGCCCGACCCGCGGCCGCTGCCGGATGAGACAGCCATCCGGGCGGGTTTGGCGGGGATCTTCGACACCTTCGCCGGCATGGTGGGCGACACCAGGCTGGAGCCTGACCTCGAAGAGCTGCTCTGGTCGACCGTCAACCTCTTCCATCGCGCCGCCGAGCGGGTCACGCGCGAACTCGACCGCAATGAGGATGCCCAGCGCGCGAGCCAGGGCGAGCAGGACGGCTCAGAGGTCAAGTCCGTGGAGCTGGAACGGCTCACCGCCGAGGGCATTACCTTCGTCGAGCGCCGCAACGTCTTTGAGGTCATGCGCGACGAGGCGGCCGACCTGTTCGAGGCGCATACCGGATCGGCCTGGCGCCCCCGCACCGGCTCGAAGGTCAATCATCAAGCGATGACCGCGGCGGTGATCGACAGCCGCGACTTCGTCGCGGCCCGTCGCCGCGCCGAGACCGAGGTGCTCCTTCCCGCCGGCACCAAGATCGCGTTCACCGGCGGCGGCGACTTCAACGATCACGAGCGCATCTGGGGCGCCCTCGACAAGGCTCGCGAGAAGCATTCCGACATGGTGCTGCTCCACGGCGGAAGTCCGCGCGGCGCCGAGCGCATCGCCGCCTGCTGGGCTGAGAGCCGCAAGGTGACGCAGATCGCCTTCAAGCCGGACTGGAACCGGCACGCCAAGGCGGCTCCATTCCGGCGCAACGATCAGATGCTCTCGGTCATGCCGGCCGGCATCATCGTCTTTCCGGGCTCCGGCATCAATGAGAACCTGGCCGACAAGGCGCGCAGGCTGGGCATCCCGGTCTGGCGGTTCACCGAGGACGGCGCGTGAGTGCCGTCCTTCGGTTGAAGCGAAGGAGGCGGGGCCGGGTGGGGAGTGCTTCAACCAGAAAGGAAAGCCACTATGTCGATGATATTCATAGGCGGATCGAGCGACATTCTCGCCTTGCCAGAACCCGCGACCGAGCGCATCGGCTCGATTGTGGCAGCCGAGCATGGCGTGCTGATCGGAGATGCGCCTGGCGTCGATTCCGAGGTGCAGGGCCTGCTCATGGGCTATGGCTATGAGCATGTGGGTGTGTTCTGCACCGGCGGGAAGCCACGCAACAATCTTGGTGATTGGACCGTCTATCCTGTGCCGCCGCCCGAAGGTGCACAGGGCTTCGCCGATCGTGTCGCGAAGGATCGCGAGATGGCGGCGCGCGCTGACTACGGCCAGGATCTGGGACGGCGAGAGCCCCGGCACCGTCCTTAACGTGCTGCGGCTTGCCATCGCGAACAAGCCATGTGTGACCTACGACTTGCTGCGGGGCAGAGTGGCGACCACATACGACATTGCCGGTTGGCGGGCGATACTTCACAATGCGGGGGCGGGTGTCCGCCAGCAGGTCGAGGCCCGCATGACACGCGACGAGCGTCTGACGTTGCCTGCGTGATCGCTGCTGGAGCCGGCCACCAATGTCCTCGGCCATCTATCGACGCCCTTCACGCTTGCACACGTCTTTTCGGCCGCGAGCCGCTGCGCCTCGGAAACCCCTAGCTCTCACCCGGTTCCCGCCTTGGGCTGTCACGCTCTCGCCATGTCTCGGGAGGAAGCGGCCCCCTTTCGGCGCGGGCCGATCGTGGGACGCCCGATCATGCCAGAGGAAGAACTTCCAGGAATTCCCGCCGCCGCGGCCGGGCGCGAGAAGATCGAGGCGCAACCGCAAAGCTGTGCCTGGAGCCTGCCGACATGGTCGCTCCCACAGCAATGACATCCGCTACCAACCGGCTCGGACCAAATGCCGGCGCTCGTGTGGCGGCCCCCTTTGCAGCGCCCGCGCGGTCCTGCAGCGTTCGGAGTTCACGCAATTCGCCGCGTCGACGCAGTTGGGGCCCGAGGCAATTCCGTCGGCCGTCGGCTCTGCAGGCCAGGGCTGCGATGGCGGCCGGTGAGGCGTCTCGCGCGGCCGCATCCGGACCATTCCCTCTGTCCTGTCGCCTTCGTAGAGGACCGCCTGCTTACTGCGGTCAACCCCAAGGGGTACTCTTAGCGAAAATTCAGAAAAATTCGATTCTGATCGCTTGTTGCGGGCCCAGGCACTTTCCTCCCCGCGGGTTCGGACAAGTGCGGCCCGCGGGTTCAAGGCGAAATAGAATTTTCCAGAATTTTCGCCGCGATGACCGCAGCAGGACGGCCCTCTTCTTTGGCGCCATCGGGAATGGTCCCGATGTAACCGAAGGAGAAATACCCATGGCCACCACGATCGCAAACTTGACCACCAAGCCCGACGGCTCGATGGAAGGCGTCTTCGCCACGCTCCGGATCAACGCCCCGATCGCCGTCATCCCGAACAAGAACAAGTCGCGCGAGGACGCCCCCGATTGCCGGATCGTCAACAAGCGCTCCGGCTTCGAGATCGGCGCAGGCTGGTATCGAACCTCGCAGCGCACGGGAGAGGAATATCTCTCGATCAAGCTCGAAGCCCCCGAGATCGGCGTGATCTTCGGCAACGTCGCGCCCGCCCCAGGGGGTGAGGAGAACAGGAAGGTCATCCTCTGGAACAACCCGGAATGACGCGAGACTGGCCGGCCCCAAGCGGGGCCGGCTCCCTCATCCTGATACGACGGGAGGTCTGCATGAGCCGCTCCACCATCATCGTCGCAGGCGACGGCCTGTCCGACACGCCGTCATCGGCTACGACCACCGCTGGGAGGTATTTCCAGCGGTTCCTGACGAGGCGGGCGAGTTCGCCTTTTGGCTCGGAATGAACACTCGCGAGTTCGACCCGCTTCATACACGCCATCGCTCAAGACGACGATTTCATGCCGCTGCCCGTGAACGACGGCGCTGGGGAACGCCCGGGCTGTCCAGAACGCTTCATCTCGGACTGAAGCTTGGAGGGTAGCGGTCTTCATGCCGGAGCGTCGCCGTACTGGTTGACTAGGAAACTTTATTGTGGTAGTTGCCTAGTCAATTAAGGAGCCCCCATGCCATCGACCCAGCCCGCCTCCGACCTGACCGCCCATCTCGGTTATTGGTTGCGCTATGTCTCCAACCATGTCTCGCAGGCCTTCGCTCGCAGGGTGGAGGCGCATGGCGTGACGGTGGCGGAATGGGTTCTGATGCGCCAGCTCCTCGATGAGGAGGTCCTCGCTCCAAGCCGCCTTGCCGACCGCATGGGCATGACGCGCGGCGCCATCTCCAAGCTGGCTGACCGACTGATAGCCAAGTCCATGCTGGAGCGAGCCGCCGACCCGAAAGATGGGCGGGCGCAGACACTCGCCCTCACGTCCGCTGGCCGCGACCTGGTGCCCGTACTGGCCGCGCTGGCCGATGCCAATGATGCTGAATTTTTCGACCATCTGACATCGAAGGACCGTGCGGCGCTGCTCCGCATCCTACGGGAAGTCGTCGACAAACGCGGCCTCAAATCCCTGCCCATCGATTGATGGCGGACATTCCTCAACCCCACAAGAGGACACTGACATGAATTCGAATTGGCAAGATGTCGCCCGCGCCACGCTTCAAGGCTCCGAATCCGGCGAGATGACCTTCCCCGAAAGCGTGCGTATGCTGATGGAAGCTGGCTTCGACGGCTACGCGGTCGATTTCCGTCACTCGACCCGCACCTATTACATGCCGGACGGCGAAGCGGTCGAGCTGGAGACGGAGCAAACGCTAGCACCGGTGGCCCAGCGTTTCGACCCTGCCGCGGTCAAGGAGGCGATCCGCGAGGCCCAGGTGCTGGTTCCGGGCTACACCTACAAGGGCTTCTGCGCCAAGGTGGCGGGAGCGGGCTGTGCCGGCTACCTAGTCTCACTCGTCGGCAAGCGCGTGCTCTACTATGGCCGCACACGAGACCTACACCGAATACTTCCCTGGAACGCAGCCTGCGGTCGAGCTGTGAATACGGCCGAGATCCTGGCGCTGGAGAGAGTGCCCGCGCTCTTATTCGCCGCATGACTTTCCTGCGCCTGGTTTTTTGCCGCTCCACCGACACTTGAAGGGACTCCGACTATGTCCGACGCCGCTAAGACCCACGCCACCATCCGTTCCGCCACCAAGACAGTGCGAATTGCGTGCGACCCACGGGTCGCCTTCGAGTTCCTGGCCGATCTCGGCAACTGGCCGCGCTGGGCCGTCGTCAACGTCATATCCACAAGCCGTTCCAATGATCCCGACTGGTGGGACATGGTCACTCCGCATGGGGCAGCTCGGCTCCGAATGCGGGCGGACGCCCGCCACGGCATTCTTGACCACGATTTCGTCGACCCGCAGACGAACTGGACGGTGCCAGCGCGGGTAATCGCGAACGGCGAGGGCGCCGAGTTCATGATCACCTTCTTTCAGCCGCCCGGTTTCACGGACGCCTTCTTCGACGAGCAGATCAAACTGGTCGACATTGAGCTGGCAAAGCTCAAGGAGCTGCTGGAAGCCGCGACGTAGGAGCCGGGCGGCTCAGTGTGAGGGCCGCACCATCAACCACATCCCGATAGCCGCGACGTGTCTTGGCTCGCTCAATCGCCGCACGCGCCGCAGCCGCCTCTTCCGCCTTCTCATAGAGATCGATGCGCATGCGGCCGGGCCTGCCTATCCGACCCCATTCGCGCACCACCGCCGCGTCGCCAAACAGGCTCGGCGCAATCGTCAGTTTATAGTACCGCGCCATATTGCGAGCGGGATCAATGCGGCGGAGATGTGTCGCGGGACAGGGGTCAGGTTGCATGACGAAACATTCGCGTCTCGCCCCGGCTTCGTCCAACAAGTTCGATGAATCGATCCGGCCCAACCGATTCGCGGCGCTTATATGTTGAGGTTGGGGTGAGCCGCCTCCGCCGGACGGTTCTCTATTTCGCTTCGCTCACGCAGCCCACAAGTGGTCTTCTCACGCCCGCTCGGTTTACGGCCCTCGCGCATCGATTGCCTTCAGCGCCTGCGCCCCTGGTCGCGGCGCCGCGCTGGAGCGACCGAGGCGATATCGGGTGACAGGTCTTCCACCAGCACCATCAAGTGCTCGGCCGTGGATGCGGGAAGATCAAGCATACGCAGCATCAACTTGAGCTTGACGTCGGCTTCCTGCTGGCTGGAACCGAAGAGATGCGGGGCCGCCGCATGGATCGCCTCGACAGGCGAGAAGTCCAGCAGTTCGGCAAGATGAATGAGCCGGGTCGCCCGCAACTTTGCGCCCGCTCGCTCATGACGGGCGAGGATCTCGGCATGAATACCGACCATCATGCCGACCTGCTCACGATTCAGATTCTGTGCGTCGCGACGCTCGCGCAGGTAGCGGCTCAGCTCCTCTTCCATCTCCGACAGGCTGCGGATGCCGTCTAAACCCGGCTTACGATAGATCGGTTTGCCAACCTCGGAATCTTCCGTTTCGACGAGGCCTTGCCTGTCGATGTAGGTCTGTACATTCTTGATGGCCATATTATTGGCTCGGCTCTTATCCTGTTGCCTCAAATTCCGGTCAAACTGACACGAAAATCTCACCCGATTGGCTCCGGGTTCCAAAAATCAGAGCCAAAACGGTAGCAACTCTAACAGGGATTCAGCCTTACATTCAACTTGCATCGAGTGGATTGATGCCGAGCGACGATCCTCAATAGCCCTTGTCATCAAGATACTGCCGAAGGGCTTTTTCCATGATGGCCTGCATGGATGTTTCCAGGTTGAAAGACGCGAGTTTCAGGCGACGCTTCGTCTCGCGGTCAAGTTTGACGTTCACGAAATAGCTCGTGCCTTTCATGCGGGCCCGCTTCATCTGGCGCAACGCCTTGCTTGCGTCGGTGGTCGTTTCCCTCTCCTTCCCACGTTTTGGCCTCGCCGGATCGGGACGCATCGCCGGCTCGCCCCCGGGATTGTCCTCAATTCTGGGCGCATCGCGAACCAATTCAGCGCGCTGCTTGCGCGGAGCGGTCGCGAACTCTTCCAGGGACAATATCTCCTTCCCGCTCATGCCGCCCACCCTGCTTGCGTCTCTGGGGCCAGCAACTCGTCGATCTCCGCCACGAGCGCCTGTGTTTCCCGTCGCGCCTTGGCGATTGCTTCCGTCACCTCCTGCATCTGCAGCGTTCCGACGCCATTGTGGATGTCCTTGTAGATGTTGCGCTCGAACACCTCGGTGCGGAACAGGTAGGTCCCGACCCTGTCCTCGATGATCGGCCTGATCTTCCGATACAGCTCCGTATGCCGCACGGTCACCGTGATGCGGGTGCGCACAACCCCGTGCCTGCAAGCCCGGCCGACACTTTCATTTACACGCACAACATTTTCGAAACTGTCGATCGCGCCGAGCACCTCGCGCTTGGACGGCTGGATCGGCGAGACCACCAGATCGGACCACGCGATCACCGGATCGACGATTGCCGTGTCTTCGCCCGGCGTGTCTATGAGCACGTAATCGAACTTGCTGGCGCCGTCCCGCAGCCATGTCTCCAACCCTCTCGCCGTCTTATAGCTGTAGACCTCGATGCCTTCCGGCTGCGCATCCTTGCTGTGGCAATCCGTCCACCACTTCATCAGGTTGTTGCGCGCATCGAGGTCGATCATGGCGACGCGCCAGCCGTGCAGGGCATATTCGCCGGCGATGTTCATGAGCGCGGTCGTTTTACCCGCGCCCCCCTTGCCGTTGATTGCGGCGATCACGATGGTCATCGGCCTCATCTCCACGAATGTGTTTCTACTCACACACGTTTCCACATCCGTTTGGGCGTGGATTCACATGGGTATAGAAACACACGAAGACGGAAAAATACAATCCTATTGGTGTGGAAAAAATGGAAATGCCGACGATGTCGCAAAAAATTGCAGCTATATTGGTTGGCAGGATACGCAAAAATGTGATACATTTTTCTTGGCGATCGAGGAACAAGTCCTCGATCCGCGGCCTGCGGCCGCGATCACCCTCATCCAGGGCGAGAATCCCGTTGGCCGGACCCGGTTCTGCAGCGTCGAGGAGGAAGGATCGAGTGGCGCATGTGCGCTTCTCGGCTTCCGAGTTCGACGCACTGGAGGCTGCCGCTAGGGCTGCGGGTATGACTGTCTCGGCCTTCGTGCGATCGCTTTCCACGGAAGGCGCCGGCGTGCGCCCGTTCCTTGGAGACGGGGATCGCGCCGTACTTGGCCTCCTCGCGGACGGCATGCGGGTGGTTGGCGGGAACCTCAATCAGATCGCCCGCGCTTTCAACACGGGGCGGATTCCAGCCGAGGAGGATCTCGTGGGCACGGTCAGGGACGCTCACGTGATTGCGACGACAGTCGCCGCCGAACTGGCCAGCATGACCAGACGATCAGCAGCAGCGCGACGCGGAAAGGGCGCCTGATGGAGTTTCTGCCTGGCGCATTCGAACGGGAATGGGAGCGTCGCCGCGCGACCCTCCTGCACGAGATGCAGCTAAGGCAGGTCGAGAAGATTGACTGGGACGAGCCGCGAAGGGGAGGGGTGGCGGCGCTCCCGGATAAACGCCTTGGCGGCCTTGGTCGCGCGCGACCGCGGCGCAGTCATTGGTGGCGGGGAGGTTGGGCTCGTGGCGGTTCCGCCGCCGGTCGCTCGATGCGAACGCGTTTCACGGCCTTGGCGCATGGTAGTCAGCCGGCGATGGTCAAGCTGGCTTCCTATGGCGGGGGCGCGAGGGCCGGCGACATGATGAGTTACACTTCGCGGGGCGGGGCACTGGCTGTTGAGAATGATCGCGGGGAACGCGTCGTCGGCAAGGCGGCGCTCGCAAAGGAGCGGGCAGAGTGGGAGCATCTTTTTGATAACCGCGCCTCCAGTCGGGACCTCGGTGTATTCCATGTCACGATCGAGAGCGGCTCGATTGCGCGCGCTGTGGACAGGGACGAGCAGATCCGCGACGTACTCCGTTCGGGCTTTCGGGATCGACGGTATGTCTATACCGTCCACGAGCGAAACCACGACGAGCTCGACGTGAGTGGCGTCGTTGTTCTCCGCAACCTCGGTGGAGAGCGGCTCACCGGCGACAGGAAGGCTGCGGGATTCGTCCAGCAGCGGTACGACGAAAGCCGTGTTGGTCAGGGCGTTGAGGCACGGTTTCGGTTCCATGGCTACGGAAATGGTGTCGGATGGGGCACTGCCCGCGTCCGGGAACTGGTGGAACGCGCAGGCGGTGAGGTTCGCGACGAGAGCGGCCGGCGCATCGAAGGCGCCGAGCAGGCGGGCGACCTCGTGCAGAAGGAATGGCGCAAGGAACTGCACAGCCGAAAGGGCAGGGACGTGATGCACCTGATTGTCTCCGCTCGCGCCGGCACCGGCGCCTCGGCGTTCGAGGGAGCGGTGCGGAACTTCCTGGGCGATCAGTTTGTGGGTCACCGCTATATCTTCGCCATCCACGATCCCGCGCTCGATCCAAAGGAGATCACCGAGGGCGGCAAGCGACCTCATATTCACGCCCACGCCATCGTCACAATGCGCTCGGAGATGGGCGCGCGGATCGAAACCAGTCCGCGAGTGTTTCGCGAATGGCGTTCTTTGATAGCGAAGAGGGCGCGTGAGCATGGGATCGACATGGAATTGACGGATCGCCGCGAACTCGCCAGTGCGCCGGCCTACACACGCCATCAGGTGCGTCCCGTCAGCTATCGCGGAAGAACCAAGCACGAGGGTACGACACAAGCCGCGCACGCCCGGTATCGAGCAAAGCGGTCGAACGAATTGAGCCTTGCTGGCTCGGATCGGAGCAAGGAGTATGCGGCAAAGGCTGCGGGTGTCTGGAATGAACTCGCTAGCGAGAAAACTGAGGCGCGAGTCAGCGCGTTTGCGGCGGCGCAGAACTATCGGTTGGAAACGGCCGCGCGGAACAGCCAAATTGACCTTATGATCGCGGCAGATGTAGCTTACGCCTCAAAAAACAATGCCAATGTGGCGTTGTTCAGTGAGCTGATCGAAGGCATGGTGGACCAGATGCGAGAGATGACTCGTCCCGAGTTCGAGGCCTATGAGAAGCGCGTGGAAACGGTTCTTGCCTCTATCGAGCAAACGCTCGAGGCATCAGATCGGGCCGATTTTGACGACGTCGCTGCCGCGGCGCGTGAGGTCGTCGACATCCGCCGCGCGTACCTGGAATTATCGCAACGGCAGATCGGTGCCGAACCAGGGCAAGTATTGCACGACAGGTGGAATGAGCGACGCGACGACGTCAACGCGCAGTGGGATTTGGCGGTCGCGCGCTTCGGCGCTGAAGCGGTGGAATCTGCGAACGAGGTGCTCGTCCAGGTCGGCCACTATCGGGATGGTCTCGACAGGATCGAAGCCGGCGAGCTGCCGCGATCCTATGCGGCGAGCTATCGCGCGGGCCTCGTGCGTGAGGTCCTTCGGGCGGCTGAGCTGGCCGTCAATGACGACAACCGATATATGCGTGATGTCGCCAGAACGGATCAGGATCTGCAGCGCGCGATCGAGCGGGTCGAGCTGTCTCGCCGCGAGCACGGGAGCGCTGTCCCACAGGAGCGCGAGCATCAGGTCTCAGACCCAACGGGTTTACGCATCGGCGGTCAGAATGAAAACGCAGCTGGCGGTATGCCGGATAGGCCCGAAGCCGAGCGGAATCGCGAACAACAGCATGCGCCAAACCTGCGTGAGATTGAACAGGCGATCGAAGAAAGGCAGGAACGCGGCCGCGACGAACGCGAACGATAGGAGGCGATCAGCGTCGAGGCTGAGACAGCGCGCGGACGCCATCCAGGCTTTCGTGATCGGCGCGGTTTCATACGCGGAGTTTGCGCGATGGAAATATGTGACGTACACGAGACGGATGCCCCGCCACGACCAGCCTCTTTACGGAATAACGGGAGCCAGTCTTCTGCACCGCTTTCGATACACGTGCCGTCACTTGGTTGGCGCCGGATGCAATCGTGGGTCGAGGGCGAAAGCCTCTTGTAGCTTCATAGAATAGCCGCCCTTCGTAACGCTCGCGTCGAAGATCAGGTTCCAGCTGTGCTGCGAGACGGCGCTTGGAATCACAACAAAATTGTGCCGCTGGAGGAGATCGTCCCCGAACGCCTGTTGCCCAGCACTCGGAATTCCCGGACGCAACCAGTTCGGGTTCGGAACGGCAGCGGGGCCGACGACATGAACGGCCGTTACATTCTCAATCGCTGCCGCTGTTATTACATGCGCGACCGTGTCGAGCACCCTAAAACCTTTGTGGACCGCAACTTCAAGAATCGCGGTCGAGGGGTCGATTGAACAATACACCGCGCGGACGCCCCTGCTGTTCCATCGGCCGCCCACTTTGTATGCGCCTTCGCCACTATCCCAATTGGCAGCGTAGCTGGCCTGATCGAGCCGCCAGACAACCAACTCGGAGCCGCCAAGCACTGCCGGCAGCGGCGTCATCAATAGACGCCGAACTCAAGCCGCTCGAGATAGTCCTCTACGAGCTCGACGCCCGCCGGCGTCGACAGAAGGTCGATGGGACTACGCTGGTCCAGCCCGATTGCCGGGCGCTCCAGCCATTGCTCCGCTTCCGCCTGCGACCCGAAAACGTCAGTCGCTTTCGACAGGATCTCCGCAAATTTCCAGGTTCGCCCGCTTTGCTCCTGACTAAGGGGCTTGGAAGGAGCATCCTTTCTGCGTTGATAGGTACGCACACTCATGCCCACGGCCTTCTCAAGTGAATCGGTCTTCTGGATAAAGACGAGCCTCCCAACGAGATGGTCCAGTGCCGAGGCAGGCAGACCGCGCAGAAGCAGTTCATGGGCGTCCAGTGGACTGGTCAGACGCCGTGATAAAATGCGGGCGCCGCCGAGCAATTCGGACACCTTGTGCAATTCATTTCCTTCTGGACGCGCCTTCCCCAATGCACTTGCCACAAGTTGTCTCCTTACGCCATATGTCGCTTCCAAATATGACAGATGACGCGAGGTTTCAAGTCTGAGACGTGAGATGCCGCTGACGGTGGCCCCAACCGAGGCCGGCGCGCGTCATCGAAACCGTTCTCAGCAAGATCGCCCGGGGTGGCCGCGTAAGGCGCCTGTGGATAGCCCGGACCGGAATGTGAATGTACGGCTCCTTGACACGCTGCGCAAAATAAACTTGCTATTTCAATTACTTAGTAAGTTCCATAAGATATGTTATGCGACTTTCTCTTATTGGCGCAAAGTTAAAATGTCTTGATTCTGCAAAGTAGGAATGTCGCCCTGTTCGTCAATGACGGCGGGAGGCAGCAGATTGGGACTGATATTGATGAGCGAGCGCGAGTTTCAGCGTATCGAGGTGCTGTCGAAGGTTTTGGAGCGGCGCATGACCGTTGTCTCGGCCGCGCGTGTCCTGGATATGAAGACGCGTCAGGTCCAGCGTCTGCTGAAGGCGTTCCGGGCCGAAGGCGCCGCAGCACTTCGGCACTAGGCTCGAGGACGACCATCGAACCATCGATATGCCGCCGGCGTCGGCGAACTGGCGGTTCAGTTGATCCGGGAACACTATCTCGATTTCGGGCCAACCCTGGCGGCCAAACCGTGGCTTGGTCGTATCGCGAGAGACATTGCGCAAGTGGATGGCGGAAGCCGGAATCTGGCTGTCCCGAAAGCCGCGCAGGACGTTCCATTAGCCCAGATTACGTCGGGAGTCATATGGCGAGTTGGTGCAGATCGACGGCAGCGATCATCGTTGGTTCGAGGAGCGGGGCGATCCATGCACCCTGCTCGTCTTCATCGACGACGCGACCAGCACGCTTCAGCAGCTTCGCTTTGTGAAGTCGGAGAGCACCTTCAGCTACTTCGAGGCGCTCGAGCTCTATCTGAAGGCGCATGGCTGTCCGGTGGCGTTTTATTCCGACAAGCACACGGTGTTTCGCGTTTCCAAGAAGGACGCCAAGGCCGGCCGCGGCATGACGCAGTTCGGCCGTGCTCTGGCGGAACTCAACATCGAGATCCTGTGCGCCAATTCGAGCCAGGCCAAAGGCCGCGTCGAGCGCGCCAATCAGACTTTACAGGACCGGCTGGTCAAGGAGCTGCGCCTGCGCGGCATCGACACGATCGCGGCGGCGAACGTCTATGCGCCCGAGTTTATCGCGGACTTCAACGCCCGCTTTGGCAAGGAGCCGCGCAATCCGAAGGCCATGCATCGCCCGCTCGCCGAGCATGCGGCCGGAAGCAACTTACGTCAGTGACCCACTACTATACGGCACATCATATCCGTCCGCTTCATCATGCGGAACGCCTCGCCTTCCACAAGAATCTCGTGACGGCCATCTGGCCGTTATTCGCCCGCGTCAGTGCGGTTCCACGAAAGCTTGACCGCACGGCGGAACCGGAGGTGTCGAGTCGTGTACCTACGCCTGGACATAGCTATCTCCATCGCTCGAAAATCGCTGCACGTCGATATCAAGCTGGCCACTTGTCCGATAATATCAGGTCTCCTCCTGTGATTCGCCTGCCACGGTTCGCCCTGGCGGACTTATTTTTTTAAAACCTCCCTCGGCAAATGCTGTGCCAGCACCGGGTCGTCAATGTCGCCGCCCCAAGCTGTCGAAGTAGCCGCTGGTAAGGGCTCGTGCTACCGGTTGTTTGAACCCCAAAGGCTCGGCCAATCTCTCCTTCGCATTCGGGTATCTCGCCCAGGTCGCAAACGTCCGCATCCGCGCCGCCGGCCTCAAAGCGTTCTGCCAGGCCTATTTCTACGAGGCATAACGGCTCGGCTCCTGCGCGCTCGCCGGGCACACCGCGTGAAATGCGACCAAGATATTTCTATGGGTCACATATCACAAAGGAAGCTGAAATAGGCGGGGTCAAGTAATGCCTGCTTGAGATCTCCCTAGATATCGAAATCAATTCGAGCAGTCTTCGCCGGCGAGGTTGATTGCCCGGCAAGTTCCGATAGCAACTCAATGTCCGCTTCGCTTCACTCGCCCGGTGAACGGCCGCTGAATGTCCGGTTCAGCCTGGGTTCCGGAGCGGGCCCTTAGAACGTGAACCGTCAACACGCGGCATAGGCCGCCAACCCAGGAGACGGAAATGTCGAGCAAGTTCCTCATCACAGGCGCCCTCGCCGCCCTCATCGGCTTCATCACCGT
Source organism: Mesorhizobium sp. WSM2240 (assembly GCF_040438645.1). Lineage (NCBI taxonomy): Bacteria > Pseudomonadati > Pseudomonadota > Alphaproteobacteria > Hyphomicrobiales > Phyllobacteriaceae > Mesorhizobium > Mesorhizobium sp. WSM2240. Next base: position 290,204 of record NZ_CP159256.1, read on the forward strand.
GCCGGCCATGGCCAACGACGTGTTCATCAAGCAGTACGGCTTCGCCAATTCCGGCGGCGGCGCCCAGGCCGGCTACAGGAACCGCATCAGCATCCATCAGAGCGGCAAGTACAACGAAGCCGTCGCCAATCAGAAGGGTCGGCGCAATCTCGTGGCGATCGGCCAGGAAGGCCGCAGGAATTTCGCCGACGTCTACCAGAAGGGTAGGCTGAACAGTGCCGGCGTCGGCCAGTTCGGCTCGAACCACACCGCCATCCTGACCCAGGACGGCAACCGCAACGTGACGGCCGGCGTACAGGTCGGCAACGGCTGCAGCGCCAATGTCAAGCAGGCCGGCTCCGGCAACGTGGCCGCCTTCGTACAGACTTGCCCGTGAGGTTCGTTCAGGTAGCCGAGGGGAGCAAGACGGGTCCCCTCGTTCCTGGCGCAGGCAACAAGGAGAAAGACTATGTTCAAGAGTAAGGGTTTTCCGGCACGCGCGGCGCCGCTCCTGCTCGGCCTCGGTGCCGCTGCGATTGCCGCGGGCGCGGGCCAGGCTGGCTCGGAGTCCGAGCCGGTACGCTGCGAGATACGAGCCGAGACATCCGGCGGCATGACCACCCTGGAAGGCGTGGTTCGTGCCGACAAGGCGGTCAGCGGCTCTTATCGGTTCCGCGTGAAGAGTTCCGGTGCGTCGGGCAGTTCCAACATCGATCAGGGCGGCGCGTTCACCGCCGCTCCCGCCAGCCCGGAAACGCTCGGTTCGGTCATGCTGGGCAGTCGCGGCGCCCGCTATGACGCGAGCCTCACGGTTACCGTCAACGGTAAGAAGATCGAATGCAGCGATCGCGTAGGCGGCGCGATCTGACGAGTCGCCTCCACATGGCAAAAGGGCTCCGCCGACCGGAGCCCTTTTTGTTTTGTACTCCCGGCACTGATTCAGTTCACCCCCTCCGCCTCGCTTCGCTCGGCACCTCCCCATCGAGGGGCAGGATGGCCCGAAGGACCGGGGGGTGGCCGCGACGGCCGCGGGTCAGTCTCAAGGGCTCGATCGCGATTAACGCCCGCTGAATGCGGGGTTCCGCTTCGGTTCAGGGCCGCTGAGCCAGGATGAGGTCACCGGCTCTGAAGCCGGCCGCACCAGCGACCCAGGAGAAATTCGATGACGAACAGGTTCTTCAACTCTCTCATAGCGGGTCTCGCCGCCATGCTCATCGGCTCGGCCGCCCTTCCCGGCCCGGCGGCCGCCGGAGGCTCCATTTCCCTGAGCTATACGCCCACCAGGACCCAGGACGCCCGGACCTTGCAGACTGGTTTTCAGCTCTATTCACTCTACAAGGGCCTGAAGAACGGTGCCAACATCCGCCAGTATGGCCGCAATAATGCCGCCGGCATCGGCCAGACCGGGTACGGCAATCAAGCAATAGTCCGCCAGAAGGGCAGCGGCCACTCGGCCACGCTGCAGCAGAACGGCAACAGCAATTCCTACGGAATTTTCCAGTTCGGCAGGAACACCTCCGCAAATGTCGGACAGAGAGGCAACGGTCAGGCCGGAGCCACCTTCCAATTCGGCTGGTAGCGCTACCCGGCTTACGTCTTCAATGCCTACGGCACGCTGAGTTCAAAGCAGGCTTTTCCTTCGGCGGAAGCGGACACGCTGCCGTTTTGCAAGTGTGAATCGGCATGGGTTTCGGCGCCGATTCGGTTTCCATATGGGAACCGTGGCGACGCATTCGCCACGCCTGATGGTGGAAGTCGGTTTCGGGGTCTCCCGGCCGTCCCGTCAGCTTTTCCATGGAGAGCCGGTGGTTCGGCAAAACTAAGCTTGAGCGTTAACTGCGAACCTGGGCCGGGCGCGCCGAGCGGCGGTTGCTAACGTGTCTCCAACTCAGACGCGTCGTCGGCGACAGTCGCGTCGAAAATCGCTGACCAATCCCGCGACGACGGATGCTCTTTTTTTGAAGGGCTCGCATTTCCGCCAACCAACGACTTCAGACGGCGCACTGCGATGTCGAAACTCATATCGATATCATCCTTGAGCAAGGGCCGCCGTGTGGTCATAGCGTCGGAACTGCCAGATGTCGTACCCGCATTTCTTCTCTCGCCCGCAGGGGTATCACCGTCCTGGGCGGCTGAACGGGAGAGTGCAGCGTTTTCCGAGAGTATCCCTCGATGAGCACAAAGATCGGGTGGCTTTTCCCCTAGGGTGGCCATCGGATCTGGCTCGACGGCTCCAAGCCTTACAGCATTCCGATCAGGAGCCCTCCCTTTCTCCTGTCGATCAGGAAGCGCAGAACGCGGAAAAGGGGGCCTTGGCGTGTCGGTATTCGGGCTTGTCGACGCGGCAACAGGGGCATAGTCCATGACTGTGGCCGGTACAGGCTGTTGAGGCATGAACTCCGTCGCCGGCACTTCCGGCATATTGGCTCGCGAGAACCACGCCATCGCCTGGAACGGTGCGGTTCGAAAGAAGCGCAGTTTGTCGGCGAAGATCGGATTTTGACCCTCGGCCAGAATGACCATCTTTTCCGCAGGCATCTGGCGAACTTCCTGCGGCATCATCAGATCCCGTTCCCGCAATTGCTCGACTTTCGTACGACGATGTAGCCCCATCAGCTCGATGGTGCGGGATTCCGTCTTGTAGCGAACGGTCCGCTTGCCCAGTCCTTTCGAGATAGCTTCCGCGGTTACCTGGTCGTTCGCGCCGAACACAAGCTGGTAGCCGCAATTGCCCATCAGCGAATGGCGAGACGTCTCTCCATAGATCTCATCGAGGTTCTTCAGGTCCTGGATCACAAAGGCCATTTTTATGTTATAGCCGGCCACGTAGGGCAGCTTGGTCATGATCTCGTTCATCTTCTTGAGCTGCCGGAACTCGTCCAGCAAGAAATACACAGGCACTGGCCGTTCCGTCGGCTCGAGCAATAGCGTGTCGAGTGTCTGTTGCACGAAGAGAGCAAGCAGAGGCCGCAGCAACGTGATGTCGGTGACATTGGGCGCAAGGTAGATCGAGATGGGCCGGCGCTTCAGCGCCCGAAGGTCCATGTCGGTAACCGACGTGGCGGCGACCACGCGCTCGTTGCGGAACGGCCGGAGCGCCTTCTGAATGTCGAGCAGCGCGGATGCCGCCGCCCGCTCGGACAGGGCGATATAGGCGTTGAAGCTTTCCATGGTGAAGCGCGACAGATATGGCTCACGATCCTTGATGAGGGTCATCAGCGCCTGGAGATTGACCCCGCTGTTGAAGAATGCCGTCACCTCGCCGAGATTGCGCCGCCCATCATAATAAACGCTCTCGTTGATGTAGCTGATCGCGCCGGCCATGACCTGCTGCGCGGTCGCCTGCCAGATCGAGTTTTCAGACTCGGTGTTTTCCGGGACGAGGATCGCCGCGATGTTCTGGATGTCGGTGGTCCGATCGCCGCGATCCGGTCGGATGAAGTCGAGCGGATTGTATCGGTGCGTCCTCTCCGATCCCGGTGCAAACAGGAAGACTTGGTTGCCCTTCGATTTGCGATAGCCTGCCGTGCTCCGAAATATCTCGCCCTTGAGGTCGGTGACGATCATCGAGCCTTCGTGGGTGAGAGCGTTGGGGACGACGTAGCAAGCGCCCTTCCCCGACCGCGTCGGCCCGATGATGAGATGATGCCGATCATCGTCGACGCGGAGGATCCGGCGTTTGAAGCGGCCGAGAATCTTGCCTTTCCTGCGGAACCAGCCATCACGACCCAGGGACATCACGGTCTGGAACCGTGCATCTCCGAGCGGACTCGAACTTGGACGCAAGCCGGCATAGCCGATGATGCCGGCAACGAAAGCTGCGGGCAGAAGCGCACCGAGCGCGATCGAACGCAGAACGCCGCTGTCGCCATAGGCGATGAGCTGCCGGAACGGGGCGAAGGGGTTGGTGGCGATTGTTGCCTGAAGGATCCTTCCATCACCAAAAAGCAGCTGAAGGGCGAGACCGTAGGCCAGCAGCCAGACAACAAGGGCAATGCTCAGGCAAAAGCCGATATAAAAAACACGCAGGGACCCGTTCATTGTGCGTCCACCCGCTCGCGGGCGAAGAAGATTTCGGATACCCCGCGCCGGCCCCCGTCCCGACGCAGCTGGATCACGATTGGGATGACTTGTCTGATGTATGAGATCAGGTCGGCCTTCGGATAGGCCGCCGACAAGCCGGACTGCATGACCATGATTGCCAGCTGCTCATAGGCGCCGAGTGGCGTGTCGGCATGGACGGTAGACATCGAGCCCGGATGTCCAGTGTTGATCGCGCGCAGGAATGTGGAGGCTTCCGATCCCCTCACCTCGCCCACGAGCAGTCGGTCCGGCCGCATCCGCAGCGAAGCTTCCAGCAGCGACTGGATGGTCACGTTTGCCGTGCCCTGATCGCCTCGCGAAGCAAGGAGATGCACTGCATTCTTCTGTGGAGGGAACAGCTCGCGTGTATCTTCCAATGTGATGATGCGCTCATGCTGATCGACCGATTTCAGGCATGCGTTGAGGAACGTGGTCTTGCCGCTGGAGGTCCCGCCGCTGATAAGGATCGAGACTCTGTTGATGATGGCCATGTGGATGAAGCCGTAAATATCCTTGGCCGAAAGCCGGTTCATCAACTCCAAGTCCGTTTCGCTGAGCCCGCCGACGGCAACGGACACTTCATCGAGCGATCCACTGTCGCGATAATTCTCGAGCGTGAAATCGCTCACCACCTGCTTGCGGATCGAGAGGGCGCCACCGTCGGGTGCGGCTGGGGGAAGCACCACCTGAATGCGTTCGCCGGATGGAAGTGCCGCGCTGAGGATGGGGTTGGCCGGACTGACGAACTGGTTGGTGCTCGCGGCCACGCGCTCGCCGATATTGACGATCTCGGCCATCGTGAGCTCGGGAATATCGTGGAACTCCATGTGCGCTGCGCCAAGACGCTCGACATAAACATGTCCCGGGCGGTTCACCGAGATTTCGACGACCTCGCTATCGTTAAGAAACGTCTTCAACGGCGCCAGCGCCCGGTAAAGGAAATAGTGTCGACTGTCCGAGGCAAGGTCAGTGGAGACCGCGTTCATGGCGTATCTCCTTCAATGTTTCGGTGATGGGGTCTTCGTACAGGGCGGAGAAGTCGAGGTCTTGACGGACGAACACGAAGATGCGCTCGCCCTGGCCCACGCTGATAGTGGGCGCAATCCGCAAAGACTCTCCAAGGGTTTGGTTGGCCATATCGGAAAAGGTTTTCGCGATGGTTTCTCGAGCCAGCTCCTCCGCGCGCTGCGCATCGTCACTGTTACCGGTAGCAGCCTGACTGCCATATCCGGTCAGATAGCTGGCGCTGCCCCCGACGATCGACAGCAAAATGGCGGCGCCAAAACGTTCACGGAATCTGTTGTCGACGTGCCCGGTCAGCCCCGCCCGTCCAAGGCCGTCTGCACCGATCGAGTTCAGCCGGACGGAAACGCCGTCGTCTCGCAGCATGCGCGTCCAGACGACGAAGATCCGCTTCTGACCACGCGTCACCTCCGACTGATATTCGCCGACAAGCCGGGTGCCTGTGGGGATCAGCACGCGGCGGCCATCGAAGGAATAAACGTCCTGCGAGACGATCGCCCTCATCTGTCCCGGGAGGTCGCTGACCACAGCCGTCTCCAGAATGCCGGGTATCAGAGTGCCTTCCGGGACAAGCGCGTCGATGCGTTCGATTTTCCGCGCTTGGGCCCTGCGATCGGCAACATTTGCTGCCGCTGCCAGAAATTTGCTGCTGCGATCTTCACCGGCCACAGTCAGCCCCTCACCATCCGCGCCGGTGAGGCCACCAGGCCCTGTCGGCGCGGAGTGGTCGAGCACGACCATGTTCGAACGGAGCCGTGATGGGAACTCTTCTACCGGCGCTTCGACAGCGCCTGGCGGCGGCGGCGTTTGGTCAGACGCCGGCGGAGGTGGCACGTCGAATTCGGTGGTGTCGACCTCCTCTTCAGGTGGTGGTGGCGGCGGTGGAGGCGGAGGAATCGCGACCACCTCAGGTCTGGGCGGCTCGGGCTCCGGCTCGCCATCGTGCACGAAGGATGGTGGACGGAACGTCGTTGTGGTGAATTCCTCGTCCCCGTCAAGCATGTCGGGAGCCGGCGGCTCTCTGCTCACGAGAACGAGATAGCCCGCCACGAGGCCGAGCAGGATCAGAACAGCTCCGCCGGCCAGCTGTTTGCGACGGACGGACCTGTCGGCGATGACCGGATCGTCATTGTGGCCGAGGGCTTCGAGTTCGGCTGAGCGCTTCATCAGTTGCCGCTCCTGCGTCGCCGCGTCGCTTGATCGTTCTCGGCAGGTCCAAGGATCGCAGGGTCGGGTGCTGCGAAATCCGGCTTCCTCAGATTGAAGATGCAGATCCACTGGTCGCCGTCGCGGAGGGTGAACTGTGTCGCGGCGCCGTCGACCACGATGTACTCCCCTTCCCTGCGGAAGTTCCTGAGCGTTTCGGAGAAGTCGGAGTTGACCGCGAAAATCGCGGGCACACGGCGGTCGAATTTAAAGAAGGTCTTGTTGCCATCGTCGAAGACCATATCGGGCTTTAGCCGCGCGTCTCCCGAGAATGAGTAGTCAATGTTGACGTTGGCCTTGTCGATGCCGGAGATGTTCGGCCAGGCGGCGCGCTGCTCCGCCTCCTGCCGCAGCGCCGCGTTTAGGTTCTTTTCTGGATAGTGGAAACGGATCCCGAACACCTTGCGGCCCGCCTCCGGCGCAAAGTCATGCAGCTCGAGATAGTAGATGCGCTTGTCCGTGACGACGTTCATGTTCGTCGCCACGTCCTTGGCAATCGGCTTGACGAAGAGAAGGTTGCCTTTTTCTGCCGGCACGACCTGCCAGCTTTCGGTGTCGCCGAGCGAGATCGTCTCGAACTTTTCGTCCTCGTCGAAGATGATCATCGTCGAAATGCCGTAGGTGGCAAAGACCTGGACGACGTTGTTTTCCTGATAGGTGACGCTGGTCACGCGTGGGTCGAGCGAACCACCTTTCGGCGTTTGCGCGGCAAGTGCAGGTCCGACGGCGCCGGCGCCGATCAATGCAACAGCGGTCACGAACGAGCGGCCCCTCATCTCGCTTCCTCGGGCGTGACCGTTTCCTGATCGCGGCGATAGGCATAGACTTGGAAGCCAAGCGGGTTTTCAAAGCGCCACTCGTTGCGGGTTGGCGTATCGGTGTAGCGGAAGCGGACAACCGAGATCCAATGGCGGACGATCGATTCCGTGTCGCTGCGTTCGTTGGTCGAGAACCTGACGATCGCCGTGCTTGCATTGGGAAAGGTCACGGATTTGATCTCGACCAGAACTCGCTTCAGCTGGCCATAGATCTTCGCCGGGTTCTGGGAATTGGCCGCGCTGTAGAGCGCCTGAAGTTCCCGCGCTGCTCGGTCCGTTGACAGAAGTGCCGCGATCCCGAAATTCTCCTCGATCGCATAGGGATCATAGCCTTCCCGCGCACGAATGTAGCGCACGACATTGGCCTGCGTGACGGCTTGCTGCTCCGTCAGCTTGGCCGGCCGTGTCAGGCCCGACTTCACCTCGATATATCCGGTGGTCCGGTCGACCGTCACGACATAGGGCTCGAAGCTCTTCAGCGGCAGCATGAGAACGAGGGCGATCAGGCTAAGCAAGGCAATCCCTACGAAAACAATCGAGAAGAACCAGGCCACGCGCGCCGAGCGCTTCGCCCGCTTGATAATTTCCTGTTCCCAAATCTCGCCCTGCTGGAAATACGAACGCAGTGTGGGTTCGGTGCTATCGGCCATTCGGTTCCTTGCTATGCCGTTGACGGCTGATCATGTTCGCGACCCTTAAGGTCTTTCCGCAGTTCCATTCATCGTGATCGCCCGCTGCATCGCTGCGCCCGTCAGCGACTGCGAGGACCTAAGCCTCGCCTGTACCCGCTGCACAGCCGCCTGCGTCTGCTGGGCAGACTGGCCGACCGCCTCGCGGCTCAAATAAACGCTGCGATAGGCATGCCTGCGGGATTCGTGTCCGATTGCGGTGGCGAACACGCCCGCGATCCCTTGCGCAAGAGACTGGACCTGAAACAGGACAAAGCTGCCGGCGAGGCAGAGCATGATAAAGGCGGCGAAGTCGCTGAGACGCAGATCTCGGCCGCCCGAGAGTCGGTCGATCTTCGTCAGCTCCGGCTCCATCGCAGCGATCAGGAAAGCTGCGATCACATAAACGAACAGCGGAATAATCGCGTAGAGAAGCGATTGGTTGAGCCACCCCATCGCATAGCTTCGGGTTGTATTGAAAAAGAAGCAGGAGATGAAGACCGGCGCGGTGCCGAGCAACACCCAAAGCACGACCTTGGCAAGCACGAGGATGCCGAGCGCGATCGCCACGAAGAGGCCGGCGAAGACCATGATGATCATGCCGATCAACGCCGGCAGGACAGACAGATAGCCGGCCTGCTCCGAGAAGGCGGCCGCGGCCACGTTCGCGGTTTTCCATATCTGGGAAAGGCCGTTGGTCGGTTCGGTAACGCCGGTCGCGGACGCCTCGAGAATGGCGCGGCCGGCCTCTTCGGGGACCGTGGTGATCCACTGATAGAACAGCGAATTGAAGTTCGCCCATGAGGTGACGATGATCAGGATAACGAGGACACGGGCCAGCCTGCCGATGACTTCGGCCACGCTGAGGCGCGACGTTCCCACAAAGAGCTGGACACCATAGAAGAGCACGGAAACGATGAAGAGCAGGCGAAGAAGCGGCTCGATGTCCTGACTGAGCGCTTCGTAAGCGCGCTGGGAGAAGTTCTGGCCCGATGCGTCTATCCGATCGAGAAGTTCGCCGATAAAATTTTCCACCGCCCTACCCTATTCTCGCTTAGTAGCCGCCAGTTCCTCGATTGCCGCCAGTGCTGACGCCCTGTCTGCGTTGAGCTGTGTCATCGGCCCGCAATCGCTCCTTGAATCGGCATAGTTCAAGAGGTTTGCCGGGCGCTTGCATGGCGCCGTTTTCTCACGCGGTGTGCCGCATCCGCCGGCCAACAAGGCAAATGCAAGCATGAGAATCCTCGATCCACATCGCGGAACGATCATTCGAACTGGAGCGCCTTTCGCGTGTTCGACATGTCGGTGAGTTTGCGCTGGTTCTCCGCATGCAGCGACTGCACGCCGGCATTGAGCACGCCGATCATCTCGTTGAGCGTTAGACCCGTTTGAACCTGGAGCTGCGTGTTCTGGTCGATCGACCCCTTGATGTCCCCGGCCTGGCCGATCCCCTGCCCGGCGCGTTCGAGCGCTGAGCGCCGCGTCTCGACTGCCTGCTGGGAGCCGTTGATCAGCGCTGATACGCCCATAACCGTTTTCAAAAGCTCCTCATAGGATTTGTCGCTGGCAAGCGAACTGCCCTCCTTGCCGGACAGCGAGCGGACGAGCTGGAGCCCGTTGATGAACAGCGTTGCCGCCTGCACCGCTTTCGGATCCAGAGACCCGAAATCCGCCACGCCGCTCTTGAGAATTTGGTCGAAGGATGGAACCGACGAGACGCTGAAGCCACTGCCGATCGCCAGATCCTTGAGCGATCCCGCATCGCTGCCGCGATCTCCGGTCACCGCCTTCAGCGTCTCCTCGACCGTGGTTAGGATCTCCTTATTGGTGTCGAGGATCCGGCCGGTCTTTTCCGCCGTGTCGCGCGCGACGGCATAGTTGGTTTTGTCGATGACTGGGATATCGGCCGAAACTGGAGCTATGCCGGTACCCAGCATAACAAGGACTGACAGCGAACGTTTCATCGTGACCTCCATCACTGTGTCTTGAGCTGGAGTTCCGCCTGCGCATCGACGCGCAGGAGACAACCCTTCGCGACATCGTCCCAGACCAGGCCCTTCCGCTCGTCGCAGAAACCGGCAACCGGCCGATCGTCGTCGACCGAATTCTCCTCGTAACGGGTCGAGCGGTTGGTTCCCGACAGGTCGCCAAGGGTCATCGCATTGCGGGAATTGGTGAGGTCGGCGAACGCTGTTCCGAGCAGGATCAGCCGATTGATGAATTCCAGGTTCGCGTTGCGTGCCCCGGAGTTGTAGTCCCAGCTGTCCTGGATGGTGCCGGTCTCAAGCTGCCCGAGCTGCTGAAGCCAGGATAAAACATCGCCAGAACCCTCCCCGACCGCCGCGGTCAGGCCCATTGCATTCATTGTGCTGGTTCGTGCGCTCTCATAGGCGCCACCGCCGCCATAGTTGAGCGGGATAGCCGACTTGTCGGAGCCGCCAAACGCCGGAAGCCACTTCCCGATTATACTGGCGACATAGCCTTGCGTCTCCCGGAAGGGTGGAATACCGCCATATTTCTGCACATTGCCGTGCCCGGCATTGTAGGCGGCGAGTGCGAGCGAGACATTACCTTTGTAGCGCCCAAGCTGCTGTTTGTAGTAGCGCGCGCCACCACGCAAATTCTGCTCAATATTGTGTGGATTGACGCCAAGATCCGATGCCGTACCGGGCATGAGCTGGGCAAGCCCCAGCGCGCCCGCAGGGGATTTGGCGCAAGGATTGAAGCGGCTTTCCTGATAGACAAGAGCCAGAAACTGGTCCTCGGCGATCACCTCCTCGCGCGCGATACGACGAACCAGGCCGGCGATCGCGGGATTGGCATTGGCGGCGGCAACGGGATCAGACTTCCTGGCCGGCCGATACATCGAGCATGTGACGCTCTGATTGCTGACATACCGACCGTTGTCGATGTCCTCGATTTCCGATGTATTCCGGTCGCGGTCCTCGCGCTCCTCGAGCACGGTTCTGTCGATGGTCGGAATGTCGGCCAATGCCGGCGAGGCAATACAGGCAAGCATGACGGAAAGACGCTTGATCATACTGAGCGCTCCCATCCGCAGAACTCCGGCAGCCATTTCGCCGGATCGTCGCCGAGGCGCGCACGAAGCGCGGCGCACAGTTCGACCGTCTCCTTACGCCCCGACATGACGCGCACCAGGTCCGGCATCGAGGAGAGATCAAGGCGGGCAATCACGGAGTCGTTGACGTGCTTGATGAGGAAGGTCCGTCGCTCAGGCGGCGTGTTGCGGATAAACGAGAATTCTTTGGCCGATAGGCCGAAGCGGCGGATGTAACTCTCCTCATCCGCGCGCGGATTGGGGAAGTGCAGATTGGTCGCGGATTGTTCGATCAGCGTGTGCGACTGCGGCGCTCGCGCAATGTCCGCCGCCGACTGGGTGCCGAATCCGACGATCCCGTTCAGCTTTCGGATCGTCTTCATCTTGTCGACGATGTAGCTGGAGAAGACAGGATCCTGGAGAAGCTTCCAGCCCTCATCCATGAAGATCATGACCGGCTCGCCGGTGAGAAGCTCATCGAGCCGGTGGTAAAGATACATCAAGGCCGGCGTGCGCACGTCCTGATTGTCGAGGATATGGGTCATGTCGAAGCCGAAGATTCGACGACCCGAGAACGACAGCGCATCCTGTGACGCATTGAAGAGCCAAGCCCTCTCCCCCTCGAACCAAGGGCGCAGGCGTGACTGCAGATCATTTGCGTCGGATCTAGTCCGGCCCATCAATAGGCCGGACAGATTGGCAAGCGTACGTTGTTCGACCGGTTCCTGGCAGATGCGGCCGATCGCTCGCTCCAGCGTATCCTCTTCCTCCTGGGAAAAGCCAGTGCCATCGGCGGGATCGAGCATGGCTTTCAGCAGCCGGTGCAGAAACTCGCGGTTGACCGCGCTGTTTTCCTGCTGCAGCGGGTTGAACCCTGTGGCGATGCCCGGCTGGAGCACCTCGTAGTCGCCGCCGACAGCGCGAATGAAGATCTCGGCGCCGCGGTCCTTGTCGAAGAATACCGCCCGAGGCTCGGGCGTAATGCGGAAGGCCTGCGCGAGCAGGAATGTGAGCGCCACGGTCTTTCCGGAGCCGGTTGGCCCCGTCACCAGGAAGTGACCGATGTCGCGCTGGTGGAAGTTGAACCAGTACGGCGTTTGGGAGGTCGTCTCGAGAATGGAGATCGGCAACCCCCAATGGTTGCCGGTGGCTGTCCCGGTCGCAAAGTTGTGCAGCGACGAGAAGCCGGAGAAATTGGCGCTGGACAGCATGCACGAACGCGCGATGTAGGAATGGTTACCCGGCAGCTGAGCCCAGAAGGATGCCTCCATGTTGAGGTCCTCGCGCAGCCAGTTGATGTTCATGTCGGTGAGGCATGAGCCGAGTTCGGCGACGGCCTTGTCGAGGCCAGCCAGGTCTCGCGAGAGGCACAGCAGACTGAAATGGTGATAGCCGAAGACCGCCTCCTGGTTCAGCAGACTGTCCAGCGCGAAGTCGATATCGGTCTCCACCGTGCTGCCGGATTCATCGGATGCGCGGATCTGGCGTTGCAAACGCGAGATCCGCTCCTGTGCGATCGGTTTGTCAGCAAGAGTGAAGGATTGCGTCAGGATGAACTCGTGGTTCATCTGCAGGAGCCCGTCGAGCATTCCCGGCCCCGAAAATGGCGGGTACTCCTTGATCGACAGGACAGCCCCGAAACGGTTCTCGGCTTCCGTCGGACCCTGCGCCTGCATCGTCCTCTTCGAGAAATGCAGCCGCGACGTCCCGATATAGCTTCGGATACCCATTCGCGGCAGTCGCATCTCTCGCGAGATGCCGCAGGTGAGGATTGTGTTGAGGAACGAGCATGGCTCCGAATAGGGCTGGCCTTCGCGATGAACGATCCCGAGCGGCCGCGCCCCGTACTTCTGGAGCTCACGCGTGATGTTGCCGACAACCTCTTCGAGCTCGTTGGTTCGTTCTTGTAAACGCTGTTGTCGAACCTCGGCGCCGGAGGATCGATCGAGAAGTCGTGAGAAAGCCTCGGCGGTCCCAAGCGCACCGCGCATGCCGGAACGGACGATCGTCAGATAAAGTTCGTTGGCGAACATGCGCTTCTCATGAAGCGCCGCCATATAGCGCGTGTTCAAAAGGTCGCAGAAAGCGTCGGAGAAGTTTCCCTCTATCGAGGGCGTGACTTCCTTGCGAATGATCGTCGACCAAAGCGAATAGCGGCTTGAACCTAGCGCCCGGATCATGGTGTTCTGAACGGCGGCGCGCATGTTGAGCTCGGCCTCGTCCTCGGTCTGGAAAAACAGGCCGTCCACCTTGATCACCGAAAGGATCGCGCCGCTCTCGAGGCCGATCACCGTATCGGCGACGTGCCGCAGATAGGGAATGTGGGTCGACATCGGCCGTTCGCGCCGCCACTCCCGGCCAAATCCCAGCTCTTCGATGACGACGTTCAGCATGGTCATGGTCCGTAGGAGTTGGTGCGCCAGAACACCCGGTTCGGGGTCCGCGGCGTGCGGCGGCCGGCGATCTGGGCAAGGTCGAGGATGCGGATGTCGCGGCTGCAGAATGCGAACAGAGCGAGGTAGGTCAGCGGAGCGATCAGCGCCGACCAGAAGCTGGTCGAGACCAGGAAGGCGATCAAAGTGACGCCGACGATGATGTAGAAGGCGGTCAGCGGTATTCCCCACATCATCGGTGGCCGCGTCAGTCCGATCACCAGCGGCGTCAGCTGAGGTGTCTCGTCGGTGAACTCAGCCATTGCTTATTGGCCTACGGCTGCGATCATCTGGTCGACGATCGCCGGCGCGCCGAAGACGAGACCGATGCCAAGCACCACGGCGCCGGCGGTGAACCATGAGAGACGTCCCGCGAATGCTAGAAAGCCGAGCGCGATGACGGCGATGATCGCGAGCAACCGCCCGAAGGGCCCGGTGATGAAATCCACGATCATCTGCACAGCCGTCTCCAGTGGCGCGAACGGACCCGAGGACTGCGCGAAGGCCGGCTCTGCCAGCACGAGGCAGATGAACGTGACCGCGGCGAACACGCTTGCCAGCGATGTGGGTCTTGCGGCGAGGCAATAAGGAAGATTGTTCATGTTGGTCTCCGGCTAGAAATGCATGACCCCGCCGACCCACTGCCGGCGCTGACGTGAGGTGATAACTCCGCTGACATTCGAAGCCGGCTGCTCGTCGTCGACGAAGGCGTCGCGCGCGCCAGCCATTGGCTTGGCTCCGTCCATCCCAATCTGGAAATTGACGACCTTCGCCACATAGCCGACGGTCTCCTTGAACGGTGGAATCCCGCCATGTTCGCGTACACGCCCTTCGCCGGCGTTGTATGCGGCAGCCACAAGAAGCGGATTGCGGAACTCCTCGATGAGTTCACGCAGGTACCGGACGCCGCCATCAACATTTGCCGCAGGGTCGCAGATGTCGGCCACACCAAACCGTTCGGCCGTTTCGGGCGTCAGCTGCATCGGCCCGCGTGCACCCTTGGGCGAATTGCGCAACCGGTCGAGTCGGCTCTCCGCGCTGGCGATCGCCAGCGCGAGACCCACATCGACCTTGTGGCGTTGTGCGGCTTCTAAGATCAGACGTGTGATTTCCTCGGGCGTCGCCGGTGATGGCCCGCATTCGGGAGAGTCGTGCGAAGCGCTCTCCAGAAAAAAACTATCAGAATAGTATTGTCCAGGCGCCGGCCACTCGTCGCCGCCAGGCGTTGGAGACGGCTCTGTGTTGATTTTGCCGACCTGGTCCTCTGCAGGAACAATCCGGCCAGATTCTGCGAGGGCATAGTCGCGCTGAGGTTTTGCCCAGCGCGCCTCGTGGACGGCATCGGCCGAGATGGCATCACCCTGATTTGCGTCGCCATTGACAGGCAGAAAGGCTTTGGCAGCCGAGCGTTCAGCCAGTTCGGACGAATGCGCGGCGCCTGGTGCGATAGCGCCTATGCTCGTCAGAATTGTCGCCGCAAACAGCGGTGCGATCGATCGGATGAAGGGCTGTGTCGCCATAGGGTCGCATCCAGAGCCTGGTAACCACGGACGTCGAAATGGTTAGGCGAGTCAAAAAACAATGTCAAATAGGTAGTTATTTTTTCTTGCAATCGCAATCGAGTCGGACCAATCTCGGCAAGTGAGAAGCTGGAGCGACTGCGAATGAAACGTGCGGCCGGGTATATTTTGGCGGTTTGCGCCTGCCTGCCGTCGCTGGCTGCAGAACCCGTAAACGAGGCCTACATCCGGTCGTTAGCAGCGCCGGGCAAGACGGTCCTTGTCATCGAGTATTATGACGGCCAGGGAGAAATCACGGAGCGGAAGGGCTTTGCATCCGCCTCGGGGTTTCGCGCGATCTCGGCGACCGATTTCCGGGTCGACAGCAGTTTGACGCTTCACCTCTACGGCATCGAGCCGTGCAAGGGCAACATGGTCAATCGCAAGGAAGGCTTTGCGGGAAGCTGCAACGATTACGCCCGGCAAAACCTC
This sequence comes from Mesorhizobium sp. WSM2240, assembly GCF_040438645.1. Taxonomy (NCBI): domain Bacteria; kingdom Pseudomonadati; phylum Pseudomonadota; class Alphaproteobacteria; order Hyphomicrobiales; family Phyllobacteriaceae; genus Mesorhizobium; species Mesorhizobium sp. WSM2240. Next base: position 305,462 of record NZ_CP159256.1, read on the forward strand.
GAAACGCTGCTTCAATCTCCCCGCGTGATCTATTGCCGCGCCTTCGTCAGCAAGAACGACGCGCAGGCCCAGGACGCAACCTGCTACGGCTATTACCATTATCCCGGCACCCTCGACAGCGTCGATATGTTCGAGGAGGAACTGGTCTCTGTCGGCAGCCACAGGATCGCGAAACGGCCGGATGGGACCCCCGCGCGCGCAGATCTGCAAGAGGCTGAAAAGATCGGCCGACTTGGCTACGGGATGTGGGCCGATCCGAGGTTCGCGGGGCAATGAGACGCCTTGCCCTTCTTCCGTTGCTGGCCATCGCCGCCGCACCAGCGAGCGCCGCGGAAGGATATTTCGACCTACAACCCGGTGTGACGCTCGAAAGCGGCGACAGCTGGATCGACGGAGGCACACGCTTGCGGCTCTATGGTGTACAGGCGTGTCTTCGCGGAACGTTTTACACCGACAGGTTCGGCTTCCGCCGTGACTGTGGAGAAGCCTCGCTTGCCGTTCTTGCCGCCTATGTCGCTGACGCGAAACCCCGATGCGCGCGCATCGCACGATCGCGCGACACGGTCCTTGTCTCCTGCTTCGTGGTTATCGGGTCTGATAGGCTGGACCTTGCCAGTCTGATGATCTCATCCGGCTTCGCGTTCGCCTCACTCGACGCAAATGGTCTGCCGTATCACCCAGCCTATGCCGTCGTGGAACAGACCGCGCGGGAAAAGGGCGCCGGCCTTTGGCAGTTCGACGATGTCCAGCATCCCGCGATCCTGCTTGGCCAGTCTGCTGGCCAAAGGAGGACTGCGCCATGACGATGCCGGTTATCCGACCTGGCCTGGCAGTCCTGCTCGCAACCGCCCTGCCCGGTTTGGCTCATTCGGCCGATATGGCGGCCGACTCTGGAAAAGCTATCGCCTACCGCACGTCAAAAGCAAATACCGGCATCCCTTCGACTGTTTCCGGGCGTGTTTCGGTCATCGATGGGCGGACGCTCTGGTTTCCCCATGCCGGTCATATGGTCCGGCTCGCCTCGCTCGATGCGTGCGAGTTGCCGCAATGGTCCTACGATCCAAGGCGGTACGGAGAGACCATGATCCCCAAGCCGGTACCCTGCGGTCCTTTGGCGAAAGCGTGGCTCAAACGGATCGCCGGCAGCGCCACCGTGAAATGCGCCGTCCAATTCCGCGACGGCGATAGCCAGCTTGTCGGGCGCTGCACCGCCGGCCGACGTGATCTTGCACTCGAGATGCTGCGCGTCGGCTGGGCCCGTATCGAACCCGCCTCCCCTGCCCCGTCAGAGTATCAACATTGGCAGCGCTACGCGATGAGCGCCCGGCATGGCATGTGGGCAACGTACGTCCTCGACATGGACGAATGGCGCGCGAAGGCGATCGACCGGACGCTGGCGCGCCGGCCGATCGCGGATTTCAACCTGCTTGCTGAGCGCGAGAGCGAGATTTCGCCGCCGTTCGAAGACGCCCGAAAGCGTCCGCGGCGGACGGACCGATAGCCTCACCGTTGGAGACCTTCGATGTGTCTTGCGAAGCTGACCACAATCGCGACTGTGCTTTTCGCCGCAACGTGGTGTTCCACCATCGATCGTGCTCATGCAAGCGAATGGGGTTGCGAGGTGCTTCTGTGCGCCTCGTCTTCGAACCCGTCGTGGCGCGGGGTACCGGCCTGCCACCCGCCCATGTATCGGCTGATCTCGGCGATGGGAGATTGGAATTTTTCCTGGCCCACCTGCCCCGAGGCGGGCACCGGAAAACCGGGCCACGAAGCTTATGACGAATGTCCCGGGGGCTGGAGTGTCGGCCACAGTGACAGCGATCACAATGGACGAGGCGAACCCAATCTCTGCACGCAGACCAGAACCACGTGCGGCGGCCGTGTCCGGGATGATTGCCAGCGAACGGTTTCGATGCCGCGCCCTCTGCGAAAAAATCCCTACTACTTCGACATCACACACGCGGACGGGATCACCACCCGTCACTGGTTCAACCTTAGAAAGTGATCCCAAATGGCAGTATCGGCCGAAAGCATTGTAGTCGGTGTGGTAGGAGCACTCGTTGGAGCTTTGGCGACGGCAGCGGTCATAGCCACCACAGGGGACAAACGGGTGATCTCGTCTGATGCCGCCAACGCGGAAACGAGACTGGCGGAGATCAAGGCTGCCATCGCGACCGATCCATCGCTGTGCCAGGCATCCGGCATTGAGATACCGTCGGCTGAGGAAGCGCAGGCGGCTTTCCGAAAGGCCAAGGGCGAAACGTTTCCGGACGTGCAACTCACTCTGGGGCAGTGCGACGAGGACACCATCGGCCCCGGCGCTGTCTGTATGTCCCGGGTCTTGTGGGGACCTACCGCAGACCCTGCTGAAAGGCTGGTCGGATTTTCGAAATCGCCAGACGGATGGGTGGCTATCCTATACTGAAGGCTCCAGCGCAATTCTGTGGTCAATGCGCCCTCAGGAAGTCCCTCAACTCCGTCCTGAAATCCTTGACGCTTGCCCCGAGCGCGGCGGTCTCATCGGGGTTGAGTTCCATGGTCCGCGCGATAGTCGCGGCCATCAGGTAAAGGACTTTCTGTTCAGCCTCTCGAGCGTCAGCGGGCTTCCGGTGGATGAGGCGCCGCCGCGACCATCTCTCCAGAGGTCGAGTAACCCAAAGACCCAGCCCCGCTGCCATGCTGCGGACGGTCCAGCTACTGGAGGAAGCCTCGTTCCGTGCAAGGCCGGCGACGACCGCGCGCCAGCGCCGGTGCCGCTCGATGCAACGAGCCATGGCAGTAGAGCCAGACACATCTTTGGCGCGATCCAACATGATGTCTCTCCGTTTCGAGAGCCGACAGCCCATGCGAGCTTCGACTGTTCTGACTGGACTCCAAGCTCCGCACCATCTTCCAGCGCAGTGACGGACCACCGTTGGATTTCAGCAGGATTCCGGTTCCTCGAGCGAATAGCCAGCTGATCTCACCGTGCGGATCAAGTCGCCCTTCGACACGCGCGTCAGGGAGCTTCGTAGTCGACTGATATGCATATCGACCGTGCGGGGGCTGACATGCACTCCCTTTGGCCAAGCCGAGGCAATGAGTTCGTTGCGACTGAAAACGCGGCCCGGATTCTTAATCAGATGGCGCAGCAGCCTGAACTCGATCGGTCCCAGATGAATCTCTTTGCCGTCGCGGTGCACACGATAGGTTTCTAGGCTCATTTCGAGGTCACCCAAGACCAGAGGCTTCCTGCCCTCTTGGCTGGTATAGCCGGGCCGCACTCCTGATCGTCGCGCGCGCAGGGAAAGCAGCAGCCTTGCGGGCGCTATCGGCCGGACAAAGCTCTCATCGACACCGAGCTTCAAGAGCTCCACATGCTGCTGTTCCGCTCCAGGTCCTAAAAGTGCGATAGACAAGATATTCCGCATCGCAGCATCGTCCTTCAACTGCCGGTATGTATCTGCGGCAAAGGAAGAGTCGGCGCGGCAATCCAGAATGATTGCGAAAATGTTTTCGCCTGAGAACCTGGCGCGCTCGTCAGCGCCATCCATCAGTGCCGTGCGGAAGTCGTCCGCTCGTAGAATGTGGTCGAGCATCAGATAAAAATCCAGATCTTGCGACGCAATCAGGATCAATGGTCTAACCTTGGCCGGCGTGTCATCCCGGTGCCGCCCCTCGCCTTTGCTGTCGTCTATCACCGCATCGCCCTAAGCCTCGGCAAGCAGGTCATCCCTCGCCAGGAGCCGCCCGGCACCGCGGCGCCAGTGCTTTGCTCGGTCCCTGGGGCAGTTCTGCACCGCCTTCGTGCGAACTTCCCCGCCCGGGCCTTGGTAAAGGGCCTCCTTAACCCCAAGTTTTTTCCGCATAGCCGTGAGAATGCGTTTCGACACCTCAAAAGCGCCGCAGCATACGGGCCGCATCCCGTACCCATCTGCTCGGCCGAGCTCGTCGAGCTCTGCCCCTGCTTTCTGATAGATGCGTTTGAGATGCGGTTCGTAGTTTGACACCATCGTGTGGATACCGTGCGCCAAGGCCACTTCGCACAGCGCCAACAGCAGCAGGCAGAATGCATGTCCCGCTTCGGTGCCGGGATGATCGCGTTGCAGTAGCGCCTCATCAACGCACATCCGGGTACCTTCCCAAATGCCCGGAGCTACGAGATCAACACGGTCAGGAAATGTCCGGCGAAACACATCGTAAAGCAGTGTTGGGCCTGTGGTTGGCAGAAGCCGGATTGCGCCATAGACCACCCTAGCCTCGCGATCGACCCAAAGCAGATAAGCCGGTCCCAGCTCGTCATAGGAATCGCGCTCCCACTCCCCGCGAACCGAAACATCCCAGCCGAGCTTGTCGTAAAAGACTTTCTTCCGAAGCCGGAACATCTGGTCGAGCAGATGGCTTTGCAGCCGATATTCATGTGCCTGTATTACGATGATCATGGCAGCCCCTTTTGACGCTGTGATGCGCAAAAGGGTGACTCAGAACCTGGAGTCTGAATATTTCCCCATATGGGCTTGCCCAGAGAGGCACGCCCATATGGGGGTAGTTCTTAATCGGAAATGAGCCGCAGCGAAGTTGCCTTGGCGACGGCCTGCGCATTGCTCGTGCAATCAAGTTTGTAGCGCGCTGACTTCAAATAGGCCTTCGTGGTGTGGTGCGAGATCCCGATAATCTGAGCGATGGCCTTGTAGTCCTTGCCGCGCGCTGTCCAGGTCAGAACCTCGCGCTCGCGCGCGGTGAGCCGCGGCGGTTCGGTGTCGCCGTAGATTTCTCTCAGCGCGATCTGGTGAATAACATGTGCAACCTCGATCAGCATGGCCTGGTTGGCCTGGATGAATTCACGCCAATCTTCCCCACTGAACGTGGCGTTGACAGAAAACAGCGCTCTGCGCCCGAGCCGGTCAATCACTGGAATAGTATAACCGGAAGTGCCGAGACCATGCTCCTCGGCGTCCCGCATCATCGGCAGCGCTTCTGGGGTCACGCTCACTTCGGACCAGTCAAACGGAAGAACGCGCTCCAATCCGGCTCTGACAATCGGGTCAACTTTGACGTAACTTCCCAGCAGATACCTTGAAACCCAGGCGGCCGGATATGTGGTTCGCACGAATGGGGAATCGACGTTGCCGGTCGGCGTATTCGCAAGATGGTAGACGGCGTGCACATTGAATGCATTCCGAACGACCTCGACGGCAGTGGCCGTATCGGTGGCAGTGCGAAGAGTATCAAGAATCGCTGAAGACATTCCCCATCTACCCCTTCGAAAGACAGGAATTCAGCTCCTGCTTGTGCTCCGGCAATTGATTGGAGATGGTCTTCATCCGGCCCCGTGATAGATGCGCTAAGGGGATTTCCCTAGTCACCTTATAGCAGGCTTCGGCTCGTCGGGAAGGCTGTCCCGGCTCTAGCGTCGGGCCGCGATGTGCAGAAAAAACGGCCTAGCAAACGGTTCGTTACGGAAACGACATATTTTTTGCCGGATCGACACAAAAGCTTCACATATCCAGTCTCCGGACGGCCCGGACCCGGCGGTTGTCCCTCCCCAGTGCACAGCTCTGCCGGACGAAAGTTGTTGGGGCCGGCAACCTTCCTGCACTCTAAATCTCAACTAATGCGAGTGTATCGGGACGGGCGCGACCGCCGCATGATGAAAAATATCAGCATGTAGGGAACGGCGTTTGCGCCAAATGCAAGAAACCGACAGGCTCTCCCGATCACCTGCGCAGGTGAAAGGAGAATATGAATGGTCGATCGGTTATAGTCGCTGCGCTGTTTTGCGAGTGCATTTGTGCCCGCCCAAGTGTGCGACTCCAGTTATTACCCTTGTGTGCCTGTTGCGAGTGATGTCACTGCGCTGGCGGCAGTGGGATGCGCCGGGGCATACGTGCAAGGTCCAGCGATCGTGATTGGAAAGTGACATCGACCGATTAGACGGGGGTGGCGACGTCACAGGTTGCGATAGATGACTATGGCGGAAGGCCATCTGTTACGTGCGGTGAAAACCGAGTAGACGCCGCGGTTGAATTGGCCTCCCAGCCCACCGAGAGCAGGCTTTGTCGCGTGCTCTAGCCGTGCAACGAGCGCGCGGCTGTTCCTAAGCAAGATCCTCAAGCGCTGACCGTCTTCAAGGGGGAGCACCGTCGCCTAGTTTCGAGAACACTCGGCACCAGAAGCGATAATCGCCTTCGCGGCCGTCGAAATGGGCTGTCAATGCGCACCAAGCGGCGGCAGTCGCCGCGCTCGATCCATAAATATCAAGCGCGGCCAAGGCCGCAGCCTCGGGATCGGCCAGCTCCCAGACCGTTAGATTGCTATTGCCTGCGTCACCGGCGCACAATGCGTCGAAGTGAATTTTTGCCACGCTAAAACCTCCCGCGGTCAGGTCCGGCGCGGGCGGCTGCGCACCGCAAGGCCGGACGTTGGGAACTCACGAGAGGTGAGCCACGATCCGTGGGCGTTACGCCCAGGATATTGTCGTGTCGTCCCTGGCCATCGAGCGGCTTTGTGTCGGCGGGATTGGAGACGTCCCGCCGCGCAAGTTGCACGTAAATCAATACTTGCAAAACATTACTTGGAAAACAATCGATCTCGCAACGCGTGACCCTAGAAATCCGGAGTGATGATTTCGTTGGGCTCTCAAGCTAAAGCCGAGGACTTCTGCCAGGCCGCATCGGACCAGAGCTGCGGGCCGCAGCAGACTAGGTAAACGGAATGGAGTCAGCCGAGTCGTCCTCCGTAGCCCAAGGGAGGAAGGAGAAACGCTAGGCTCCCAATTTTGCGCGAGGGATCGTCATCGGATGGCGGAGACAGCGGAACGGCGACTCCGCGAGCGCAACAATAGCGTGATACGACTGATCGTGTTCGACGGGCGGCATGTCCATATGGAAACGACCGTTCTGGGTCCGGAATTGCGGTCCCGCTGGATGTCAGCTGTCGGGAAGGCACGTCGGCTGAGGAACGTCGGCTCACGGGAAGTCGCCACCCTTCGGCGCAAGATCGGACTAGAAAAGACCGCGACCACCGTTCCAGCCGACCGCCTGTGAATTGTGAGCTCTTTCGGTTCCGGAGAGTGAAACCCGCTCCAGATAGCTGAGCGGGTCAGGCTGCGAGCCGCTGGCTATCACTTCGATACGGGCGATCGCACGCTCCCGCGAATCCTTAAGGTGGCTTTCAAGCGCCTTTGCCGCGTCCTTGACATGCCCCGCCTTCAGCCGGTCGAGCACTTGCAGATGTTCGGGGAGAAACGGCTCCGTCTCGAACAGCCGCGAGGTCCAGCGGTAGAGGAACCGATGCGCGATCAGTAGCGACTGATGAAGCGTGATCGCCTGCATCAGAGTCGGGTTGCCGCAGTAGCCGAGCAACACAACATGAAGGTCGTGCTCCCGGTGGTCGAGCGTCGTACCGGTCACATTGGAAGCATGCGCGATTGCCTCGAGGAGATTGTCTCGCACTTCCTCAAGAACGGGTTTTGGAATGTTCGGCGCGGCCTTGATCAGCGCGACCGGCTCTAGCAGCCAGCGCAACTCATAAAGTTCTCCGACGTGAACGGGCGTCAGGCCCGGCGCGAACCAGCGTGAGCGGTCGTCCTTCTGCACCACGCCACGTTGCTGGAGGCGCCCGATCACGTCGCGGGCGACGGTCCGGCTCACCCTGTAGTGGCGAGCGAGTTCGGCCTCGTTCACGCGCCAGGAGGCAAATGATATCCGCGCGATGATCTCGCTTTCCACGTCGCCATAGATCCGCTCCCAGCTCGGCATCGAAACCAGTTTGCGATCCGCAGTTTCGCCCTTTTCGTCATGCCAGGATTCGGTGCTTGTTGCCTTGCGATCGCTCTTGACCGCATATCCCCTAGGCGTGGCCTTTTCGACCAGCCCTGCCTCAACGAGTTCCGTGAGGGCGCGCCGGACCGGCGCCCGGCTGATCCCAAAACGCGCGGCGAGCGAAGTCTCCGTCAGCGGCACCCCGACGGGCAGCGTTCCGTGGTCGATCTGGCCGGCAAGTATCCTGAACAGGCGCTGGTAAAGCCGCGGGGACGAACCGGCTACGGGTTCCGTTTCGCTGTCGCGAGCGGCGGCTCTTCTCACCATTTAATGCTCCCTTGCCGAATCTCCTCAGGACAATGGCCGGCGGCCGACTGCACCGCAACGTGATCGACGACGTTCTTTAAACTTGCCAAGCGGCTGAGAGGATGTCTAGTGTACACACAGTACCGTCTAATATAGACAAGGACGCCAGCTGCGAAGGAGCACGCCCATGGGGAGCCGCCTTGCGGGCAAACGCGCGTTCGTGACGGGTGCAGGCCAGGGCATAGGCCGCGCCGTCACACTTGCGTTCGCGGAGGAAGGCGCCTTGGTGGTCGCGGCGAGCAGAACGTTCGCCAAGATGGACGACCTCCCGGGGTTGTCAGGCCGCATCCACCCGCTCGCGCTGGACGTGACGGATGCCGCGGCCGTCAGAAAGGCGGCGGAAAATGCCGGCAGGATCGACATCCTCTTCAACTGCGCCGGATGGGTCCACAACGGCACGATACTCGATACGGACCAGGACGACTGGTCCAGGAGCTTCGATCAGAACGTCACCTCGATGTTTCACACGATCCGCGCTGTGCTTCCCGACATGCTGGAGCGCGGTTCAGGCTCGATCGTGAATGTCGCGTCCGTTGCCTCCAGCATCACCGGCGTGGCGAACCGGGCCGCATACGGCGCCAGCAAGGCGGCAGTCATCGGGCTGACGAAGGCGGTAGCGCGCGACTTCATCACGAGCGGGGTGCGCTGCAATGCGCTTTGCCCAGGCACCACTGCCTCGCCCTCGCTGGAGGAGCGTATCGGGGCGACGGCTGACCCTGAGAAAACACGGCGGTTGTTTATCGAGAGGCAGCCGATGGGCCGGCTTGGCAAACCCGAGGAGATTGCGGCGGCGGCTATCTATCTCGCCAGCGACGAGTCAGCCTTTACGACGGGAACCGTCATGGCGGTGGACGGAGGCCAGACGCTGTGAGCCACCCTGCGCCGAACTTGACGGAAGATGCAGTCGTTCGGGCAATGAGCGGCCCGACCGAGGCCTTCTGCAGGTCCGCGCTGTTGGCCGCAGGCGCCGACGAGCCGACTGCGGACGCGGCGACGAAGGCAATGATGCACGGCTCGCTGCTTGGCGTGGACAGCCACGGCGTGCGGCTGCTCGACCACTACGTGCGCGTCATCGGAGGCGGGCGCGTCAACCCGCGTCCGTCAGTGCGCATTTCGCACGGGTTCGGCGCCGTCGCATCGCTCGACGCCGACGACGGCCACGGCGCGCTCGGCGCCTATCGCGGGATGGAACACGCAATCGGGTTGGCCAGAAAGTTCGGCGTCGGCGCCGTCTCTATCTGCAATTCCTCGCATTTCGGAGCCGCCGGCGCCTTCGCGATGGAAGCGGCAGATTCGGGCCTGATCGGCCTTGCATTCTGCAACTCCGACAGTTTCGTGCGGTTGCACGGTGGCGCTGCCCGTTTCCACGGCACCAACCCGATTGCCTGCGCAGTGCCGGTCGCGGGAGATCGCCCCTGGCTCCTCGACCTGGCGACGAGCGCGATCCCCTACAACCGAGTCAAACTCTATGCTTCGCTTCGCCAGCGCCTGCCGGGCGGCATTGCTTCGGCGGCGGACGGTTTCGACACGGACGATCCCGAACGTGTGAAGATGCTGGCGCCGCTCGGCGGCGAATTCGGCTTCAAGGGCGCCGGCCTTGCCGGACTAGCGGAAATTTTTAGCGCAGTGCTTTCGGGCATGAAGCTCAGCGCCGAGCTGCTACCAATGAGCGGCCTCGACATCTCCACACCCCGCAAGCTCGGCGCATTCATGATGGCTCTGAGGCCCGAAGCCTTCGTAGACCGCGCGAGATTCGACGACGGCATGCATCGCTATCTCGAAATGCTGCGAAACTCACCCGCGCGCGCGGGTGAGAAGGTGATGGCGCCCGGCGACCGCGAATGGGCGCAGGCGGAGCGCCGCGCGCGCGACGGCATTCCCATCGACCCCGAAACCGAGGAGGCATTTCGTCGGCTGGCGCATCGGTACGGCCTGGCGCTGCCATTTTTAAGGGGTCGGGCGCCAGCCGGAAAGGACGACAATAATTCAACAAGGAGGAGAACATGACAGGAATGAAAGCTTTGAACGGCCTCACCACCGCGCTCGCCCTCGGCATCGTCTGCAGCACGCCGGCCGTCGCGCAGGAGAACACACTGCGCTTCAACCATGTCCTGGGGCCGACGGAGCCTTATCACGAAGGCTTCATGGATTGGGCGAAACGCGTGGAGGATCGCACCAACGGCGGGCTCAAGATCGAAGTCTTCCATAGCGCGCAGCTCGGCGTCGAGGAGGACATCATCGAGCAGATTCGCCAAGGCGCCAATATCGGGCAGAACACGGATTCGGCCAGGCTCGGCAATTACATTCCCGGCATCGCGGTGATGAACGGTCCCTACTTCGCGAATTCGCTGGAGGAAGTGTGGAAACTCACCGATTCTCCGACGATCAAGACGTGGCAGGAGGAGCTGGCGACGCAGCATGGTCTCAAGGTCGTCTGCTTCGATTGGGTGCAGGGATTACGGCATTTCTTCACGAACAAGCCGGTCCGCGCGCCAGAGGATCTTTCAGGCATGCGCATCCGAACACCGCCTGCACCGATCTGGCAGGAGTCGATTCGGGCGCTGGGCGCGGCGCCCGTCGCGATGGCTTTCGGCGACATGTATCCCGCCCTCCAGCAGCAGGCGATCGACGGCGTCGAGCTCGTCTATGCCAACATTCCGGCCGGTCGTTTCTACGAGGTGCTGAAATACGCAAACGAAACTGGCCATATCCTGCTTATCAACTTTCAGGTGGTCTCCTCGCAGTGGTTCGACAACCTTCCGGCCGAGCACCAGACGGCACTCACCGAGGAATGCAGGACGGCCGGCCGCGAAACCTCCCAGAAGATCGCGACGATCAATGACCAGATCAAAGCCGATCTGCGGAGCAAGGGCATGGAAGTCGTCACGGACATCGACCTCGACGCCTTCCGCAAGGCAGGCGAGAAGGCCTACGAAGCGCTAGGCATCACCGATGCAAAGAAGGCGCTCGATGCGGAGATGGGGCGTTAGAGCGATGCATACGGCCCGCAACGGCCGTCCGCGTCTTGATGTCTAACCGGAACGGGCAGCATGCGTACATTTCACAATGCCGTCGGCAAGATCGAAGCCGTCGCCGCCGCTATCCTGCTGATGATGATGGTCTTGCTCATCTTCAGCGGCGGAATTGCGCGCCTGCTTGCCCACCCACTCAATTGGACCATCGACTTCGCCACCTGCTTCTTTGCGTGGGCCTGCTTCCTGTGCGCCGACATCGCCTGGCGGCGTGACGGCCTGATGTCGATCGACATCCTGATACAGCACCTCCCGCTCGCGGTGCAAAAGGCGCTGGTCACCGTCAACCACCTCCTGATCAGCGCCTTCCTGATGTACGTCATCTATGCAGGCACCTGGCTGTCCTGGATCAGCCGGGCCCGCAGCTTCCAGGGCATTCCGTCGATTAGCTATTCATGGATCACGATGAGTCTGCCGGTCGGCGCGACCCTGCTGCTCATCACGACCTTGCTCAAGCTTCTCGACCATTTCCGTGCCAGGCAGCCGCCCTTGTCCGCTGCGGTAATGTGAGCGCCGCAATGCTGGTCGTCGCTGTCGCCTTCGTTGTCCTGATCCTGATCGGCATGCCCGTTGCCTTTGCGATCGGGATATCGGGAGCGCTGTTCTTCCTCCAGCATCCGGAACTGCCCTTCACCATACCCATCCAGCAAACCGTCTCGCAAACGCAGAACTTCGCGCTGCTGGCGATCCCACTCTTCATCATGGCCGGCAATTTCATGAACAAGTCCGGCATCACGGAAGAGCTGCTCAACCTCGCTGCGGTGATCGCCGGCCGCCTAAGAGGCGGCCTCGCCCAGCTGTCGCTCGCGCTGGCGGTGCTGATGGGCGGCGTCTCCGGCTCGGCGATCGCCGACGCGGCCATGCAGAGCCGGATACTCGGCGCGGAAATGATCCGGCGCGGCATTTCACGCGGCTTCGCCGCGGGAGTTCTCTCGTTTGGTTCGGTGCTTACGCCGATCATCCCGCCGGGGCTCGGCTTCATCATCTATGGCACGATCGGGCAGGTTTCGATCGGACGCCTGTTCGCGGCCGGTTTCGTCCCGGCGTTCCTCCTCTGGGCAGCACTCGCGGCCACCGTCTCCCTTGTCGCGAGACGACGCGGCTATCCTCCCGCGCGCGAGACCCGCCCGAAGGCCCGGGAGATCGGCAGCGCGTTGACCGGCGGCATCTGGGCCCTGCTCTTTCCGGTCATCCTGCTTGCCGGCCTGAGGATGGGTGTCTTCACGCCATCGGAGATCGGAGCATTCGCCGTGATCTACGCCGTCTTCATCGGCCTCTTCATCTATCGCAAGCTTAAGATGGAGCCTGCCCGCGAGGCGCTGGAGGGAACTCTCTCCGACATCGGCGCCGTCATGTTCCTCATCGCACTGTCGGCAGTGTTCAGCTACGGCATCGTGCTGGAGCGCATCCCGGAGGTCGTCTCCAATGCGATCCTTGGCGTGACCGACAGCCTCAACGGAGTGATGATGCTGATCGTATTCTTCATCCTGATCTGCGGTTTCTTTATTGATGCGACTGTGCTCATTATCATGCTGACGCCGATCTTCCTGCCGCTGATCCGCGACTTTGGCGGCGATCCGGTTCATTTCGGCGTGGTGTTTGTCGTCGCTGCGACGATCGGCAACTTCACCCCGCCCGTCGGAGCCGCCATGTATACCGTCTGCTCCATTCTGAAGGTGCCGGTCGGCGAGTATACCCGTGAATCGGCGCCTCTGTTCGCCGCGATCGCTTTCGTATCGCTGCTTCTGGTCTTCGTGCCGTCAATCGTTCTCTTCGTGCCCGATCTTGTCTTCAACCATTGAGCATCCCGCCTGAACTATCGTCTTGATTGACCGGATTGCGACGGATATTTCCGCCAGTGAGGTGGGGCGCCTCGACGACCGTGATGCGGATAAAATCGGCTTCTGCCGCGAGCGAGACGAACGAGCGCGCGCTATAGTCGCTGATTTGAAGGTTTGAAGTGCGCCTCCTGAAACTTTGTGCGATCACCGCCAATGGTCGCTTTCGAGTTCTCCCCAATGGATGTCCTGAGCCATGTCCCTGGTGGCCAATCTCCGCACGATCCGCGCGCCGGTCATGGCATTCCTTGCCATGGGTGTTTTCTGGGGCGCGTGGCACGCCCTGATCCCGCGCGTGAAGTTCGACGCCGGCGCGTCGGATGCAGCGCTCGGCTCTGCCCTGCTTTGCGTCGCGGTAGGCGCGATTCCCGCCATGATGCTCGGCGGCCAGCTGGTCGGCAGGCTCGGGCCATGGCTGCTGCCGGCAAGCATCGCCTTGTTTGGCATCGCCGCGATGCTCCCCACGCTGGCTGATGATCCGATCGAGCTGGGTGCCGCGCTTCTCGTCGTCGGTGCGGCCTCCGGCTTTATGGACATAATGGGGAATGTACGGGTCAGCGAGCTCGAAAGCCGGGAGAAGGCGGGCTTCATGCATCTTGCGCACGGTCTCTTCTCGGCGGCCTATCTTTTCGCGGCGCTTTCGACGGGCTTGGCCCGCAGTATTGGGATCGGCCCGACCGCCATCCTTGGCGCGGTGGCGGCCATCATGTTGGCGCAAGCGGTCTGTGCCGTCACCCGGCCGCCATCGCCGCTTCGCGACCCGGAGCCAGAAGTGCCGGCAGGTCGCATTCTGAGCCTGCCGGTGGTACTTTTCGGGGGGATCGTGTTCGCCGCCTTCCTCGCCGAAAACGGGCTGCAATCCTGGAGCGCGCTGCACCTGGAACGTTCCCTCGCGGCCGCCCCCACAATTGACGCGCTGGGGCCGGCAGCGATCGGCCTTGCGTCGTTCGTGGGGCGGGTCGGCGGCCATTTCCTCACCGCGCGGATCGGCGAATACGCCATTATCATAGCGTCGGCGCTGGTCGCGACAGTGGCGGTCGCCATTTTTGCGACGAGCTCCGCGATCATGCCCGCCCTGGCGGCGCTGTTCGTGGCCGCAGCGGGCATTTCGATCATCGCACCGTCAGCGATCGGTATGGCGGGTCGCGCGGCCGCGCCGGCCAAGCGCGGCAGCGCCGTCGCCACGGTCAGCGTGATGGGCTACACCGGCTTTTTCGTCGGACCGGCGATGCTCGGCTTTGTGGCGGAGCACTTTGGCATCACAATTGCGCTCGGTACGGTCGCGCTGATCCTGGCGGCTGTGATGCCGCTGTCCCTGGCGGCAAAGCGAAGCGCAGCCTCCGACCGGGGCGCTGGATCCTCTTGCCAATACGACCACAACTGATCCTCACCCGAAGGTTATCAATGGCGAACGCTAGCCATCATCGGCAGACCGAATGAGCGCCGCCTTTTGTTGACGCATGCACTGCAGAGCCCCGACCACGGAGTGCCTTGTCAATATCAAGCGCGGGCCGCCGATATCCCTCATTGATGAGTACAATCTCTTCACCCTCGAAGTCGAGCGGATCAGCTGGCGCTGGACAGCGCAGGTGCAGCCACGCTGATGCAGGCACAGCCAGACGATCCGAGCTCCAGCAGGCAATGCCCTAGAGATTTCCGTATCGGCGGATGACGACCACGGTGCGACTTGGATGAAAGTCATAAGACGGCCGCTCTATTACTGTTGATCCGACTCGACGCCGGAAACGTCGACCTACGTTCTCGCGAGGAATGTTGCGATCGCGTCCGCCAAGAGCTGTGGCGCTTCCTCAGCCATGTGATGGCCACTGTCGATGCCATGGCCTTCAAGCACTGTCGTCCACGGGCGCCAGACCGACAGCACATCACCATAGAGTTTTTCGAGGTCGTCGCGCAGTGACCAGAGGACCAGCGTTGGGCATTCCACGCATTTTCCTGCGTCGCGGTCGGCTTTGTCATGCAGATGATCGACCGCCAGACCGGCGCGATAGTCCTCGATCATGCCGTGCACGACGGCAGGATTGGTGATGGCCGCGCGATAATCGCCATAGGCCTCCTCTCCCATGGCGCGAGGAGAACCACCGTACCAAGCGATCGGATCCGCCATAATCGCACGCTCCGGCTTTTCGGGTTGGGCGAAGAAGAACCAGTGCCACCACTCAGTGGCAAAGCGGGCGTCGCAGCGTTCGAGCGCCTCAACAATCGGGACGCCATCGAGAATGACAAGGTTTGAGACGGCAGCCGGATGGTCCATCGCAAGCCGGAACGCCGTATAGCTGCCTCGGTCGTGGCCGGCGACCGCGAACCGCTCAAACCCGAAATGTGCCATGAGTTCCACGCAGTCGCGGGCCTTCGCGCGTTTGGATGATCCCGAATGATCCGGTGTATCCGCAGGAATCGAGGACTGGCCAAAGCCACGCAGGTCGGGACAGATCACGGTGTGGCGCTCTGCCAGCAGCGGCGCCACCCGATGCCAGGTGGCGTGGGTGCGGGGGTGACCGTGAAGGAGGAGAAGAGGAGGGCCCGATCCCCCGTGGCGCACGCGCAGCGTAGCGTCCACCAACTCGACCGTTTGCAATACGAATCCGTCGAACATCGATGAGCAACAGCGCCGGCTGGCGTTGGTTCCAGCACGATGCCCTACGTGCTGGCAGCTGCAACTCGGCGGCGGCGTCGGGAATAGGCCCAAGCGTGTCCAGAAGACGCGGTAGCGCTTCGGCGTCGACTCCGCGGTCGATGCGGAGGCGCACCGCCGCCAAGCTCGATCTCGATAATGCCGCTTCTGATGCGAAGCCGAGCGGGAGGCGTCGATGATGCCGGAGCCTCAACGGCAGGCGGCGCAACAGCAGGAACGATCTCGACCGGAACCAACTGCGGGACGTCGTCGGCATGGGCGAGGCCGCACAGGCCAATGCTCCATAGGAAGAGTTGGCTGATTTGAATGCCATGGGTAGGGTTCATGGCTGGAACAAATGCTGGTCCGCAAGTCGCGCACCCTGGTGAAGGTGGCGCTTGTCAAGATGGCACAACAGTTCGGCGAGACGAGGCTAGAAGAACCAGGGATTTCGGCCATGCCAGCGAGTATGATGCAATCCGTGGCGTGATCGTTGACCAGACCCATTGCCCGCATGAACGCAAAGACGGTTGTGGGGCAAACGAACGTCCAGGCCCGCTTACGCCTTCCACAACTCTCTTCGGAGGCAGGCGGTATTTGCCTTCACCTATTTGTTGCCGTTCCGGATCTACGTGAAGCGCTTCTTTTGGTGATCATCGCTGCCGGATGCGGCGGTGTCGGCGTTCTCCATCGGACCACAGCCGTGAGCTGACCCGGAGCATGCGAGTTTCCGCTTGGATCAGAATAGCTTAAGTGCAGGGGAACATCCGCTTCCGAGCCGCCAGAACGGGACCGGAGAGCCTCGAAGGGTTATAACCTGCCGATCGCCGTCTCCGCTTTGCGCCCAAATGCCTGCCGTAGAGATCAGCTTTACCGCCTCCTGCAAGCAGACATCGCCGGCGACTACGCTGGAGGCCGTGGTTGCGCGAGAGGTCGACATTCGAGGCGTTTTCCATGAGCGGACGTTCGTGCCGCGGCCGCAGTCTACCTGTTGCGGTAATTGCTTCCAACGCCAGTGGCAAGTGATCCCGAAAAACCCTCACGAGCCTGCAACTGACTGTCCAGCCGTAGAGGCCTCCGATAACGCGGCTTGGAAAAGCGCACGGGCCGACCATCGCATTAGACGGACAGCCTCCTCACGCGACAGGCCGCCAATATCGGTTAGCCATACGAGCGCCTCTATTCCGCATGAGGCCCTGATCGCCAGAGCAAGGCGTTTCAGCTCCGGCTGCGGGATTTGGTCACTTAGCGGCGCCATGGCATCCAAAAGCCACCCGACCGCACGTCCTTGCCTCAGCAGCAGAGGCTCACGGGGACCAAGCTCGGGATCGAGCGAAAGCCGCAGCATCGTGCGCAACTCGGGTTCAGTTTCCACGGTCAGTTCCGCCAGTGCCTTCACCGCCAGGTCGATTCTGGTTTCGGGATCGGTCGGAGGATTGTCTCCGAGCAGCGTTCCAAGATCGATCTCGGGATGCGTAGCAAGCAGCAGCGAGCGCTGGTTCGGAAAATAGCGGTAGGCTGTGGTGCGGGAAACGGCCGCTGCCTCGGCCGCCTGCTCAACGGTCGGCGTGATTCCTCCGGCCAGCAACTGACGGGTGGCTTCAATCAAGGCGCGGCGCGTCCGCGCCTTTTGCAGTTTCCGGCCGGTTGATTCATATGGAACTGGAGCGTTCATTATGGTACTGTAGTCCCATAACAGGATTTCGATACCTTATAACTCGGCTTTAGTATGGGAGGAAAGAGAAATGCTCGGTGTGGCGTCGGCGACTGCTTCTACCCAGGACCGCTTCTGGTGGCAGGGGAGTCTGATGGTCATCAAGGCTCGCGCCGCCGATACGGCAGGCGCGTTGGGCTTGACGGAAGGTCATTTCCCGGAGGGCTTTGGTCCGCCGCTGCATGTCCATCACCGCGAAGACGAGGCCATATTCGTGCTCGAAGGCAGAATACGCTTCCGCCAGGGCGAAGAGGAATTCGTTGCTGGTCCTGGAACGGTCGTTTGGGGCCCACGCGGCGTTCCGCACGCGTTTAAGGTTGAACCCGGCGGCGCGCGGGCATTGGTGATTGTCACGCCCGGCGGGTTTGAGGAGATGTTCGCGGTAGGCGGCATCCCGGCAGAGGACCTCGCCGAGGCTCCCACCGTTCAGTATGACCCAGCAGTTGCGGCCGCCTTGGCGGAAAGGTTCGGATTCGAGGTCGTCGGTCCGCAACTCGATTAATCGTTTCTCATGGCATTCACGAACCTTCTGAATCGTTGGGATGCCTCCGGGAGGATCAGCATGGACGAGACCTACGACGGCATTATTCTCGGGGCTGGTCACAACGGCATGATCGCTCAGGCCTATCTCTGCAAGGCGGGGTTGAAGGTGCTGTCGATCGACCGACGGCCGCTCTTCGGCGGCGGCCTGACCACCGAAGAGGAGCCCGAGTTTCCGGGCTATCTGCACAACACCCACGCGGTCTTCTGCCGGGCCGTCACCTCTCTTGCCTGGTACCGGGATCTCGAGCTTGAACGGCACGGACTCACCATGATCGAGCCCGAGATGAACGTCGCTCTCATGACTAGGGACCATGACGTCTTGCAGTGGTGGACCGATTTCGAGAAGACCTATGAATCTGTCGCCCGGTTCAGCAGGAATGATGCCGACACCCTGCGGCGGTGGTACGAGGAGTTCGTTCCCATCGTGCAGAAGATCCTCCGACCCGAACTGGCCTCGCCGCCGTTGCCGGCTGAGCGGCGGCGCGCGCTGCTGTCAAGGACGAAGGCGGGCCAGAGGGTACTGGAGGTGGCGCAATTATCGCCTCTCGAGTTCGTGCAGCGCGAGTTCGAGCATCCCGTCGTGCAGGCCGGTCTCATCTTCTTCAACGGCCTGCGCGAAGTGGATATGCGGGTGAAGGGCTTCGGGCATCACATCGCCATGCTTCTGGCCTCTCCCGCAAAGGCGCAGATGCCCAAGGGCGGGACTGCGCGGCTTGCCAAGGCGATCGCTGCTGCCGTTCGCGAAGCGGGCGGCGATATCATGCTCAACACCGAGATCAGGCGCATCGTCGTCGAGAACGGACGGGCGGCCGGCATCGAGACGATGGACGGCCGGACAATCCGCGCCCGGAAATTCGTCGCCTCGTCGCTTAATCCCGCGCAGACCTTCCTCGAGTTCCTCGATCCGGAAGTCGTGCCGGAGGCGTGGCAGGAGAAGGCGCGCGGCTTCAAGTTCAATCTTGTCGCCCCTTTGATGTCGCTGCACCTAAAGCTCAAGGCGCCGCCCGACTATCTCGCTGCCCGCAAGGTGCCTTCTGCCAACGATTGCTTCATGGTCATCATGGGTATCGACGACCTTCAGACCTTTCAGACGATGTTCGAGTGTCACGAGCGCGGGATCATGCCCCCCGGGCCGATCCTCTACGGCTCCTGCCTGACGCGGCATGATCCGACCCAGGCCCCACCCGGAAAGCATACGGCTTTCGTTTGGCAGAAGGTGCCTTATCACCTCTATGGCAATCCGGACAATTGGGACCGGTACAAGGACGAGGTCGGGCGGCAGATGCTCGACCAGTGGATCCACTACGCTCCCAATCTGGCCACCGATGTCGAGCGCTGGTTCACCCGCAGCCCGCGCGATACCGCGCGCGAGTTGCCGAATTTGGGGGAAGGCGACACGCTCGGCGGCGCCTTCACCAACGGCCAATATTTCGATGGCCGGCCCTTCGCCGGAGCGGGCAATTACCGCACGCATCTCGACGGCCTTTACGTGTGCGGTTCGGCCTCCCATCCCGGCGGAAACGTGACAGGGCTTCCAGGCTACAACGCCGCGCAGATCGTTCTTGCCGATCTCGGTGTCGAGACGAATTGGTTCCCGCCGACGATGGACAAGCAACTTGAGGCACTCGCATGATGCTTTCGGAACTCAGTAACACCTCAATACAGGCGTCCGCGCGGCTTCCTCCAGCGTTCGAACACCTCGATGCGTCCGCCGCAGCAGGCGCACGGCAGCCGGAAGTCCTCCGGTTCGCTGGGTGTGTCGTCAGCGGGCGGCCCGGCGACGTTCAGCAGTTCGCGGGCGATTGCGAGGCTGGCCTTGCGGGCGGAGCGGCAAGCAGGCCGTAGTGACGGATGCGATGGAAGCCGCGCGGCAACCGGGCCTGTGCCCTCTACCTCAACCGCAGACGTCTTCCCGCGCAGCGGTTCGTTCCCCGGCCCCAAACTGGAACAGCTATATATGGCTCCATCTGGGTGGAAAGCGGAATGGCAGCTGTTGATCGACAATGAATACGATCCGGACATTCAGACCATGCGACGCCTCGAAAGGGCCAGTCCGTCATCATCCTGTCGCTGGACTTAGCCCCGCCGCCAAGACTCTTCTTTCCGTTCGGCGATCAATCCCGACGCGGATCGTAAGGCCTGGCGGCCCGTTGAGCGACGCGCTCGCGGTACCTCGCGTCGGTACCACTTCGGTTTTCCGGCTTGGTAAGCGTTTCGACAGGCTTCCCGAGGACGACCAGCAGCGTGTCCCATTCTTCCTGGCCGAGCGTCTTGTAGCGGTACTCCAGACCCGGCGAAGCCAGGAGCTGCTCGATCTCAGGCCGCGCGAAAGAGGCAGCAGGGCCAATGCGGCGAAAGCCGCTTCGCACGGCATCGGTAGCCGCGGTCAGGTCGCTGAAGCCATACTTGCCCGGATCGTAGACGGAGTACTCGCGCAGCAGCCGCAACAGATCGGGCACGGCATCGACGCCGCGGTCGCCTTGGCGCTTGATCAGGCCGGTGGCAAAGCGGCTGACCGCCGGATCGGCGAGAATCGCGCGCTCTTCCGGCAGAGGATCGGCGTAGGCGCCCTCAGGGAGGCCGGCCAGGGCATTGATCCAGTGGCGCGCCTCCTTCTTGTCGGTGGCCGCGAGGTAGCGGCGAGCGGCGAGCCGCCGCAGATCGGCACAGTCGCCATTGACTTGTTTGATGATCGCCCACAGCCCGTCTGAGGATCGCACCCGCGGGTCCTCCAAGATGCGAACCAGCAGACGCCGGTCGCTCTCGCCGAGCGGCTGGTCGTTCGCGCGGAACGAGTCCATCCACTGATTGGCGAGCAAGAACGCGGGATCGCTCACCGGCTTGCGCGGATCGTCGAGCGCTCTGGCAAGCTCCTCGCGCGTTCTCGTTTTCGCCGCCTCCATATCCACTCCGCGCGAAACACTGGTGTGATCGAGTAGCAGCCGGTTGACCGGAACCTCGTCGTACATGCTTCCGTCACCGAGCCGTCGACGCGCCCAGCCGAACCGGAAGTTCTCGATTCCGCCCGAAGTCCCGATCAGCAACGGCGCCGCCGGGGCAAAGATCGACAGGATCGACTGCCGCAGCAGCACCTGTTCACCGGCGTCAGTGATGGTGAGCGCCTTGCGGTGGGGTGCGGACGGTTCGAGCGACCAATCCACCCGTCCCCATCGGGGCTTGGGCTTGGCATCGGGCACGGCAGGGCCGTCCTCGATCACAATGGTGAAGTCGGGTTCGGGGGCGTCGTCGCTTTGCAGCAGCGCCTTGCCCTCTGACATCATCAGGTTCCATTCGGCTTCCAGCGCGCGCTGAGGGGCGAGCGGATCGGAGGCATCGTAGCGCCGCACTTCCAGTAGG
The DNA here is from genome assembly GCF_040438645.1 of Mesorhizobium sp. WSM2240. Lineage (NCBI taxonomy): Bacteria > Pseudomonadati > Pseudomonadota > Alphaproteobacteria > Hyphomicrobiales > Phyllobacteriaceae > Mesorhizobium > Mesorhizobium sp. WSM2240. The sequence goes on from NZ_CP159256.1 coordinate 326,686, forward strand.
CCATGCCCGATGAGGGTGCTTCGTTTGCCGGGTGTCGAGTCCGGCACGATGCGATAGGTATTGGAATGGCCGCGAGGGGTCTGGACGCGGACCGAAGTGATGCCCGGGGTCTTGAGCAAGGCCGCGCACAATGCATCGCAACGGCCCTCGAACGGGCGGACGAGCAGAATGTCCCCCTTGAGCGCAATCGGTGCGCTCGCCTGAATGTCCGGCTCCTTCAAGCTGGCCAGCATGCCCCTCGCCCAGGTGAGGCCCGGCTGGGGGATGGTCCAGAACAGTGCCAGCGTCGCGGCGCCCGAGATGACGGTCAGAGGAACCCCTGAAACGAAACTTCCGAGCAGCATGCGGAAAAGCGCGAAGGCGACGCCATACATGAAGGCCGTTGGCATCAACGCGAGGATGAGCCCCGGGATGATCAGGAAACTGCCGATGATGACCAGCCATGGCATTGTCAGCGCCACGAACGCGCCGATGCCGGTGATGATCAAGTAGGTCTTCAACCACATACGCGGACCTTACCGCGCAGTACTCAAAAAATGATAAAGCCTCGGGTCGGTGCCGTCTTTCGGGATCCGCCCGTTGACGAATCTCGTCACCCTCACCTCAAAGCTGTCGATCGTCCGCCTTTGGGGACTCTGGCGCCTCCATCAGATGCTCGACTCGAGGTCAGTTGCGGACATCTGAGCGGTAGAATCTCTGAACGGCTCAACTTGGGGGGACGGAAACTACCGCTACGCGCCCCATTCCAGCCGTAGAGAACAGCGCCGGCAACGCCTGGAAGCAGACGTTGCCGGTGACCATCTGGAGCTCACGCTCGCGCCATTTCATGACCTCCGCGACAGTTGGCTCTAGATATTTGGCTGCCAGCCCGTTGGCAGAGATAAGGAGGAGGCGGGCGATCTCGCCCGCCTCCTCGCGCCTGGGCGGAGCGGATCCTGACACGGGGCGCAGGGCGGTCAGTCGGTATGACATTGGAGTTCCTGTAGTGGCGGGCGTCAGTTCGCGGTTACGCGGCCGTTCGGGACAGTGTGCAAGTCTCGACGAAGGTCGCGATATCATGGGCGAAGCGAGCGGGCTCCTCCCAATGGAATGCATGGCCGGCCCGGTCATAGATCAACAACTCGGCACACCCGATCCCGGCGAGGAGTACATCCTGATCCGAGCGCGAAAAGAATGCATCTTTTGCACCCCACGCTACGAGCGTTCGCGCCTCGATCAGTGCAAGCTCGGGAGTATTGTCGCTATCAATCAATCCACGCAGTGCTTTCTTCCAGACATGAGCGGGAGTCTTGAGGCTCTCGCCAACAAAGGTTTCAAGAAGCGCACTCGGAATCGGTTGCGCAAGTGTGCTGCTTTGGAATTCAAATGCTAAATCCCTTCCCACCGGATCTTCAAGTTGCGAAACGCCCTCCCGCCAAAGCTCGTCCAGGGCGGCGTTGTCCGCGCCGGACGGAAACGAGCCCATAAGTACCAGTCCCGCGACTCGTTCGGGATGATCGATTGCGATCCGCTGGGCGATGAAGCTGCCCATCGAATGGCCAGCGATAACCGCGCGGCTTATGCCAAGCCTATCCATAAGCCCCACGGCATCAGAAGCAAAATCCGTTGGCGCGAAGCCGCCAGCGGGTTTAGCTGCCTCCCCGTGTCCCCTTTGCGTGAACGCGATGGCGCGGATCGAAGCCGGAAACTTCGATAGCACGGGTTCGAATGAACGCCAGCTATCGGTGATGCCGTGCAGGAGGAGCAGCGGCGTTGCAGCGGGATCTCCGTGCTCCACGCACGGGACCGAAAGACCGTTCTCGAGTGCGACGGTATATGATCTCAAATTTCCGTTCATGACTATTGTCCTTGGCTGTGGTGTGCCCCGGCCCGAATGCTTTCAGGCCGCTTCCAGGCAGTTGATGCAGATCTGCTCGATGTGCCTTGGTCCGTGCCGCAGCAGCCGCCGAGCACGTTGGCGTTGGGCAGCAGCGGGCGGAAGCCACGATAGCCCACGGGACGCGGGCTTTCGCGTGCCACAGGTCTATCCGCCCCGGCGCGATCCAAGGGCGGACAGGTTCAGCTCCGGCTTAGGGCCGGATGTTGTGGTTAACCCGGAAGAGATTCGCCGGATCGTATTTGCGCTTGACCGCGACGAGCCGCTCATAGTTGGCGCCATAGGCGGCACGCACGCGCGCTTCGCCCTCATCATCCATCATAAAGTTGATGTATGCGCCGCCATGCGGGTTGTGCTTGTGCACCGCTGCCCAATACTCGCTAGCCCAGCGCCTCAGCTCAGGCGCCTTCCTCGGGTCGGGATCAATGCCGGCGATGACCATTGACCACCGCGCGCGCCGCGCGTTCCAGGCGGTGGCGTCCGGAGCGACCTCCTGAGCCGCTCCGTCGATGGGATAGAGATGCATCAGCGACAGCTCGCTCGGGCTTTTCGAGCCGTGCTCGGCATGAGCGGCGATGGCCGCATCGGACAGCTCGTCGACATAATCTCCCTTCCAGTACCACTGCAGGCCCTTCGGCAGCAGCGGATCGAACAGCGCCTGCAGATCGACGAAGGGCATCTGCATCATGCCGTCCATCAGCGGCTTGGGAAGCGTGTCGCGCGCGGGCTGCATCGCCTGGATGCCGTCCTCCTCCGCGCCGTTGTAGCAGCTGACCAGCGCACAGATGCGCCTTCCCCAGATTTCGCGAGGGAACGGATCGCAGGAAGGCACCGTCTTGATGCCGAAGAACATCCCAAGCTCCCGCGGCGCTCCGGGCAGGAAGGCGCGGTACCAGCGCATGATCTCTGCGGCATGTGCAATGTCGTAGAAGATCGGCCCGGCATAGACATCCTTCGCCGGATGCGCCCGAAATGTGAAGCGCGTCACGACGCCGAAGTTGCCGCCGCCGCCGCGCAGCCCCCAGAATAGCTCCGGGTGTTCCTTCTCGTTTGCCGTCACGACGCTGCCGTCGGCCAGCACGATCTCGGCCGCAAGCAGATTGTCGATGGTGAGGCCGTGTTTGCGCGTGAGATGGCCGGTGCCGCCTCCCAGAGTCAGTCCGGCGATGCCCGTGGTCGAGACGAGGCCGGCCGGCACCGCCAGCCCATGAACGCTCGTGGCGCGGTCGACGTCGCCTTGGGTGCAACCGGCTTCGACGAGGACCCTGCGCGTTGTGGGATCGATATCGATCCGTTTCATCGGCGACATGTCGATGACCATGCCGCCGTCGCAACTGCCGAAGCCCGGACCGTTGTGGCCGCCGCCGCAAATGGCAAGAAGCAAATGCTTCTCTCGGGCATGATTGACGGCCGCGACGACGTCGGCGACCTCGGCGCAAGGGACGATCCAGCGCGGCCGCTTGTCGATCATGGCGTTGTAGAGCGCGCGAGCCTCTTCATAGGCCGGATGACTTCGGTCAATGAGGCTTGCGCGGAGTCGATCGGGGAGATCGTTCGAAGTAATTGACATATGCATTTTTGCACCCTCAGCTTTTGAAGCAAGACGCGTCGACACCTCGGCCAAGACCAGATTGTCCGCCATGGGCTCTGGACATTCGCGTTTCGCCGGTTGAATCTGCCGCATCAGCGCGGCTCTTCTTGTCATACTCCGCTTTCATTTCAGACGTTTTTCGCTAGTGCTGTGGGAGTGTTTCGTTTGTTTCAGAGGCGCGCTCGACGGGGACGATAGGCGGCAGTTTGTGGCTGGCCGGCGCATTGTGAGCACACCGCTCCCTGGGAACTGAAACGCCGGGAAACCTAGGCGGAGGAGCATCCAGAACAGAGCTGACGATCCTTCAGCCGGCTGTGTCAGCTGTGAAACAAACGAAACAATTCGCCGGCGTTGCGGAAAAACGGCTGAAACAAGGATGGCTTAAATCAAACAGCACCGTTTGTTCGAAGCAGCCTTAATCAATGGAGTACTGCAATGTCTTCGCTAACGCCAAGAATGCGAGCGGCTTACCGCTCTTTCCGGAGCTACCGGGCCCGTCGCCTGGCGGAACGGACCCTCGCGGCAATGGAGGATGCTCTCCTCAAAGATATCGGGATCAGCCGGTCGGAGATCGATGCGGTGGTCCGCGGCCTGAAACCCGGCCATGAAGACAAGGCGGGCTGAAACCATGAAACGTTCCTTGTTCCACCTTTTGGCCTGCACGAGCCTCGCCGCCGTTCTGGCGTCTGCGGCCAATGCCCATGACTCGGGCCTTCCGCACGGCCAAGCCGAGGCGGCGGCAGCGGTTGAAAAGGCCGCGACCGACGTCCCGCTGTTTGAGAACCTCGGCAGCCACTCCTATCCGGTCACGACGGCCAACCCGCTGGCTCAGGCCTATTTCGATCAGGGCCTGCGCTGGGCATGGGCGTTCAACCACGCCGAGGCGCAGCGCGCCTTTCAGACGGCGCAGAAGCTGGACCCGACCTGCGCCATGTGTTTTTGGGGCGAGGCTTACGTCCTCGGGCCCAACATCAATGCCGGCATGGGGCCGGAAGCGGCTGCGAAAGCCGCCGAAGCCGCCGCTAAAGCGCGCCGGCTCGCGGAACACGTCTCAAGCCGCGAAAAGGACCTCATCGACGCTCTCGCCAAGCGCTACAGCGCCGACTCCTCGGCCGACCAAAGCGCCCTTAACCAGTCCTATGCCGCGGCGATGGCGAAGGTAGTCGAACGCAATCCGCAGGACGACGAGATCGCAACGCTCTACGCCGACGCGCTGATGAACCTGATGCCCTGGGATTACTGGCTTGACGGCGGAGCAACGCCAAGGCCGGACACGATCAGGCTTGTGGCCTCACTGGAGCGGGTGCTGGCGCGCAATCCGGATCATGTCGGAGCGATTCACCTCTATATCCATGCCGTCGAGGCATCCATGGCGCCGGAGACGGCCGAGCCCTTCGCCGACCGCCTCGCCGCCCTCATGCCCGGCGCCGGCCACATCGTGCACATGCCCTCGCACATCTATCACAAGGTTGGGCGGTGGGTGGATAGCCTGGAGATCAACCGCAAGGCGGTGGCCGCGGACGAGGCCTATTTCGAGCGCGTCGGCGTCCAGCCGGAGACCACGCCCGGCGTCTACACCGACGGCTACTATCCGCACAACCTGCATTTCCTGATGACCTCCGCACAGATGGCGGGCGACGTCGAGGCAATCGCCGAGGCCACCAAAAAGCTCGATTCGCTGGTCTCCAACGCCATGGCCAGCAAGGTGGGAGGGTTGCAGCCGATCAAGGCGGCCAGCTATTTTGCCCACGCCCAGTACAGCGATCCCAAGGTCATACTCGCGCTGCCGGCGCCGGCGAACGCTCTGCCCTATGTCGAGGCGACGTGGCGATACGCGCGCGGCATCGCCTTTGCCGCGACGGGAGCGAACGATGCGGCCGGCGCAGAGATCGCCGCGATCCGCAAACTCGCCACCGAAACCGATTTTTCGGTTGAGATGGCCGGAGGCCTTCCCGCGCCGGATCTCCTGGAACTGGGCGCGCTGATCGTCGAGGCCCGCATCGCCCAGCACCAGGGCAATCTCACGGAATCTCGGAGCAAGCTGGAGGCGGCGGTCGCCATCGAGGACGGCCTCGCCTATATGGAGCCGGCCTACTGGTATTATCCGGTCCGACAGACCCTAGGGGCGGTGTACATGGCCATGGGCGAGCATGAGGCGGCCGTGGCGGCCTTCGAGCATGTCCTGGAGCAGACCCCAAACAACGCCTGGGCGTTGTGGGGCCTGCGCGAGGTTTTCCGCAGGACCGGCAGGGCAGCCGACGCCGAAGAGATGGATGCGCGCTTCAAGGCCGCCTGGGTGGGAGCGCCGGATTTTCTCGGCATCGAACTGCTCTGACCAGCACTCAACGTGCCGGCCTTGTCCTCGGCTCAGAAACGTGCCGCAGCCTCGCCACCCCGGCGGCTGCGGCACGGATCATATCGAGCAGACATGCTTGGGCCTGCACGCCCCTGCCTTGCAGCGCCCAGACCTTTTTGTAGAAGCGCAGAGCAACGCAGCGTGGATCCCGGAAATCGAAAGGTTGAGCAACTGCATCGCCCTGGAGCCACAAAGTCGTGATACGGAAGTCGCGAAGGCTGGCCGGCTGCGTCGACCGAGCGGCGGCGTGCTCAAGAGTAGAGATAACCCATGCCGCGGATCGTCCTGATCACCTCCGGCTTGGAGGGATCGACCTCAATTTTCTTCCGCAGCCGCGAAACGCGAATGTCGATGCTCCGATCGAAGGGATCCCATCCGCGGTCATGGGCTAGTTCTAGCAGTTGATCGCGGTTGAGTATTCGTCCGCGGTGTTCGCTGAATACCTTCAGAAGCCGGAACTCCATCGCGGTGATCGCTATTTCGACCCCCTCGGCGTCGTATAATGTGTGTGCCTCCGGGTCGAAGCGGCACTTGCCGAACTGCACGTGGCGACGGCTTGGGCTGCTCGTCTTCTCCGCAGCTCTTTCGTTAGCCGACGTCCTGCGCAGCACGGCCTTCACCCGCGCCAGCAGCTCCCGCAAGTCCACGGGCTTTGCAATATAGTCGTCGGCGCCGACCTCCAGTCCGACCACGCGGTCGACGATCTCCGCGGAGCCGGTGAGCATGATAATGGCAACGTCTGAGTGCTCGCGTAGATATCGCGCCAGGGAGAGGCCATCCTCACCCGGCATTCCGATATCCAATATGACCACGTCGACGTGCTGACTATCAACGAGTTCACGCAGGGCAGGACCCGCGTTGGCTGGTGTCACGGCATAACCATGACGCTCCAGATATTCCGCCACCATGTCACGGATATCAGGTTCGTCATCACAGACAACAACGTGCGCGCGCGTCGTCAAAGTATCGACCACCGAGCAAATAGCCTAATGGAAAGCCTCCCCTGAAGTGACATGCAAATCAACGGAGCTGTCAAGTATTGTTGTTGACCATCTTGAAAACAAACGACCGGAGCTCGGCTGGTTTGATCGGCTTCTCAAGATACGGCCGTTTCGTGGCGCGCAGGAAAACCTGCGCGTCCGGGCTGATTGTGTCCCCTGTTAGGAAGGCCAGCCTGTCGAGTTCGGCTGGATGGAGATTGGCAATGCGGTTGAACAATCCGCGTCCATCCATGTTCGGCATTTTTAGGTCGCTTAGAATCAGCGCGAACGTACGATTCTCGAGTTGCCGCAATGCCTCTTCGCCAGATCTGGCAATGGTGACCTGGAAACCATCTCGCCTGAGCACCTCGCCGATCAGGTCACCCACTTCCTCTTCATCATCGACTACCAGACAGGCAACACCCGTCGAATTCGGAAGCTCGTCAGCGACGATTTCGGCGTGTTCGTCGATCCTTTCCGAAGCAGGCAGCGAAAGTATGAAGGTCGAGCCGCCGCCTTCGGATGACTCCACCTCGATGGTTCCTCCATGCGATTGAACAATCCGGTGGCAGAAGGACAGTCCGATCCCAGTCCCGGCTCCAATCTCTTTCGTCGTGAAGAACGGTTCAAAAATGCGGGGAAGTATTTCCTTGGGAATTCCCGGACCGGTATCGGCCACGCTGACGACCACGTTGCCGGTCCTCGGGTGAAGTCGCGTCGAAATCGTTATCGTCCTTCGACCTTCCCAGCCGTGCAGCGCCTGCTCGGCGTTGACAAGCAGATTGATCAGCACCTGACCAAGCTGGTCGGGGTCCGCCCAGATCGGGGGCAGGCCAGGTTCAAGATGAACTGAAAGCCCGATGTCCGACGATCTGATCGAATAGCTCGCCACCTCGACCGCCTCGGAAATGATGTCGTCGATTGCAACGTTGGAGGTCCGCGTTGGCTGCTGTCTGGCCATGGCCAGAAAAGTCTTGACGATCCTGGCGCAACGTTCGGCCGCCTTGCTTATCTTGTCGGCGCGTTCGGCCGTCTTGACGTCGGTTGTTGTTTCCTTCAACAGCAGCGACAGCCCCAGCACCGCCGAGAGCGGGTTGTTCAACTCGTGCGCGACGCCCGCCAGCAATCCTCCGAGCGCGGACAATTTCTCGTTCTGGTGCAGCGTCTCGCGCTGCCGCTCGAGTTCCTGCTGCATTTCGATGCGGTCGGTAAGATCGTAGGTGTGGGAAACGATGACCCTCTCGCCGTGGAAATCGATCAGCCGGGAAGAAATCGAACACCAGCAGGTTCCACCATCCTTGCGTTTGAGCTGGGTTTCGAAATCGTCGACCAGTCCCTTCGCGAGCAGCCGCTGGACATATCGCTTCCGCTCCGAAGGATCGACATAGTAGTCGACGGCGCTGGCGACTTCGCCCAGCAGTTCAATGGTGGCGGGGCTGCGGTAGAGCAGCTTCCCGTCATGCGCGCGGGTCATCTGGATGTTGACCGGGCAAGCTTCGAGCACCTTGCGGACCAGCGCGTCCGCTTCTTTGGCAGCCTCCTCGGCCCGCTTGCGTTCTGTGATGTCGACACGGGTGACTACGAACCCGCCTTCACGGGTCGGACAATTCGAGACGAAGAACCAGCCGCCGTCCGTGTGACGGAACTCCTGCTGCCGGAACTCGCGGCGATCCCTTGCCCTTTCGGCCAGCCATTCATCGATCTTGTCTCGAGGGACCGGAAACTGGTTGCGCTCCGCGGTCACGCGGAGGAACTCGAACCAGTTCACGCCGGGAACGAGTACATCCGCGCTTATGGCATGCATCTGTCTGTACCTGCTGTTGGCCAGCACCAGGCAATCGTGCTTGTCGTAAAGGGCAAATCCTTCGGCCAGAGATTCGATCGCGTCGATCAGCCGCTCGTTGGCTTTGCGCGTTTCTTCCTGGGCGGCGATCATGTCGGTGATGTTCGTCGTGTTGGACACGATCACCTGCCGTCCCTGGAACTCGATCAAGCGAGCGGAAACGGAACCCCAGAAGACCTTGTTCCCGGTGTCGTACTGCTGGACCCGAAAATCGTCGATTCTTCCCCTCTCCATCAGGGTCTGGACCAATATTCTGCTGTATTCGGGGTCGACATAGTGGTCGGTGATTTGCGGGCGGTCTCCGTAGAGATCCTTGGTGGCAGGGTTGCGGTAGAGCGTTTCTCCTTCGATCGTGGTCATGTGTATCGGCGAAGGGCAGGCATCGAGCACTCTTTGCAGCAGCGCCGTGGCGTCGCGCTCGACAGCCTCGGCCTTCTTGCGCGCGCTGATGTCGGCGCGAGTAACGACGAATCCGCCAAGATCGGTGGGATGTATCGATACCGAATGCCATTTGCCGTCGGTAAGCGGAACTTCGAAATGCGAGTGGAACCCGATCCGGTTCTGCATTCGCTCTTCAAGCCATTCCTCCTCCCGTCCAATCGCGTTGCGGTACACGCCCCGCTTGGCAGATTCGCGGAGGAGTTTGGCCCACTCCACGCCTGGCTCGACGAGATCCCGCACCGAGTGGTTCAGCTCGCGGTAAAGGCTGTTGCACATGACCAGCCGATGATCTTCGTCATAAAGCGCGAATCCTTCCGACAATGATTCAACGGCATTTGCGAGCATCTCCCGCGCGACCGCGACTTCACCGTCGCGTTGCCTTTGCTTTGTAACATCGGCGATGCCCGCCAAAACCACTCGCCGGCCCTGGAAATCGACAACCCTGAGGTTGCCCATTGCCCAGAATTCCTGGCCGTCGGCTCTTCTCAGCAGCGCCTCGCAATTTTCGACGACGCCGTTTTGCAAGAGCTCCCGGTTGATCTCTCGGTGCTTCTCGGGGTCGACAAAGTAGTCGCCGAGCCGCACCGTCTCGCTCTGCGCTTTTTTGTTCCATCCAAGCAGCCGTTCGGCAGCATTGCTCTGGTGTATCAGTTCCCCCGAACTCGCGTCGTTCATCCATACCGGCAACGGGTGATGCTTGATCAGGAAACCGAACAGGTCCTCGCGCCTTTTCCGCTCGGTGATGTCCAATACGCCGATGACCAGCGCAGGGAGCCCGCGATAGACAGCGCGACGGCAGTTTGTCGAGCACCAGGCGGTCGAGCCGCCTGTGCTTCTGAGCTGGATTTCGTGATCCCGCACAAGCTCACTTTTGCTGGCCAGCGAACCGATTTCATCGAATTCGCCCGGATTCACAAAATGATCCGTCAGGAATTGCGGTTCGTTCGGCGCCCATTTACGGCCAAGCAGGTTTGACGCATCCAGGCTTTCATAGAAGATTTGCCCGCTTTCCTCGTCCACCACCCAAACGGGCAGCGGATGACTGTCGGTGATGCAGCGGAATATCTCCGCGTTTTCATGGTGCGCGGTCTGCGCTCGCTTCATGTCGGTGATGTCGACGCTGACCAGGGCAACGCCACCGTCCGGCCTGGGATGTGCCGTGAGCAGTTTCCACTGTCCGTCCAGCGTTTCCGCTTCGACCGGCGTCTTATCGGTTTGTTTCCAGCGCGCCGCGGCGCGTTCGGCGAATGCATCGCCAGGCTCGATCGGCCGGCCATCGAAACTTCTGAGACATGTGAGGGCTTCCGCAACGACGGCATCCAGCCGCTCGATCGCTTCGTGATGGAGCCGGGGGCCTCCAAATATCTCCGGATTGCCGTCCACGAGAACATTGTCGGCGTCAAAAAGGGCATAGCCTGTTTGCGTGGACGCGATGGGATTAGGCTGCATATTCGTTTCCCCTTTACGCGCGCGTAGTCCTCCGAGGGCGGATATTAGGTTCTCATTGTTTCAATATGTGTTCAGCTGCCGCCTAATTTGTTTCAACTGTTTCGGCCCAAGGCGCCGTCGCCGGCGGACGTGAACAAACGAAACATCTCTCCAGTGTCTCAGAAAAACGCCGGAAACACGAATGATCTAGATTTAGCAGTGCCCCCGATTGGAACTGTTCCAACAATGGAGCTCTGCAATGCCTGCTCTGACCATTGGATTTTCGAACAGCGCTGGCAAGACGCTGGCCTCGAGATTGCGGATGGCATTCGACCCGTTCCGCACTCGGCCAAGCCGCCCGACTGTTGCGAGCTTTGCCGGACTGGACGATCACATCCTGAAAGATATCGGGCTTACGCAAAGCGCAATTCTCTCGCGGGTCTATGGTTCGAGAATCGAAAGGACATAGGGCCTATGACGGCCCGGCAGGTTGATCCCTTGGGGCCGCGATCCGACACAGTGACCATACGGCGAGTTTTTCGGCCTGAGCAGCCGACCCTCATCTGGGCCGCGGCGGGCCAGGCAGAGCCACGTGACGGTAGGAAATCACCGTCCGCCTGAAACGTCCAGGACTGCGCCAGTGACATAGGACGCCGCGTCGCTCAACAGCCAAATTATCGCCTCGGCAACTTCTTCCGGTTCACCGGCACGTCCAAGCGGCGTGTTGGCTCCCAGTCGCCGCGCGCGATCCGGTTGCCCGCCACTTGCGTGAATCTCCGTTTCGATGAAACCCGGACGAATAGAATTCACCCGAACGCCATCCGGACCTAGTTCCTTGGCCAGGCCGATCGCCAAGGTATCGACCGCTGCCTTCGATCCGGCGTAGTCGACATAGTCGAACGGCGCTCCAAGACGGGCTGCCACCGAGGACACCAGTACGATGGATCCGTCGCGGCCGCCTCGGCTTTTCGCAAGCCGCCGCGCACCTTCCCTGGCGCAGAGATAGGCTCCCAGAACGTTGACATCAAAAATCCGGCGAAGACGGTCAGCGCTGATTTCCATCAAAGGGAGCGAGGGAGCTACGATACCGGCATTGACGACAACACCGTCGAGCGGGCCGAGTGCCTCGGCTTGTTCAAACATCGAAATCACATCCGCTTCGATCGAAACATCGCCCCGGAGCGCGACTGCCGTTCCCCCGGCATCCACGACCGCGGCGGCGACCGCCTCCGCGCCGTCCTGGTCAGCAACATAGTTCACGCCGACTGCCCAGCCGCGCTGCCCGGCAAGCAATGCCGTGGCACGGCCGATGCCCCGGCTCGCGCCTGTTATGAGGATCGTCTTCATTGATCGTCTTTTCCGTTCCGGAGTGCCATCGCCAGTCTAGGCCAGGCTATCACGCCAGTAAAAGTCTCAAATGGTGACAAAGCTACTCGCGGAATATGCGCTGCATCTGATCCTTGATCGGCTTTAGCAGATAGGCGAGCACGGTGCCCTCACCCTTCACGATGAAGGCTTCGACGGGCATGCCGGGAACGAGCGTCAGCGGCTGGCCGTTCGACCCGATTGGCGGCGCGACCGACAGCTTGACGCGATAGAAGGGCGGTCGGTTTCCGGACCCCGATAAAGGGGCTTCGGTGACGGCGACAATGATTTCACCAGCGTCCGAGAAGGCTTGTCGAATACTGCTTGCAGACAAATCACCGGATCGCGGCGTCCTGACCTGATCGTCGACGATGATTGGCAGTCGCCGGGAAACAGCGCTGCTTAGAACAGCAAGTCTTGGCAGGATTGCGACGTTGATCGAGATGGCTCGCAGTGACCGCTACGGGTCAAACCTTCCAGTTGTTAAACAGGAAGGTTGCGCCAGAAGCTGAGCTTCCGGCGCTGCTCTTGTGATAATGGTGGCCGTCCGTAGTCACGATGCCGCTTTATTCACGCGAGGCCATTGGAGAAAGAACTCCAGCGCTTGCTTAACAACCCTGAGATCGTGTTCTGGCGACCTGCGGCCATGATAATATCGGTTGCTGGGGTTTTTTTGGGGGATCGCAGACAGATCAATCCAAAAGGGTACCTGTCGACTGACGGTCGGCTCCCTATCCGGCCGTCAGCCGCGCCCCGAACATTTTGGCTAGGGAGGATATAATGGAAGCCGTCAATCGTAGATCCACACTCGCGCTCGGTCTCACAATGGCCGCAACGCCCCTGATCGCTTGGGCGACACCAGCAGCCGCCCAGACTTACGGCCCCGATGAGGGCGATGAGATCGCACCCGGCGTCAGAGTTGTAGCGCTTGGTGAGCGGGCCTCGAACATACCAGCATATGCAATGGTAAAGCTGCGCGATGTCGTCATCCAACCCGGGGCGAAGACGCCGGACAACGTGATGAAGAACGACATGCTCTGCCACCTGACCGAGGGAGAACTTTCCGTCGTACAGAACGAGAAAAAGTTCACCGTCAAGAAGGGCGATGTTTGGACCTGCGCCAACGCAGATACGACCGAAGGCACCCAGAACACGAGCAGTGCGGTCGCAATCATGAGGGTGATCGATTTGATGACCGCGTGAGAGTGACGAAGCGCTGCGGCAACCGCTCGCACGGGAACGGCCGGGAGCAATTCCGTCTCGTGCGAACGTAGGTGACGCGGCCGGAGCCGTGTTCTGGACTATGATCAAAGTAACCGCTCTACCTGACCAGACGAACTTCGAGGTTGCCGCCGGCGAGACCTTGCTCGAGGCCGCTTTGAGGTCGGGTGTGCCGTTTGCCCATGCCTGCGGCGGCCGGGCGAAATGTTCGACCTGCCGCGTCTGGGTCCTGGACGGCATGGAGAGTTGCCCGAACCGGAATCGAGACGAGAGCTTGATGGCGGAACGACTGAGGCTCGCGGATGAGGTCCGGTTGGCCTGTCAGCTCAGGCCGGAGGGCGAGCTTCGCGTCCGACGCCTGGTGCTGGATGAAACCGACTTGATAATAACCAGCCAGCTTCTCACTTCTGCCGAGACGCGTTCCGGCGAGTCGAAACGGGTTGCGGTTTTCTTCAGCGACATCGCCGATTTCACGAAACTGTCCGAGCAGCTTTCGCCCTATGATGTGATGTATCTGCTCAATCGCTACTTCGCCCAGGTTGGCGACATCATAGAGCGGAATGGCGGCTTCATCGACAATTTCATCGGCGACGGGCTGATGGCAATCTTCGGAATCGACGATCAGCGGGACGCTCCGCTTCGAGCCGTCAACGCGGCGATTCAAACCGTTGCCACAGTCGATCGCCTGAAGCCGTTCTTTGCCTCTATGTACGGCATCGATTTCGATATTCGTATCGGTCTCCATTATGGCGAAGCCGTCATCGGCACATTGGGCTTCGCCGGAAACCAACGCCTCACGGCGGTCGGGGACGTCGTGAACCTGGCCAGCCGGATCGAAGCCGCGAACAAGGATGCCGGGACACGACTGCTGATTTCCGAGGCGCTTCACGGCCAGATCGCCGACAAAGTGGAGGTCGGCGATTTTGTCAGGGTACGCCTAAGGGGTACCTGCGAACGTACGAGCCTGTTCGAAGTCATCAGGCTCAAGCCCGAATGCGATGCTGAACTGAACGCCAGGCAGCCCCGCGAAACCGTCCATCATGCCGGCAGGAGGTGGGTCCGCGCATTTCCCGAGGACGAGCTTCAGCCGCACGAACGACGGATTCTCGATTTCGAGGATTACGATATCGTCGTCGTTCGGGTAACCGATAGCTACTGCGCCTTCAACAACGCCTGCCCGCATCTTCATCTGCCGTTCTACGAACGTCGAAAACCTGCCGAGGTGAAGACGCTCAATCTCCCACACACGGAGAGCACGATCACCAGTGATCACGTCCTCGTCTGCCGTTGGCATCAAAGCTGTTTCGACCTGTTTTCGGGCGAAATCAGGAACTGGGCGCAGTTGCAGCAGGATGGTACTGCGCCGGGCTATGAACACACCGGTGACATCTCGAAAAATCCCGCCAGGCTGACGGTATACCCCTGCCGAACACAGGACGGATACCTGTGGATCGGGCTCGACTGACAAGGAACGGTTCGGTTTTTTCGGCGGATTCGTTTCGCTCTGACCGTCTGCCAACTCGAGAGGCGCGACAGGCTGTTCAGCTTGGGACGGGAGCGCCCCTACGCCGACAAGGAACCAGCCTCGGGAACTGAACCAGCGACCAGATCCTACTTGCCATGCGGACTGGTCGGCGGCTGGACAGCAGGATTCTTGCTCCAGCCACGCTTTATCGGCAGCTTTCGCATCTGTCGGATTCGGATGCTGCTGCTATCGCGGCCTATCTCAAGAGCCTTCCGCCGGTGAGGAACAAGTTGCCCAGTCCTTTCGGGCCAAATGAGAAACCCACGTCGTTCGTCGTGAAGGTCGTTCCTCCGGACGACACACCATCGTCGAGGTGATAGCGCAAGGAACCATTGCACATGGCTTGATCCCTTCAGGGGTCGAGCATATGGGGCACTGCCCATCCGGTTCCCTTGGGTCCCGTTCTCAACGACCGCTTTTCAGAGCAAGCGGGACCTACTCCGGCGACGAACCGACGGCCGCTCAGGTCAAGTCACGACGATACCCACCCAAGCTGAATGTCCGCTCTTCAACATTCGCAGCCCGAAGCTGCCGGCCTGCTCTCGGCCCAACTGGGACAGCTTTATTAGGCTCCATCGGGTGTGGAGAGCCGACATAGCTCAGATCAGTTTCAGTCGGGCGAGAGGGGCTCGATCGGCGTGAGAGGGCGCAGGTCCAGAACACGCTCAAGTGCACGCGCCCCAGCAAGGACACGTCCTTCGGCACGGGCGCGGCCAACGATCTGAAGTCCAACTGGGCGTCCATCGCTGGTGAACCCGCAGGGAAGGCTGATCGCCGGCGAAGTCGTCAGAGTGATCGCGTACGCAATCGCCAGCCACTCGACATAATTCGAGAAGGTGTAGCCGCCACACTCCTTCACGTACCGTTCGCTCGCCGGATATGCGGCAACGATCGTGGCCGGACAGAGAAGCAGATCATAAGTGTCGAAAAAAGCGTTCATCCTGCGGAAGATCGAGGCGCGATTGTTTTCCGCCCGGACGACGTCTTCCATGGAATAGCTGAGGCCCTTTTCGATATTCCAGACCACTTCCGGCTTCATTTTGTCTCGATGGCGTTCGAGAAGCCCGGTGTAACTTGTGGCAAAGGCGATGCCCCGCAGTACCTGGAATGTATCGTGAGCCTCGGAGAGGTCGGGATGCGCTTCCTCAACGATAACGCCTATCTCACCAAAACGCTCGGCCGCCGCGCGACAGATCGAGGCCACTTCCGGGTCCACCGGCGTGATGCCGAGATCGGGAGAGAAAGCAACGCGAGCCGGCCTCCAGCCGGAGCGCGCGGCAACAAGGAAACTTTCTGTTCTCGGCAACGACAGGGGATCTGCAGCATTCTCGCCGGTCATGGCGTCGAGGAGAAGAGCCGTGTCTTCAACCGAACGACCCATCGGCCCGTTGACGCTGAGCAGGCGATCAATCGTGGCCCCAGGACTGCTGGCTACGCGCCCGGGACTTGTCCGCAATCCCACCACTCCGCAAAAGCTTGCGGGATTGCGCAAGCTGCCTCCAAGGTCCGATCCCTGCGCCACCCAAGCCGTGCCGGTCGCAAGGGCGGCCGCTGCTCCGCCCGACGATCCGGCGGCGGACAGTTTCGTGTTCCAGGGATTCAGTGTCTTGCCGTAGACATCGTTGAAGGTGTTGCCGCCCGCGCCAAACTCCGGCGTGTTTGACTTCGCGTAAATGACACCGCCTTCAGCCTCTATCGTCTCGACAAGAAGGTCAGATGTCTCAGGAACGTGGTCGGCGAAGATGGTTGAGCCGTAAGTGGTTCGCACACCGGCCACATCCGTCAAGTCCTTAATGGGCACCGGCAGTCCCGCCAAACGGCCGCGGTTACCTAAGGGCCGTTGCATCAGTCGGCGGGCTTGATCGCGGGCACGGTCGAAGCAGAGGATGGGAAGCGCGTTGACGGCACCGTCGACGGCTTTCGTGCGAGCTTCAAGTGCATCTAGGCAGTCGAGCGGCGTCACCTCGCCCCGATTCAGCAGATCGACGACCACGCAGGCCGGCATGTCCGTCAGACCCACATCACCGGCCATGACCCAATCCTCTGTCGGAGCGGAGCAAGACAGCACTGTACTGATGTTCCGCACGGCGTCCAGCCGGAGCATCGTTGAAGAGAAGGAATGGCCGCTATGCTGTCGTCAGCGGAACGGCCCTTTGTCGGCAATTTCGTCCCGAAAGCTGCCGGTCTGCATCCGGCCCCAGACGGGACAAGCTGTTGGCGTCAACTGGCGCTACCTTGCCATTTGCCGGAACTATGCTTCTTCCTCAACCTCTATGGTAACGTGTGACAGGGTAGCGATTTGCGCAAGCTTCTCGCGATAGTGCGAGGGGGCCTTCGGCTCGGACGCGACGAGCGAGACGATGGCGCCGTGATGGCCGGGGCCAAGCTGCCACACATGCAGGTCGGTGATGCTGCCTCCTTCCGTTTCGACCACTTCGCGGATCGCGTTAGGTAGATCCTCACCCGGCGGAATGTAATCGAGCAGAACGCCGCCGGCGTCGCGGATCAGACCCCATGACCAGCGGGCGATGATGAGCGCGCCGACGATGCCCATGGCCGGGTCGAGCCAGATCCAGCCATAGACGCTGCCGGCGAGCAGCGCGACGATCGCAAGCACCGAGGTCAAGGCGTCGGCCAGAACGTGCAGGTAGGCGGCCTGCAGATTGTTGTCTCTAACTGTATCGTTATGATGGTGGCCGTGATGATCATGCGCATGACCTTGGCCGTGAGAATGATGATCATGATCGTCCCGCAGCAGCCAGGCGCTCGCCAGATTGACGGCGAGCCCAATCGCGGCCACCCAGATCGCCTGCGTGAAATCGATCGGAACGGGCGCACTGAAGCGCAAGACGCTTTCCCAGCCGATAAGAACGGCGATCAGCGCCAGCACGATCGCGCTGGCGAAGCCCGCCAGGTCGCCCATCTTGCCGGTGCCAAAGGTAAAGCGCGGGTTGCGGGCGTTCCTGCGGGCGTAGAGATATGCAAGTGCGGCGATCAGCATCGCGGCGGCGTGGGTGGCCATATGCCAGCCGTCGGCGACGAGGGCCATCGAGCCGAACAGCGTTCCCGCGACGATCTCGGCGACCATCATCGTCGTTGTGAGCGCAATCACCAGCCATGTGCGGCGTTCGTTACGCTCGTGGCGGTCGCCAAGAAAGACATGGTCATGGCCGGCCGGATCGGCGCTGGGGGAATAGCTCATTTCAGATAGCTCCTCACGACTTCGATCAGTTCGTCCGCGCCTTGCCTGCGCGCGCGCCCGTCGGCTGCCTCCACGACATGCTCGCGCACATGGTCCTCGATCAGTTCCGCGGTAAGCCCGCTCACCGCACCGCGGATGGAGGCGACGAGGTTCAACACCTCGGCGCAGGAAGCCCCGGGTCGAGCGCGCGCTCGACCGCTTCCATCTGGCCCTTCAAACGCCGAACCCGGGCCAGCAGCTTCACCTTGTTCCTGATCGTATGGCTCGCCGTGTGGCGATTTGCAATTTGGAACCAGGGAGCGTCGGCGAGAAAGAGTTGTTGCGAGTGAAATATCTTTCCTGCATTCATGCTAATTTTGGATTATACCCTGTTGCTCATACGAAATTTGCATGATTAGACTTATAAGATGGAGCTAAAGCAGCTGGAAGCGTTTCTTGCCGTTTTGTCCGCGGGCAGCATCACTGCAGCAGCCCGCCTGCTAGACCGCTCGCAGCCGGCGGTGAGCCGATTGATCCAGGAGCTGGAAAGCGACATCGGCTTCGAGCTGCTGCACCGCAACGGCCCGCGCATAACCCCAACCGAGCGCGGCATCCGCTTCCACGCGGAGGCCGAGCGCCTCGTCACCGGGATCGGGCGGCTGCACGAGCGCGCCAGTGCCATCGCGGCCGAGGAAGCGCTGCCGATCGAGATCGTCGCCATCCCCGCCTTCGCCGCCGGCTTCGTGCCGAAGGCGCTTTCCCGCATGTCGCAGCAGGCATTGCCCTCTCGGCTTCACCTGCGCAGCGCGCCGGCGGAGTCCGGCATTCAGTCCGTCCTGGCGCGCACCGCCGATCTCTGCGTTGTCTCGCTGCCGGCCGAACAGCCGGGACTGGAGACCCATGTGCTTGCCCAGGCGCCATGCGTGGCTGCGGTTGCGACATCCGATCCGTTGGCCCGGAAGGAAGTCGTCTCCATCGCCGATCTTATGGGGCGGAGCCTGATCACCATGGCCAATCCTTTCCGGCTTCGCCGCCGTGTCGACCAGGCGCTGGAGGCGCACGGCATCCAGGCGTCGAAGGTGATCGACACCAATGCCGCGATGGTTGCCCTGCAACTCACCGCCTGCGGCGCAGGCGTAGCCATCATAGAGCCGGTGACGGCCTATGGGGTGCCGCTGAAGGGAGTCGAAATCCGCCCGCTTGACGTCGACATCCCCTTCTTGTGGGGAGTCTTTTCGGCGGTGTCGCGCCCGCTTCCGGAAACCGCGCGGGCTTTCATCCAGCAGTTCATCGAAACGACCGTCCCGGCCATACCCGGACTGGTTCAGCACGACCCGCGCAGGACGGATCTGGTGACCGACACGATCTTCGGCGGCGCTCGCAAACCGGCAGGAGTGGCTTGATGAGCGTCATCGCCATCGATGGAGCAGCCGGTCTGGCCGCATTGCGCGAGCGGCTTCATCACGATCTCAGCCTTCTGGAGCTGCCGGCCAAGGCGTGGGTGCCTCCCCGCAGTGTCAACGGCGAACACATCCACGACATCGTGATCGTCGGCGGGGGCATGTGCGGACTGGTCGCCTATTTCGCGCTCAAATGCGGCGGCATGCGCAATGTGCGTATCTTCGACCGCAACCCGGCCGGGCGGGAAGGACCCTGGGTCACCTATGCCCGTATGGAGACTCTGCGCTCGCCGAAGCAACTGGCCGGCCCCGCCTTCGGCATCGGAGCCCTGACCTTCCGGGCCTGGTTCACCGCGCAGTTCGGCGAAGCAGCCTGGAATGCGCTCGACAAGATTCCCCGCCCGATGTGGATGGATTATCTCCGGTGGTACCGCAAGGTGCTCGGCATTCCGGTCGAGAATGAAGTGCAGGTCGACTCGATCCTGCCCGAAGGGGACTATTTGCGCCTCGCCCTTTCCGGCAGCGGCGCGAGGGAGGCGTCGATCCTCGCCCGCAAGGTGATCATGGCCACCGGCCGGGACGGAACCGGCATCCCCAACATTCCCTATTTCGTCGCCGGCGTGCCGAAATCGTGCTGGGCGCATTCGTCCGAAGACATCGATTTCGGCACGCTCAAGGGCAAACGCGTCGTGGTGGTCGGGGTCGGCGCCTCCGCCGTCGACAATTCGGCCGAGGCGCTCGATGCGGGCGCGGCGGAGGTCCGTCATCTTATCCGACGCAAGGAAATGCCGACCATCAACAAGATGATGGGTATCGGTTCGTTCGGCTTCATCAGTGGTTTCCCCGAACTGCCGGACGAATGGCGATGGCGCTTCATGCACTATTCCTTCGTTACTCAGACGCCCTCGCCGCGGGGCTCCACGCTGCGCGTCAGCCGCCACAGCAACGCCTATTTCCATTTCGGCAAGGCCATCGAACGGGTCGAGAGATCGGGCGGCGAACTTTTGATCGAAATGCGTGACGGGAGCCGCCTTGCGACCGATTTCCTCATTCTCGGCACCGGCTTCACCGTCGATCCGCTCGCGCGCCCCGAAATGCCAGGTTATGCCGGCGAGATCCTGCTGTGGAAGGACCGCTATACGCCACCGGAAGACATGCGAAACCGCGAGCTGGCGAATTTTCCCTATCTGGATTCGGATTTCGCCTTTCAGGAAAGGACACCGGGCAAGGCTCCCTGGCTCAGGCACATCCACTGCTTCAACTACGGAGCGACCGCCAGCCTCGGCAAGGTCAGCGGCGACATCCCTGGCATCAGCGAAGGCGCGCAGTGGCTCGCGCGGTCGCTGGCGGCCAGGCTCTATGCGGAAGACGTCGCCATCCACTGGCAGGGCATGCTCGACTACGACAAGCCGGAGCTCTTGGGCGATGAATGGGCGGCGTCGGAAATCGAGGAAACGGTCGGCGGTGGCGCGCCAAGGGCGGTAGGGAAAGGAAACTGAACGGAAGATGCCAGGGATTGCAGGAAAAGATGTGGTGAGCAGGCTGGCCGGGGTGCTTCCCGGCGAAGCCGCCTATGAAGCGTTGGCCGCTCGCGCCGAGATTGTCGCCATGACCCAGGCCACGCATGACGCCGCGCTCAAATCAAGGGAGCCCGGCGGCCTGTCGCATGCCGAACGGGCTGCGCTGGCAAGCCGCATCGCCAGGCTGAACGCCGATCCCGGTCTTGCCGCGCACTACGACGCGCTCATGCGCGAAGCTTCCGCATCAGCGGATGTGGAGCGCATCGCCGACCCATCCTTCAAGGGCAGCGGCCGCATAGGCGCGTTGATCGCCTACACCGACCTGGCATCGACGGCGCCGAAGGACGCCGGGCCGGAAGACATAGAGGCGCTGAAGCAGGTGGGCATCGGTGATGCCGACATCGTACGCCTCGCCGAACTCAACGCCTTCCTTGCCTATCAGATCAGGCTGATCGCCGGCCTGAAGTTGATGAGGGGTGAGGGATGAGCGGGATGCTGCACGCGTTTACCACGCAAGTCCCGGAATGGCGGCCGCGGGTGAAGCCGATCGAGCTCGCCAAGGCAACGCCCGAACAGCTCGATGCGCTTCAGGTGACGCCCTCCAACACCAAGGTTTCCGACTACGTGCTGGTGCTCGCCAACGATGTCGAAACGCTGAAGGCACGCTCGCCGCTCTTCAATGCGATCATGTACGGCCGCGGCGGGCTGTCGCGCGCGGAGCGCGAACTCGGGGCGGTAGGCGCCTCGATCGTCAACCGGTGCATCTACTGCGCCGCCGTCCATGCCAGCCGCTTCAACCAGTTGACGAAGGACGAGACCGTCATCGCGAAAATATTCGCCGATGGCGAGCAAGCCGATCTCGAGGAACGCCAGGCGGCGATACTGAATTTCGCGATCAGGCTCTCGCGCGCGCCGAGCGAAGCGGGTCCCGAAGACATGCAGAGACTGCGCGATGCCGGACTCTCGGACGAGGAAATCCTCGACCTGATCCTGTCGGCGTCGCTGTTCGGCTGGGCGAACCGGCTGATGCACACGCTCGGCGATCCGGTAGCGAGGGATCGGCCAGACAGCGGGGACGGACGATAGATGGCAAGCCGCAGCGACATGGATGTGAGCGAGAAGGGTGTGGCGGTCGGCATCATTGGCGCGGGCGCCATCGCTTTCGGCGGCGCCGCTTTTCTCGCGAACGCCGGCCACGGGCCGATCCTGTGGTCTCCCTCCGGCGAGGGAACGAAGCGGCTGGCCACAGGAGAAAAGCTGGTCGCCAAGGGTGCGATCGAGGGCACGTTCCAGCCCGGCGTCGCGTCGTCGGCCAAAGACCTGGCCGAACGCGCGGACATCCTGATGATTGCTCTGCCGGCCTATGGCCACAAGAGCGTGATGGATGCGGTCGCGCCGCATATCCGATCCGATCAGACCGTGCTGATCAGTTCGCACGCTTCGTTCGGCGCGCTCTACCTGTCGAGGTTGTTGGCAAGGCGCGGCATCATAGTTCCGATCGTCGCCTGGGGCACGACAGTCACGACCGGACGCCGGCCGAGCCCGGTCGAGGCCAGCGTCAATACCGTGCGCAGCAAGGTCGATATCTGCACGGTGCCGGCCTCGCGCGGCGCGGAAGGATTGGCAGTCTGCCGTAGCCTGTTCGGCGACCGCTTCGTCGAGCGCGAAGGTCTTCTGGCGATCGCGCTCAGCAACCTCAACCCCCAGAACCATCTCGGCATCGCGCTCTGCAACATGACCCGGATGGAGCACGGCGAAAGCTGGGGGCAAGGGCTCAACGTCACCCCTAACGTCGGGCGGCTTCTCGAAGCTCTGGACCGGGAGAGGCTGGCCATCTCCGAGGCGCTGGGGCTGTCGGTGCGGACGATTTTCGAGCACTTCCACCTGTCCTTTCATGTGCCAGTGGACAATGTCTCGAACATGAACCAGCAGATGCACCGCGAAGGACGCGGCGGACTCGGCCCTGCCACCGCGAACTCGCGCTACGTGACCGAGGACGTGCCCTACGGGCTGCTCGCCACTGTTAAGCTCGGGGCGCTGACCGGCAGGCCAGCCAAACTGCACAGGGCCGGAATCGAGATCTTTTCGGCTTTGTACGGGCGGGATTTCTTTTCCGAGAACCAGCTTCTCGGCGCGCTCGACCTGGACTCGATGTCGCTCGACGAACTGAAAATGCTGTCGCGCGATGGATACGCCGCTGCCGCCAGGCAACCGGCGGAAACATAATTCGATGCAATGGGAGAAACGGAAATGACAAGAATTACCGCCAACAGACGCGCATTCATCAAGACGACCGCAGCCGGCGCCGCCTTGCTTGCCGCCCCTGCCATTTTTCGCGGCACGCCGGCCCGCGCGGCAGGTGTCGTGAATGTCTGGACCTATGCGAACTTCCTGCCGCCGGAATTCAAGGAGGAGTTCCAGAAGGAGACCGGAATCCAGATCCAGGAACGCCTGGTGGACGACCAGGGTAAACAGTTCAACCTGCTGACCGCCGAGCAGCCGAACCCGACGGTCGACATCGTGACAGTTGCCGGCCATCGCTTCCTCCAATTCATCGATGCAGGCCTGCTTGCGCCGATGGATACAGCCCGGTTGAAGAACTGGGGCAACATCAACCCGGTCTTCTCGGAAAGCGACTGGGCCATCATCAAGGACCAGAAATGGGGTGCGCCAATCCTCTCGGGCGCGGAGGTCCTGGCATACAACACCGAGATCGTGACGCCCGAGGAAGCCAAGAGCTGGGATGTCATGTTCGACAAGAAGTATGAGGGCCAGACGGCCTACATAATCCAGGACATGATGTCCGTCATGATGCTCTACAAGGGCTATGACGGCAACATGATCGAATACATGGACAATCCTGAAAAGGCCGCCGAGATCGTCAAAGAAACCCGCGACTTCATGATCGCGAACAAGTCGATGGTGCGCAAATTCTACGATTCCGGCGCCGAGATCCAGCAGATGTTCGTCAACCAGGACGTCGTCTTGGCGCATGCCTGGAACGGCCCGATCTCGAAGCTCATCATGGACGGCCTGCCGGTCGCCATGACGATCCCGAAGGAAGGCTCCTACGGCTTTGTCTACACCTTCAACATTCCGGCGAACGCGCCGAACGCCGACAATGCCTATACGCTGCTCGACTCGTTGCTGGCCCGGCCCGAAATCGGCGCCAACATGACCCGGACATCGGGCTTCATCTCGACGATCAAGGGTGCCGAACAGCATCTCTCCGATCTTGAGAAGAAGGCGTCGTCCTTCACCGAGGAGGAGCTCAAGGGCCTTCAGTTCTTCCGGGCTGAAGCGAACGACATGAAGTACAAGCTCGTCGACCCGGCGGTCGAGGAGATCAAGGCCGCCTGATCGAATTTCGTCGGCAAGGCCCGGCGTCCGGCCGTCGAAATCTTTCAGCCGGCCATGCAGGTGCATGGCTGGTCTCGCTTGAAGTTGGCTTCCGGCAGCGAAGGTCCGTAGCGAACGGGAATGTTTACGATGACACAGACTGATACGCAGCGCGCCGGCGGGCGAGATACAGTCCCGCGTTCGATGCGACGCAGTTTCTGGGGTGCCGTGATGACCAACGGCGCCTACGGTTCCGTCACCGGCTTCCTGTTCAAGAGCCAGCGCAGGCAATTCCTCCTTCTGGCAAGCCTTCCCATCTTCTGGATCCTATTCGCCAATATCGGCCCCATCCTGCAGATGGTCAGGATCAGCTTTCTCGATTCCTACCCGCCGACAGTTGGCTACCAACCGCAGCTTACGTTGCGCAACTGGAACAATTTCTTCGCCGAACGCATCTTCATTGTTCCCTATTTCCGGACGCTGGCGTACTCCGTCGTATTCACGGTCGCGACGCTGATCATCACCTATCCGGTCGCCTATTTCCTGGCCAAGCATGTGAAGCGCAGCAGCCAATTGCTGTTCCTGCTTCTGCTCCTGATCCCGTTCTGGGTCGGCGAAATCGTGCGCACCTACGCGATCATGATCCTGCTCGGCAACAATGGCGCGGTGAACCTCATCCTGAAGTCGCTTGGACTGATCGAGCGACCGATCCCGTTCATGTATACCAGCTTCTCGCTCGGCGTCGGCATCGTGTATCTGACGGCGCTCTACATGCTGCTGCCGCTCTATTCTGCGCTGGAAAAAATCCCAAATACCTATCTGGAGGCTGCGGCCGACCTCGGAGCCGGGGCATGGACGCGCTTCAGAAGGGTCACGCTGCCGCTCTCCAAGGAAGGCATCGCTTCCGGCTGCACACTGGTCTTCTTGATTTCGACCGGCTACTACGCTGCGCCGGTGCTGCTTGGGGGGCCGAGCACGACCGTCTTTGCCGAGACTATTGCCGGCTTCTTCCACGTCGCCGGCGACCAGTGGCCGACGGGCGCAGCCTTCTCCACGATCATGCTGATCAGCGCGCTAGCCATCACCGGGCTCTTTCTCAAGCTGATCGGCCGCAGCGGCAAGGGTTTGATGCAATGACCAGAAACACCCGCGTCCTGATGTCGGTGATCTACTGGGCGTTCGTCGTCTATCTGTTCGTGCCGCTGGTGCTGATGGTCACTATGGGCTTCAAGGATTCCAAGTTCATCGGCTTTCCGATCCGCGGCTGGACGCTCGACTGGTACTCTGAAATCTTCCGCAGCGACGAGGTGCTGGGCGCCTTCGGCTATACGATGGCGATAGCGCTTTCGACGACATGCCTTTCTCTGGTTATCGGCACATGGATCGCCGCATTCCTCGGCCCGCACAAGTTCCGCGGCAAGCTCATCGTCTTTGCCCTGGCCTGTATGCCGGCCGTCATTCCAGGCATCATCTCTGCCATTTCGCTGCGAATCTACATTCAGTTCCTGCAGCTTGATACCGGAATGGCGGCGATCATCCTCGGTCACACCATCCACAACGTGCCCTTCGTCGCGCTCGTGGTGATGGCGAGACTGGCCACGCTGCCGCAAAGCCATATCGAAGCGGCCCGCGATCTCGGGGCCGACCAGTTCGTCGCATTTTCGCGCGTTACGCTGCCCTATCTCAAGCCGGCGCTGATCGGGGCCGGCGTCTTCTGCATGCTGCTGAGCTTCGATGATTTCGTCCGCTCCTTCTTCCTCGGCAGCTATCAGCCGACCCTTCCGGTGCTGATCTTTGCCAAGTTGCGCTCGGGCATGTCGCCGGAAATCAACGCCATTTCGACGGTCGTGCTTGTCATCACGGCCATTCTGGGTATCTGGGCGGAGCGCTCGATGCGTCGGATGAACAAGGGAACCTCGGTATGAGCAACGACGCGCAAACCATCGTCCACATCGACAATATGACGAAGCAATTCGGCAATGTGGCAGCGGTCGACCGTCTGGATCTCAAAATCAAGGCCGGTGAATTCGTGACGTTCCTGGGCCCGTCGGGCTGCGGCAAGACGACGACGCTTCGCGTGCTTGGCGGGTTCGAGATGCCGACCGAAGGCCGCGTCATCCTCGACGGCGCAGATGTCACCCGCCTGCCGCCGAACCGGCGCAATGTCAACATGGTGTTCCAGGATTACGCGCTCTTCCCGCACATGACCGTCGGCCAGAACATTGCCTTCGGTCTGGAACTCAAGGGCAAAACCAAGTCCGACATTGATGCCCGCACCCGGGAATTGTTGGATTTTCTTCAGCTCGGAGGTTTTCGCGACCGCACGCCGGATCAGCTTTCCGGCGGCCAGCGCCAGCGCGTGGCTCTGGCGCGCGCGCTTGCGCCGGATCCGAAACTACTGCTGCTCGACGAGCCGCTCGGCGCACTCGACGCCAAGCTCCGGGGGCAGGTCCAGGTCGAGCTCAAGGACATCCAGAAGCGCACCGGAAAGACCTTCGTCTTCGTCACCCACGACCAGGAGGAGGCTCTGACCATGTCCGACCGGATCATCGTCATGAACAGCGGCAAGGTCGAGCAGGACGGCGCGCCCGAAGATCTCTATTTCCGCCCGCAGAGCCGCTTCGTCGCCGAATTCATCGGCGATACCAACCTCATTGGCGGGACCGTGCGCGGCATGGAAAATGGCTCCGTCCTGATCGACTGGAACGGCATCGATGTTCGCGGTGCCGCGCACGGGCATCGGCCCGCCGATGGCTCCGAGGTGACGGCGTCACTGCGTCTGGAGAACGTGCTCTGCCATCCGCAAAAGCCGTCTGACAAGAATGCGATCGAGGGCCGGATCGTAAACCGGCTCTTCAAGGGCAGCCGCACTTCCGTCGATATTCGCGTTGGCGGCGAGGGCGCGCTGCTCAAGGCATATCTCGATCCTGAGGATGCGGCCCGTATCCCGGACGATCGCCTCTGGGTGAGCTGGGACGCCCGCCATCTTTCGGTGCTCCAAGCGTAAAATCACTCATTCCAGTTGGTATTTTCACCTGCCTGCTCCTAGACTCTAAATAGCTCGCGACACTTCGCGGTCAGTTCTGGCGTCTGAATTCGACGTCGACTTCATTTGTGGCCGTCCGACCTTCCTTGAGCACTCGGCTCACCGTCGCCGGCGACACACGTGTCTGCCCGGCGATGCTCTTGCCTGTCAGCCGCTGGCGGCGCAGTGTCGCGATCTCATCCTCGGTCAGGTTAGGACCGAGCCTGCGCAGCGTGTTCCGTGATCTCGACGCGACGCATATTTACGAACTTGTCTCGGCAACCAACATTCCCTCCCGGCGCATGGTTGCGGCAGCAGGACACCGGGTTCCACACATCGGCTTCGCCGTGGAAGGCGCGGATCGGTGCTGTGCTGACATTAAGCTCTCCCTCAAGCATGAAGTTACAAGGCGGATAGGAGGGCAGATGGGCGGCGACCTTTGCCTTATCGGATCCATAAACCTCTTCGAAGCGTGTCATGCTGGAATAGAGCGCGGCAATCCCGCCGCGCGAAAAGCCCATCATCGCGATACGGGCCGGATCGATACGAGGATCAGCCGCGAGCAGCTCGAGCGCACGGTAGCTATCAACGATGTTGTTGAATTCGCCGACTCTGCCTTGATCCGTGAAGATTTCGTCGAAGCCTCGACCCGAATAGCTGTCGATGCGCAGTGTTGCGACACCGATACGGTCGAGCACTCGGGCCCAATGCCAAGGCAATGCGCTGCTCGGGACATCTGAACCATGAAGCAAAATCACGGCGGGAACGCGGTCGGGGAGGTTGAGGGCAACTGCAGTTTGGCCCCCAACGTTACAAATTTTGCGTTTGCCAAGTTGCCTTTCAGGAACTGTTCGTCGGTCAACGACAAGGAGGAGAAGGTAATATGCTCTTCTGATGGCACTGTCTGTGCCCAAAGCCCACCGATAGGAGCAAGCAAAACAAGCAGAGCGACACTGAGTGGATTTGCCAATCTGAAATGTGCCATGGCTACGTCCTCGGGGAGCAATGCGGATGCATATTGCAGCCGCAGTTTAGCACGAGGCCGCTAAAACCAGAACGAGATCACCTGATGAAAATGGGCGTCAGCAGCAGGTTGCGGAGCGGCTGCATTGGGTCGCCTTGCTGAACGGCGTCTATCCGACAAGTCGAATCTACTAGCTGACCGGCGGCTTCCCCAAAGCCGCCTCAGCCCTATCCGGGCAGCGGCTGCCGGGCAGCCTCGCAGCCGATCGCGGATTCAGGCGGTTTTCGGCAGGTATTCAGCGTGGACGATTCCGGAGCCGAGCCGCTTGAGGTCCTTGAGGTCGAAGATCGAAGCGTAGCCGGCCGGAAACAGCCGGGTGCCGCGCCCGAGGACCGTCGGATAGATCATCATGTGCACCTTGTCGACGAGGCCGTGCGATAGCAGCGTATGGACGAGCCCTGCGCTGCCATAGACGACGATGTCGCCGCCGCCCTCGGCTTTGAGATCGCGAACTGCGCCGATCACATCGCCGGACAGTACCGATGTATTCGTCCACGTGGCTACCTTTAGCGTATTCGAGGCGACGTATTTGCGCATCGCATTGAGCTTGCGCGCAAAGCCCGCCGGATCGTCGATCGTGGGCCAGACCGGGGCAAAACCCTCATAGGTGGTGCGGCCGAGCAGCACGATATCGGCCGCCCAAAGCTCTTCATGCATGATTTCATCGCCCTCGGGGCCGCGGCTGAAGGGGCCGACCCAATTGCCAAGGCCGGAGTTCTCCATCCCGACAGGGTCCTGCACGACACCGTCGAGAGAGCTGTAGACGCTCACCACCAGATTGCGCGGCATTCAGGTCTCCTTAAATTGCACTTCCGAGCTATTCCGACAGGATCTTCAAGGACCTCTATCGGAGAGCGAAACTTAGTCGACGACGTACTTGCTGTATTGAACGAAAGCGACAGCGGCTCAACGAACTGCCTGCGAGATCCGGCCCGGCGTCTGCCCCATTAGGCGCTTCAGGGATCGCGTGAGGTGTGCCTGGTCAGCATATCCTGCCTCGATGACGACGTCTGAAATCGTTGCGCCCGCATCCAGCAATACCGTCGCTTTATATGCCCGGTCGATCTGTTTGATCGCGCCAAGGGTCAAACCCGTTGCCCGTCGAATGCGGCGTTCCATCGAGCGCTTGGACAGGTCCACCGGGCTGTCTTCCATGACCTCTGTGACGATGGGATCGAAGGTAACCAGACCTTTTCGCGCGAGTTGTCGGAGGAAGACCTCGACGTTTTCGTAGTTGGGGATCTCCCAAACCGAGCCGCCGAGGCGGAACGTGTTTCCTATGCGTGAAGTAACGGTCAGGTCGCGGTCGACGAGCATCGGGACGGGAAGATCGGGCATGAAAGCGCCAAGCCTGAACTGGACCCCAAAGAACTCCGCGTCCACGGGAATGGGCATTGCAGTCGCCCTCGTCTCTGGTCCTCGGATCGTGACGTTCGTGTTCTCCGCCTGCCGCCAGATCACGATCTCCCAGTGACTTGCGGCGACCGAGATGAACGCCTTTGAGGAAACACTGCGCGCGCGCCAGATCTTGTCGACGAAGGGAGAATCCGCCGCCCGCTCTTCAATATGAAATAGCTTTTCCGCTCGCTGCATCTCGCCGGATCCGCAATTGGTCACATTCCTGTCGATATGCATAGGACGATCAACGAAGCACCAGGACGACAATCGCAGCTGGGAAATCGCCAACGCCGCACAAATGTCGGCTGGAAATTCAGCAACGAGCCCCATAGCGGGACTGGCAGTTTCCGGCCCCCTTCCTGGTGTTATCCGGCGACACCGTCCTGACTATCAGATCTCGAAAGGAGGTTCAATTCGGAGCGCAGATGATCCGGGTCGGACAGCGCCGTTTCGATCGCCGCATGGAGATGCCGCCAGATCGGCGCCGCCTCGGCCAGAACCGCCGAGCCGGCCGGCGTCAGCCGCAGCAGTCGGGCTCGCCTGTCCGTCGGATCGGGCGCCGTCTCGACGACGCCACGACGCTCCAGCGGCTTGAGATTGGCAGTCAAGGTCGTCCTGTCCATCGCCAGCAGCGCCGCCACGCTGCCGAGGTTCGGTGGTTTCGGCCGATTGAGCGACATGAGGAGAGAGAACTGCCCGCTGGTTATGCCGGCGGGCTTTAATGCGACATCGAAACGACGTGCCAGCGCACGCGCTGCCCTCTGCGTATGCAGGCACAGGCAGGTGTCACGTACCAGGAGGGTGGTTTCGAAGGCAAGGTTGGCAGGAGCGTGCATCTGAAAGGTTGACATACATGAACTTCTTACGTTGCTATCAACATAAATGAGGGAAGGCAATCGACGGCTGCTTCCCAAGGATCTAACGCAGAAGGAAGCGGATCATGCCCGCGGTGCAGCCATTCCTCATGTTCCAGGGCAGGCATGCCGAAGGGCGATGAACTTCTATGTCTCGCTGTTCGACGACGGCGAGGTTGTCGATGTCACGCGCTGGCAGAAGGGCGAGCAGGCGGAGTGCAGTCCTGGCAGCTCAATCGCCCGTGACGCGCGCCGAAGCACCAATCAAAAGGGAGACGACCATGAAGATCGTGACCAGCCTGAGCTTCCAGGGCAAGTGCCGCGAGGCATTCGAGTTCTACGCCAAGGTCCTGGGCGGAAAGATCACCGCCGCCATGCCCTATGGCGATGCGCCTCCCGGCATGCCGATCACCAATGAGAAGTACAAGAGTTGGCTGATGCACTGCTGGCTCGATGTGGGGGACCAGGCGCTGATGGGCGCGGACATGGACACTGGATGGGCACCCAACATCGACAAACCCAAAAATGGCTTCGACGTTACCCTCCATACCGAGGACAAGGCCGAAGCCCAACGCTGGTTCGATCAATTGTCCGAAGGCGGCAAAGCTGTCATGCCTTTCGGCGAGACCTTCTGGTCTCCCGGCTTCGGCTCTCTGATCGACAGATTCGGGGTCCCATGGATGGTCAACGTCATACCATCGGCTGACTGGAGGGCGTCGCAGGGCTGATCCCATGCCCAAGCCGATAGAAGAGTGCAACCGGATGTCTGGGCGCCGGCCGCGCGGCGCGTCCTTTGGGCGCTACGAGGTCTTCAACGGAACGGCTGCTTTTGGCAACTTCGTTCCAACAACGTCGGGCGGGTTTCGGCCAAGTTGGTGCAATCGAAAAATAGGCTTGCGGCAGTCCCACGCGAACGGACAGACGGCGTCACGGGAGTGAAAACTGACCTCCGTGATTCCGCGTTGCACTATTTGTTTACAGCACGGGGTAAACTCGCTCTGGAGATATGCAGATGGTCTACCAACTGTCCGATGTCTATCGTGACTATGTCGACTGCCTGAACCGCCAAGACTGGGTGAACCTCGGACAGTTTATCGACGATGAAGTTTACTACAACGGAAAGAGGGTGGGGCTGGCGGGCTATCGGGAGATGTTGGAAGGCGATTTTCGGGCTATCCCTGATCTTTACTTCAACATTGAGCTTTTGCTTTCTGACCCACCGCGCATCGCCAGCCGTCTGCATTTCGACTGCACTCCGACAGGAATCTTGTTCGGCGTGCCCGTCAACGGTAAGCGCGTCCAGTTCTGCGAGAATGTGTTCTACGAGTTTGCCAATGGAAGGATTGCATGGGTCTGGTCGATAATTGACAAGGCAGCGATTGCAGACCAAATCGTGACTCCTGACAACATCTGAACGCACCCAGCGGTCCAAGGAAAGAGGTCTGTCTCCTTTCGCTGGTTGTTGCCGCTTCAAATGATCGGAAGCAAATGGCGTTAACATGGAATGCGGGTTGCCACCAATGGATCGAATTTTACGTCCAACGAGAAACACCGATCCGCTGCCCTAAACGCTGATCAAAGCTTAAAAAAGCGAGAGCTTCCCGAGCCGGCCGCATGGGTTCAGAAGCCTCGAACGCACTAACAGAGAAAAGCGTTGGCCGCCCCGAAATCGTTCCTCGAATCGCGCCTCTTCGATCTCGCGATCATGGTCCTGATCCTGATCAACGCGGTTACGCTCGGCCTCGAAACCTCGCCCCGCGCGGTTGCCGCTTTTGGTCCGCTTCCGACGGCTATCGACCGCGCGCTCCTCGGCGTCTTCGTGTTCGAACTCGCAATCCGGGTGGTCGTCTATAGGACGCATTTCTTCCGCGATCCATGGCGGATCTTTGACTTCTTCGTCGTCGGTTTCGCGCTTATTCCACCAAGCAAGGCAAGCGGTATGGGTTCGCTTTAATCGCGAGGCACCGCTCAATCTGGCCGGTGGCATGATTTTGCGGTGCGCTGATTTCTCCCGCTCCGGGTCGCGACTGCGAGGTTTATGTCGATGCCCATGTCCGGAAGCTGGAGGCGCTACGCCGCGCCCGTGTCGTCGAGCGGATCGACACCGACCAATGGTGCATTCCCGAAGACCTTGAACTCCAGGCCGCCGCCTACAATAAGGGCTGAATGCTCCGCTCAGGTCACGATGAGGTTTCGGATTTGTTTTGGTGGGCTTCCCGATAGAGGCGCGGCGTCACCCCGAAGCGTCGCTGAAAGACCTTCGTGAAACGTGGGGCAGGCGCAAGCCCCACACTACTCGCGATTTCCTTGAGAGTAAGGCCTTGTGAAAGCAGCAGCCTCGCCGCGTCGAGCCTGACGTTCTCAACGAAGCGCGCAGGAGTCTCGCCCAGAGTCGCCACAAACCGGCGGTGGAAAGTGCGCTCCGACAACCCGACCTTGGCCGCCAGAGCGGCCACGTCAACCGCTTGGTCGAGGTTGACCTGCAGCCATGCTATCAATTCCTCAAAAGCACCATCTGCTTTGACCTGGGCGCGAAGCAGCGGACTGAATTGGGACTGATTGCCTGGCCGGCGCGCATAGATGACCAGACGCTTCGCAACCCGGCTGGCTATGGCCCGGCCGAGATCGTCGGTGACCATAGCCAACGCCATGTCAATGCCCGTGGTCACGCCGGCGGACGTCCACACTTTGCCGTCCACAACGTAGAGAGCGTCAGGATCGACGGTAACTGCTGGATAGAGCCGGGCTAGCGGTTCACAGGCGCTCCAGTGAGTGGCGACCCGCTTGCGATCGGCAAGTCCCGCCGCCGCGAGCACGAACGCGCCGGCACATACGGAACCAAGCCTCCGCACCGTCGCTTCCCGCCGCCTGAGCCAGCGCTTGAGCTCCATCGCGTTGGCCGCCTTCCTCACCGCAGTGGCCTCTGCTCCGGAGACGAGAACCGTGTCGAGCCGCCCGCCGATTTTCGGCAGTGCCAGCGTGTCGATCGCCACTCCACTGCCGCTTGCTACCAAGCCGCCCGATGGCGATCCAACCTGCAGCGCGTAGTACGGCGCCTCGCCATCCTCCTCTCGTGCCAGATTGGCGGATGCAAAAACGGACGCTGGACCAGTGGCATCCAATAACTCGAAGCCGGGGTAGACGACTATAACTACGCGCTTCAACATTGGCGGAAATTAGCAATGTTTTGTCATTTCTGACAAGGATGCCCGCTGCTAGGCTGAGGCGGAATCGTTCCAAAGTCCACGACACTGTCAGGCAAGAATGACATATTCGCCAGAACCCCCCCAGTCATCGAGACGACATGTATCAGGTTGGCGTACCATCCAGTGGTGGCCTTCATCGATTGGATTGGCTTTTGCGGTCTTTCTTGCAATCGACCTCTTTAGCGGTGCCGAACACGGAACAGACTTGGCCGCAGTCGTAGCTGCCTCCGGTCTTGTCTACTTAGCGGCCGCTGCGCTCGACCTTCCCTGGGTCTCGTGGCCCGTATTCTTTCTGTCCGTCGTGGTGATCACGCTTGTGAGGCTTGGTCTCGTTCCCGTCGAAGCGACCTGGCTATTGCTCGCGGCTGCAGCACTGTTTGCAGCGATCGGGCTCGCCCGTGCCGTTCGCCGCCCAATTGGTGACCTTCCGTTGCAGGCATTAGCCATGACGGCCTTTGGCGGAGCGGCCGTCGTCGCTCTCGTCGTCAGCCCCTTCATCGGCGCGCTACTCGTTGCGGCGGGGCTCTTCGCCCATGCCGGCTGGGACGTGTTTCACCACGTGAAGAACAAAGTTGTGGTGCGCTCGATGGCGGAGTTCTGCTTCGTGCTCGACAGCGTCCTCGGACTCGCCATCGTCATCGTCACCCTACGAGGTACATGAGGCGGCACCTTACTTCACACCATGTCACGTTCCGGCAGCCCAAATCGTCATGGTGTCGAAAAGGTGCTTAGAACCGGACATCGCTCGCAGACAGGAGGAGCGTCTCGCGTGTCGGTCAGGTACTCGAACGAACGAGGAGATCGTTATGCCGAACAAGCCCAAGATATTAGTAGTCGGCAGTGGTTTCGCCGGATTCTGGGCGGGAGTAGCGGCTCGCCGGGTGGCTGGGTTCCAGGCCAACATCGGCTTGGTCTCTCCCAGGCCCGTGCTGGAGGTTAGGCCGCGTCTGTACGAGGCAAACCCTGCGGCGCTCGGCGTAGACCTTCTGCCTCTGTTCGACAAGATCGGCGTCACTTATGTGCGCGGCGAGGCGGTCGAACTCGATACCGACGCCAGGAAAGTCGTTTTGCCTGACGGAAAACGTCTTTCTTACGACCGATTGATCGTCGCTAGCGGCAGCCGAATGGTCCGGCCTCCTGTACCCGGGGCTGAGCTTGCGTTCTCGGTTGACACGCAGGCCGAGGCGGTCTCGTTCGATCGGCGTCTGGCCGAGATTGCCCGCGACATCGCAGAACCCAGCATCGCAGTCATTGGTGCAGGATTTACAGGGATAGAACTGACGCTTGAACTGCGCGATCGGTTGGTTGCGCACGGTGCGGCTGCCGCGGCAGAGCGCCTACGGATCGTGCTGATCGACCGCTCCAGGACCGTCGGGCATGCGCTTGGGCCGGGGCCGAGAGCTGAGATCGGAGTGGCGATGGCGGCAGCGGGCGTCGAACTCCGCCTCGGCGCAAACGTGCAGACGATGACTTCGGAGAGCGTAAGCTTCGATGATGGCAGCGTACTCGCCGTTGATGCAGTCGTGTTGGCGAGCGGGATGGAAGCCTCGCCTTTCGCAGCCAAGGTCCCCGGCGAACGTGACAGGCTCGGTCGAGTCTTCGTCGATGCCGCTTTGAGGGCGCCCTTCGCGCCCGAAGTGTTTGTTGCCGGGGACGCTGCGACAGCCGACACGGGCGACGGACATCGGACGCTGCAATCCTGCCAGCATGCCGGCCAGCTTGGACGCGTTGCCGGGGAGAATGCGGCGCGCGATCTGCTTGGTCGGCCGACGGTGCCTTATGAGCAGTTGCGCTATATCACCTGCCTCGATCTCGGACGTTTTGGCGCGGTGATTACGCAAGGCTGGGAGCGACGGGTCGACAAGACCGGCGGCGAAGGCAAGGCCGTGAAGCGAATGGTCAACACCCAGGTTATCTATCCGCCAACTGACGGATCGGCTGAATCGTTGCTCGCCCACTCAAGCATTGACCTTGCCGCGCGGACGCGCGGGATAGATCGCCCGAGAGCCGAATTCGAAGATGTCGCGTGAGGTGGCCTGTGTTGGAATAGTAGGCGGGCACCAACGGCGGTGCTGATTCTGATGGACTGCGATTCAGGTTTGCAGCCTCAGCGCTCTGGAGTTTGACCTTCGCGTTTTCGATCAAACAAACTTTTGAAGAAAGGGAAATAGAAATGGCAAGAATGATCTTCGTGAATTTACCGGTCGCGGATCTTGCGGCATCGACACGCTTCTACGAGGCAATCGGCTGCGCCAAGAACGAGCAATTTAGTGACGAGCAGGCGTCGAGCATGGTGTGGTCTGACACAATCACCTTTCAGTTGTTGACGCGAGAATACTTCTCCACCTTCACCTCCAAGGAGATTCCGGACGCGCATCGGACCTGTCAGGTGCTGTTCGCGCTTAGCCGGGATAGTCGCGAAGAGGTTGACGGCATCGCCGAGATCGCGTCAGCGACAGGTGGGGAAGCCGATGTGCGCGAAGTCATGGATCTCGGCTGGCTATACAATCGGGCATTTGCCGATCCGGACGGACACGTGTTCGAAGCCGTATGGATGGATTCCAGCGCCGCGCCCTCGGCTTAGCCACGGTGCGTGAGGCCATTCGGAACACGCCCGCTGCCACCCATCTGGTCCGGTCGGCGGTGCAGCGCAACCGAATGGTGATCGCAACGAATTAGGCTCTAAACCCCCCGCTCGTACCTGCGACCCGAAGAGTAGAATGGCGGCGCGCAACAATGCCCAAGACCGAAAACATCGACCTGACGTCCAGTCAGATCCAGAACTTCATCAGTGACGGCTTCGTCAAAGTTGAGAATGCGTTCAGCGGCGACCTGGCAAGGCAGTGCAGGGACGAGCTGTGGGCGGACATCGGTCTTTCGCCGGACGAGCCCGAGTTCTGGACGCAACCCGTTATCCGCGTTGCGTCCAAGTCTTCGCCTCCCTTTATTGAAGCGGCCAATACGCCGCGGCTGTACAAGGCCTATGATCAATTGGTTGGCGCGGGTCGCTGGCTTGCGCCCAAAGGCCTCGGAACCTTCCCGATCCGCTTTCCCTCGTCGACAACACCCGCCGATGATGGCTGGCATGTGGATATGAGTCTCGGCGAAAGTCCGGATTTCATGGCGTGGCGGGCGAATGTGAAAAGCAGCGGACGGGCACTGCTGATGCTGTTCCTGCTCTCAGATGTTGGTCGTGATGACGCGCCCACGAGGATTCGAAAGGGCTCCCATGCGACCATTGCACGCGAGCTGCTACCTTACGGCGAAGCCGGCGCGACGCTCCGACAGCTGTCCGCCAAGGGCTACGCCTCGACGGAAGACTGCGATGTTGAACTGGCGAGCGGAGCCGCAGGCACCGTCTATCTGTGCCACCCATTCCTCGTTCATGCCGCGCAGCCTCACCGAGGGACCCGACCACGCTTCATGGCACAGCCGCCACTGCTACCGAAAGGTGAATTTGAGCCGGCGCTACCCCCATCACCCGTTCAGATCGCCATTCGTCAGGCATGTGCGCTAACGTCCTGATTAGACAAGACCGGGACCACTCGGTGCCGGTTTGCTTGCCAAGACTGCATAGATCCCGGCAAACTAATCAGCCAGACGATCGTCCTCGGCCATCCCAGACGTCTGTTCGTCGACGCTGGTCGCGGTCCCTCCCCTTGCCATCGAGTGACGTGCTTGGCTCCGTCGCTGACGCATGTGATATGAAACATCGTCACGCCGTTTTGGCGGTGAAACAGGAAGCTATCGTCGGCAATGAAAATTAGGGATTGCGATGACATTGCCACCTGGCTCGCGGAGGCTGGGCTGCTTGGCATCCGCAGCGAGGAATCACTTGTACAGGCCTTCTGCGAGCGTTGCGTCGAAGCAGGGCTGCCACTCGGCAAGGCATTCGTGATGATCGACACGCTGCACCCGATGCACGAGGCGCGCGCCTTCTTCTGGGACGAGGACGAATCGATCAGCTTCCGCGTAGAAGAATACCCGTCGAGCCGTGAGGGCAAGGGGGCGGAGTTGTGGAAGCGCAGCCCGTTTCTGCAGATGTTGCGGCGGCGTGAATTGACCCTACGTTGCCGGCTCGAAGCAGGCGAAACGCGCGGCTTTCCGGCGATCGAGGAACTGCGCGATGCCGGCCAGACGGACTATCTTGCGATCGTCTATCGTATCCGGCATGCGATGAGGGTCGAGGACGTCGACGCCTTCTACGCCCGCTGGACCACAGCGCGCCCGGGCGGATTCTCGGATGAGGAGGTCGCTGTTCTGTCCCGGCTTACTCCGCGTCTAGGGTTGGCGGTTCGCTCGGCTGCGCAGACAAGGCTCACCAAGACGCTGGTGGAGGCATATCTTGGCCAGGGGCCCGGCCGCCAGGTGCTGAGCGGCGGCATCCGCCACGGCTCAGTGAAGAGGATCAACGCCGTACTCTGGTTCTCCGACATTACCGGCTACACGAATCTTTCCGAGTCAGTTCAAAACGATCAACTCGTGCCGTTGATAAATGATTACGCAGAAGCGGTCATCGGCGCAGTGAAGGGCGCCGGCGGCGATGTGCTGAAACTGATTGGAGATGGAGTGCTGGCCATTTTCACCAGTTCGCGGCCCGAATATTCCTGTCGCGCCGCGGTGGAGGCAGAACGCGACATGCGTACACGGCTGCTGCGGCTTGCCAAACGCCGCGAAAACGCTGGCCTTCCTGTCGCCGACATTCACTTGGGCCTGCATGCCGGCAGGGTCTTCTACGGCAATATCGGCACTCCGGACCGTCTCGACTTCACCGTTGTCGGCCAGCCGGTGAATGAGGTCAGCCGGATCAGCTCCATGTGCGAATCGGCCGGTCGCAATGTGCTTTGCTCATCGGAATTCGCCGAGCTGCTCCTCGGCGAGGAGCGGGAAAAGCTCGTTTCAGTCGGCCGGTTCGCGTTGCGTGGCGTCGGACGCGCACAGGAGCTCTTTACCCTTGATCCCGGCCTGAGCTTGGAAGGCTCTTCGCCTCGTCCACGGCGACGGCAGGGGCGAGGCTACTCGGAGGAAAGTGGACAAGCATGAATTCCGGAACTTCAGATCAACTCGTTTAGGAGATTTCCCTCTCAAGGTTACTAAGAAACTGTCCGAAGTTTGTATACACGTTTCGGACAACGTGGCTGGATAAGATCGGGCAGACCTGCGAGCACAGGGCCTAATCCGACCACGTTTATTCGTCGCGGAGCTATTCCTCCCGTGTCTCCACGCTCTCTGAAACGATGGCAATGTCTCCCGCCAGCAGCGTCTCCTTCGAGAGTAACCCGGCATGCTCGAGAGCCTCGAAATCCGGTAGGTCGCGCAGTGTGGCCCCTTTAATGTTCAGGGGTGGCCGATCAACGCCACTTTGACACCACCGCTGGGGCAGTCGGCACCCAAGAAGAAAAGGAAGTGACAGGCGTATTGTTCGAGTTGAGCTCGGAATCGCAATGTCAGCTTCTGGGCGATCCGGGCCCCAAAACCATTTGCTTCCGGCCAAACCGCGATGGCCACAAACGACGAGCCGTGGTGGTTAGCCGCCCTTCACATCAGGTTCCGTCAGCACTGGAATCTGTGCCCTGCTAGGTGATCAATCGATCCCTGTGAGAGCCAAAGAAGATCGCCAATGCATTCCGCGACACCCTCCGTGATAACAATCCCATCTCCGTCTTGGCAAGCGATAATGGGCCGGGAATTGTGCATGCTATAGGCAAGCAGGTCCGGCAGGTAGCTTGGCTTTGACTGAACATGAGGAAAGAACTCGAACGGCACGAGATCGAGTGCCGCTCCGTCTTCAACGTCTTCAGGACGCCCGCCGCTGAACAGCGCATCCGCCGCGATCGTCGGGGTCATTAAGATAGCGCCGGCATTTGTGCCGATCAGAAGCCCCCCTTTGTTTGCCCAGTCCCGCAACGTCTTCTGCATGCCGCTGCGCCGTAGGCGAGTAAGAAAGGCGGCGGTATTTCCACCTGACAGATGGATCGCATCGCATGCCAGCAGGGCGTCCGTTTCGGCATCGCTGTGCTCCCGATCCAGGTCGTAGAAGACGTCGAGGGTTAAGCCTCGTCGGGCATAGTAGGTTTGCCTCTCTATATAGAACCTGAAGTCAGGATGATCTGGACTTGACGGCATATATGCAATGCGAGGGCCGCGACCCTTCATCATTTCCATTAGGCGAACGTCGACCTTCTCGTTCGACGGGATAACTTGATCACTGTAGAGAACTGCATTGATCATGATCGGATGGTTCTCGATTGAATGTCAGGTGGCAATGATAGGCCGCCCCGTCACCGGTCCACCGTCGGCTTGCCGTATCGTTTGGATTCCGGCCCGTTTCAGAGTATAATCAAAGTGGCTAGGGGAGTAGGCGTTATGCCGTTGTCGAGTGTCAGGGGCGTAGTTTCTCCGGACGAGTTCGAGGTGCTGGAGGCTGTTTTCAGCGAGGCCTGTCAGGTATTGGGGATCGCTCGAAATTCGTCGCAAGGCGAACAGGTCGCTAAAAGGATCATGATCCTCTTCCAGTGTGGAATAGAAGACCGCGAGCTATTGACGGCGGTTCTGCAATCGGACGATCCCGACGACCAGGCTGCATAAGCTGGATCATTCCTACTCGGGTGAGCGTCAGGCGGCAGAGATACCCCGCCCCATGGCGAAAGTGATCCACCGTCCAGCGGCGTCTTAATTTGAATTTCCGCAAAAGGTGTCGTTTACGGAACGGCTGCTTTCCGCTGATGTCGCCCCAAAAACTGCCAGTCCGCTCATGATGCGGTGGACGGCTCTCCTCCGCCTTGCGGCTATAGTCGCTGGGCCAGAGCTGAAGGAGAGCTGAGATGGACAACGTTACGACGATTGGTCTGGATATCGCGAAGTCCTTGTTTCAAGTCCACGGCGTAGATGCCGTGGGCCAGGTTGTCATTCGAAGGAAGCTGACCCGCGGGCGCGTGCTGGGGTTCTTCGAGAAACTGCCGCGATGTCTGGTCGGGATCGAAGCCTGCAGTTCCTCGCACTATTGGGCGAGAGAGCTGACCGCACGAGGTCATGATGTGCGACTGCTGCCGGCACAGTACGTGAAGCCCTATTTGAAGCGACAGAAGAACGATGCGGCCGATGCCGAGGCCATCTGCGAGGCGGTGACCAGGCCGACCATGCGCTTCGTGCCGGTGAAGACGCCCGACCAGCAGAGTGTGATGATGTTGCACCGGGTTCGGTTGATGCTCAACCGCCAGCGCACGCAGATATCGAACGCCTTACGGGCCCATCTGTCCGAGTTCGGGATCGTAGCGCCGATCGGGCGTAACGGAATTGAGCAACTGCTCGTGGTCATCAACGATGATAACGACACGAGGATACCGGCTGACGCAAGGCTCTGCCTGCGAATGCTCGAGGCGCAGCTCACGGTCGTGAAGGCGCAGATCCTTGAAAACGATCGCAGGGTGCGGGCGAGTGCGCGAGAGACCGAGCTGGGTCGCAGGTTGATGGAGATACCAGGGGTGGGCCCGCTGTTGGCGAGTGCGTTTGTCGCGACCGTCGCCGATCCGCTCGCATTCAAGTCGGGGCGATGCCTCTCGGCCTGGATCGGGCTCGTTCCCAAGCAGAACTCAAGCGGGGGCAAGGAGAAGCTCGGCAGCATCTCCAAAGCCGGCAATCGCTACCTGCGCCAGCTGCTCGTGGTCGGAGCGATGGCGGTCATCCGCTATGCCGAGCGGCACGGCACGAGGCGACCCTGGCTCGTGCAGCTGATGGCACGGCGAACAACCAAGGTGGCGGCGGTCGCGCTCGCCAACAAGACCGCGCGGATGGTCTGGGCACTGATGACGAACGGCGAGCGCTACAAGGAGCCGATCATCGCGTAGAACGACACAAGGCGCGCGATCGCCGACGAGGTTGGAAAGGGCGGACAGGAGCTGATGCACAAAGCCGGTTGAAACCGCCGGATCA
Organism: Mesorhizobium sp. WSM2240; assembly: GCF_040438645.1. Lineage (NCBI taxonomy): Bacteria > Pseudomonadati > Pseudomonadota > Alphaproteobacteria > Hyphomicrobiales > Phyllobacteriaceae > Mesorhizobium > Mesorhizobium sp. WSM2240. The sequence goes on from NZ_CP159256.1 coordinate 368,191, forward strand.
GGAAAACCCACTGGGGCCGTGCACCTCGAGTGCGAGCTTACGATCGGGACCTGAGCCGCGCGAATGGCATTATGGCCAGCGGCGCGTGAAAAGCCGCACTTACAGGTCGGATACATGGCCGCACCAACCAGCAACTGCAAAATGCTCAAATAAACCCTTGCCAACGGAGAGCCGTCCATACACGGCCCCCCAACCCGACATCTCGAGATAGGCTCGACTCCCAAATCCTAGACGCAGGCGCGGTCTTTCAGCCGCGCGAGTTGTTCCAGGCAAGCCTGCTCCACGATTTGGTGTAGTTCCGAAGTCCGCTCGCCAAGCCAAACCAGCGCTTCCTCGCTGATCACGTAATGCTTCGAGTAGCGTGCTTTCACATAAGCTTCATTTAACGTGTTGAACCAGGCGCGATGGCGTTGCTGCTCGCGGGGCCATGCCTCTGCAAGACGCCTGTCCTGGTCCTCAGCAAGTCCCCGCAGGAACGTCAGCTTGTGGGATGGCGGGCTATAGTTGGTGAGCACCAGAAGCAGTGTCGCGTAGGCATGTTCGATGGCTTGGTGGAGGTGAAAAGCCGCTTCCTTTTTCCGATCTGTTTTCAACACGTATAGAGAGGTGTCGAGGAATCCCCTGGCACCAGGGAAGCGATCGCTGAAATGCTCTTTGGCCGTCTGATATGTCTCTTTCGGCGTAAGCGGCTTGGGTTCGGCCAGCGGTTCGTCGTCGAGTTCGTAAAGAACGATGCCCTCGCGGCGAATGTCGGTGAAGAAATATTGCCCCTGCCGGAGCGCCGTGTTTACGAAGCGGCGGCTGTGTACGATGAAGCTTGTCGGCGTCTTTACAGCGCGGTTGCGCACAAGGCTGTCCTTTGCCTTGTACCAATAGTCGAAATCGGCCAGCTTGTTGTTGTTGACGATCACCAGCAGATCGAAATCGCTGCGGTAGCCCTTCATCGTATGCGGCTCATCCACCCAATCGCCGCGGGCGTAGGAGCCGAACAGGATGATCTTCAGGATGCGCCCGCTCTTCTTCCACTCGGTGCTGCTCAGCGCCAGGGCGTCCTCTAATTCGGCGTGCAGGATCTCGACGACACGGGCCAGTTCCTCCTGCTTGTGCTCCGGTAAATGATCGATGCTAGTCTTCATCCGGCCCTATGATTGATGCTGAGGGGATCCGCAGGCCACCCTTATAGCAGGCTCCAGCTCTCCGGGAAGGCTGCCTGCGCCTAGCCGCCCGATGCGCAGGGAAGCACTTCGGCAACCGGTTGGTTACGGTCACGACACATTTGCTGTCGCATCGGTGCAAAACCTTCATATCGCGGAGCTGTGGGTGCCCGCGTGTGGCGGGCATCCCCTGTCCGGCGTGCGCAGCCTTGGCTTGGCGGATGCTTTTAGGGCCGCTAGCTTCTGTGCTACGTGCTGCGTAATTGTTACGCTCGCGGCTTTAACGTTGAACAAATGCGTCAACTTTGCCGATTACATAACTGAAACATAACATAAAATTCTTGCTTCATCAGTTGCCGGTTTGCACCCTGCCTGCGAAAGTGTCCGTCACCGAACTTTAGAAGTAGAAGCCAAATTGCAATTCCCGCCAGGCAGGAGGAGTGTCCATGCTCACCGCTGCGCGATACGCCGAAGCCATCGGGCATCACGGCGAACTGGTTCAAGGCGTGTTCGAAGACGAGAATGCGCAGCTGCGGCGCGCGCTGGTCTCGCTGCCGTGCCGTCACCTGAAGTCCAAAGCCACTTTCAGGCCGAACGACAGCGAGAAGGTGAGCGTCGCGCCAGCTTCCTGCGAAAAGGCGAGGCGGGCGGCCGAGTTGACCCTGGACCTATTTGCGCGACCCCGGACCGGCGGCAATCTGATCATTGACAGCAACATCCCGTTGGCCGCGGGATGGGTTCCTCCACGGCCGATGTCCTGGCGAGTGTCCTGGCGGTTCTGGATTGTCTCGGAATCGAAGCGGCTTCCGACAAGATCATGCAAATTGCGGTTTCTGCGGAAACCGCGTGCGATTCTACGTTATTCAAGCAGCAGGCGGTGCTGTTTGCCCACCGCGATGGCGTGGTTATGGAAGCCTTTTGCAAGCCGCTGCCGGCAATCGACATCATCAGCATCGACACAACACCTTACGTGACGGTCAATACGCTGGAATTCGAGCCAGCGCGCTATGACCGGCCGGAAATCGAAACCTTCCGCCCGCTCCGTAGTCTCCTTCGAACAGCGATCAGGAACTCGGATGTCCGGCTGCTGGGCAGGGTCGCAACGGCGAGTGCGCGCATCAACGAGCGCTTCCTGCCGAAGCCGCGCCTGAAGGAGATCGAAACGATCGGCGCCCGCTTCGGAGCCATCGGTACACAGGTTGCTCACAGCGGAACGGTCGTGGGGCTGATGTTCGACGCTATGGACCAAAAAACGCCCGAGAACATCCAACGCGCGGCAAGCGACCTGACAAGGATCGATTTCGAACCGACGATCTTTCGCCATTGAGACTTACGCGCCGGGAGGGAACAATGCCGACTCGTACACTGATGCGCAAGCTGGAAGATTTCGAAAACCCACGCATCGTACCACTCAGGCCAAATCTGTTCGGCGTCAGCTTCTTCCTGATGAAGCTCCTGCCTGCTCGCTTTATGCTGGAGCGCGCCGCCGAACAGGGTCACCTGAAACCAGGGGCGACGATTTGCGAATCCTCGTCCGGGACCTTCGGCCTTGCCCTGGCGATGCTGGCCGCACAGTTTGGATACCGGCTGATCCTCGTCAGCGACTGGGCGCTTGACCGCCATCTTCACCGTCGCCTCATCGAGCTTGGCGCCGAAGTCGAGATCGTCGGCAGGATTGCCGCCTCGGGAGGTTTCCAGCAGGCGCGGCTTGATCGCCTGGAGACCTATTTGCGCGACATTCCAGACAGCTACTGGCCCTCGCAATACTATAATCCAGACAATCCGCTCTCCTACGCCAAGATCGCCGAGCAGCTGATCGACAGGATAGGAAAGCTGGACTGTCTGGTAGGCCCTGTCGGCTCCGGCGGTTCAATGAGTGGAACGTGCCGCTACCTGCGGGTCCTGTTTCCCGAACTGCACGCAATCGGCGTCGATACGCCCAATAGCGTCCTGTTCGGCCAGCCGAGCGGCAGGCTCAATCTCAGCGGGCTCGGCGGCAATATCCTTCCAACCAACGTCGACCACTGCCAGTTCGATGAGGTCCACTGGCTGACACCGGCAGAGGCGTTCCATGCAACGCATGAGCTCCATCGCAACCATGGTCTGTTCATGGCACCGACCAGCGGCGCTGCCTACCGGGTTGCCGAATGGTGGTCGCGCAACAATCCCGGCCAGACGGCCGTGGCGATATTTCCCGACGAAGGGCACAGATATATCGAGACGGTCTATAACGAGGAATGGCTCGGTACGGTGCCGGATTGGACCGCACCCGTGCGCGAAACCCCAGTAACGGTCACCACACCAACCCATCCCATGACGGGATGGTCGCGCTTTTCATGGGATCGCCGCACGCTCGAGGACGTCCTTGCGCAGCCCAGCACAACGAGCGGCGCCAGCGTGGCTGGAGCCAGCCCGGCGTGCACGCTCGCGGATGAAGCCTCGGCGGCGTGACGGCGGCAAACCCGCTTCTCATCCGATTTGCGGTAGGCGAGCGGGACAAGCGCGGAGTCGATCGGACCAGACGACCCAGTGATGCTCGTTGGCACTGGCCGATAGCGAGAGAAACTGATTTCCGAAGCGGGAGCGGCCCGGCCCGGCGATCCCGCACGCGATGAACTGGACGTAACTATGTGTTTTCACCGCGAGCGCCCAATGCATCAGCACCGGGAAGCGCGCTGCTTCAGGCAGTCGGTCTACCTGATCTACGCGATGCTTTTCGCCATGCAGTGCGCGCGCAGCATGTTCATTGTACTGATCTCGTGGTTTGCGCTTCAGATTACCGGAGAAATCGCATCGGTCGGCAAGGTCCTGATCTGCTGGCAGCTGCTGGCTTTTACCGTCGGCCCCTTCCTCGGGCCGGTTGTCGATCGCTTCCGCCGCCGCACGCTGTTCGTCATCGGCGAGATCGTTCACGGCGCAGGCCTAGTACTTCTTGCCCTGATCGCATTTGCTTATTCGCCTGAACGCACGCCGATCACGTTCCTCTACGGCACGGCGTGCCTGGTGTCTGTCGGCTCGCTGCTTTCCTATCCCAGCAGTCAGGCCTTGATTTAGCTGGCCGGCGGACCGGCGCTGATGCGGACGGTTTCTTCCGGCATCTTTTCCACCCAGGTCGGAAACATTATCGGCGCTGCACTTGGCGGGCTTTGCCTTGCGCTTTCCGGCGTGACCGGCAGCCTTATCACCTGCGCCGCCTTGTCGTTCGCGGCTGCCGCGCTCTCGGCGTTGCTGCGCCTCGAAAAAGACCGCACCTGTCCGGCGATGGACAACCGCCATATGCAGGGCCTGTTCAAAGGCATTCTGGAAATCTTCAGGAAGCCACCTCTAGCGCTTGCGGCATTTGCCCTGTTGCTGGCCTATGCGTCCGCGCACGCTTCCAATGCCCTTCTCGCCGGCTTTGCCCGTTTTGAATTGAAACTTTCATCCGATCTCTACGGCTGGGTCGCCGCCATGTATTCAGGTGGAGGGCTGATCGGAAGCGTCGCCCTCGCCTGCTTTTCCAATGCCGTGAGAGAGAGGGTTCTGATCGCGGCGGGAACCGCTTTTCTGGCTGCCGCCACTGGCGGCTTCTCCACGGCTCAGACCATAAGCGAGGCTGTGCTCTGGCAGGGTCTGATCGGCCTGTCGTTCATGATGATCCGCGCCGGCAGCGATGTGATGGTGCTGAAGGTCGTGGTCAACCAGATGGTTGGCCGGGTCCGAAGCAATATCGATGCCGCGGTCGGGTTAACAGCCATCAGTATCTACCTGCTCCCGAGCCTCATCCCGGATGTCCGGATCCGACTCATCTATCTTGGCCTGGCCGGTCTGTTTGCGTGCGGAAGCGGCGCGATTGTGTGGGCGCAATGGACCTCGGCAACGGCTGAGCAGAAACGATTGTCGCGGTCCCGATCGGGGTCGAGCCTTCCCTAATGTGATTATTGAACAAACTGATCTAGCACATGAAACCACAATTAGAATTTGGTCAGAACGCGAAGCAGTTGTCTCAGCTGTCTGCGAGCAGGGCTCGCGCGGAAGACATCCAGCTGTGCCCCGTCGCTGGCTCCGATCGGGCCGCCATCGCACGGCTACTGCTTGACCCTGAACAGGAACAGTTTGCCGGCTCGGTGGATCCGATCTTCGACGAACTGCAGGACAGCCTGCACCCAGACCTGGAGCATCCCTTCGCAATCGTCGTCCGGGACGAGACGGTCGGTTTCTTCATTCTACGTGAGAAAAAAGCAGTGCCAGCCTGGGCGCCACAGGACGTAGTCACCCTGCACAGCTTCCGTATTGGCCGCGCCCGTCAAGGCAGGGGCTACGGTCGGGCCGGAACGGCGTTGGCGGCTGCCTGGGTCCGACAGAACCGCCCCGACGTGACGCAACTGATGCTCGCCGTGAACACGCGCAACCTGGTCGCGAAGGCGGTTTATCTCAATTGTGGCTTCATCGACACTGGAGCAACCTATCGCGGTCCCATCGGCCAACAGAACATTCTCAGCTACATCATCAGCCGCAACAGCGGTTGACGATGTCACATTTTCCACTCCGCATCTTTCCAAACTGGGAGCCTAGGTATACTAGGTATCCAACCAAGCGGAGGAACTGATGAGCTTCGTTGCCGAGCAACTCGCCGAATTCGTCTGCAATGCGCGATACGAGCACCTGTCCGGTATCGCAGTCGAGAAGACCGAGCGCGCCATTCTCGACACGCTAGCGTCTCTCATTGGCGGGATTCCAACCGATAACGCCAGGCTCTCACTTGAAGCCGCGAAGCTCTTGTTCGGAGCCGGCGCGGCGCCCGCCTGGTTCACGCAATCGAAGCTGCATCCGCTCGGCGCCCTGTTTGCCAATTGCGCGGCGGCAAGCTCACTCGACATTGACGATGGACACTGCCTCGCCGCAGGTCACCCCGGCGCCGCCATTATCCCAGCCGTCGTGCAGGAAGCAGCGAAGCTCGGCAGCGATGGCTGCGACGTGCTTGCCGCCACCGCACTCGGCTACGACGTTGCGTTGCGAATTGCCGCCGCCCGTCGCTTCACCGACACGATGAGCTTCGCAAGCGGCCAATGGACAGGCTTCGGAGTGGCTGCCGCCATTGGTTGGCTGCGCCGCATGCGGCCCAATCAGGTCGCACATGCCATCGCAATCGCCGGAGCCGAAGCGCCCCGAAACCTGCCGCAAGGCGACTGCCAGGCAAGTTCCGTCAAGGGCAGCAGCCCCTGGTCGACGGTAACGGCCTTGTTCGCGGTCGGGCGGGCCGGCTATGGGATGAGCGGCTCGATCGACATGCTGGACCGGAACCGCGCCTATGACGTTTTGGCCATCACCGCCGATCTCGGCAGCCGCTGGCTGATCAGCGAAACCTACCTCAAGCCATATGCCGCTTGTCGCTATACACATCCGGTCATCGATGCCGTGCTGATGCTCGTCGCCCGCCAAGATCAAGGGAAACCCATCGACCGGATAGTCGTCGATATCTTTCCAGAAGCACGCAAACTCCCCAACGAGATTGCGCCAAAGTCGCTCGAGGGCGGGCAATTCTCCGTCCCCTTTGCGGCAGCACTGGCAGCGCTCAGAGGGGCGAAAGCCTTCCGGCCGTTGCGCCCTCACTCGCTGGCCGACGCCGAAGTCCTCGATCTGGCTGCAAAAGTGGAAACCCGATACCCGCAGGAATTTGCCAATGCGTTTCCGGGCAGGACGCCAGCGCGGGTTACCATGATCATTGACGGCCGGGAGGTCGTCGCCGACGTGCCTCGGCCGCTCGGCGATGCCAATAATCCGATGGACCAGGCCGCCGTCGCGGACAAGCTCCACGACCTTGGCCGTGGCCTCCTTTCGCAGGCCGAGCTCGATAGACTCATTGAATCGGTGGCGCTCCTCAAGCAGGGGAAAAGCGCACCGCTCTTCGCCTGCCTTGCAGCCCGGCCGATCGAGTCAGTGGCGTGATGGAAGCGCAGACAGCCGATTCACGAGGTCAGTCGGCTTCCCGATCTGCGCGGGTAATCGGCTTCGAGAACTCTTCGTATTCGCAAAAGCCGCTTGAGGTGCCGATGAGCACGACAGAGGCATCCCGCCTCACCACGCCTTGGGAGACGAGCCTTCTGAGACCGGTCAGCGCCGCCGCACTCGAAAGTTCAAGGTAAAACCCACTCTGCGCAAGGCGCTTCTGATCCACACGGGCAGTTTCGTCGTCTGCGACCACCGCCCTGCCCCTGCATGATTTCAGAGCGTTGAGTGCCTGGTAGGTCACGGTGGCGCCGCCGATAGACGTCATCGCCGTGCTGCCGGGGAAGTTCGCGCGATAATCCTCACCCGCAAACACCCTGGAAATCCGGGCGAAGGGCTCGACAGCATGCACACGAGGTCGCCTCTTCACGAAGCCGGCGACCTGCAAATCGCAGTAGCCGCGCCCGATCCCCCACAAAAGGTCAGCCCTCGACGTAGGCACGAAGATGTCGGTAGGTGGATCTGCCTGAAGCTGCAGGAAAAGCTCGAAAGCAATCGACCTGTAGCCATCCACCCCGAAAGGATTGCTGCCCACCGCCGGAACCACGAAATTTGTGGCGGGATACCAGTCCCCGGCCCGCACGCCACGCGCGAGCACGTCCCAGCGCTGCTCGGGAGTTGTGGCGGCAAGCAGTGTCGCTCCATGCATTTCGATTGCGCGCCGCCAATTCGGGTTCATGTCAGGCGTGGTGATGATCACGCATGTCAGCCCAACATGTGCCGCGTAGGCCGCCAGGGAGACGCCGGCATTCCCACTGGAGGCCGCAGCAACCGTCGAAGCGCCAATCTCAAGGGCACGCTGGACGACAAGCCTGCTCATACGGTCCTTATGCGAGCCGGTCGGGTTGGCGCCCTCGTTCTTGAGACAAAGGCCGCGGATCCCGATCTCTTCCGCCAACCTGTCCAGCGGCGCCAGAGGCGTGTTGCCCTCTCCCAGGGCTGGATGATCCAGATAGACCTGCCAATCTCCAACGCACTCGACACGGTTAGGGAATTCCCGGTATTCCATTGCAAGGCTCGCCGGCATGTTCAGCTTGAAGCAGACCGGACAACCTTCGAAATAGTCCGCGACCGGATGCAGGGTCGCGCAACGAAGGCAGCGCATGCCGGTCACACGCGGATTGAGCTTCCCGGCTGATCTAAGCATGCAAGGCGGGGCCAGTGCCGACATCGATATCGGCCATCAGCTTGAAGAGGCAATCGCCGCGTTCGCTGAGCGAAGGAAATCTGCGGCACGCAACAAGGCCGGAGGATTCGAAGAACAGCGTTTCGGGTTGGCGGGTTGGCAGATCCGGAAAGTGGATGCGTCCCGCGAGTTGCCCGCTCACCACCTCGTCCCCAATGTTCGCGGCCGGCTCGAAGACGCCCCTGTCCTGGGAATAGACGAACGCGCTATGGCCCCGGACGGTCATGAACCGTGTCGGCGAAGCGGGTTCCACGGCGATATCAGGCAGAATGCCCAACTCCTTTAAGAGCCGCTTCAGGCCTGCCTCGGCGAGCGACAAGCCCTTCCCGGAAAGGGTGGCGCCACCGCCAAGTTCCGTCGTCAGCGCAAGCGCGCCCCGCTCCTGCGCGGCCGCGGCCAGCGTTGTGAGGCCGCCGCCGCCCGTTCCATCGCTCACGAAGCTGATCGGCGCTGCGAAAAGCCGCATCAGTCCAAGGAGCTTCTCATGTTCCTCGCGGGTTCGGCCGGGACGAACCAGGGTGCTTGGAATATATTGGAGGGAACGTCCCCCGGAGTGGAGATCCACAACCACATCCGCCATCGGGATCAAGACGTTGCAGACATAATGGGCGATCATTTCGGTCGGCGACCCCGCTACATCACCGGGAAACATCCGATTGAGATTGCCCTCGTCCAGAGGCGACACGCGGCGACCCGCGGCGACCGCCGGAAAATTGAGCGCCGGAAGGATGATGAGCCGCCCCGAAACGTGGCTCACCTCTATCTCGCGGGCCAGATTGGATAGGGCCACCGGCCCCTCATATTCGTCGCCATGGTTGCCGGCTATCAGCAATGCGGTTGGACCCTTGCCATTCTTTATGCAGACAAGCGGGATCGGTATCCAACCATATGCCGACAGATCGGATGAATGAGGCAGCCTCAGGCAGTCCGACTGCTTCCCGTCGGCCCCATAATCGAGCGGTGTCCAGATTCGCGTTTCACCGACCATTCTCAACGTTCCTTGCTTCAATGAAGAACCTTGTCCAGGAAGAGCCGTGTCCGGTGCTGGCGAGGCGCGGCGAAGAACGCAGCAGGCGAAGCTATCTCCACGATGCTTCCCTGATCCATGAACACCACCTGGTCGGCGACCTCACGCGCAAAGCCCATCTCGTGTGTCACACTCAGCATGGTCATGCCGTCCCTGGCGAGGTCGATCATCACGTCAAGAACCTCCTTGATCATCTCGGGATCGAGGGCGGATGTCGGCTCGTCGAAGAGCATGATCTTGGGGTTCATGCACAGCGCCCGCGCGATCGCAACGCGCTGCTGCTGTCCCCCGGAAAGCTGACCGGGATATTTGTGGGCCTGTTCGGGTATCTTCACCCGTTCGAGGTAATGCAGCGCGATTTCGGCAGCCTCGGCCCTCGATTTGCCAAGCACGCGCCTTAAGGCCAGAGTGCAGTTGGTCAGAACCGTCAGATGAGGAAACAGGTTGAATTGCTGAAACACCATTCCGACATCGCGCCGGATGTCCTGCATCCGGTTCTGGTCGCCGGCGAGATCGGCGCCGCAAACCCGGATTGCGCCGCCCTGAAACGTCTCGAGCCCGTTGATGCACCTGATCAGAGTGGATTTGCCCGATCCGGATGGACCGCAAATCACGATACGCGCTCCTTGCGGGACGCTCAGATCAATAGACTTGAGGACATGGAAGCTTCCAAACCACTTGTCGACCGCAACCGCTTCCACGGCCGCCGGGACAGCAAGCTCGCCTATGCTGCTTCCTTGCCTTCTCTCTGCTGGTCTGAGTGCCGCTCGCGTCATTGGATGGAAATCCTTCCGTTCAACGGCTTGTCGGCTGGAGCAGCTTGCGTTCGATCAGCTTGACTGCTTGCGCGATCGTCAAAGCCAGGAGAAGAAACACGACGCCGACCACGGTCAAAGATTCGGCATAGCGATAGGTGTCGGATGCGATGTCGAACGCACTGCCAAGCATCTCCGGCACGGCGATGACGGCCAGATACGGCGTCGCCTTCAGGATCGAGACGAAATAGTTCCCGACAGGCGCTGCAACGTTTCGCAGCATCTGCGGCGCCAAGATAAAGAATACGGTGTCGATCCGGTTCAATCCCAAAGCCCTCGCCGCCTCGGATTGACCCTTGGGAATGGCGTCGATGCCGGCCTTGAACACCTCGGCGAGGTATCCGCTGAAATAAATGCTCAGACCCAGAACCCCGACCATCAGGGCAGGCAAAATGACGCCGTAATGCGGCAGGACGAAATAAAGGAAATAGAGCCATGCCAGCACAGGCGTCGACCGGATGAAGTCGATCACGAAGCGCAAGGCATAGCCGGGCGCGGCGCCTGCGCGGCGGAGGATCTCGAAACTGAAGCCCAGGACCGAAGCGCCGGCGCAGCTCAGGAGCGCAACGCCGATGGTCGTTCCGATCACGCTTAGGATCGGCGGGACGGTTGAGGCGGCAAAGGCTAGGTCAAAGCTCACTGGTCAGTTCCCTTCCAGTGCCGATGCGCAGCTCGACCCATCGACCGAACACGGTGATGGGGTAGCACACCACGAAATACGCAAGCAGAAGCGATGTGTAGATGCCGACCGGATTGTACTCGAGCTCGGCGATTTCTTTTGCGCGGAACGTCATGTCAGTCAGGGTCACCAGGGAGACCAATGCGGTGCCTTTGACCAGCTGGATGAACTGGTTGATGAAGGTGGGCGCCATTCTTACCAGCGCCTGTGGCAGCTCGATCAGGTAGAGGACGCGCCGGCGCGACAGCCCGAGCGCCATGCCGGCTTCGAGCTGGCCCTTGTCGAGAGACTGAAGTCCTGCTCGGACAGCCTGGCTTCCATAGCCTCCCGTGTTCAGCCCCAACACGATTGCGCTTACGGTGATTGCCGGCAATTGGATGCCGACGACCGGCAGCGCATAGTAGAAGACGAAGAGCAGGATGATCACTGCGGAACTGCGCCAGAACTCGATGATCGAGGTGACGATAAGGCGGACTGCTCCTTTGGTCAGGTATTGCGCCACGCCGAATATGAGCGCGAAAGGAACCGCAAACAGGAGCGCAAACGCCGTCACGGTCGCGGTGACGCGGAACCCTTCGAAAATGCCGAGGAAGATCTCAACAATGGTCACAGACGCGCATCCCTGATCCAAGAGAAGCTACCGCTGCGGAACAGTTTGGTCTCATCCCGTCGCCTGCCGAAATCATCTTCCGGGTCATCAATTCGCAGTTCTCTTAAGACCGGATCCCGCATCAGCACACATCGCGTGAATGGAGGCAAACGCGTCGGCGTTGCGGGCTCAGTGCACGATTGCTGATGCCTTCTCGCAACGCTCGCTCTCATACGCTTGTTCGCCATCCCTTGCGCCAGGTCAGCCCTCTCCGTCGCAAACCTGCTCATATGTGAGGTCTGGCGCCGTCTCTTGTTCGCTGAAACCGTTCCTGGTCATGATATTCGCCACGGTGCCATCGGCCTTAAGTTCTTTGAGCCGGGAATTATACAAATCGCGAAGGTCACCATCCTCTTTTCGAAATGCGATTGCCGAATAGCCGAACCGCTCTTTGCCGTTTTCCTCGATCAGGCCCTGGAAGGGCAATGCGCGTTCGATGCCGCTGATCTTTTCGTCAGACAGAATGCGAGCGACGGTCGGCGCCGAAAATGCCGCTACGTCGATCCTGCCGGTGAGCAGGGCCGAAACATTTGCCTGGATGTCCGGGAACAAGAGCGTTCGCTCGTCGGGCACGCCGGCGGCGGCCGCGTTCTTCGCGGTCGTGCTGCCGCGACCCGCGCCGAATTTGATCTCGGGGTTCGCCGCGATTTCGGCGTAGCTGTGGATCCTTTTTGGATTGCCCTCAAGCACGAGAGCTGCGTCGGCAAGCTTTAGGTCAGGATCGCTGAAGGCAACGAGCTCGCAACGCTCGGGGGTTATGTAGAGTCCGGCTGCAATCGCGTCGAAGCGCCCGGTAGTGAGCGCCGGTATCAGCGCGCCGAACTCGGTGATCACCAGTTCCACTTCCCGCACGCCAAGGCTCTCAAAGGCCGCCTTGATCAGATCGGGGTGAAACCCGGCAGGCTCTCCGCTTTTGTCGCGAAAGCCCCACGGGGCGCCATTGGATATACCGATCACGATCCTGCCTTCCCGCAAAATCCTCTCGCGTGCTGTCTCAGCCATCGCCGTAGCGGTGACTGCCGCCGAAGCGAGGAGCGTTACGCAGAGCGCTGTAGCTGCCCTTGCCTTGCGCCAGAATCGGAATCCGTCTGCCATGCTACCCTCCTCCGTTTGGGCTCACCAATAAGGTAGACCAAGTATAACAGGTATGTCAAATTTTTATGAAGCTTCTGTTTCGCTTTTGTGTAGCCATTGTCCCGGTGGCATTGCTCCCCCGCCGCCGTTTTCCCGGGATGGACATCCAAACCGCGGTGTTGTAGGTATCCCTAGTATACCAAACATAGGGGGCACGAATGTCGGGACAGGTCGCAACCGCTCTTCACCAGACCGTGCGGCAGGAAATCATGCGCCGTGTGAGCGCCGGGGAGTATGATGTAGGCGAACCCCTGCCGTCCGCTGCGGCTCTGGCCGAGGAATTCGGGGTGAGCGCCATCACGATCAAGCGGGCATTGCGCGACCTGCAGCCCGCCGGGATATTGCGCTCTGTACCGGGGCTTGGGACCTTTGTGCGTGAGCGGCGCAGATTCATCCGCGATCTCGATTTCTCGTTCACCTCACTCGAAGACGCCGAGCGGCTCGGCTTGAAGCCATCGCTTCGCCTCGTCTCGGTAACCAGGGAAAAGATCGCCGATCCCGCCTTTGAAGTGCTGGAACCGCCAGATGGGCTGATGCTGTGTGTTCGCAAGGTGATTTCTACGGACGACACGCCGATCATGTACGACACCACTTTCCTGCCCCGTTCGCTGGACGATGAGGTAATCGACGAATTCGGAGAAAAGTTCATCAGCGAAGCGCTACGCGATCACGGGACCCGGTTCACCAAAACCAAACTGCTGATCGATGCCGCGCCGGCCTCCGCCGAGGCGCAGCAGACTTTCGCAATCCCGAACGGATATCCGACGCTTCGGCGCCTCTACCGACTGAGTACCACCGACAAATCCTTCTCGGTGTTCGGGGTCGCCGAATCCCCGTTCGATCGCCTGGCGTGTACGGTTGAACTCGACGTGCCGGTCGAACAGGTCCCCACTGGAAAAGGCCGGGGCCCCTTGGCGCGCGCGCGGACGAGAAAGTCCTGACCGATACAGCCCGACGGGCCACTCACAGGGGCAAGAAAAATCCATGCTTCCAGCACCGCCATCACCCGACGTGCCCACGGGCGAACGCAACAACCGTCTTGCCGCGGTTCGCCGCGAGATGGCGCGAGACGGCGTGGATTTCCTGGTCCTGACCGATCAGAAAAACATAGAATATTTCACAGACTACCGAACCTTGTCCTGGGGCTATCACTCGCGTCCGTTGTTCGTGGTGATTGATCATCAGGACATCCTCGTCGTTGCCAACAAGATCGAGACGAGAAACCTCGAATCGAAGGCCCGGAGCTTTTCGATTGCCTATTACGAGGGCTATCTGGCCGAGGGCGCGCGTACGATCGTCCAGGAAATTTCGGCTCGTGATCCGGCCGTCAGGGCGACGGCGGCGATCGATTACGGACAGGACATGTGTGGCCGCGGCTCGTTGGAAATCGTCGATGGCTTGAGGGCGCGAGGGGGAACGACGCGCCTGGAGAGCGCGGTCGAACTGCTTTGGCGGACCCGTATTATCAAGTCGCCATTCGAGGCCAACCTCAAGCGCACCTCGTTCGAGATCGTCAATGCCGCGTTTGACGACGCCATCTCCGAGGCGCGTCTCGGAATTACGGAGTTTGAGCTTTGTCAGCAGATCCAGGCTCGCATCATGATCAATGGCGCCGAGCGCGCTGATCCGATCGCGATGACATTCTGCAGAGGTGAGTTCAATTATAGTCGACCGCCCCGCTTGCAGCCGCTGGAGACGGGACAATATGCCTGGACAGATTTTCGCTCCACTTATGGCGGCTATCCCGCGGACAGGAACCGCATCGCTCGCGCTGGTCCACCCGATCGCTGGGAGGTCGATGCATACGAAAGAACCCGAGCACTGACGATTGCCCTCGCAGACGGCGTGAAGGCGGGTATGACCTGCGGCGATGTGTTCCGGGCCTTCGAACAGCTTTGGCTCGACGAGGGCTTGCCGCCGGTGTACGGGCTCGTCTCCCGAATTGGCCATGGTGGAGGGCTCGATGTCACCGAACCCCCATCTATCTCGAAGGACAATCCCGAGATCATAAGACCGGGCATGATCCTGCATCTTGAGCCCAAGCTCGAGCTCGACGGCGCCGTCTTTCAGTTCGAGGAGGTGATCTATATCCGAGAAAATGGTGTCGAGTTTCTGAGCGAGCTGTCCCCCGAGCAACTGCCTGTCATCAATTGATGCCGCTATCTTGATGGAGGTTCTGGCATTCTGGCGTGCACGTGTTTGTGGGGCTCAAGAGATCCATTCCCGCACGTCTCCTGCAGCCAAAAGGTTGAGCTGCGCCGATGAAGCCGCTGATCGTGATCTACTCTCAGGATGCCGAGTTCTACCTGGTCCTCAGCCACATTTTAGAGGTGGATGGCTTCGCCAGCACGCTGACCGGCAATGTCGAGGAGACGCTCGAGCTCGCGGCCGAAACACAAGTCCAGGCCGTGGTACTGGACTGCCGGCCAGACAATACGGTGGCGAAAGCATGCGCCCGGCTCAAGCAGGATCCGCGGACCAGTGCCCTCCCCGTTGTCGCCCTGATCGCGCCCGGCGCCGAGGGCCAGCACATTGAGTTATTGAAGTCGGGCATCGACGAGTGCTTTGTCAGGCCCATGGCGCCGGGCAAGCTGCTCGATTACCTGCGCTCAAGGCTCGTGGCGGACCGGCCGCCTGGGCCTGCGACTGAGTTCGGCAGATTGCTGAGCTACGGCGACATTGAAATGCAGCTCGACACACACCGCGTGCGCCGCAATGGCAGGGAAATTGTGCTTGGGCCGATTGAGTTCAAGCTGCTGCGCTACATGCTGGAGAACCCGGAGAAGGTGCTCAGCCGCGACGAGCTGATCGAATTTGCATGGCCGGGGAACGTATATGTCGGAGCTCGCACTGTCGACGTCCATATCAGCCGGCTGCGAAAGTCGCTCAAGGAGGCATCGCACAACGACGTCATCCGCACCGTCAGACTCGCCGGGTACGCCCTCGAAGACCAAACCTCCTGATCGGCGTCACAGGGAACCACGCGCCACCAGGCCGCCGGCTATCGCGACGCAGTAGGTTCCCGGAATGATCCACGCATCGCAGCTGCGCCTTCTCGACGGCGACAACAATTACAGTGCCGGCACAAATTGTCCGAATTGTATTTTTCCACGGTCAACGAGAACTGGCTTTTGCCCGTGGAAAGGCTTTGCAGGGGCTGCCGCAAGGCTCGTTGCTGGCGTGGAGGCGGCGACGCGTCCCTACCGGCAGACCTCGGGAAACCGGCGCTCCCTCGAAGACCGCTCAGGCGACGTTTGTCGCGTCTGGGTCATGTTTTGCGTTTGGAGTGAATGCGATACGTGAGGACAGTCCTATTTGCATGCCTTCACCGCCGATTGCCCCGGATCGGTCGCAGCTCTTTCAGAGCGTCAGTTTATCAGACGTCTCCAGTTCAGATTACAGGCATTGCTCCGCGATGGCGGTTCCGTCACTTACCGCACCGAATCCGAGGTCCGGATATTGCATATTGATGCGTTCCAGATCGGCATGGAATTCGGCGCCGATCCAATCGCAGATCTCGACGACAACCGGCGTTTCCGGGTTGCAAGTCGTGACCAGTTCGCATGTCCGGCCAGTCCTCATCACCGAGCCGACCGGCACAAGATCGCCGCGAGCCAGCAGATGCGAGACGACGTTGAGCCAGCCGAGCGCAACCCCCTGCCCAAGCAGGGCAGCCTGAACCACAACCGTATAGTCTGAAAACTGCAGCCCGCCCGGCTTTCGGTCCGGCGTAGCGTCAGAAAACAGACCCGACCAATCCGGCTCCGCGGTGCTGAGATTGATTATCCGGTCGACGGCGGGCATGAATGCACCGGCAGACGCTTCCACGCCGCGGAAGTGGGGAGCGCGTATCGGAACCAGCAGTTCCGGCATGACTGCACGGGCCACATGCCGCGGACCGCTGCCATAGTCGAAGCGCATAGCGATATCGGCCCCATTGGCGGGTCCGCCAAGCGGTCCGCTTATGAGCTGGAAGCGGATATCGACCTTTGGGAACCTTTCCTGGAAATCGGCAAGCCTGGGCATGAACCAATGTGTCGCGAAGGCAGACGAGGCCGACAGAACGACGGTTTGTACGCCCGAGCGCCGTGCCTGCTGCACCCGCAGCAACGTCTTTTCGATTTCGTCGAAGCTCGCCGAAATGCCGGAAAAAAGTGCGCTTCCTTCCTCCGTCAGCACAGCGCCAGCGCTCGTGCGGTGGAAAAGGACAACCCCCAGATGCGCTTCGAGCCGCCCGATGGTGCGGCTGACGGCGGGGCCGGTGACGCAGAGTTCCTGCGCGGCCCGGGCAAAGGTGCCGCAGCGCACTGCCGCTTCGAAGGTGACGAGCGCGTTGAACGAGGGAAGCAGGTGGCGAAGCCGCGCCATTACAATATGTAACCTACCCGATTACCATTTGTGGAATTGCGGCGACCTATTCGCTCCTGTTCAATGATCGGAAATTTCCGCCGTTCGGAAGCTGGTTTCATGGCAGAAGAGAGGTAGGCCGGATGTCCTTCAAGCGCTTCAAGGTCCTGACATTCGACGTGGTCGGAACGCTCATCGATTTCGAGACAGGAATTCTCGATGCTTTTCGATCCATAGGCGGGCCGACGGCCGCGGAACTCACCGACGATCACATCTTTACGCCCTACCTGGCAGGCAGGGAGAAGTTCCCCGGCCGCTCCAGCCAGGTCATGCACGATGTCTATCTGCATGTCGCGCATGAACTCGGTCTCACCGCGACTGAAGGGGCTGCCGACGCGTTTCAGGCCACCGTTCTGCAGTGGCCCGCATTCGAAGACTCCCTCGACGCACTCGACCGGCTGCGCAGGCGCTTCCGCCTTGTCGCCATGACCAATGCCGATCGGGTGGCCTTCACGGCTTACGCGCATACGCTCGGCCAGCCATTCCACGATTCGGTCACGGTCGACGAGGCGCAGTTCCCGAAACCGGATCCGCGCTTCTTCTCCTATAATCTCGGTCGCCAATCCGCTTTCAGTTTCAAGCAGAACGAGATCCTGCATGTGGCGCAGAGCCAGTATCACGATATCGGCGTGGCGCGGTCGCTCGGCTATTCCGTCTGCTGGATCCAGCGCCGCATGGGCCAGGAAGGTTTTGGGGGATCGCCGCACCCAGGCGAAGTGACCAAGCCGGATTTCCATTTCGCCACGCTTCGCGATCTCGCCGACGCCGTAGAGCGCGAATAGACGGACCGGATTCGAGGGAAGAATGGGGACAATGCGGGCGCATCCTCGATCGCTGTGGCGGGAGACGGCCTCGCCCGCGCCGGCCCCGCTTGCGCTCTCCAACGCCGTCAAGGCCGACATTGCCATCATCGGCGGCGGGTATACTGGCCTCTGCGCCGCTTTGCGCGCTATCGAACGCGGCCTGCGCCCGGTAATACTGGAAGCGGCCGAGATAGGCTGGGGCGCTTCCGGCCGCAACGGTGGAGTTGTCTCTACCAAATTCCGTGTCTCGCTAAGCGACATTGCCAGGCGCCACGGTCTGGAAATAGCCCGGTGCATGCACGACATTGGTCACGAGGCGATGGATTGCGTCGAGCAGAGTATAGAAGAATTGGGCATCGCGAATGCCGACTTTGCCCGAACCGGCAATCTGCGCTGCGCCCACAACGATCTTGCCCAGAAAAGGCTCGTGGCCGAGGCGGAGACGGCGCGTGACATGTTCGCGGACACCAGCCTGACCATACTCGGCGCCGACCAGGTGCGGGAGGAAACCGGATCGGCCGATTTCGTCGGCGGCGTGCTTTCCAACCATGCCGGCGTCATTCATCCGCTGAACTATGCACGCGGGCTTGCGGCCGCGGTGCGCGCGGGCGGCGGCGAAATCTTCGAGCATTCGGCAGTATTGGCGCGCAACAGGGACGGCGACCAGACCGTGCTGAAGACGGTGCAGGGTCAAGTAAGTGCCCGGCATGAACTGATCGCCACCAATGGCTATTCCGACATCACGCCCGCCACGTCGCCGGTGTGCGGAACCGTCATCCCCTTCCGCAGCGCCATGATCGCCACCGAACCGCTTGGCCCTGACCTTCGGACCACTCTCATGCGCTACGGCCGGAGCTATAGCGAGACACGGCGCATGATGCGCTGGTTCCGCCCTGTGGGCGACCGGATGCTGTTCGGCGGGCGCGGCGCTTTCGGCCGCGAAGATTCCACTTCCGCGTTCCAGGCACTCGAAAAGGCGCTGAAGGAGATGTTCCCGCAGCTTTCCACCAGCATAATCACCCATCGCTGGTCCGGGCTCGTGGCGATGACCATGGACAGCCTGCCGCAGGTCGGCATGCTCGATGAGCAGACCGGCTTTGCGCTGGGCTACAACGGAGCCGGCATTGCCATGTCGAGCCTCATGGGCCGTCGCATAGTCGACCTGATGCTGGGGGACAAGCCAGATCTTGGCCTCATGGAACGGACTGGGCCGAAACCTATCCCGTTCTATTTCCTGCGCGAGCCGGCGGTTCGCGCCATCGCCAGCTGGTATCAGTTTCTCGACGGCATCGGCCGCTGAAACCGCCTCAGTACGAATAGTCACAGCGCGCTGCATATCCGTAAGGCATCCAGCACCGCGGCGTGGATATTCCGGCTCGAAACCGCATCACCTATGCGGTGCAGTTCAAAGCCGCTGTCCCGCAGACGCGGTTGCGCCGCAGCTTTCACCATGGCGTCGAGATCTGTGACGCCGTCATTCGCCGATTGGGCGCGAAGCTCGGAATAGATTTCGTTCATAGGGATGCTGCCCTGCTCAATGACGACCTGGTCCACCAGGATGCTCGTCACCTCCCGCGAGATCTCGTTCAAGAAGCGCGCTTGCAGCCGGTTGGCCTTGCGTTGGACGGAAAAGAGGCGGCTCTCGAAGATCGGTTTTACGCCGATCTGCAGGAACCGCTTTTTCCACCGCACGCGCTCAGCATAGGTCAGTTCCTCCGACAGTTGTGCGTCTATCGAGACATAGATGACCTCGGCATCCGCTTGCCGGGCGTGCTCTGCGGCAAGCGGGCCGGGGTGCCGGCCGGTTCCGTCATAGATCAGCACTTCGCTCTGTAGCGGAACCTGTCCGGTCAGGACGTCCCAGGTGCTGAGGCACAGATCCGCTCCCTCCTGAAGATCGATCTGCGGCAGGCCGCCCGTGGCGAGGATAACGACATCCGGTTCGAGCGCGGCGATGTCTGCGCTTTCCATGTAGCTGTTGGTGTGAACCGATACGCCGAGGCGCTGCAGTTCGGCCTGGCGCCACTCGACGATGCCCATGAGATCGCGACGCCAGGAACCCGTTGCGCCGATGCGGATCTGTCCGCCAAGGTCGCTGCCCGCTTCGTGGAGTGAAACGGCATGGCCGCGCTCCGCGCTGATGCGCGCCGCCTCCAGGCCGGCTGGCCCGCCGCCGACGATGACCACCTTGCGCGCCGACCCGTCCGCCTTCTCGATCACATGGCGCAGCGTCAGTTCGCGGCCGGTCGCCGCATTGTGCAGGCAGGAGGGCCGATATGGCGACTGGCAATGCGTCGCGCCGACGCAAGGCCGGATTTCAGTCTCGCGCCCGCTGGCGAGCTTCTCCACCAGGTGAGGGTCGGCGATCTGGGCGCGTGTCATGCCCGCCATGTCCAACATGCCTTCCACTACGGCGAAACGTGCCGAAGCGACATCGGCAATGCGCGCGGCATGGAACACGGGCAGTCCGACTTCGTGACGAAAGGTGCCGACCGGCTTCACCCAGGGCGCCAGCGGCGAGCCCATGCCGGGCATGTTCTCCTCGGCAAGTGCGCGTGTCGTATCCATGGTGCCGTAAATGGCGTTGAAGAAGTCGACCGCTCCCGCCTCCTTGAGCATCAGGGCCGCTTTGACACTTTCCTCAAAGCCCAACCCGCCGTCCGGGCCCTCATCCACCACGAAGCGCATTCCCACGAGGAAGTCGTCCCCCACTGCCTTTCGGATGGCTTCATGCACGATGAGCCCGAACCGCAGGCGGTTTTCCAGCGAACCCCCGAAGCGGTCGGTTCGGCGGTTGGTCACCGGCGACAGGAATTGGCCGATCAGATGTCCGGCCGCCAAGGTCTCGATCCCGTCCAGCCCGCCTTCCTTGCAGCGCCGGGCAGCCTGCGCATAGGCCTTCACGACACGGCCGATATCGTGCTCGTCCATCTCTTTCGGGATACTGCGGTGAAGGGTCTCGCGCACTGGCGACGGACCGATCGTGGAAAGCCGGTCGCCCGCATATGGATCGCCGCGGCGGCCCAGATGTGTGATCTGGCACATCAACGCAGCGCCGAGATCGTGCATGCGCGTGCTGAACTGCTGGAGATGCGGGATGATCGCATCCGTTCCGACATTGAGCTGGCGAAAGATGTTGGGCGAATCGCGGTCGACGTTGGAAGAGCCGCCAAACATTGAAAGTGCCAGCCCTCCCCGCGCCTTCTCCTCATGATAGCGCTGGTAAGCCTCCTCCGGCATTCCGTCGACTTCCAGACCGCAGGCATGACTGGTGCTCATGATGCGGTTGCGCAATGTCAGCTTCTTGATGGTCAGCGGCTGCAGCAGCGGATCCTTGGTGATGGTCCTGGCTTCCGGCCCGTTCATTTCTTTCTCCTGCCGAATTTTGGCCAAGCACGATGGATCGCGCGGATAGGTTCGCCCGCACGCCGCCGTCACCGGCCTGTCTGGTTCATTTTCCCGGGCCCATAGCTCGAAAGCTTCGGACTGAAACTCCTACGATCCTAGAGAATCTGGCTCAGGAACTGCCTTGTTCTCGGGTCACTCGCTTTGGTGAAGAACTGATCCGGCGGACCGTGCTCGACGATCACGCCGCGATCGGTGAAATAGACATGGTCCGCAACTTCGCGGGCAAAGCCCATCTCGTGGGTGACGAGGATGCAGGTCATGCCCTCGGCTGCGAGTTCCCGGATTGTGAGCAGCACCTCCTTCACCGTCTCGGGGTCGAGCGCGGCCGTCACCTCGTCGAACAGCATGATGTCGGGGCGCATTGCCAGGCTGCGCGCAATGGCGACGCGCTGCTGCTGACCGCCCGACAGCTCTCCCGGATAGGCGTCCTCCTTGCCCTGCAGACGGACCTTGGCGATCAGCGCGCGGGCCCGCTCCTCGACTTCCCTTTTCGGCTCCTTCAACACCAGGACTGGCGCCATCATGACGTTCTGGAGGGCCGACTTGTGCGGGAAGAGGTTGTATTGCTGGAAGACGATGCCGACCTTCTTGCGCAGGGCAAGCAGATCGAGCTTCGGGTCGTTCACCTCCTGCCCTTCGACCTTGATCGAGCCCTTCTGAATATTGTTGAGGCCGTTTATGCAGCGGATCAGCGTCGACTTGCCCGAGCCGGACGGGCCGATGATGCAGATCACTTCGCCTTTGTGGACATCGAAGCTGATCCCCTTGAGCACCTCCACGGCGCCGAAGGATTTGTGCACGTCCCGCAGCGATATGATCGGCATGTCCGGCGACCAGTTCGTTTGCGGGTTCGCTCTGCGAGCAATCGAATTAGTTTGCAACAACATATTTTCGCTCGAGCTTCCGCGTCCAGATTGCGATCGGGTAGATGTAGGCGAAGAACAGGCACAGCAGGAAAAGGTAGAACGGAATGAGGAGTTCCGGGCGCGCGCCTGCCGCCTCCATGGCCGCCTGGGCATTGCCGACCGCCTCCCGCACGCCAAGTATTGAGGCCATCGGAGTCGCCAGCGCGAGCAGCGCATACCAGTTCATCCATGGCGGGATGGCGCGTCTGACGCATTGAGGCAGGATGATCCAGCGCAATGTCTGGCCGCGCGTAAAGGCCAGACTCTCGGCGGAGTCCCACTGGCCCTTCGGGATGGAATTGATGGCGCCGCGCAGGATCTCGCTGATATTGGCCATCACCGGCAGCGAGAAGGCGAACGTGGCTTTGACCCAGTCCGGTATCCTGACCGTATCACCGCCCGGCAGACGCATCTCGAACGGCACCAGGAACATGATCATGAACAGGATCACCAACCATGGCGAGTTGCGGAACAGATGCGTCACGAACCACGCGGGCGCCCGCAATAGGGCCGAACGGCTGACCTGCAGCAGACCCAATCCGACTCCAAGAATGGTCGCGGCGGCCATGGCGATGAAGCTCATCAGGAGATTGAGCCCGAAGCCCTTGAGGATGAAGGGCAGCCATAAGATCAGCGTGCCGATGGCCGAAGGGACCTGCCGTTCGGGCTCCGATTGCGCATAGGCGAAGGCAAGCGAGCCGAAGAAGGCCAGGCCGAGCCAGACGCCATGTCGCCAATGGATTCGCGAGCAGAAGCTGCCTTCGCCGAGGCGACGGGCATCTATGCGGAAAGCTTCGCCGCTCATTGGCCGTATCCTGGCAAGGCAAGCCTGCGCTCGATGAAGTGGAGCGCGGTGGCCAGAAGCGACACGACGAGCACGTAAAAGAGGAACAAAAGCAGCATCATCTCCGGCACGTTCACGTTAGCAGACCAGACCTGGTTCAACGTGGAGGTCATCTCCGGGACAGCGATGACGTAAGCAAGCGAGGTCGTCTTGGCCAAGCTGACAAGGTTGTTGGTGAGCGCCGGCAGGCTGATGCGGAATGCCAGCGGCAACGTGACGTACAAGTATGTCTGCCCTTTGGTCATGCACAGGCTCTCGGCGGCTTCCTTCGTCGATTCCGGCACGGCCTCGAGGCCGGCGCGGAAGATCTCGACATTGAAGGCGCCGCCGAAAATGCCGAGCGAAATGACCGCCCACATGAACGAAGAGATCAGCGGCTGGTAATAGCCTCCCATATCGACCTGCGGTGTGAAGGTGCCGAGGGCGAAATAGAAGAACAGGAGCTGGACCATGGGCGGCGTGTTGCGGAATGCCTGGATATAGGCGTCCATCAGTACGCGCAGGACGGGAGCCCGGGCGGTCTGCGCCCAGGCCCCCAATACACCGATGACCACAGAAACGGCGATCGACCAGAATATCAGTTGCAGCGATACGCTGACGCCGGACAGGAACCGCTCGTATTCATAACTGTCGTAGAAGACGATGAAATTCAGGCCCGTGCGTTCGTAGAGATCCTGGAAGAATGGCGCGATCAACTGAAACATTTCAGCTCCGGCACCCGTCATTGATCAACATTCCACGTAGCATGGGCTCAGTTGCTGCCTTGCAGGTAACTGGCATCCCACTGCGCCTTTTCATGCTGCTCGGCGATCCAGTCCGACGGCTTCACTTTCCACTTTTTCTCGAGCTCGACCAATTTCCCGGAAGCCTGCCAGCGATACGCCATGCCCGACATGAACACACCCCAGGCTTTATCAACTTCCGGCAGCGGTACTGCCGCAGCCCACGGATTATCGTATAGGACGGGAACGGCCATTTCGTAGCCTTCCCATTCGCCTGATGCGAGATCGGCCATGATGGGCGCATCGTCATAGAGCCACGCGATGCATTTTCCGTCCCTTAACGCCTGCTTGGCCTCAGTATTTCCAGTGAAGGAAATAATGGTTGCGTCGTATTGGGTCTCAACCTGTTTGTTGTAGTAATTGCCCTGCTTGCCGCAGACTGGCTTGCCGGCGATGTCTTTCCAATCAGTGACGACGCCTTCCTTCGCAAGCAGCGTCGGACCGGAGCTCCAGTAGGCGGGTTCGATTATTCCGACGACCTTGCGCCGCTCGGCAGTGTCGTACATGCCGCCAATGATCAGATCGATCTTGCCCTGCTGCAGGAACTGCATGCGATTGGCCGAAGTGATGATCACCGGCTCGAGCTCCACGCCAAGCGTGTCGGCCACCGATTGGGCGAGATCAACCTCGATGCCCTGCATGGAACCGTCCGGCGCAGGGAAAGACCAGGGCTTGAAAGCTCCCTGCACACCGACACGCACAACGCCTCGATCCAGGATTTGTTTGAGATACGAGTCGGCTGCCTGCGCGCAATTGGCGGAAAGGACCGTGCCCGCGGCCAGAGTGACGGCAAGGGCGGCAATGCTTTTCAATGCGGATTTGCGTTTCATGCTTGAACATCTCCCATTGTTGATGTCGTTTCTGTTGATTGAACCGGGTCCGATGCGGTACGGAATACCGTCTTCTGGTATCGGGTGAATTTGTCGACTTCCCCGGTGGTCCGCTCCGGCGACCAGCCGGCGAGATCGGCGACGGAGCTTGCAGCCTCCTCGACTTCCCCGCGATCCAGATGGCGGCGCCAAGCAAGGCCTGTCCGGGTATATAGAATTCCCTTCAGGTCCCGCGCATGCTCCGCCGACACTGCTCTGCGGAAAGCGGCGCGCCTTCCCTCTACAGGCGGCCTTGAAATACCGAATCCCACGCCGCGGCCTTGGATGGCCGAAATCTGTCTTCCAGTCGCGCTGCGTGCCGGGCTCAGATACTTCTCGACAACCTTTCGCATCTCGCGCCCGGCGCTCACATGGGTCATGACCGGGCCAGCCGTCATGGCGAAAATGCCCGGCTTCCCGGCGCCGGCGAGATCATGAATCTCGCGCGTGCGTCGGCCCATGGGCTGTTGCACATCGAAGGTGAGCGGCCGCACGCCGGCCCAGGTGAACTCGACATGGCGCCGGGCCAGTTCCAGTCCCGGAAGGATGTAATTGGCCTCCCCGAGCAGGAAATCGATATCTTCGTCAGTTGCCGCGACATCGGCGGCATCGCCGTCGAAGGGCGTCTCGGTCGGCCCGAAATAGAAACAGTCGTCGTGGGACGGGAGACAGTAAAATGGCATGCCGCTGCGGTTGATCGTGGTAATGCCGTAACCGCGATAGGAATCCGGTAGCCGTACCGCGATATGCGCGCCCTTGGTGCCGCGGATCAACCGGGGGGCGGCTCCGCCGGTCATGGCGCCGGCATTCACCTCATCGATCCAGGTCCCGGTCATGTTCAGCACGACGGCAGCACCTATTTCAACGGGTTCGCCGCTGTCGTGGTCCTTCAGTTCGATGCGCCAGCCGCTCTCCTGCCTCCGCACGATCTTGGCCTCGCAGAAAAGGCGTATTTCCGCGCCGTTCTCCTCTGCGTCCAAGGCCGCGTCCACGCACAGCCGATCCGGCCAGTCCATGATGTATTCGCGATAGGTGGCGATTGACTGGAGCCGCCCCCTGTCGCGCAGATGGCTCGCGAACGGCAGGTGGTCCTCGAAATCCCTCGTCAGCCGGCGATAGGCAAGCGGTGGCTCCAGCGGGCCGAGACGTCGTAGGATACGCAAACCGAGATCTAGATGCCAATTCCGAACCGGGCTTTCCGGATAGACGGGAAAGCACATGGTGAAGGGTTTGCATCTTTCCGGCGCCAGCGCCACGAGTTCCGCCCTGGCCTCCATGCCTGCACGCGCCATGTGCACAGCCCCGCTAAGGCGCAGCGGGTGAAAGGCGAACGTGCGCACGGGATTGGGCGTTTCGAAATAGCGAAGCCCGCAATGCAGGATGCGGGAGGAGCGGCTGGAAGCGCCTGAGGCAAAATCCTGCTTGTCCACAAGCAGGATGCTGTAGCCCGCCGATGCCAATTCCCGCGCCGCACTTGCCCCATTGATGCCGGCGCCGATCACGACCACGTCGTAATCCCTGCCTTGCGTCTCGGTAAGTTTCGGCGGCATTGGCGGCCCGTTCCCTGGAGGAGCGATCGCGCCAATAAATCAACGAACCCACAATGTTCAAAATAGAATTATTGGCGATCGATATGCGCGAAATGCATATATTACCGTGGCAACTGCGCCAGAAGCCGGTCCCGCTTTTCCGCCATCAGCTCCAGCAAGGCGTCCGCGGCAGGATTGGCCGTGCGCATCTCTGGGCGCAGGAGGGCGACGTTGAATGGAATCGCCGGCGCAAAAGGAATCAGCCTTACATTGTCGTCTAGTTGCGCCATCGCCGTATAGGGATCGATGATGGCTATGCCGATGCCCTGTTTGACCATTTCGTACGCCGAAGCTGAAAAAGTGGTTTCATAGGCCGCATCGATCTTGACACTGCTGGACTGGAATGCCTGATCGAGAAGGTGGCGTGCGGAGACAAAGGGCGTCCAGTAGATTAGCGGTCCTTCGCGAAGATCCGCCGGTCGCAGGCGGCTGCGATCGGCGAGTGGATGATCGCGCGGCACCGCTGCGATGTACGGCGCATCGCTGAAAATCTCTGTGCGAAAACCGGACCGCTTGAACGGCGTCTCGGCTAAGCCGAAATCGATCTGCTGCGAAGCCGCCCATTCCTCAATCTTTGCGGACAAGCGCACGCTGAAGGTGACCTTGGTCCTTGGCCACTGCTTCCTAAAATCCGCCAGCAGATGGGGTATGAACGTGATACCCAAGGCCGGCATGACCGCAATGCTGATCTCTCCACCCTCGCCCCTTGCCAGCCGCGAAGCAAAGCTATTCAGCGTTTGCAGTGAGACGTAAGCCCTTTCGATTTCATCGAGCAGCAGGTTCGCTACAGACGTCGGCGTGACCTTCCCTTTGCGTCGGTCAAACAGTGAGACGCCAAGTTCGGACTCCAGCTTGTCGATTAGCCGACTCACTGCCGGCTGGCTGCGTCCGAGAAGCTCCGCAGCACCGCTCACCGTGCCGGTCAGCATAACGGCTCGAAACGCTGCGTAGTGCAGAAGGTTCAAGGTACTTTTCAAGGTGCACGCGTCCGTCTCGCCGGAGTTTCACAGAGGCACTGATAGTATCGCTATGGTCAGGGTTAATAGTTTGACACAATCGCAGAAAGTCATCGCTTTGAAATGAAAGTTGCCTCCAGAACGAGCTGGAGCGTGTATGGGTCGCACCCTGCTCCTCCGCACGATGTGGCATTGGGCTGTTAAGCTACGCGTTGATCGGGCTCATCGCGATATACTGTGAGGATGGCACCTGCCCCGAGACGTAGGTGAAGCCGCCCGTCCTCACCGCAGGGGAGAGCGGGACGTGAGACGTGCCGAAAATGTTTGGTTATGATTTTCTTCCTTTAGTTCGACTTGCCGCGCGCCTCGACCGGCAGGCCTCCGACAGTTTGCCGCCGCTGATCACGAACGTCCGGTCGAAAGGTTCGAGACGACGCAGGTGTGGTTGGGCAGGATGTAGACGCGGTCGCCAATCTTCGGTGACGTCGCGTAGCGCGAGACATTGATCAGCCCGTGTTCCGCGTTGAGCCGATAGATGACGGCATCGGGATGTTCGAGCACCTGCCCGTATCCTGCAGGGCCCATGAGGTCGGAAGTGAGCGCCTTGGAGCCGGCATCGGCGATGGCGCGATCGGCCGTCGGCCGAGTGACCACCATGGCAAGAACGGTCATCGCGCATTGATCGAGGCTGGCGGCGCCGCAGCTGAGAAGCGCGCGGTCGTCGTAGATATAGGTGCCTGCACGGTATTCCGTCACCGGCGTCAAGCTGTCGTCCTTCCACATGTCCGGGCTGCCGCAGCGCCCGCCGCCAGTGTCGCACTCGACCGGCACGCGGATATGCGCACCGGCCTCCTTTGCCACGCCGGAGACCGCATCCACCACATGCCTGCTGTCAGCGACGACCGCGAGATGACGGCGCTTTCCCACCTCGGCCAGCCGCGCAAGCTTCCGAGCGCCGAGCGTGTTCGCGGTCAGGAATAGGTCGGTGATGCCGGCCCGGCCATTGTCTCGGCTTCGCCGACCGTCTGCACGGTGACACCGCTTGCGCCTAGTTCGAGCTGCCGTAGTGCCCAGGTGACGCCGCGGTGCGTCTTGATGTGCGGAAGATTGGCAAGACCGGCGCGATCACAGTGCTCCTGCCGGCAGCGCAGATTGGCGCCGGCTATATCCGCGTCGATGAGAACCGCCGGCGTTTCAAGCGTGTCGAACGAGCGATCGACGGGCAGAAGCCGCGCGCACGGCTTCGGGCACTTCCGTCATGACTATCCTTCCTGCTTCAAAAATGACGAGGGAGCGGTCCGCCGGCGTCACTTGTCAGCCAGTCACTCTTCAGACGGCCCGTATAGTCGAAAAACAATGCGAAGGCGGTTCCATTTCGTTCCTCTAGAAATTTCCAGCGTCAGCTCTCGCGCCATGACAATGTTACTGGCTGTGAGGCCGCAATCGACCGGATCACCGCGCCGGTGACGGTGCTGGCAGCGGCAGTTCACGCCAGTTAGCAAATCGGCCGAGCGTGCGCGAATACCTGTGCGCCGGATAGTCAGTTTTGTCTATGACTAAGCACGCTTTACAACTGGCGGCGGTGGTCCCATCCTAGCGTTGCCTGTGACGCTGTCGTGGCGATAGAAGCCCGGAGGATGCTGAGATGGAGTTCAGAACGAAATCGACGAAAAATAAGAAGTACATCCGCATAATGGATCATATTGCTGAGAGGTACGAGCCAGCCAAAGAGTTGGATGTTGATGCTTCCGTCCCTTGGACTGTAAAGCCTAATACTGGCCCAGGTAAGATCACTATAGAGGTCTCGCCGGACGGGAAAAAAGATTACAAGCCTTATTTGACGCGCCAGCGGGTGGCGGAAGGTGACTGCATCGAGGTGGACGACCAACCGAGCGTTACCACGCCTCACTATTGCGAAGACCGTAACGTCGAGGAAACATCTCCGGCGACTGAATCAAGATGAGAAACCCGCCAACTCGGCGGGTCAGTTAACACTAAGAGCCGGCACCGCTCTTACCGATTCGACCACTTCGGTGGGCAAGCTGCATGTTGTTTCCATAGGTGTTCGGAGCGCGATTGCCCGGCAAATTGGCTTCTAGAATTAGCTTTTCTGCCAGATCGAAGCTCAAGGCAATTTCAAGAAGTTCAGTCTTAGAGCGAATACGCCACATTCGATAGTCTCCGCCAAAACCGCATCCTGACGCCGGTTTGTCATCCTCATGCTCAAAAACGAGAAGTTTTGGCCGGTCCATACGATAACAGTGTCCCTCAAAAGCGTAACCGTAAGCGACTGCAATTGTTATAAATTCTTTGTCTTTAGTTCCTTTGTCGTCTACTACTTTTATGGCTAACCAGAGTTTAGATAATGATGACAAAGGGAGGAGTGGCTCATCCTCGTACTCATTCAATTTCACTCCATAAACTGTTATATGGTCAGCTCGGAAATTATCAATATTCGGCGGTGCAGGAATATCTTCATACGACATTGCGCTTCTCCCTCCTGGATCGCTTCGCGGCTGACGTGGTTCACCGTCGTCGAACGGCGGCCGTAGCTGCGAGGCTTTTGATGTTTTGCCGTCCGGCACGCGTTTTCCCTCACAAGATTTCGCGCCAGGCGAAGTTGTCGATGACGCTGCCGGCAAAGCGGCTACCGCGTCCGCTTTCGGCGGCCACAATCATCGCCTCCGCAGCCCGGCGATAGTCGAGGGTTTCTGGCTCAAGCTCTACCCACGAGCGGACCAGGATCTCGCCAACGAGATCGCGCGCCTCTTCTAGCGCCGATTTCAGAACAAAATGCCGGCTGTCGTTGTCGCCAAGCGAAGCCGAAAGCTGCGCCTCCAGTTCTTCTTCCGAAAGCTCGCTCCTGAGGTCGCGGAAGTCGCGCGGATCTAGATCGGAAAGCCCGCGCTCGAAAAGCAGCACCTGATAGACTTCGACCAGGATGTCGAACAGCGCGCCTGCGAAGGGTTTGGAGAGGTCGTGCACCTCGACGCTGACGTCGCTCATCCGTAGCGAATGGCTGAACAACCGCACCTGCTTTTCGTCGGAAAGCTCGGCGAAGCGGTCAAGTTCGTTGGCAATCAGCAGGTTGCCGCGCGTCCTTCGCAGAAGCAGGTCGAGCGCTCTGTCGAAATGCAGGAGGCTGATCAGCGCAATGAAGTCGGCTACGGCCTCGTGGTAGGCGAAATACTCGTGAGGCGGGTCGAATCGCGGAACCCGCATCACGCCGAAGATGATCAGGTGGCCGATCTCATGCGCGAGGGCGTCAAAATTCAGCGCAAACGGCTGCGGCTCGCCGCGCGCCTCGTCTTCCCCCATCTCTAGAAAGCCGTAGCCTGACTGCGCGTTATCCCAGCGGAGTCGCGGCACGATCTCAAGACGGTCGTAGGTCGGTTCGAAAAACCAGGGGATCTCGCGCCCGAGGTAACTCTCGCAGATGTCGAGCACGCGCCGGACACAGGCATAAGCATGCGCAGCCTCGAATTCCGGCGTGCCGATTGGAATATTGTCAAAGTGGCCGTCCGGACCCGCTTCCGCTGGAGGTCGCAGGACGCCGGCATAGGGAGGTAGGTAGGGGAACTGGTAGGGTTGCTTCTCGACCAGCGGACGGATCACGTACATTCGATGGTCGGCCGGCCCCGGGCCGATTCGGTTAGGCGGAGTGGAGACCCAAATCGTCTCCGGCCGCTCATAACCTGGGATAAAAGGAGGCTGCGGGAAAACGAGAAAGCGGGTTCCCAGCTGCGAAACCGCGGTCCGCTCGCCAGACTGCCATTGCCCGGTAGCATTCATGCCGGCGCCCCCACCTCCCGTTCCAAGGTCGGCTGAAGTCATTCTTAAGTCATTTTGCTGTCTTCCGCAAGAATTGAAACAATATCGTCGCCCCAAAGTGCTGCCGCGTCGAGGTCGTAAGCCCAGGCCTCCGTTACCCGGAAGGACGGGGCCGCGCGCGTCCTAAGCAGCTCCGGATAACGCGCGAGTTTAGACAAAAGTCCCACCGCGTCCTCGCGCTTGCGGTCGATCGCTCCCGACGGGAGCCAGTCGGCCAGGCGGTCGAGAGCGACATTTGATTGCCCAGATGAGGTGGATCGTGCATCGGCGAGCAGGCGGGGGTAGCTGCGATCTACGAAATGCGTGTCGCGTGCCAGCGCTTCGAGCGTGTGCCTCTCCTCGGCCGTCACTATCCCGGCGCGCATCGCGCGGCGCAAGGTGAGGCGGATGTTGATGAGGGCTTCGCTCAGCGGCGCTGCCCCTAGCTCGGGGGGACACATCGCCACTGCAACCTCATCGTCGTCCGCGAGGAGCGTCAGCGAGTACCACCGATAGATGAACCCGTGGCCCTGCATCCCTACCGCCGCAAGCTCGGCTGCCCGAAGGGCACCCATGCTTGCCGCCCCGAAGATCGGGATGCCTTTTGCAAGCGCCCACAGGATCTCCTTGTGACGCACGGCCGGCACTTTTCCGAACGAGCCGTCGATCAGGATGATCGCGTTCGGCAGATACGTTTGCACCGCACGTACGACCGAACCCTGCTCAGCGGGTGGCAGATAGGTAGCGTCGAGAATGGCTGCGGCTTCAGCACGCGGCAGCGTCGGACCAATGAAGACGATCGGGGCGTTCGCCATCCTATACTCCGGTGACGTCCCTGAGCGGAGGGACGACGAGACGCACCACCTCGATATCCGGATCCCTGCCGCCGTAGAGAGGTACGACCAGCGCCGCCTGTCCTCCGGCATCCCTAACAGCATCGAGCACGTAACGGAGCGCGGCGGCCCCAGAGGCGGGCCCGTCGCGCTCGTCCGTAAGCACGTGCGTTTCGCTCGCGGACAGGAATGCACGTCGCCGCGCATCGAGATCGTCGCGGTCGTAGCGCTCCGGGTAGGACGCACGCGTTATGTCCTCGCGGGCGCCCGCAATCGCGGTCACCCGCGCCTGTGCCGCCTCCATAAGGGCTCTCGCCAGGGCGCGGTCATGGGTGAAATCGCAGGCAAAACCTTCGCCCGGCATCGGCGCAATCTCGCGATGGCTCTGCGTCTCGATAACCTCGCATCGGAAGACGGGCAGGCCGTGATCGCCTGGGACCAGCCAGATGCCGGCAGCAAGGTTCGCGGCCCTGAGGCGGGCGACTATCCTCGACGAAAGCGGTCCGCTGGCGTTGGCCGGATCGATGCGAATTTCTGGATAGGAACGCGGATATCGTCGTGCGCCTGCTATGTTCGCCCGTTCCAGGACTTCGAGTGCCGCATGTATGATAGCGGCAAGCAAGGTGGGACCAGCGGCAAGTCCCCGCGTCGAGCGCGGAAAAGCGACAGGGTGCGGCGAGGGAAGCGTGTAGATTGTATCGACCAAGGCGACGGGCACCGGCAGCACGCGTTTCGAGATCAGGTCGTAGCCGTTTGTCCAGCCGAGCCTGAGCTGATCCCAGCCGGCGTCGAAACCATGAACGCGGCAGCCGGCGTAGAGGTTGCGTATCTCGTCACCCAGCTCCCGCGCGCTCGCGATCGTGATGCGGTCGGCGGAAATCCTTTCCGCCGCCCAGCACTCGAGCGCTTCCATCACGGCGGATGCGGCCGCTTCCATTAGGTTCTCGCCCTTGCCTTGGGACACCGCGTTGGAAAGCGACAGCGGCCGCACCACTTGGGCGACCACGACGCCGGCACTATCGAGCCGGGCCAGCGATCCGATCCGCGTTATTCCGAAGCGCCGCCGCGCGGAGAAGAGCGCCCGGACGAGCGCCTCGGTAGCTCCAGGCTCCCGGCCGCGGAAGTTGCTGCAGGCGACAAATTCGCGCTCGAGCCGTTCGCCTAGCTCGGCGACGGGAGCCACATGCGTCTCGTTCATGTGCCAGAGGGCCGGTCGGCGTGCCGGTCTGGGGGCAGGGCTCGAAGACCGAGCCGCTTCAGATCGAGGCGCACCCGCGAAACGAGCGCCACGGCTCCCTGATCGGTCGCGGCTTCGAGCGCACGACTGAGGTCCAGCGCAACAGCCCCTTCCGGCTCGTGGCGGGCACGGCGAAGAAGTGCCCGCTGCCGCAGCAGTTCCGCCAGCCAGTACACTTGCCCGCTCCGGATCGAGGCAGCGATGGAGTTGTCCAGGATAGACAAGGCTTCGTCGATCTGTCCAGCACGCTCGAAGAGCTGCGCGCGCATGCCTTCATAGATCGGCACCCCCTCTGGGGTGGCGATCTCTTGTTGGCGCGCCAGGCCGGCTTCGAATTCCATCAGTCCACCTGCTGGGTCCCCGCTCAGGCCGTGCGCCCAGGCGCGAAAGAGCGCCGCCTTGGCGAGCACGCCTGGCGCCCCTAGCGCGAGTTCGCCGATCCTGTCCGCCACCGCGATAACGCCCCCATAATCATTCCGATAATGGTTCAGCTCAATCTCGAACTCCAGCGCATGAAGTACGCTGTTCAAATGGTTGATGTGCTCGGCCCACTGCTTCGCCGCATCAATGCTTTCCGACGATCCCGCGTCGTCGCCCATGAACCAGAGAGAGAAGGCCCGTTCGCCCAGAGCGCAGACCTTCGCGTCGTGGCCCCCGTAGCGACCGCGGCTGAATCGTGCACGGTTCTCGTCGTAAAGCTTGAGTCCGTCCTCGACGCACTTCAGGCAATGCGAGTGTAACCCGGCATCTTCGTTCGTCGCCCACGCGCAATGGAGCGATTGCAGCCGGACCTCCGGATCGGCCGAGTCCTTGAGGTCGCGCACGAGGATGTCCGATCTCACGCGCTGCGTCTCGTAATCGGGAGCAGTGAACCACCAGCCCCAGTAGAGCGGAAACCACTTGGCGCGATCCTCATCTTCGCGTTCCGCGCAGAGCGAGACCCCCCGTTCGTAAATCGAGCGCGCTTGCTGGCTCCCCCTCCCGAACTGGCCAGCAGCGACCGGTCCGCGAACAGCAAGGAGGCGAAGCAGTAGATCGTTCGCGTCGCCGCTTTTGCGAACCTGGGTGAGCTGCTTCTCTGCGAAATCCAACAGGCGATCCGCCTCATGCATGGCCGAACGGATACTGCATGCCTCCGCGGCCTGGATTGCGTGGCGCGCCGCCTCGAGTGGCTGGCCAGCCTGCTCGAAATGCCACGCCATGATTTCGTCCGGGAGCGACGAAACTGACCCCGACTGAATGAGGCGAACGATGCGTCCGTGGATCTCCCGCCGTTCAGATTTGAGGAGACTGTCGTACGCAGCCTCCTGAATGAGGACATGACGAAATCGGATTGTCGCGCCCGTGGAAATCCGACGAAGGATTCCGGCCTGAATAAGCGTCTCGATCACCTCGTCCAGAGGTGCAGGGAGCGGCTCAGGCTCCAGCAGGGCGACCAGAAGCTTCCGTCCGAACTCCCGCCCCAGAACGCTCGCAATCTGCGCCACGCGCTTCAACTGTCCCAGGCCTGCGAGACGGGCCGCGATAAGGTCCTGCAGATTTAGAATGCGACCCTCGCGAAGCGGCGCTTCCCATCCGGCTCGATCTTGGACGCTCACGTTTGCGCGCTCCCTCAGCAGCAGCGCAAGCTGTTCTGCAAAGAGCGGTACGCCGTCGCTCTTGTCGTAGACAAACGCAGCAAGCCCATCGGGAGGTGTCATCTCCCAAATTCGCTCGATCAGTTCCGAGGTCGCTTGAGCAGTAAGTCCGGACAACGCCATGGCGAGCACGTTCGGGTCGCCCAGAAGCTCGGGGTCAATGACCTCTCGCGACGTTGCAATGGCGAGAACGGGTTTCGACTCGATCCACCCAGGCAGCATGGCGACTAACGCCTTTGTGAGGGTATCAGCCCAGTGCAGATCCTCAATCACCATGAAGACGGGTCCTGAGGCGGAGGAGGAAGTCAGCACAGCCAGCATGGCCTCGACCGCGCGCTCGCGAATTTCTTCGTCCGAGAGATCGACCTGCCAGGTTTCGCCTGACAGTCCTCGCGCTTTGCCGGTCAATAGGAACGCAACGATCTCGGCGTTCAACTCGCCAACGTCGGAGCCGAGCGAACGCAGAAAACGAATAGCGGCGTCCCGATCTGGATCGTCATCCTTTGCCGCTTCCGCGACCGCCTGCCTGATCGGTTCCAGAAAGGGATGCAGCGGTTCAGTATTGCCGCGGGGTTGGCATTGAAATACGAGGGTGTCCACACCTTGCTTGGCGAGATCACCACGAAGCTCCGTGACTAGCCGCGATTTCCCGATGCCTGCGTCGCCATGTAGGAAAACGAGCTGGCCGTTGCCGTCTATGGCTCGGGTCCAGCGTCGTTGGCACAGCTCAAGCTCCTCGTCGCGACCGACCAAAGGCGCCGACGCGCGCCGATAAGCCGAAAAGCGGTCGGTTCGCTGCCGTCGGGCTATCGGTCGCCACAACGCAACCGGCTCGCCAAAACCCTTCAGCTCCCGAAACCCGATCTCCTCAAACTCAAACGCTCCGCGGGTCAGCCGATAGGTCGCATCCGCCACCGCGACGCTGTTCGGCGCGGCTTCGGACTGAATGCGGGCAGCGAGCGCCGGGGCGATGCCGATGACCTCGGTCTGGCGGGGAAGTTTTGTGTTCGAAGCGTCGGCGACCACTACCAGGCCGGTGGCGACGCCGACCCTTATTTTTAAGCTGGATCCGAAATGTTGTGCCAGCCACTCGCATCGCTCGACTATCTCAAGGGCCGACGCTACCGCACATTCGGCGGCATCCTCGCTCGGCTGGGGAAACCCAAAGAAGGCGCAGCCTCCATCGCCCTGAAGCCACTCAAGGTAACCATCATTCTTTCTAATCAGTGCGGTCGTCTCGTTGTGGAGCGTCCGTTGCATGTCGCCGAATTCTTCGGGATCGAGCTGGTGCAGCCAAGCGGTCGAGCCAACAATGTCGTAGAAGAGCGCGGTGACCTGCCTGCGTTCTCCCGAAAGGGCGCCGGTTCGTACTCGTCCTCCCTCAGTAGACATCGCACAGCCCGCAAAAATCTTAACACCACCACGATAGTCGCAATACAATCTTATCCAAACTCAACGTCTACCGCGAGCCCTAGGAATTGGCGATTTGGGACGACAAAAGCACGTCCGCGTTGACTTGGAACGGCCCTGAGGTCAAGTGCCCGCTAGGGCCGCAAACTCGAGCGAGGAACGTCTTCCAATGGGATGGACCGGCTGCTTCCCCCAGCGGGTTAGTCTGCAAGGACTGACGCCCGCGAAGAGAAGGAGAAGCAACCTATGCAGCCCGATCCACAGTGCACAACGCCAGCACCGACGGTGGTCGGCATCGGCATCGGCAAGGACGTCGTCCATCTGGTCGGCTTCGGGGTGTTGCTAAGCAAGCGGCGCGCCATTTCCACCCATTCGTCGTCCGTCTCGAAGGCGGACGTTCGCCCATCGGCGGGCTAGTGTGTGGCAAATCTCACAGACCAGCGGACGCGGGGTTGTACAGTTTAGACATGCATTAAGGTCCGGCAGAGAATTCGACCGCTCCCGGGAGGCTGTTTCGTTTCAATCATGCGGCCAGAGCTGACTTCCAGATCGCGGCATCTGCAGAAGCGCGAAGCCGGGATGAAGACGGCAGATATCCAACGCAGGCGGCACCCGGAAGCGACATCTCTACAATTACAAGACTAAATATGGCAGCGTGGGACGTTCCGATGCGCGACGTCTGAAGGAAAACGCTAAGCGGACGCGGGCTGCTCGACGAGGATGCGATGCCAAGAAACATTATCGTTTTCGCGGACGGGACGGGACAGCGTGGCGGAATCTTTTTCGACGAGAACCGGAGCAACATCTACAAGCTCTACCGGGCCACCCGATGCGGCCCCGAGTATTCGGTCAATCCCGCCGAACAACTTGCCTTTTATGACCCCGGCATCGGCACCGAACCCATCGAAGGCAACATCGTTCTCAGGCTGTTCCGCCGTCTCCACAACCTTGTCAGCCAGGCAACCGGACTCGGTCTGACCTTGAACATGATCCAGTGCTACGCAGCCATCATAAGGATGTGGAGGCCAGGGGACAGGATATTCCTGTTCGGGTTCAGCCGTGGGGCGTATACTGTCAGGGCGCTGGGCGGGGTACTCACCTATTGCGGCGTGCCGACCCGCATGCCAGACGACACGCCGCTCCTGCGCGACGAAATCTCGACCATCCGTATCGCAAGGGAGGCGGTAAAGGATGTCTACCAGTTCACCAGCTCAAGATACCGGGAGAAAGCCACTCCCGAGCAACTGATGCGCTTGGAACAGCGTGACCTGTTGGCCGCGCAATTCAGAGACAAATACGGATCGGGCGACGGCGACATATCGAATACCGTTCCCTATTTCATCGGGGTGTTCGACACGGTTGCTTCGCTGGCCAATCCCCAGGCGCTCGGTATGCTCATGGCCTTGCTGGCTGTCACGCTCGTGGCTGTTTCTTGGATACTGTCATTCTTTGCTTTCCCGTTCCTTTGGTGGGCAGGAGTGCTGGGCAGCCTTGCCACTGCCCTCGCCGCGATATGGTACACAGGCGAACACCTTAAGGCCCCCGGTCCTTTGCCGGGCTACAGCGCGCGCCAGACTAGGCACTGGACCGAATTCCGGATGAGATTTCATGACTTCAAGCTGTCGTCGCGAGTGCCCTATGCCCGACATGCGATCTCGATCGACGAGAACCGTGCCGAATTCAAGCGGGTTGGATGGATAGGCGACGAAGGGGTCGATGAAAACGGGGTCAGGAAATTCGAACAGTTCTGGTTTGCCGGGAACCATTCCGACGTCGGTGGCAGCTATCCCGAAAACGATTCACGCCTTTCGGACACGGCGCTCAAATGGACACTGGACGCCGCGGTAGCCGTCGGCCTGGTCTATGACCAAACGTGGCTGACCCTATTTCCAGATGCTGCCGGCCCGCAGCATGACGAGAAAAGGCGTGGTGTCTACAGGCACACCCGAACTCTTGTCCGCAAAGTCCGCCCCGATGCCGAGTTGCACCAATCCGTTATCGATCGCTTCGAACTGCCCGAGGTGCTGCAGTACAACGTGCTTAAGCCTTATCGCCCCGAGGCGTTGCGCGACCACGAGTTGGTGAAGCATCATTACAAAACTTCCGGCACCTCAGATGCCTAAAACGGCTGCGATGCACTTCGCTCAAGCGAGCGTCGTCTTTGAGGCAACAGTTTGATGATCTTAGCGTCCGCAAAATGGGTCATAACTTCGCATCGAATGAAGTGGCAATTGCACCATTAGCCGCAATTGCTGGCCCGGCCGGGAAGACGCCCGACATCACGATGAATCCCTTGATGCGCTTGAAGCGATCACACCAACGGCGGATCGCCGGATAATCCTGGCGCGAGATACCGCCTTCTTCTGACAGGATGATGTAAGGGAAGCAGGCAATGTCGGCGATGGTCGGATGATTTGCCGAGCAGATCCAGTCGCGGCCCTCCTGTTCACCGAACCACAGATGCTCGTCGAGTACGCGAAACAGCCGGTGCGCGCCGGCCCGCGCAGCGTCGATGTCGAAATCGTAGAAAAGTCCGTCATGCAGGCGGGCCGCTGATGCTGTACCGGTGATGCCGTCAGCAAAAGCCAACCACTGGCTGATCTCGCCGAGCAAAGCCGGATGGTCGCGCGGGTACCAGGTGTTGGATGGATCGTATTTTGCAGCGAGATAGACGAGGATCGCCTGGGCGTCGCGGAGCAGGAGCCCATCATCCTCCAGCACCGGAAGCTGGCCGAGCGGGTTGAGCTTCAGGAACCACTCCGACTTGTGCTCGCGGCCCGGATAGAAGTCGACCGGTACGGTCCTGTAGTCGATGCCGAGAAAACTCATCAGCAGCCGCAATTTGTAGCAATTGCCGGACAATTCGTAGTCGTAAAGCGTGATCATTTCCGCCCTCACAGGTCGAGCACGAGCCGGGCCGACTTGGCGCGGGAGACGCAGGTCATGATCTTGGTTCCCGACGCCCGCTCTGACGGGCTTAGATAAACGTCCTGGTGGTCCGGCTCGCCCTCGATGACAGTCGCCACACAGGTGCCGCAGGCGCCCTGCTCGCAGGATGATGGCATGTCGATGCCGGCCTCGCGCATCACTTTAAGGATTGTCTTTCCTGCCGGTACCTTCAGCGTCACGCAGGACCGCGCCAGGGCCACTTCGAAACTCGAACTGTCGTCGATCAGATTGGTGTTCTTGAAATACTCGAAATGCACCGCCGTTTCGGGCCAGCCCTGTTCGGCCGCGATGGCGCGCGCGGTTTCCAGCATCGGACCGGGACCGCACATATAGAGGTGTATGTCGCGCCTGTAGGACGACAGCAACTTGCGCAGCGCAACGCCTGTTTCATCCGGAGAGAGGCCGAGATGCAGCTTCAATGCATCCCCGAGAGGCTCCAGGCGGTCGGGGAAGGCCAGCTGCGCTTCATTCTGCGCGAAGTAATGCAGTTCATAGGCAAGGTCCTGATTCTTCAGCGCCTGCGCCATGGCCAGCAGCGGCGTGATGCCGATGCCGCCGGCGACGAACAGCGTCTTCACTGCATCGCGGCGTAGCGGAAAATTGTTGCGCGGCTCGGAGATCGCCAGCACGTCCCCCTCGCTTATGGTCTCATGCATGCATTTCGAGCCACCCTTGGAACCCCGCTCGAGCTTGACGCCGATAACGAACCGATCGGTTTCGCCCGGCCCGTTGATGATCGAATATTGCCGAATCTCGCCATTGGGCATGTGCACGTCGATATGGGCGCCTGGCTGGAAAGTCGGCAACATGCCCTTGATCGGGCGAAGCTCGAAGCCTGCGATACCATCGGCCGCCGGCCACTTCTTCGACACCGTGACGCGTAGCGCCGCCTTGCGGCCAGACGCACTCAGCTCGGGGAGTTCTGCGAGTTCAGGCGCCACTTTTTGATAGACAGGTTCGATCGGTGCGGGCGCTGGTGCTGCCGCCGCTTCACGCTCGGCCAGATCGCGCAAGGTCGAAAGCCGCTCATTGTGATGACGCAGGACGGCGATGCGCCCCGCGCCCTGCACGTCGCGATCGAGGACACCGCGAATGACGGAACGGTTGGAATCGACCGGCTGGACGAAGAACACGGCGAGCGTTTCAGAATCGCCGTCGCGGGAGCGCAGCGCAATGGAAAACTCCCGCGCCGCCTCGACCGACGCATTCGCATCAGCTCCATCAAATTTGCCGCTCGGCTGGAAGCGGTAGGATTTCAAACGCTCGATGACCAGGTCGGCAGGCGCGTTGACCGGGATGGCGCGCAGGACCAGGAGATCGCCTTCTGCAAGACCCGCCACTTCGGGTAACTCCCCTATCGGTTCTTCCGCCGACCAGACCAGGCCGTAACGCTCCACCGCGGGAAAGGTGCGGTTGGTGATGGTACGGGCCGGCGCGTCGGCCGGATGCGCCGGAATATAGGTGCAGCCGGCCGTCCGGTTCGCGTAACGCCAGCCATGATACTGACATTTCAGTTCGCGGCCGTCATTGATGCCGATGGAAAGCCTGACGCCGCGATGCAGACAGCGGTTTTCCCAGACATTGACGAAACCATCATCTGCACGCCAGACGGCGAATTCCCGGCCCATCAACTGGCCATGAAAGACATGGCGGTGCGGCAGGTCGGAGCCCGACGCGATCGGATGCCATCGGTTTCGGGCTTGTTCCAGCATGCAAGGTTCTCCCAGAACGTTCGTCAGGCCGCGGCCGGAATGACGCCGTAAGTCACGCCCTTCTGGCTCAGCCAACGGCGGTAGGCGATCGCCGATTTATCGGCGCGGATCGGCGTTTCGGCGCGTGGATCGAGCGGCAAACGCTTCGGTACCTGGTTTTCCAGGATCGGCTTGTCCTGGCCGAAGATCGTCTGCTGGAAGCGCTTGATCACCCTGTCTTCATTGTCCTCATCGAGCACGCAAAGCATCATGTGGGCGCGCACATGCTCCTGGTCGACCGGCTGCAAGAACACCGCGATCACATCGCGTCGCGTCTCGTCGACAGGGCTCGATTTGTAAAGCACCGAACAATAAGGGTGGGGCACGCGATAGACATAGTCGACATCGGCGCCGCCATCGGAAGCGGTCGAGGCCATCGGCTGGAAAAAGCGGCAGCGCGTGGCGAGGATCTCGTCGCGATCGACCGAAATCTCGACATCGTATTCCTTGACCTCGGTGTGCGGCTCGACGCCGAGGATGTCGGTGTGAACATAGGGAAAATGGCCCATGTCGAGAAAATTCTCGATGGCCCGGGGCGCCGAAACATTGACACCAATGGTAGCCGCATTGAGCTTGCGCCGGTCGGCCTCGGCATATTCGGGAATCGGAAAAATGTCTTGCAGCGGCGAACCGAGCGAGGTCCAGGCATAACCATAGGCAATTTTGGCGGGCAGGCGGTCGCTTATCGAGGCGATGTCGACCTTGTCGCCCGCCCGCAATGGCGACCGCGAACGCCAGATCGCGACGGTATCGTCCGCACTCTTGGCAAGGCTGACGCGCTCCTCGAGCAGTACAGTCTCAACGACGATGCCGACTGGCATCTCGTCAATCGCACCGATCGGGTGCCATAGATTGAGGATCACCGGATCCGTACATTTGGTCGTGTTCATCATCCTTCCCTTCGGCTCTCAAACTTGGGCCGGAATGGCGCCGTAGGTCACCGCCCGGTCGCGCAGCCAGCGGCGATAATAGACCGACACCGCATCGGCGCGGATCGGCGTTTCGGCGCGCGGATCAAGCGGCAACCGCTTCGGCACCTGGTTTTCCAGGATCGGCTTGTCCTGCGCAAAAATCAGTTGCATGAAGCTGCGCACCGTCGCGGCATCCATGCCGTCCTTGAGGTAGCAAAGGTAGGGATGGGCGACGCAATTCTCCTCGTCGACCGGCTGCACGAACAGCGTGATCACGTCGAGGCGATCCTTTTGCAGCGGATTGCTCTTGTAGAGCGCCACCGTATAGGGCCGGATTACCTTGTAGATGTAGTCGACGATCATACCTTCCCTGGCCGTCGGCGAAGCAATGGGCTGATAAAATTTGCATTCGGTCGCTAGAATTTCGTCCTTGTCTGTGATCTCGACCTTGTACGGAACCACTTCCGTATGCGGCTCTTCGCCGAGCCAGCCGGTGTGGATGAACGGGAAATGCCCCATGTCGAGAAAATTCTCGACCCCCCGCAATCCCGACACCTTCACCGCGATCGAGCCGCCGCTGACCAGATGGCGGTCGGGTTCGTCGGCTTCCGGAATGTAGACGATGTCGCGCTCCCGATTGCCCAGGCATGCCCAGACGAAGCCATAGCGCTGAGCGCCGTCAACACGCACGCCGGTGTCGGTTCGGATGATCTGGATTTCGCCGCTATTTCGCGTGTCTATCGAAAGATCCACTCCGAGCAGGCAGGTCGAGAACGAGGCGTTTGCCGGCAGCGCCGAGCCGTCGGCGACAACATGCCAGTCGTTCAGGAGCACGCGGTCACTGCAGCGAGTTGGCATCGGCATCGCATCCTTCCCAGCTAGCTCTTCACCATGAACCTAGCTCGGTACCGTCGCTATTGGAAACACAAGATTGGATACCAATCAATTGATTTTTGAAAGGCAAAATGAGTTTTTTGATTGACAGGCTAGTGACATTGCATTCCCATATGCAGAACATTCTATCCATCTGGAACATGCGGCAGTGCAGACCACGCCCCTGCTCAATAGCCACGAAGTGCTGCCTCCGGCGCCGCGGAGGTCGGCGGCATGAGCAATCGCTCCCAGGCCATTGCCGACACGCTGACACGCGCTGTCATCGATCACCGGCTGGTACCGGGCTGCAAGCTGGGAGAACGCGAACTCGCCGAGATTTTCGATGTCAGCCGCATTGTCATACGCCAGGCGCTGATAAGACTCGCCGATGACGGTCTCGCCCAGATCGAGCGCAATCGCGGTGCTTTCGTGGCCCGGCCGAGCATGCAGGAAGCACTGGAAATCTACGATGCGCTGACCCTGGTCGAGCAGGGCGTCGCAGCTCAGTTGAGCGACCGCCTCGGCCCCGCCGGCTGGGCGGAACTGCGCCAGCATGTCGAACGCCAGCGCCAGGCCGTGGCGGCCGGCAACGACGCGCTCGCCGATGTTCTTGGCCAGGAATTCCACACGGTCTTCGTCCGGTTGAGCCGCAACAAGGTGATGCAGGAGATTCATGCCCAGCTCGTGCGGCGCACGACGCTGCTGCGCTCGCTGATCACCGCCGATTTCGACTATTGCAATCTTCTGGACGACCATTCCCGGGTCATCGACCTCCTGGAAAGAGGCCGGCTGAAGCAGGCGATGGAACTGATCGACACGCACCATCGCAGGGTGGTGCGTGGCTACATCATGGACCGGCAGGTGTTTCCGGAGCTGACGCCGCGCGAAGCATTGGCGCCCTATCTCGAAGACAAGGGCAACGTCGCGGCCAAGGTGGCTGGGCAAAAAAAAACGCGAAAATCGAGTGGAGATGGCCATGCGGCAGCAGGTCGCCATACCCACTCGCCAAAACAGATCCAGCAATAACAAGCCGGGCAGCAACAAACCAACAGAGGGCCATCACAATGGACAATACGTCAAGACGCGAATTCCTGAAATATGGCGGAGCCTTGGGCGTCGCACTCGGCACTGGAGGCTTAAGCAGCATCGCGCGAGCGCAGGAGGCGCTGAAGATCGGCGTCGTCTATGTGTCGCCGGTGGCCGAAATCGGCTGGACCAAGCAGCACAGCCTCGGCGTCGATGCGATCAAGGCCGAGTTCGGCGACAAGGTCGAGCTCACCGTAATCGACAACATCTTCATGCCGCAGGACGCCGAG
Source organism: Mesorhizobium sp. WSM2240 (assembly GCF_040438645.1). Lineage (NCBI taxonomy): Bacteria > Pseudomonadati > Pseudomonadota > Alphaproteobacteria > Hyphomicrobiales > Phyllobacteriaceae > Mesorhizobium > Mesorhizobium sp. WSM2240. The sequence goes on from NZ_CP159256.1 coordinate 412,113, forward strand.
CGAATTTTCCGTGAGCTCGCCGCCAGCGGCAATAAGCTGGTTTTCGGCACCAGCTTTTCGCACGGAACGCCGATGCAGAAAGTGGCGCCGCGGTTTCCCGAAGTGGCGTTCGAGCATTGTTCGGGCATCGTCCACCTCGCCAATCTCGGCACCTTCGAGGCGAAATACTATGAGGGCACCTTCGTCGCGGGCGCTGCCGGCGGGTACATGTCGAAGAACGGCAAGATCGGCTTCATCGGCGGCTTCCCCATCCCCGACATTGTCGGCCCAGCCAATGCGCTGCTGCTCGGGGCCCAAAGCGTCAACCCCGCCGCCACCTGCAACGCGATCTTCCTCAATTCCTGGTTCGATCCGGGCAAGGAGAAGGAAGCCGCCAATACGCTGATCTCGCAGGGTTGCGACGTCATCTGCTCGATGACGGACACGGCGACCGGCGTTCAGGTTGCGGGCCAAAAGGGAGCCTGGTCTATCGGCTATGCCAGCGACATGGCGAAGTTCGGTTCGGGCAAGCAGCTGACAGCTTTCGTTCTCGACTGGACCAGCAACTACCTGCGCGCCGCACGCGGCGTGGCGGAGGGTACCTGGAAGCCTGAAGCGCACTGGGATGGACTGGCAGCGGGCGTTGTGAAGATGGCGCCCTACAATGAGGCGATTCCGGCCGATATCCAGGCCAAGCTGAAGCAGCTCGAGGCCGATATCGGGAGCGGCAAACTCCATCCTTATGCCGGCGAGCTGAAGGACCAGGACGGCAACGTCAAGGCCGCGGCCGGATCGGTGCTTTCCGACGACGACATTCGTGGAATGAATTGGTTCGTCAACGGGATGATTGGCAAGCTCGGCTGATCGCCCAACGGGGTCTCTGTCGCGGCTGAACGGAATGCGTTCAGCCGCGACAGGCCGAGCCTCGTCCAATCTCGCTTCACGCCACGGCAGGACACGACATGATCCCGCGTCTAGAACTGCGCAATATTTCCAAGCGCTATCCCGGCGTCGTCGCCAATGACGACATCTCTATGTCGATCCAGCCCGGCGAAATCCATGCCGTCCTCGGCGAAAACGGCGCCGGCAAATCGACGCTGATGAAGATCATCTACGGCGCCGCACAGGCCGATTCCGGCGAGATCTATTGCGACGGCAATCTGATCGAGGCGCACAATCCGGCGGTTTCGCGAGCGCTCGGCATCGAAATGGTTTACCAGCACTTTGCCTTGTTCGAGTCTGTGTCGGTGGTGGAGAACATCGCACTTTGCGTCAGCAACAATTTTCATCTGAATTCGCTTGCCGCCCAGATCAGGGAACTGTCCCACCGCTACGGGATGCCGATCGATCCGCACCGTCGCGTGCATGATCTTTCCGTCGGCGAACGACAGCGTGTAGAGATCGTCCGCTGTATGCTGCAAGCGCCGAAACTGCTGATCCTCGACGAGCCGACTTCGGTTCTCACGCCGCAGGCGGTGGTGAAGCTTTTCGAAACCCTTCGGCAACTGGCTAGGGAAGGATGCAGCATCCTTTACATCAGCCACAAACTCGACGAGGTGCAGCAGCTCTGCGATTCCGCCACAGTGCTGCGCAACGGCAGGGTGACTGGCACAGCGCGGCCGAAAGAGACGACCTCGCTGGAGCTTGCCCGTATGATGGTCGGCTCGAGGCTGCCTGAGATGCATGTCAGCCCGCCGAGACCGAGCGAAAAGCCGGTGTTGGAAGTCCGCGGCCTTTCATCGGCCGCGAGAAATCATTTCGGCGTCGATCTCAAGGATGTTTCCTTCAATGTGCATGGCGGGGAAATCGTCGGGCTGGCCGGCGTTTCCGGAAATGGCCAGGCGGAACTCATCGCACTCCTCAGCGGCGAACGAACGCACGATCGCAGCGACGCCATCAAAATCTGTGGAACCGCAGCCGGCCGTCTCGGGTCGGATGAGCGCCGCAAGCTCGGCGTTGCATTCGTCCCGGAAGAACGGCTCGGGCGCGGCGCCGTGCCGCCGCACACTTTGTGGGAGAACGCAGTGCTGACCGCCCACCGCTTCGGCACTGTCCGCAACGGACTGGTCGATCGGCAGAGAGCCGGGGCTTTCGCCAAGGGCGTCATCGACAAGTTCAAGGTCAAGTCCAACGGCCCGCAATCGACGGCGCAGAGCCTGTCGGGCGGCAATCTGCAAAAATTTATCGTTGGGCGCGAAATCGCGCTGCAGCCAAAGCTTCTCCTCGTGGCCCAGCCCACTTGGGGCGTCGACGTCGGGGCTTCAGCCTTCATCCGCCAGACGCTTGTCGACTTGAGCCGGGCAGGCGCGGCCGTGCTGGTCGTTTCTGAGGAACTCGATGAACTGTTCGAAATCTGCGACCGGCTTCTGGTCATCTGCAAGGGGCGGGTTTCCACCCCGCTGGCGCGAGCGGCGACGGATCGCGAGGAGATCGGCCTGCTGATGACCGGGCTGAACGCCGGCAACGGCGCCGTCGCGAGCGGGGACGGTGAATTTGCGTTTCAAGATTGAACAGCGGCCCGAGCCATCCAGCTTAATGCGGGTGGGCGCGCCGGTCGTCGCCACGGTGCTCACGCTGCTCTTCGGGTCGATCTTCTTTGCAATGCTCGGACACGACCCGGTCGCGACGCTGCATGCCTTCTTCATCGCACCGCTCAATTCGCTGCACGGGCTGTCGGAATGGCTGCTAAAGGCCTCGCCGTTGATCCTCATCGCTTGCGGTCTGGCTGTTGGTTTTCGCGCCAATGTCTGGAACATCGGCGCCGAGGGCCAATTGATCATCGGCGCGGTCGCGGCGAGCGGCGTCGGCCTGTTCTGGCCAAATCCGGAAAGTATGCTGCTTTTGCCACTGATGTTTCTTGCCGGCATGGGCGCCGGCATGGCGTGGGCCGCGATCCCGGCCTTTCTGCGTGCCCGCATGAACACCAACGAGATCCTGGTCACGCTGATGCTGACCTATATCGCGACCCTGTTCCTCTCCTGGCTGGTGCATGGGCCGTGGCGCGATCCCGCGGGCTTCAACTACCCGCAAACCGCACTCCTGCCGGTCGCGGCGATGCTGGAGCCGTTCGATTATTCCTACCGGCTCAACCCGTCCATCTTCATCACGATGGTGGCGGTTGTCGCCATGTGGCTGTTCACCGACCGCAGCTTCCTCGGCTACAAGATGTCAGTCAGCGGCGCCGCCCCTCTGGCCGCGCGCTATGCTGGGTTCCGCGAATCGGCGGCGGTCTGGATCGGGCTGCTGGCGGGAGGTGCTGCGGCCGGCATCGCCGGCATGGCGGAGGCTGCCGGCCCGCTAGGCCAGCTGTCGCCGCAGATTTCGCCGGGTTACGGCTTTGCCGCGATTATCGTCGCCTTTGTCGGACGACTGAACGCATTCGGCATCGTGCTCGGCGGACTTTTGATGTCGTTGTTGTTTCTCGGCGGCGAAGGCGTCCAGATGACACTCGGTCTGCCCTCGGCGCTGACGCGCATCTTCCAGGGCGTCCTGCTGTTCTTCCTGCTCGCTGCCGACTTTTTCATTTTCTATCGCCTGCGCCGGGTTCGGGAGAAAGCCTGATGGACTTGTTCGTCGCCATATTCACCGGCACGATCATTGCCGCGACGCCGCTTGTCTTTGCGGCCCTTGGCGAGCTCGTTGTGGAAAAGTCGGGCGTTCTCAATCTCGGCATCGAGGGTATGATGCTGATGGGCGCAGCCTTCGCCTTTGGCGCAGTCGTCGCCGGATATTCCATGCCGCTCGCCATCGCCGCCGGCGCGCTGGCCGGAGCCGTTACCTCACTGCTGTTCGGCGTTTTGGCGCTCACCTTCCTGACCAACCAGTATGCTGCCGGCCTGGCGTTGGCGATCTTCGGCTCCGGCGTATCGGCCTTTCTCGGGCGGGGCTTCGGCAGCGCGCCCATCGAAGCGCTGCACCGCATCCACATGCCGCTCCTGTCCGAGATCCCGTTGATCGGGCCGATGCTCTTACGCTTCGATCCGATGGTCTATCTGGCGCTTTTGATGCTCCTCCTCATCACTTGGTTTCTCTACAGGACAAAGTCCGGCCTTATCCTGCGCACTATAGGCGAGTCGCCGCAGACCGCACATGCGATCGGCTATCCCGTGATAAAAATCCGCTACATGGCGGTGTTGTTCGGGGGCTTGATGGCCGGCCTCGCAGGCGCCTACCTTTCGGTCGCTTATACACCGCTCTGGGTCGAGAACATGACCGCCGGCAAAGGCTGGATCGCGCTTGCGCTTGTGGTCTTCGCCACATGGCGACCGCTACGGGTGCTACTCGGCGCATGGCTGTTCGGCGGTATGACCATTTTGCAATTGCACGGCCAAGCGCTGGGACTTGGGGTTCCCTCGGAGCTCTTATCGGCCCTGCCCTATCTGGCGACGATCATCGTGCTGGTAATCATCTCGCAGAATCGCCAGATGCTGGCGCTTCATTTTCCCGCATCGCTCGCCAAGCCGTTCCGCCCAGCTACATGAACTACTTCAAGCGGCAGCAAACGGTTGAACACAAAAATGTTTGTGACGCCTTTGGGCAAAACGAAAATGTCGCCCCAAGTCATCCGTGCACTTGAACAAGATGCTTGTTCAGCCGGGAATTGGCGCTAATTACCCAAGCCGGTCATATTCGCGAACTGATCGATAGGGGTCCGCAGCGAGTGGAACTTTGTTGTTGGAGCCAGCTACCGCAATGAGCAAGTAGCGCCAGAAGCTGTTCTCACCGAGCTAATCTCCAGATGTCGTGTTGGGCCGTACGTGGGCAGGCAGCTTGCTGCCCATAGGCAATGCCCCCCAGGCACGGCGCTTGCCACTCGTCAATGCTTCCTGCTGGGGCTAACCGTATTCGGCCTGATCGCGTCGCTGATCAAGCTCGTCGGCTCGCGTTAGCGAAGCCGCATGAATTGCCCGCACGGTCGCTCTCTGGATCGCTGCCGCCGCGCTTTGGCTGCTCATATTGACCGGACTTGGCCGCAACATTGCCATGCAGTTTTCCTGTCCCGAGCAGCCTGCGCCTCACAACACACCCCGGTAAACCATCTATTAAACTTTAATCGCTTTAGCTGATCAGCATCAGTCACAATCGGATCCTCCACCCTGCGGCGGGGAGCCTCAGCGGGCACGTCGTCAAACAATGGGTACAATGACTGTACGCCTGATCGTGCTCCTCACAATTCTATCAACCTTTGCAGTTGCATTCGCCGAGCTCGTTAAGCACTCGGGAGTTTCGGTCGAACCCGTTTCTCCATGCCAAATGTGGTCGGAGCCTGACTGCCTTCGACAGCCGCTACCGCCGGAATGAAACTTGGCATCCCATTTAGGTGAAGGCGGAACTTATATCGCGATCAGCTGGGCCGAACGCAAGAAACCCGCCGGGAGCAACTGAAGGGGAGCAACGGCGGGCTTCTTTTCCAAGGGTGCAAAGGGAACCTTGGGGCTCAAAACTGCCAACTTGCAAGTTGTTCCGGCTCAAACCAAGTAGACGCCCGCCGCCAGCCGTGCATAGTTGTTAAACAGAGAATCGGGGAGGCGTTTTATGCATTGGCTCGTCGGAGTCTTTGGCATTCTTCAAGTGATCGGTGGCATAGCTGTTTACATCGAGGCTAAATCCGATGTTCATCAAATACTCGGCGCCGTTTCATTCGGAATGGGGGTGATGTGCGTGGGAATCGCTCTCATGGTCGCTGAATTGATCGACATCAGAAAGAGCGGTGCCCGCCAGTTGGAGATATTCGACAAGCTCGGCAAGCCGCGGCCGTAGGAAGCCCAACGTCTTAGCGCCTCGGGTTCATGAGCGACGAACGGCCCACCTCACCCATGACTTCAGACAAGCGCGTGGTCAACGAGCTGGCCGGGCTGGAACAAGCGGACCCGGTCACAAGTTTAGCGTGTGCTGATATTCGCCCGTGAATCGAAAGCCGCAGGGGCGGCAGCAGAATCGGCGGACTGCAACGTCCCCCGTCCAGTTCCGCCGATTTTTTGTACTTCTGTCTGAAATCAAACGAGCAAAGCCCGCCCCACGCGCGGTCGCAAGTAGCGGGCCTAGTGCGGGATATGGTGACCCCCGCGTGCAGATTATCGCCATGGACCGGGAGGGGCCATCATGAGCGATCCTGCGCGACCGAAACAAACATTGCAGAGGGAGTTCCCAAAAAAGGAGCGCCAAGGGGGGACCGTGGCGGGCGCATCTATGACCGCTTGGGAGGAGTCGCATGGGGCCGTCAGCTGCGCCAACACCGGCATGCTCGGAACAGGTGCTCCCGGCAGAAAAATGTTCGTTCCTTATCAGGTCGGTAGCTGCTGCCACGTCCTTTGAGGGTACCCGATCCCAAGGGAGGCTATGAAGGGCTTCGCCAATGTCAAAATCGACAGCAGGTTCACACAATCATTTCATCCTCTCAAAGAGGTGTGCCGTCTACACTTATGATCGAAGGGGGCGCGGCGAGAGTGGTGACACACAACCCTACGCCGTTGACCGCGAGGTCGAGGATTTGGAAGCGTTGATCGACGTCGCTGGTGGCTCGGCCATGGTTTACGGAATGTCGTCCGGCTGTGCCCTCGCTATTAAGGCAGCTGCCAGAGGGCTCCCGATCACGAAGCTGGCTCTTTACGAACCGCCGTTCGATGCACCTTTGACCGCAGGACCGTTGTCCGATCACGCGAAAAACCCTTAACGCCCTGCTGACGAATGGCATGCGTGCTGATGTGCTTGTCCTCTTCATGAAAAGAGCTGGCCTGCCCGGCCCGTCGAAGAGATTCGCCAGTCGCCCCAGTTCGAGTCCGCGCAAGCGCTAGCTCCCTCGCTGGCATACGATTCCTTGGTAATGGAAGATTTGAACGGCGCGCCTGTTCCAATCAAGCGGCTAACCTTGATCGATGTGCCGTGCTCGTCGTCGTGGGCGGCGCGAGCCTGGATTGGTGGCATAAGACTGCGAACACCGTTGTGGAAGCGCTGCCGAATGGATCATACGAAGTCCTGGAAAATCAGACCACGACGTGGATCCCCGAGGCTCTTGCTCCGGTTCTGAGCAAATTCTTCGTTGGATGACGGGTCGCGGTGGACCTTTGCGGTGGCCAGCGAACGTCCATTCCCGACCGAAACTACCTCTCCCGGTTCCGATGGAAATCACGGATGTCTACCGGCGTGGGTGCCGATTGGCACGATAAGTCGTTGAAAATCTCACTTGTGGATGGGGATGCTATGGAGCCGGTTCACAATCAAGCGATGGTATGATGCATGTCGTTGTCCCGAAACCGACAACACTTCGAGCGATATGCATTGGGAATCGGGAAAGAGGAACATGACATCTTCCGAAGACGACCTCGTCCAATGGATCGCGATGCAGGGCCTGCAAGGGTCGAGCCTGCCTGCGCTGCTGGACGGGGTTGCGCGGCAGCTCGTCGAACGGGGCGTGCCTCTTTGGCGCTGCTACCTGGCGCTGCCGACGGTCAATCCATTGTTTCGCGTCGTGAACTGTGCGTGGAGACCAGATACCGCTGCCGCGCTGGAGACCATCAGTCATGAGCAAAGCCCGACCGCCTTCGGCGAGAGCCCGTTCGGTCTGATGCAAAAGGAAGGACAGGAAATGCGGCGCTGGAGGCTGGAGGAGCCGGATGGCGATGGCGGGTTCGCCATTCTGGCCGGTTTCAAGAAAGCCGGCGCGACCGACCATTTCGCCGCTCTTCTCGCATTCCAGAACGAGGAAGCCCCGAGCATGCCGGGCCTGGTGCTTTCCTTTACCACCGACCGCCCGGGCGGTTTCACCGACGGCGAGCTCGCGATGCTGGGCAGGCTCAGCCCGCTGATCGGCCTCGCCGCCTACCGCATTGCCCTGCTCGACCTTGCCGCCGATATGCTCGACACCTATGTCGGCCTGTCCGCCGGGAGGCGTATCCTCAACGGAGAAATACGCCGCGGCTTGGGCGACACGATCTACGCCGCCTTGCTGTTTGCCGATTTGCGCGGTTTCACCAGCCTGGCCGATACGATGCCCGCCGAAAAACTGATTGCCAGGCTCGACGAACATTTCGACGCCATGGCCGAACCGGTGGCTGAGTGCGGCGGCGAGGTGCTGAAATTCATGGGCGACGGGCTGCTTGCGGTGTTTCACATTGCTCCCGGCGGCTCGCCCGAAGGGGCTTGCGCCGCCGCGGTGGCCGCCGCGCAGGAAGCCCTGTCACGCAACTGCGCGGTGAATGAACGCCATGCCGGCGAAACACGGCTCGACCTCGACATCGGTCTCCATCTCGGCGAAGTCTTCTACGGCAACATCGGGTCCGGCAGCCGCCTCGACTTCACCGTGATCGGCCCGGCCGTCAACGAGGCGAGCCGCATGGAAGCACTGTGCGGCGAGCTCGGCGTGCCGCTGGTCTTCTCCCAAGGCTTCGCGGCGGCCTGCGGGCGCAAGGTGCGTTGCCTCGGCCGCCAGGCACTGCGGGGACTGTCGCACGAACGCGAACTGTTCACGCTGGCCTGATAGGTCAGCGGGCTTGATAGGCCAGCGCATTCCCGCTTGGGACGAATGCAAGGCGACAGTTGGTCAGCGCCAGCGCCGGATTCTCGGATCCAGGAAATCGCATCAGCAGGTGGCTTGAGCTCGGCCTCATCCACCACCTGGAAATCGGTGAGGTTCAAGACTCCTTGCTTTCCAGCGTCACCTTGCTGTGGCATGCGACGAACAAGCGTGCACTCGCAGACGTCTGGGGCAAATCTGGCGGGGATCGCCAAGCCCAGCATCATCGCCAATCCTGATCCGACTAAATCGAAAATATCCGCCAACAACTGACACGCGCCGATCAGTTCTCCAAGGCGTGTCGGAGTGTCGTAGCCTTTGCTTGTGCTTCAATGGCCAGTCGCGTGACCGTCAACGCGTGCTCTGCCGGCATGGCAGTAGACGTGCGTTCGCGCACGTCGTCCTGGAAGCGCGTGAAATAGCTCAGTGGCTCGGCCGAGGCGTCGATGTGGCGGGTGCTTTCTCGGTTCGAGATGAACAGATGGTCCGTCCCCGGCCGTCCGTCGATATCGACATATTTTCTCAGCTCGATGTAGCCCTCGGTGCCGAGCAGGAAGAGCCGCCCGTCGCCCCATGTCGGCAGGCTGTCCGAGGTGAACCAGTCGACGCGGATGAAGCCGCTGGCGCCCTTCCCCCTGAGCAGGATCTCGCCGAAATCCTCGAAGGCAGGCACGTCCGGCAGCGCATGGTTGGCGGTCGACGCCGCCACGATCTCTGCGTCGGACGATCGTGTGAAGAACAGGAACTGGTCAATCTGGTGCGAGGCGATATCGGTGAGTATGCCGCCATGGGTGGCGGGGTCGAAGAACCAGTCCGGCCGGATCGTGCGGTTCAGCCTGTGCGGGCCGAGCCCTGTCGTCTGCACCACGCGGCCGATTTCGCCCGCAGCTACCAGCCTTGCGGCCGCCTCGCAGGCGCGCACCACGAAGCGTTCGGAGAAGCAGATGGAGAAGATGCTGCCGGTCTCGCCGGCTACGCGCTCGATCTGCGCGACCTGCTCGCTCGTCACCGCGCCCGGCTTGTCCACCATCACGTCCTTGCCCGCCCGCATCGCCTTGATCGCGATGGCGGGCCGGTCGCGTGGAATGGCGGCCGAAACGATGAAGTCGATTGAGGGGTCGTCAATTAACCGTTCGCGGTCCATCGAACGCAGGGTGGGGAAGCGTTCGCGGAAACCTTCCAGCACGCGTGGGTCGCTGGTCTGCGGGCAATAGCCAACGCATGCCGCGCCGGCCGCGATATTCTCGCCCACCAGATGGTAAATGTGGCGGTGGTCGAGCCCCACCGCCGCGAAGCGCAGCTTACCGCTCATCGCGCGACCGTCACCGGTTTGCCGGCGCGCCCGGTCTCGATCAACGCGTCGATCAGGTGGTGCACCTTCAGCGCTTCCTCGCCGGTCACCTGCGGCTCTCGCCCGGTGCGGATGGCTTCGACGAAATCGGCCATGACGGCGCGGTGGTAGTCGTGGGGGAAGGCCATCGGGTCGGAGCCCGTACCGCCGGCGGAGCGGTCCGGCTCGATCGTGATCTTGCGGCCGTCATGGAACTGGACGAGCAATTCGGTACCGCGCAGCGCCGCCGTGCCCTTTTCGCAGGTCATCACGATCTCCTCCAGGAAGCCCGGATAGGCTGCCGTGGTGGCGTCGATCGTCCCGAACGCCCCGTTGGCGAAGCGCGCGGCTGCGCACACCATGTCCTCCGTCTCCATGCGATGCACGGGCGTCGTGGTGGCAAAGCCGGTCACTTCCGTGATCTGGCCCGCCAGAGAGAGCATCAGATCGAGCGTATGGATGCCCTGCGAGATCAGCACGCCGCCGCCGTCGCGCGCGAAGGAGCCGCGGCCCGGCTCGTCGTAGTAGCTCTGCGGCCGCCACAGTCGGATCACGGTCGAGCAGCCGACGATCGCGCCCAGTTCCCCGTCGCGCAGGATTTGGCGCAGCTCCAGCCCGGCCGGCCGGAAGCGGTGTTGCAGAACGATGCCGAGCTTGACGCCGGCCTTGCGGCAGCCCTCCACAAGACTCACCGCGCGCGCGGTGGTGATGTCGATGGGCTTCTCCATCAGCACGTGCTTGCCTGCGGCGGCGCAGGCGAGCCCGATGTTGCGATGCGTGTTGGCCGGCGAAAACACCGCCACCGCCTCCACGCTGTCGTCGTTGAGTATCGTGTCGAGGCTGTCGCAGAGCGGGAACGGGAACTTCTCGCCGAAAGCCTCGCGCCTGCCTTCACTGGGGCTGAAGGCGTGAACGACCTCCACCTCGCCGGAGAGATCCAGCAGACCTTTGGCGTGGGGCGTGACGGCCATGCCGAGGCCAATGATCGCGATGCGCGTCTTTGTCATGTTGCTGTCCTTCGGGTCACGCTTTTGATGGTCCGGGCCTTAAGGGCCGAACCAGGATACCGGCACGAGCGTCAGCGCCGGAACATAGCTTACCAGCAGCAGCACGGCGATCAGCGCGAGCACGAACGGAACCACCGCCCGGAATGTCTCCGTCTGGTTTGCCTTGCCCACGCGCGCGGTGGTGAACACCAACACGCCGAGCGGCGGCGTCAGCGCACCGATGACGAGGCTGATGACGATGACCACCCCGAAGTGAATCGGGTCCATGCCGGCGGCCACAACGAGAGGCACTAGAATCGGCACCAGGATGACCAGGGAGGCTATCATCTCCATGAAGAGCCCGACGATCATAAGGAACACGATCACCGCCAGCAGCAGCAGTGGCGGATGCGCCACCAGCAGCCCCAGCTCCTGGGCGATCTTCTGCGGCACCTGCTCGAACGCCAGCACCCATGCGAACGGCGCTGCCGCCGCGATGATGATGGCGATCACGATCGTGTCCAGCACGGATTCGCGGATTGCTGCCAACAGGTTCGACGGCGTCAGCTTGCGATAGAGAAAAAAGCCGCACAGCAGCGCGTAGACGAACGCGATCGCGCCGGCCTCCGTCGCTGTGAAGGCACCGAACCGCACTCCGCCGACAATGATCGCAGGCAGGATCAGTGCAGGAATAGCCAGTCCCAGAGACGACATGCGCTGGCGCAGCGTCGCCTTGGGGATGTCGCCGCCATAACCTCGCCTGCGCGACATGAAATAGACCATCAGCATAAGCGCGGCGGCCACGAGCAGGCCGGGCATGATCGTCGCCACGAAGAGCGCGCCCACCGACACCGAGGCAAGGGCGGCATAGATGATCAGGCCGAGGCTTGGCGGGATCAGGTTGGCGAGCGTCGCCGAAGCCGCAGTCAGCGCGGCGCTGAAGGCGCGGCTGTAACCGCGCTGAGCCATCTCCGGCACCATCAGTTTCGCTATGGTTGAGGCGTCCGCCGTCGACGAGCCCGAAATGCCCGCGAGCATCGTATTGGTAACGACGTTAGCCTGTCCCAGCCCGCCGCGCATATGGCCGACAAGCTGCATCGCCAGATCGACAAGACGCGGGGTGATGCCGCCGGCATTCATGACGGCCGCCGCCAGGATGAAGAACGGGATGGCGAGCAGGGTGAAGGAGTTCAGCGACGCCACCATGTTCTGCGAGATGGTGACAAGCAGAATCTGGCTGAAAGGAGCGAAGGCGGCAAAGGCTCCGAATGCCAGCGCGAAGGCCACCGGTACTCCAAGCACGATTCCGACGATACCGACGATCACCAGCACGATCGCGCTTCCGCTCTGGCCGTAGAACGATGAGGCGCCGTAGCGCACGGCGAAGTAGATCGCGACTCCGCCCGCCAGGACCGCCAGCCCCTGCAGAACCGTCCTGCCGGCTTTTGGCCAAGCGAGAAAGAAAAGATTGAGCAAACCGCCCACGGGCGCTGCGGCAAAGAAATACTTCATCGGCCACTGCAGGGCCGGCGAGGCCGAGATCGCGCGGCTGACATAGTCCCAGCCGTGGATGACCAGCATGATGCTCGCCGCCGCCATCACCGTGCGGTTGAACATCTCAAGCGTGGCCCGATGTCGTGGATTCAGCAGGCGCAGCAGCACGTCGATTGAAATGTGGGCGTCCCTGCCCGTGGCAACCGCCATGCCAAGGAATACCGCCCACGCGAAAACCCAGGTTGCAAACTCCTCTGGCCAGGGCAGGCCTGAATGGAAGCCGTAGCGCAGTACCACCTGAAGGCAGGCGACGCCGACGGCAGCCAGCATCAGGGCGATGCAGGCCGCTTCGAGGATACGGTCGATGATGCGCGCCAAGCCTGCCGGCGCGCTGTCGGACGCCGTAGCCACGGATGCGGCGTCCGTCTCTGTGACTCCCATAGCTACGGCCTCAGCCAAGAGCCCGAATGGCCATTATCATCTCGGCAGTCTCGGGGCTCTTGGACCCGAATTCGTTGAACAGCTTGGAGGTCTGCTCTTCCATCTTGGCGAGCTCTTCCTTCGGAAGCGCCTGCACCTGGATGCCGAGTCCCCTAAGCTTTTCGAGCGTGTCGGCAGCCATTGCCCGGTTCACCCGGCGCTGCTCGGCGAAGGCTTCCTTGGCCGAGGTGCGCACGAGGTCCTGCAGGTCCTGCGGCAGGCTGTCGAGCCAGGCGGCGTTCACGCGCACCGCCTTCGGCAGGAACCAGTGACCGGTGAGCGTCAGGTTCTTGGCCTGCTCGTGGAACTTGAAGCCTACGATCGAGAACACGTCCGAATCGATCGCGTCGATAATGCCGCTCGAAAGCGCCGAATACTGCTCCGAGTACGGCAGCGGGGTGGGCGCCGCTCCGAGCAGCGTCCAAAAGTCGACCCAGACGCGCAGCTGCGGCACACGGATTTTGAGACCATTGAGGTCGGCCAGCGATGCGACCGGGCGTTTGGCGAGGATGTGGCGGAAGCCGGTTTCGCCGTAGGCGACGAATTCCACGCCGGTCTTGGCGCGGGCGATGTCGGAGCACTTCTGGCCGAGCTCGCCCTGCAGGACTCTGTCGACATGCTCCTCGTTCTTGTAGATGAAGCCGGGAGCCCCGCCAAAGGCCGCGATCTCGGGGGCGATGGCCTCCTCAGAGTCGGGGCCGGCGGTGGTCACCTGGATGGTGCCGATGCGGCTGCCCTCTAGCGCCTCGGCGAGACCGCCGAGCTGCGCTGCCGGAAAGTGCTGTGCGTCGATGCGGCCGCCGCTCTTCTCGTTCAGGACTTTTGCCCATGCGTCGAAGGCGTTGGTGATCGGCGTGCCGATACCCTCGGTATGGGCGATTTTGCAGACGAACTTCTCCTCCTGCGCGAACGAGCTGCGGATGAAAGCGGGCGCAGCGAGCGCGGCGGGACCAACCGCCAGAAAGCTGCGGCGCGTGATGGGAATTTTAGGGAATTTCATTGGTTCCTCCTCCTGTTGGGATTTGAGTGCAGGCTACCGCCTTCCTCCTTGCGGTATGGCACCATACCGGTAGGATACAGGCCGAACCAGCGATGACAAGAGACTTTGGTAGGACCAGTTGCGTCCCACCATCTATACAAGCGCAATCGATGAGAAGGACGGAATTGTCGATGGACCTGCCGCTGAAGGTTAGGGAGCCGATCGCGCCGCAACTTGTAGCCGCGCTTCGCCAAGGCATCGCGGAGTTAAAGCTCAGGCCCGGCGAGGCGCTATCGGAGAAAGACGTCGCGGCCCGTTTCGGCGTCAGCCGCCAGCCGGTGCGCGAGGCTTTCATCAAGCTTTCCGAGGCGGGCCTCGTCGAGATCAGACCGAGCCGCGGCACCTACGTAATGAAAATTTCCGTTCGCGAGCTCGCGAATGCGCGCTTCGTGCGGGAGGCGATTGAGTGCGATATCACCCGCAATGCCAGCCGCCTTGCCGGCCCCATGCACATCGACATCCTGCGCGACCTGATCGACCGTCAGCGCGCCGCCGCCGCCGGAAACGATTACCGCGTCTTCAACGACCACGACGAAGCCTTCCACCGTGCCATCGCCGACATCATCGACTGCGACTACGCATGGCGGATCGTGGAGAGCGCGCGGGTGCAGACCGACCGTGTTCGCTTCCTCAGCCTGCCCGCCGCGTCGCCATTGCCGCTCCTTATCCGCCAGCACGAAGCGATCGTGGATAAGCTCGCCACGAACGATCCCGAAGGCGCGGAGGATGCGATGCGGCGCCACCTGCGCGAGATCCTCGTCGCGCTGCCGCAGATTGCGGAGGCTCATCCAGACCTTTTTTCCGATACCGAATTGCCGGCGCATACGATCGGCCTCGTTCCGCAAGACTGACCGCCACATAAAAAGGGCGGCCCGCCACTCGCGGACGCATGCTTGGTGAAACCTCCGATCCGAAACCCGATGGCCGGCAGCTGCCGCAACTGCTACCCGCCGCCGACAACCTCTCGGCGCCGCCTTGTCGGCCTGCTACATCAGTGCGATCGAGGATTTGAACATGCAGGGGCAGGATAAAGTCGACGTCGCTGACGATTTCGAAACCCTGCTGCGCGACGGCATTGTCGGGCTCAAGGGCGCCTTTTCGCTCAACTGGGCCGAGGCCATGCGAGAGGACATGATGACCGCGTTCTGGGACGCGATCCAGCGGCCAGCCGGAGCAGTCGGCCGCGGGCCGCGCCGCAGGTATTTCGAGATCCATCCAGAGCAGTTCGGCGGGTTTGTCGAACTCACCACTCATCCTTGGGTCGTGGCAATGTGCGAGGCGACGCTCGGCCCGGACTACCAGATCGTCGAGATCGGCTTTGACACACCGTTCCAGTGAGCGAAGAACCAGCCTTGGCACCGCGATTTCCCGTCGCCGGCCGACACATATCAGGACCGCCGGATCACCTCCCTCGCCTTCAATTTGACCAGTGTCGACCTAACGCCTGACATGGGTCCGTTCGAAATTTCTCCCGGAACGCAATATGTGGACGGGCGGGAATGGAAACATGAGATGTTCCCGCCGCAGGAGATCTGGCCGCAATTCGCCGAGAAGGGAGTGCGAAAATACCCGCAGATGGGTGACATCTCATGCCGATCGGCGCTCGCGGTGCACCGCGGCACCGCACACCCCTCCCCGGTCGCACGGCCGGTCCTCGTATTAGGGGTCGATGCCCCGGGCGCCGGCCACGCAGCGCTGCACGACATGATGGTGACGAAGATGTACCACGACGAGCTGCCCGGCGCAGATGCGCGACCATCTCGTCTGCCGCGTCGTCGACGAACTCGTGCCCGTAACTCAGAAGCACGACATTGAAGGTCTTGTGATGGGATCGGAATAGCCCACAGAAACCCTTCTCACGTTCCATCTGGTCGGCGACGAGGCAGGCATGTGGTGCAGCCCGTAAGCGGCCTCGACTATTGCCTTCGCTCTAGCGCCCGCCGGCAGGTCAGTTCGCGCTCTGTGATCTCGACGGCTTTGTAGTGGCCTATCACCCTCAGTGGTCATACCACTCAAGGGAGGCAATTCATATTCTGATTTCCTATCGATTGACTCGTGTTCTTCTCGCGTGCTTAATTGGTCTTACCACTGGAGAGCATATGAGAGCTGGCTTGGATCAGGAGGAACCCCGAGACCCCGCTAACGGGGCACAACGGGTCTTTGCGGCCCTGCGGGAGAGGCTTTTGGCGGGCGATCTGAAGTCGGGCGAACGCCTTCCCGCTGAACGCGAGCTCGCTCTGTCACTGGGCATCAGCCGCCCAATCCTGCGCGAGGCACTGCGATCGCTCGCAATGCTGGGTTTTCTCGAGATACGTCATGGCAGCGGCGCCTATGTTCGCAATCCGGATATTGCGACCCTCGGCGATTTCCTGACCTTCTGCATGGCCCAGCAGCCTGATGTGCTGGACGACGTGATCCAGGCCCGCATTGCGATCGAGTGCCAGGCTATCCGGCTGGCCTGCGAACAAGCGAGCGAGGCTGACCTCAATCGCATAGCAGCCAGCTTTACATCCTTGATGGAGACGCTCGACGACCCGGTTCTTGGCGGCAAGGCGGATTATGAATTCCACCTCGGCATTGTCAAAGCCAGCCGCAGCGCGGCGCTCCTGACCCTTTACCGCGCCATCAGCCCCTTGCTCATGCAATCGCACGTCCAGCGTCGACGCATCACCGCGCCGGGCATCCGCAACTATCTCGTCGACGCACATCGCGAGGTGTTCCTGTCCATTGTCGACCGCAAGCCCGATGAGGCGGAAAAGCGCCTGCGTGAACATTTCACCATCGGCGATGAATATCGCCGCAAGAGCCTTATTGCCGAATACCGGCAGCTAAAGGCCGAAACCACAAGCAATCAACAAACGGGAGAAACGAACCAATGAGACATCTACTTGTATCCACCTTGGCCGGCGTGGCGGCGCTTGCCTTCTCGCTATCGGCCGCGACATCGCAGGAATTGCGCTACGCGCATGTCGGATCCGAAGGCGATATCCAGACGCGATATGCCACCGAAGCGGCAGACGCGATCAAGGCGGCAACCGATGGTCGCGTCAGCGTCCAGGTATTCCCGGCGAGCCAACTCGGCGGCGTCGCCGAGTTGGTCGACGGCGTGCGCATGGGCTCGATTTCTCTAGGCCACCATGACTTCGCCTCACTGGCCCGCATCGTTCCTGAAGTGGCCGTTTTCAACGCGCCGTTCGTCTATCGCGACGGCGCCCATGCCCTTGCCGCCACCGATCCGAACAGCTCGGCAGCCTTGAAAGAGATCAACGAAAAACTCGTCGCGGAGGGCGGTGTCCGTGTCATCGGCCGTATCTATCGCGGCGCACGCCACATCTCCAGCAACTTCCCTGTCAAAACGCCCGCCGACCTGAACGGTAAGCCCTTCCGCGCCGTGCCGCTGGAGCTTTGGGTATCGATGGTCAAGGGCTTCGGGGCAATTCCTACGCCTGTCGAGGTCTCTGAATTGCCGACGGCCCTGATGACGGGCGTCGTGGTGGGACAGGAAAACCCGCTTACAATGATCGCTGCTAACAATTTGAATGAGGTGCAGTCACACCTGTCCCTCACCGGCCACATGCATGCGGTCCTGGCCGTCTTCATCAACGAGGAGGTCTGGCAAAGCCTTTCTGAAGAAGACCGCTCCGCTATCGCCAAGGTGCTCGACGACAAGGCCAAGGAATCGCTGCAATGGGCGACGGAATCTGAGGATCAGCTGATCGCCGATCTTAAAGGCCGCGGCATGACATTTATCACCGAGGCCGACGGCCTTGACCTGGCGGCATTCCGCAAGGGCGTGAGCGCGCAGATTTCTACCGACTTTCCTGCCTTTGCGCCGCTGATCGAGCAGATCGAGGCAATCAAGTAGATTGATGAGGGCCCGTCAGCCGGGCCCGCATCTGTCCGCAACTTAGGGAGGCAGAACGGTCCATGCGCATTCCAGTTAGGGTTCTGTCAGCCGCAACTGTGTTGCTACTGGCTGGCATTGTGCTGGTGCCGATAGCACAGGTGGTCATGCGCGGCGTCTTCGGCCTGCCTTTCGTCGGCGCCGAGGAACTGACTCGCTTCCTGCTGATCTGCCTGATCTTCGTCGGCTACCCGCTGGTGGTCGAGACAGGCGAGAATATCGTAATGGGCGAGATTAAGAGCTCGCTTCCGACGAGGCTGCGAAACGTCATCAACTTGGCCATTTCGATTTCCGCAGTAGGCGTGACGCTGTTCCTCGCCTATGTCACCTGGGCGAATATTTTCAAGAACCTGAACAACACCACGCCGACGCTGGGTATCCCGTTCTGGATCTTCCTTTCCGCGACGCTATTCGGCTTTGCCGGAGCGGCGGTTGTCCACCTGGTGCACCTGCGCAAGCCGCCGCAGGCAGACACCAACATCTCCGTTTAAGGTCGGCTCATGGGTTTTCTCGTCGTAGCCGCCTTCATGGCTCTTTTCCTGCTCGGCTTCCCGGTGGTCTATGCGATCCTGCTTCCGTCGATCGCCTATGTTCTCATTGAGGGCTTGCCCTATGGCCTGCTGACGCAGCGCATCACCTATGCGCTGGACAGTTTTCCGCTTGTTGCCGTGCCGCTGTTCATCTTCGTCGGCAATTTGATGAACCTAAGCGGCATCACCGACCGCATCTTCCGCTTCGCCTATACGCTGGTCGGCCGCATGCCGGGTGGACTGGCGCAGGTGAATGTCTTCGGTAGCCTGGTCTTCTCAGGCATGTCCGGCGCGGCTCTGGCCGATATAGGCGGCCTTGGGCGCATCGAGATCGACGCGATGAAGAAGCGCGGCTTTCCCCCATCCTTCGCGGGCGCCGTAACCGCCTCTTCTGCGACGATCGGGCCGATCTTTCCGCCCAGCATTCCACTCATCGTCTACGGCTCGGTGACCAGCGTCTCGATCGTGCAGCTGCTGATCGCGGGCATCATGCCTGCGCTGATGTGCACAGCTTTGCTGATGCTGACCGTGCTGGTGGTGGCCATCTTCCACAAGCATCCACGCGCCGAGCGCTGGCCGACGCCGGGCGAGATCATCCGGGACATCGCGCCGGCGCTGCCGGCGATAATCGCACCGGTGTTGATGGTAGGCGGCATGATGGCCGGCGCCTTCACGCCGACGGAAGCGGCAGCGGTTACGGCAGGATATGTCGTGGTGATCAGCGCCGTGATCTATCGCGAACTGACGCTCATGCATCTGTGGAACTCCGCCGTACTTACGGTGCGCAGCTCAAGCGCTATCCTGATCATCGTGGCGGCGGCTGCTCTGTTCGGCTGGATCCTCGCAGTCGAGCAGGTGCCACAGGCATTCGCCGCCACCGTTTTAAGCTGGTCCAGCGACCCCTTGATGCTTCTGATAATCGCCAACCTGATCTATTTTATCGCCGGCATGTTCCTGGACAGCACCACCGCAACGCTGCTGCTCGTTCCGATCATCGCGCCGCCCCTCGTTGCTGCCGGTGTTGATCCGGTGCATCTGGGAATCGTCACCATCTTCAATCTCATGATAGGCCTGCTCACACCGCCCATGGGTCTCTCGCTGTTCCTCGTCTCGAGCATCGCGCAAGTGTCGCTGCGCTCGCTGGTCAAGGCGCTGCTTCCTTTTTACGTGCCGCTATTGGGAACACTGGCCATCCTCACCTTCGTGGAAGATCTCACGCTATGGCTTCCGCGGATGATCCGCTAAAGCCTGACCGTTCAATCAAGGAGTTCTGCAATGCGACTAGTCGTCGGATCCGATCACGCCGGTTTTGGCCTGAAATCTACGGTAGTCGATCACGTCCGGTCTCTCGGGCATGAAGTGATCGATGTAGGCTCCTATGATCCGAACCCCGTGGACTTCCCCGATGTCGCCCGCAAGGTGGCGGCGACAATAACCGAGCAAAGGGCTGACCGCGGATTGATGGTATGTGGCACGGGCGTCGGAGCATCGATCGCGGCCAACAAGATGAAAGGCATCCGGGCCGCGGTTTGCCACGATGTCCATTCCGCCCATCAGTCTGTGGAGCACGACGACGTCAACATTATGTGTATCGGCGCGCAGATAGTCGGGCCTTGGCTCGCAAAGGATCTCATCACTGCATATTTGGAAGCCGAATTCTCGACCGATGAGGACTTCCGCCGTCGCGTGGCGAAACTGCACGAAATGGACGCTGAGGACTAGTGTCGCCAGTGCTAGGGCGAGTGTCTGTGCCAATCAAGGTGCGCTACGACCCTGCGCTCGCAGGACAATTGCAGGCGCAGCGCGGCGCAGCAGCGATGGTCCTCGAGGCCCTCACTCGCGTTCTGGCGGATAGCAGGCCGGTGGACTTCGACCCGCCACGACCAAGCCTCTGACGCGCGCGGACCTTCAAATATGAGCCGACCCGCAAGCCGCTAGTATAGGGGGGTCCATTGCCATTAGCCGGGCCGATGAACAGCGAACCTGTTGCGAAGCTTCAGCGACATGGCCTGTGGATCGAACGTGTGCACCTGAAGATGCTCCGCCGCGATGTGGTCTGAATAGGCGATCATTGTTGGCCCGGTGCGAGTGGTGGTTCATAGGTGTTCTTGATGCCGATTTTCTCTGTCAAGCATACGACTGTCTACCGCTACGCCAGACGGGTGAAGTTCGGCGAGCATCGGCTGATGTTCAGGCCCCGGGACAGCTATGATCAGCGGTTGCTCGATTCCGCCTTGCTGATCGATCCGGAGCCGAGCGAGGTGCGCTGGATCCACGACGTCTTCGGCAATTGCGTTGCGGTCGTCAGGTTCTCTCAACCCGCGAAAGAACTGATTTTCGACGCACGTATTCGTCTCGACCATACTTCGGATACACCTGACTTTCGCATGGATCCTGCGGCTCTCGAATATCCGTTCGCTTACGACCCGGACGAGTTGGCTGACCTGGCCCGCACAATTGAACGCCACTACCCCGATGAGCACGACGAAGTTGGAAAGTGGGCACGGCAGTTTGTCAGCGCGGGCGGTCGCACACAGACCGGCAAGCTGCTGATGACGCTTTGCTACGCGATTCACGAGAGCTTTGTGTATTCGCGTCGGATCGAGGCCGGAACCCAGCCGCCCCTGATCACGCTTCATCAGCGGCGGGGGACATGTCGAGACTTTGCGCTGTTCATGATGGAAACGGTTCGATCACTCGGGTTGGCGGCGCGGTTCGTGACCGGCTACATTTATGTTCCGAGCCGCGACAGCACCACAACGCTGGGCGGCGGGTCCACGCATGCATGGTGCCAAATCTATCTTCCTGGCGCTGGCTGGGTCGAGTTCGATCCCACAAACGGGATCGTCGGCAACCGGGACCTAATCAGGGTGGCCGTGGCTCGTGAGCCACATCAGGCAATCCCGCTCCACGGCAGCTATTCCGGCCGCGCTTCCGACGCTCTTGGAATGACGGTTCAAGTCAACGTGACAACTGAAGCCGCCGACGGGGTGACTTCGTCGGCATGATCCGACATCGGAACGTTTCACGCATGCCGGAGTTTGCTAATGCTTTGTCAATTCGAGCACCACCTGGAGTGTCGATGCGGATCCGAGCTGGCTACCATCTGACCTTCGAATGCCCGGCAGCGACGCCGATGTTGCTTGTCCTCGAAATTCATCCATCGCGACGCATCGATTTGCTAACGGAACAGATCATAAGCTTCGATCGCCCGATTGAACCGCGCCGCTATATTGATGGATTCGAAAACGCCTGCACACGCATCGAGGCGCCAGCGGGCTTGACCACGATTTCGACCGCCTTCGAAATCTATGACAGCGGCAAGCCCGATGTTGTCGCCTTAGATGCGGTCCAACACGACATCAAGGACCTGCCGGATGAGGTGCTCGTGTTCCTGCTCGGCAGCCGCTATTGCGACACCGATCGTCTCGGCGATTTCGCTTGGGCAAACTTTGCCAACACGCCACCGGGATGGCTTCGCGTGCAGGCAATCTGTGATTTCGTCCACAATCACATCGCGTTCAACTACCAGAATGCCGATCCTTTAAGGACGGCGCACGGCGGATATACCGACAAGACCGGTGTGTGCCGCGATTTCGCGCACCTCGCAATCACACTGTGCCGTTGCATGAACATTCCAGCCCGCTACTGCACGGGCTACCTCGGAGACATCGGGGTGCCGCCGGTGCCGGACCCGATGGATTTCAGCGCCTGGTTCGAAGTCTATCTCGGCGGACATTGGTTCACCTTCGATGCCCGCCACAACAAACCTCGCATTGGAAGGATATTGATGGCGACGGGCCGCGACGCGACCGATGTCGCGCTTTCCACGAGCTTTGGTGCATCGAGGCTGGCCCGATTCGAGGTAACTACTGAAGAGATCGCACATTGACGGGTAGAGCGGCCCCGTGGGCGTCCAGCGACTCGCGCGAACGCCCGACTTCATCGGCAAATAGGCCCGCTTCCGAATAATGGGTCCCTTGGCGCGGGCTCTCAGCCGAAGACGCACCGGCCATTTGCGCAAAGAGCGCCATTTGACCAATGTTCGTTATGCGGACCAGTGAGATGACGGTCGTCCGGTGTCTCCTTGAGAATCCCGGCTTCGGTCGAACAGCCCTTGTGTGCGCTCTTCTTCGGACGCGCGAAACAGAAGGATTGCCGCGGCGCGACCGCGGGAATTGGGCACTTGGTCGGGATTCCAACCGGAGCATCCGGCGACCGCTGTCTCGCCGGCCTCGTCCCAAATGGTGCAGATCACCAGTTCGGCCTTCGGACCCTTGCCGACAAAATCGGAAAATATCCCGGGCTATGGAGTCGATGTGTTTGACGGCGTCTATTCCCTCTTGGCGCTCCATGTGTCGGATGCAATCGAGCGGTGAGGGAGATGCGGCGTGCCCCCTGCGACCCGGCGGTACCGCCGCAGCCACGGTCCGGGCTTACGGCGGTATGGCGGGTTGGCGCCTCCAATTTCAGATGTTCGGGCAAACTTTGCCTTTGCCCGAAAGCAGTCGGTTTGCCGAGCCTCCCAGCGGCAGCACCTCCGTTGCCATGGCCGGCTAACGCTGGACCTGCTCCACCGTTTCAGAGCGCTTCGAGGACTTGGGTGTAAGCCATTGAGGGTCGAACCAGCGGTCGGCGGGACCGTCGTAAGGCAACCGCGTGATATCCCAATGGCTGACATACGGCGCATAAACATCCCAGACAGACGGACCGCCGCCAATAAAGACGATGCGGCCTGCAAAGCGCTTGAACAGCTCCTCCGGGCCCATGCTTGAGCGCAAAACGAAGAGGTCGCGATCCGATCGCGCGAACGCTGGAACGCTGGAGATAGTTTTGGGCCCTGCGGCCAGCACGTGGCCTCTTGTGATTTCGAAGAACCGGGCGACGTCAGCCTTGTACTCCGGTGATCGATCACCCTCCCAAGGCAAATGCCCTTTGAGGCCCATCTGTCCCGACTGGCCGATGGCGCAGATCACTTTTACGACGGTCTCTTGCATCCGTGCTCCGAAATCGGCGGCCGGCGTTCTTATGACCTACGCCGCTTTTTCGGAACAACCATGCTCGACAATGAGTTCCTGCCGAAGGGAGATTTTTTGATGTCTGATCGCAAAAAGCCTGGGCCAAAAAAAGAACAGGACCATGAGCCTGAGGCGCACGATGAGGCGCCCGATAATCCGGTGCCGCTTGGTCCAGGCCCGTCGTTTGAACCCGACCCGGATCCGACACCTGACCCTCCGGATCTTCCTGGCGGGTGATGCCCGCCAACTAGGCAACGCCCCGTTAGTGGCGCGCCAGTTCCTCCGGGATTGCCCCGGTTCTGTTGCCATTGCGCCACCCGACGCGAATTTGCGGCTAGTTCTTCGACTTGATTCACTTACTTGCTGAAACTGCTCCCGGCTTCCAGAACTGCCGGTCGGCTACGCGCCTAATGTCGGCCGTAGAGGTCAGTTTTGCGGTTGCTCGGAAGCCGACATCGCCGACGACTAAGCTGTAAGTCGTCGTCACATTTGCGGAACTTCGGTACCTCAATGTCCCGCTACAACCACACTGCCGACGTGACACTGGTCCAACGCGAGATTTAGGGATGCTCAAAAGCGTTAGCTCGGTTATCAATGCGCATCCAAAGCTCAAAATGCACGGCGAGATTGTTGTTCGACTAGTGATTGTTATCGCGAGTGAAGCGGCTTGGCCGACCATTGCGTCCACGCCACCCTGGAGGCGGCGCGTGCAGTCAGATCCTCGTACGAGTCACATGCCGTCTCGAAGCGCCGTTTCATGGCGGGCAAGCGTGCAAGTAATACTTGAAGATCGGACATGAGGGTCGGGGCTCCCTGTGTGCAAGTTTGTACAGCTTCATCGCTGCAGCGCTCATTCGCAACGCTGTCGAACCAAAAGCGCAAGGCCGTTTTTTCGGTTCAACTCGCGGCCGCGACTAGGCTCGGGCATTCGTCTGCATGCACCGAACGCCCGGTCTTCAGGCTTGTCTTTAAAAACTGAATGTGGATTGCTGAAGTTACCGAAGTTACCGAAGTTGCCGAAGTTGGAGGGATTCCAGAGTGATCGACCAAGCTGCATTGATTACCTACTCGCTGATCGTCTTGGGGTTTGTCTTCATCCCCGGTCCCGCGACGCTGCTTACTGTTGCACGCGCAACTACCTCTGGTACGAAGGTTGGCATTGCCACCGGTGCGGGCATCACGGCCGGAGACATCATTCACACTATCATGGCTGTCGTCGGCATCTCGGCGATTGTAGCGACCTCCGCGACCTTGTTTAGCACAGTGAAATACCTCGGCGCTGCCTATCTGGTTTACCTTGGGTTCAAAGCGATTCTCGAGAAAGCACCGGTCGATCTTGGGCAGGGCCGGGTCCCGATCACGGCACCGCAGGCGTTTCGACAAGCGATCCTCGCCGAAGTCCTAAATCCAAAGACTGCACTCTTCTTCTTGGCATTTCTGCCGCAGTTTGTCGTACCCGATAATGGCTATGTCGTCGCACAGCTCACGGTTCTCGGAGTTGTGTTCGCGTTGATCGGTTTCTTCAGCACAATCGTCTATTCAGTTGTGGCGGGCGGTCTTGGTAACTTCCTGCGGCGCCACCCGATTGTGCTGAAATGGCAGAGCAAGATTGTCGGTGGCATTTACTGTGCGCTCGGGCTGCGCCTGGCCTTCCAAGAGCGATAAGCGGACCTTCGCCGGCGGGGCGTGCCCGCATCCTGCTCGACCAAGTGGACGTGGTGGGCGGCAAAGAACCACCTTTGCGGTAGTCTGCGCCGGGTACCAAGCGCCATCGGCGATCTCAGCGGATTGCGAGGTCAACGCCTGCCTTGGCTGACAGCGGTCCAACGAAATTCTTGAGCCAGCAGGTCTTCTGCTTGCGCACGAAGGCGAACGCTCGACATTGGCTGCTCGCAGGCAACATAGCAGCCGACGAAGTTACTGTTGCGCAGCCGCAAATAATCGCCTCCTGCCATGTCGCGACCCGCTGCAATAGTAAAGGTGGAGACGTTCGCATTCAATCAGACGTTCTTCGCCAATGACCAGAATCCCGTTTTTCGGCCATGCGCATTTCTCTCCTCAAGCGCGATCAGACCGTCCAGATCGTTGCGGGCTCTGGCGATGACCTGCCGAACGTCACACAATTGCGAGGCATCGCAATCATACGATCGACGCTTCTTGGCCTTCTGCGGGTTCCCGGATCCATTCTGCAGCGCAAGTAGCAACTGATCCCATCGCTCCAGCGATGGCTTCGGCAGATAAACGGCAAGCGCTTCCGCCACATCGATGAGGTAGCCATGGCTGCTTTCACCAAGGGCGGCCATGATCTGCTCGGGCAAAAGGTCTGCCTCATCGGGCCTCAGCTTTCCCTGTTCGAGCTGCTCAACACCGTCGAACCGCTCACGGATCCGACAGCGCATGGGGGGAACCCTGAGGATGCTTTCGACTTGGTTCTGCCGACGATGCCGGGCTACGGTGCTTTTCAAGCAAGCCAAAGGGCACGGGTTGGAATCCCGACCGCATCGCTCGCGCCTGGCCGAACTCATGACCCGCCTCGGCTACACCCACTATGTGGCCCAGGGAGGCGACTGGGGCGCGCCTATCTCCAGCGCGATGGGACGTCAGGCGCCGAAGGGGTTGCTCGGCATCCATATCAACTTGCCGGCAACAATCCCACCAGACGTGGCCGCTGCGCTCGCCGGCGGGGGCTAGCGCCGGCAGGCCTCAGCAAGAATGAGCACGCGGCATTCTACGTCGTCGGGAAACAGGCAAACCTTGACTTCGCCAACCCAATCAGAAGGAAGCCTGCTAGACCGGTCGGAACCCTTGCGGCCGCCTTTCGTTGGGCGTGGTGTAATCCAACATTGGAGTGCAGCAGCGATGGCCAATAATCCAGATACCAATGGCGACGATGGGCTTAGGCGCGAAATAGCTAACTTGCGGGCGGTGTTGGCCGAGCGCAAAGACGATTTGGTCGCAGCCGCTTCCCGCGGTGCCCACGCTGTTGTCACGCCTATCAAAGAGAACCCTGGTGTCGTCAGTTCCGTTTTCCTCCTGGGCGGGCTCGTTGGTTTGCTTCTCGGCTTGGCTATTGGCCAATCGGAACAGCGGTCGCGGCATTGGTACGACAGGTATCGGTGAGCCGCGCCTCGCGCACGCTTATGCAGTCAGCCAGCCAAAATTCTGTAGCAGCGATGCAGTCGACGTGCAGGCCGAGGTACGATCACCAGCCACTCCTGTTGCCTTCTGACCGACCGCGACCGTGAGCGGCGAAGTGTTTCGTCAGTGAAACTGCATACTGTCCTCAGACGTTGTCGACCAACAGATAAGCGTGGGCTCAAGGAAGAGAGCATCCGACATGGATTGGAGCGCCATGTTCTTCCAGGACTGGGAAGGCATCGTCCGCACCATCATTGTGGGCTGCATGGCCTATGCAGCCCTTGTGCTCTTCCTCCGCCTCTCGGGGAAAAGGACGTTGGCGAAGCTAAATGCCTTCGACCTCGTTGTAACCATTGCCTTAGGATCGACCTTGTCGGCGACGCTTCTTCAGGAATCTGTCGCGCTCGCCGAGGGAGCGATCGCTTTCGCCCTCCTGATCCTCTTGCAGCTCTTCGTCGCGTTCCTATCGGTGCGCTCCGGCAGGTTTGCAAAGCTCGTGCGCTCCGAACCTGCGCTTCTCGCAAGAGACGGCAGTTTTTGCACTGCCACAATGAGGCAAGAGCGCGTAACGGAAGACGAAGCGCTGAGCGCCATTCGCGCTTCCGGCGCCGCTGACGTAGCGTCTGTCGACTACGCCATACTGGAAACCGATGGCTCCATCAGCGTCGGGCTGAAGAAGGCCAGCGACTGACATGACGATGGCATCCAGCAACGATCGAACGGAGATGGCACAGGATCGCACCGCCTGGGCCGAAGATCGCACCATGCTTGCAAACGAACGAACCTTTGCCAGCTGGATGAGGACGGGACTTGCCTCGCTCGCCGTTGCGCTCGGCTTCCAAGCGCTATTCCGTTCGACCGATCCCACATGGTTCGCTAAGCTCGGCGCCAGTGTCTTCGTCGGACTGGCAATGGTTGTCTTCTGGTCCGCCCTATTGTCGGCATGGAAGGTGTTGAAGCGGCTCGATTCTCACGTCGCTTCTCCACCGAGTCGCCGTAGGCTACTTCTCATTACAATCTCAGCCACCGCGGGCGCTCTAACGCTTCTGCTGGCGCTGTTGGCTGCTTTAGGTCGTTGGGGACGGCTGGCGGCTTCCATGGGTACTGGGATATGCTCTATTTGAGCATGATGCAGAGCATCTCGCCGCTTGGAAAGTCGCAGCAGAAGTGCCATTCCAATGATGAGCGAGGTGGTCGTTTATCGAACAAGAACCGGGTGCCGCGTCTTCGGCCGGAGGACAACGAACAGGTTCTCCCAGCCCGGATTAACGAGCTGGCCACTCCGGGGTACCGACGGGCATGGTGCAACGCCGGTTCGTTCACATTTTCGGGCCAGAGAAGCCCGCCGGCGGAACAGCTGGGCATTGCTAGACCAGCAACTCTGAGCTGTTCTGCCAGTCCGAGCGCGCAACTGCTCCTCTTTTGCGGGCATGGCGGGATCACCTTGAGCCCGGCGTTAACCTCCTACCTCGCGACGCGGCGTATGGCTGAGGACAAGAGCTTTGTCACACCCGATCCAGCCGGCAACGTGCTCGCCTCTGGGAGTTCATCGCTGACATGAGTCACGGCTTCTCGGTCGATGACCTGCCGATCGTGTCGGCCATCCTCGCACCACGCGATCCGAGCGGCTGCGGCTCTCCGGTCGTGGTGTCCTTTGCGGTCTGGTGTTCCAGCTCGGCGTTGAGTTCGGCTCCAAAGAGCAGGATCATGACGGAAATCCAGACCCAGACCATGAAGCCGATTAGTGCGCCAAGGGTACCGTAGGTCGCGTTGTAGTTGGCGAAGTTCTCCAGGTAGAAGGAGAACGCCATCGACGAGGCTACCCAAACCACCGTTGCAATTCCGGAGCCCCAAGTGAGCCACCGCCATTGTGGGCGCTCACGGCTTGGACCAAAGCGGTAGATTAGCGAAATCGCTGTGGCGATAACGACTAGCAGGACTGGCCAGCGCAGCACGTTGACGAGAGTCTCCGCCCACCGGCCGAGGTTCAGGAACGCGAGCACGGCCGGCACTACCCGCGTCTGGCGCTACTCTGAAAGGGGTAGCGGGCGGGCTTTTTACGTTTTCAGGCCATCTTGTCTGAGGAAGTTGCAGCGGTTTGTCAGCCGGCGAACAGTTCCTTGTACCCTGTCGTGACAAGCCAGTTCGCCCGGTTGAGGTGGCTTCGAACCGCATTTCGGGCGCGCGCTGGTTCGCATGCCGGATCGATGCCGAGGATCAGACGAGCCATTTCCTCTTCGTTGGCGTTGTCGGCGGATGCGTCCAGGAGTCTCATGTAGATCGTGAAATGCTCTTTGTCGTAGCCCGTGAGGTCGTCCGCCCAAGGGACTTTTTCTATAGTTTCCAGCTTCATGACGAATCCGTGCTTGTTTGAGTGCCACAATAGCGAATGGGAACGATGAGGCGTTAGCGGACTTTTCGGTTTTAAACAGGAACAAATCTTTCGCCTGGTCAGTTGTGGAGTTTCCAAGGGGCTCTCCAACCACCCTTGAAGCTGAGAAACCCGCCGTTGCTTCCCCCAAGCTCGCGGCGGGTTTCTTGCGTCTAGGGCTACTCTGAAAGGGCTAAGGGTTTGGCGGCTATTGAGCCCGCCTTGTAGACGCGATCGACGTCGCCGACGAAGTTACCCGCTTCCTCAACGGCCAAGCGGAACGCCAGGCGAGCAGTCTCGGCATCGCCGCCGTCCAAAGCCACGACGCAGGCCTGCCGAGCCGCCCGAGCCTTGAGGCTGTGAATCCTGCCGTCCGGCCATTCGTAGAGCATCCAATCCAAGGCCTCGCGCGCGCTGCCGATATTAAAGACATCACCGGCTCGATGTCCATATACCGCAACCGCCTGGCCAAAAGGCATGTCGTCGGCCAGCTTCATCTTCTGCAGTTCCGGCGTCAGCGAATTCATCTCGCGGATCGCTTGGCTGTTGCGGGGCGCTTTCCCGAGCGCCGCGCCGAAGCGTCCGATTTCTTCGAATATTGCCATGGCAAATCTCGCTCGAATACTCACCGACATGGAACCTTCCGCACGGTGGCGGCGGATCAATGCGCCACCGATGTTTCAGGACGATTTCAGCGAAAAAGCCTTTTCGTTTCAAAGCTGAAACATTTGCTTGCAAACGAGATGCGGTCGCGACGACCCCAAGGATAGGCCCGGGCGCTCAGCAGTGAGGTCATGTGCCGACTGAAAAAGCGCTCCGCTTCGCGAGCTTTGAGCGGCTGGCCAGCCCAGCGCGACCGGCGGATACCCGACAAGTGGGGTGCGCTCGGCCAAGGCGCCGTCTCCCGGTACTGCGCGACTGGCCCGCTGCTTTCGAAAGGGGCGGCGGGCCCTTTGTGTTTGGGTGGAACACTTGGCGATAATGACACACCCGCCTCGCGATGGACCGTGAGGGGGAACAATCTGGACGAGCCCTCGTTTCGGGCGGATGCGGCGCTTTTATTGTGATCTCGAGACCAACGGACATGTCATTCCCGACAATGAAGGTACGGAACTCGCGGGAGTGACTTCAGCACGAGAGGAAGCCCTGGAGGCGCTAGCCTCCATGGTCCCGAGTGCCTTCGTCACTGGTGGTGATCGGCGGCATCTTGCGATCAATGTCCGCGATGAAGACGGCGGCCTAGTGTTGAAGGTTGTCCTGACATTGGAAACCATCTGGCCGCAGTGAAGAAATGCACGCCTGTGCGGCCCTTGCTCCGGAAGGCGCGCCGTCCTGCTGGAGTGCCGGCACATGCTCGATAACCCTCATTGAGCCCGCTGAAGGACCAATCCAATTCAGCCATACGCTCGATGCCTCAGCCAACGCGGTATTCCGCGCCGTCGAGAAGATCATCGGAAGAGAGCACGGCAAGCCCGCAGCCAGTCCAGCAGATGGCGCATGGGGTGAGCGGCTTCACAACCGTTCAGGAACTAATCGAACGGCCGGCATAAGCTGCACGCGTACTGCCACTATTCGCGCTGCCACGACAACCGGCGATCGACCTGTTGAAGCTGCACGATCGGCTTGGGCCGGATCATTAGGTCATGCACAACGACTTGGTGCCGAAGCTCAAATGCTCCAAGTGCGGCAGCAAGGAGATCGGTATGGACGCGGCAGCCGCACACCCATGATCCCGGGTCCAATCCGATGGCCGGCAGCTCCAGTCGGCACCGCTAATCCGCGCGGTAGATCAAAAGGAGTAGTAGTACGCCCTTAGGCGGACGGAACCGCCGCGGCAGTCGGGAGTTTTAGCCGCTCCAAGGTCCCCTCCTACGCCACAACCTTGGAAAAAAGCCCGCCGCTTATGCCCCTTCGCGGCGGGCATTTCTTGTGCCGACCGGTGCCACAACGACGGCTATTCTGGTTCTGTTCAGGCAAGCATCGCTCGCCCTTTGTCAGTCAGCCGATGATTTGGCCCGCTCGGTGCAATATCCCGCCCGGCTGAGGGACTTCATAAACCCTTTACCCAAGTCTCTGCCGCGTGGTTTTAGGCCCGGCGAGCATTTCTAAAACGGCGATTCCTGAATATGCGCGAAACGTGCAGCCTCTCCGCCGTGTGCGGATTCTTTGCAAAGGCGACTGTGGAGTGCCACGGCACGCCGAGGCCAGCAGGACCATTGATTGAAGACGGAGGACGTGATCAGGACCGGGCTCTATGCGAGATGCCGTCAGTGCGGGTACCAGGCGCGGGATAATTACAACTGGGAGCGGCTGAACTCGTAATTTCCCTGTCATGAATGCTTTATTCGCCCGCATTCCACGCCAGCCCTTGGATCGTCCCGAGCGGGTGGCCCGTCAGCCCGTGGAACCTGTCTCTGCTTTCCGCCGTTTCAGGGCATGGCTATTCGGACGATACAACAAACCCTCACCACCCTTGGAACAGTAGGGTCTCGACCTTGGGCCTTCGTCACGGTCTTGCTCTATGCCGCTGCATGGCTGTTGTTCCAGCCCGACAGCCTGGATATGCACGGGATTGCCACGCTGATGGTCTGGATGATGACCCTGTTCATACAGCGCGCGGAGTATCGGGACGGCCTAGCGACCCAAGCCAAGCTGGACGAACTGCTCGCGGCGCTCAGCACAGCTCGAAATGATCTCGCCCAGATTGACGAAGAAGAGCCTGAAGACATCGAACGTCACCGAGCTGCGGCGCGCGAGGGTGATTGATCTGCTGCCTCAAAAGGCGATACCTTCGGCGAGGCGGAAAGGGCACCATCATGGCTGACACACCTATGCCGGTTACCGGCTTCGCGCTCGATGCGGCGATGTCGGAAGATGGCCGGACCATGGTTGCTTTGCTCACTCTTCAGACCGGCGAATTGACCTTCGAGTTTGCTATCAATGACGACGGTGCGAAAGCAATGGTTGAGAACCTGCAGCAGTTTCTCGATATGGTGGAATCCAAAGGCGGCAGGGCGAACTGATCAGCAGAATTCATGCCGCTCAGCAGAGAGAGCGAGTTTGATTGACGGGATCGGCATGATTCGCGCTGATTGGGCCGCCAACAGGGAGGCCCGTCATGGCAGACAACAAATCGAAACGCGGCAAGCAGGATCGTGATCGGGTAGCTTCGAACCAGGTACGAGGTCATCATTTCCGCAGAAAGCACGACATCACGCTGGAGGGGGCCCACAAGATACTCGACAAGCACACCATGCGGGATGATGCCAACAAGGCGGCCCTCAAGCTGAAGAAGCGAACTTAATAGGTGCCAGCCCGGCGGCCCGCTCGCTTCCCACCCCGATTTGGGCGGTGGCATAGGGAGTTCAATGTCCAGCTATTCGGCCTTTCCGAATACCGCTTGCCACTTCCTGCCATCGACCTCACGGGCCTTAGCCTCGTGCGTCCGCCGGACTGACTACTGCTGTCGCCCTCCAGCTGCCGGGGGCCGCTCATTGCGCATGTCGTGGTCGCGATGGACAACCGGCGCGACGGTGACATATAGGCAACCCGCGGACAAATGGGGATCTATATGCGCAAACAATTGACGGCACTCATGAAGCGGCTCAAAGACGAACAGCAGAGACTGCTTTTCGCTGCTGCGGAATCGGCAACGCTGCCAAGCCTCAGCACGATTCAACGTGTGGCTGATCTTGAACTCAACATCGCCGCGATCGAGAACACATTAGCCGAATTGCCGTCCTGATCTGGTTGCGCGGGAGCCCTGAAGAAGCCGCTCCTCATCCTCCATGCACCCCTGTACCAGACAGTGGGAATCGAGAACGCCACTGAAATTTTCCGCGCGGCCAAGCATCCAAAAGCTTCGTTTCGCTGGACAAGGCCGACCATCTACTCACAGACCCTGAGGATGCGGCCTTTGCGGCGCGGGTGGTTTCGGTGGGGCTGACGCGCTATCTTGCAGCCGACGTATCACAGGGCATGGCGGCGGCGATTGAGCATATTCGGGCCACCGACGGGCGAAGGCAAGCTTCAGAATGCGGCCCAGGCGGGCAAGCACCGGCTTTTCGCCGATGAACCGGAAAGCGTGGGCGGGCTCGACACTGGACCCTCACCTTATGATTTCCTACCGATCGCGCTTGGCGCCTGTACCTCGATGACGCTGCGCCTTTATGCCGAGCACAAAAACTTGACGCTCGGGCGCATCAGCGTCGACATCTCGCATGCGAAAATGCATGCCAAGGACTGTCAGGAGTGCATCCAATCGGCATGTAGCGATGGCGCGAAGGTTGACTGTTTCGAGCGCGTAATTTTTGTCAACGGTGATGTCTCCGAGGAGCTTCACGGCAAGATCGCCGAAATTGCCGACAAATGCCGGGTTCATCGCACATTCGAGGCCGTGGCGAGGATAACGACCGTCGTCCGATTGGAAACTTAAGCGATTAGACACCCATTGTCTGTCGCCAACCAGTCCGACCAAGGGCTGGAACGATAAGAAACCTGGCAACGCCTGCTTAGTTCGCGAACATCGTGAACTGGACACGAACGCCCCGTTCCGACCGGCGGCGTAAACGGCAAAGTTCCGCCCGTTGTCTCACGCCATACGACGCAAGTTGATCCGAAGACGTCCTTCCTGCGACGCTGACCGAATAACCGCTTTCCGGGGCAAGGCAGCATGGATTACGGCAGGGATTGAAAAGTCGCCTGCGATCCGGTCGTCACGCGGATGGTGCGATCGCTCAAGCCGGAAGATGGCTGCTGGGCTAGCGGGAGGGTCAGTCAGACAACAGAAAGGCGGGCTCATCGCCCGCCTCTTCTTCTTTGTGATTAGGCGGCTTTGTTGCGGGCCCGCTTTACAGGTTCCGCTGCCTTCGGCTTGCGGCCGAGCCCCATTTTTTTGGCGAGTTCTGAACGTGCAGCCGCGTAGTTAGGTGCCACCATCGGATAGTCGGCAGGCAGGTTCCACTTCGCCCTGTATTCGTCAGGCGTCATCCCAAACGTCGTCTTCAAATGCCGTTTCAGGGATTTGAACTTCTTCCCGTCATCGAGGCAGACGATGTAATCTGCGGTCACCGATTTCTTGATGGGAACGGCGGGCGCAAGCTTTTCGGTTGGTTCCGTAGCCGAACCATTCGAAAGCCCAACCAAAGATTGATGGACCTGAGCGATCAGAGAAGGCAATTCCGAAACAGGGACCGGATTGTTTGAGACGTAGGCTGAGATCACATCGGCGGTCAATTCGATGGTGTCGGTGTTATCATTGAGATTGTCGTTCATCGAAATTTTTCCTCATATGGTTGAGCTCGCCCAGCGTGTAGATATTACTTGTCGGGAGGGATGCAACCCTAACCGAAGCGCTACGTAACGTGGTGGTCTAGTTGACGCGTTCCCCATCGACACCGAGCCACTGACTCCAGGGGCGCTCGGTTTGCCCAACTCGGGATGGGAAATCTGATCTTTCGCACTAAAGATGAACATGTTGGCTCGATGGGACAGAAGGCTCATCGGCTGCCCTGAACCCCGGTAATGCCACCCCTCTCGGTGAGCCTACTTGGATTGAACCAGCGGTCCGCCGGTCCATCATAGGGTAGCCGCGCAACATCCCAGTGGCTGACGAAGCGCGCATAGGCGTCCATACTGGCGGACCGCCACCGATGAAGACGACATGTCCGCCACAGCGCTGGAGCGTGTCGCCCGGATCGCTTCGCTATCGACTATATTCACCGCTCGAGGCCCAGGCGCAGCCGTGTGCGAGCCTCAACTTTTGGCGGTTCCCAAGCCATCCTTTGCAGAGAGCCGTTCACGATCGACTTCATAGCGGGCCAGATGCACACGCGGGCGGATCTGGAAGCGCTCCATGCGGATAACCTGAACTGGTTCCGCAGCCAGTTCCCCGCGTTGCAAGGGACCTATGCCGACGAACGACCCGGCGAGATTGTCCTGGAGATTTATGCACCCGAGGCCGAGGGCGTGGATGTCGCATCGCTCTCAGAAGCGCGGCCGAAAGCCGGTTGGGGGGCGCCGTTGCGTTAGAAATGGCCACCTCCAAACTGGTATCCGCAAAGATCGCATCGGGTCGGACAAAACGCAGCGACGCCTGCGCGAGATGGTCGAGATCGTCAACAAGGTCGAGCCGCGTTTTGGCTCCGCGCTGATGGCTTATGCTTGGTACCGGTCCGAACCACTGTCCGGCTTCTCCGGCCAAACCGCGATGCAACTGGTGCGCAGCGGCCGTGCTGACGAGGTGCTCGACTATATCGATGCGGTTGACGCTGGCATTCACGCCTAATCGTGCCGATTCGTTGCCAAGGCAAGCTTTATCGGGCGCTCAATCCGATCTACGCGCGAGAGCCGCTGTCGGGCCGCGGCGCCGAACTTTATGGCGGACGGTTCAATCCAAAAGGCGTATCCGCGCTCTACGCATCGCTATCAGTGATGACAGCGCTCAGGGAAGCCAACCGAGCCGGCAATCTGCAGCCAACTACGCTCGTCTCCTATGACGCGGAGATCGAGCACGTCTTTGACTGCCGGGACGAAACGGCGCTCGCAGCGCAAGGGATGGATGCGGTCGTGCTCGCGGACGCCACATGGCGCGACCAGATGAAGGCGGATGGAGAAGCCAGAACCCAGATCTTCGCCCGGCGGTTGATCGCCGCTGGCTACAATGCGCTGCTCGTCAGGAGTTTTGCACTAGGCGCGGCCGGGGGCGACCTCAATCTCGTCCTTTGGAAATGGGGCGCCGCTCGCCCATCTCGTCTCACGCTGATTGTCGACGAAAACCGTTTGTCGAAGTAGGTCCGGCGCGCTTCGCAGCAGCATCACGTTCCGGGAGGGAACGCTGGATCCGACATAAGCATCTTATGCGACCGCTCGAGCACCTAACACAGCTAGCTGCCAGCGGTGCTCTTTTGTCTATGGATTGGCACGCATGGTGATTGACGGTAATTTTCCGGAGTGGCATCCGTCTGAGCCCACGATCCCTCGCCGTGCGGAGGGCGCTATGTCTATTCATTTACCAGATGACCATTCCATCTAAACGTGATCTCGGGAGCACCCGAAGAGGCTTTCGCAAGGCTTGACCGGTGAAGCATTAGAATGATGGAACGCTATCGGCGGCACGACCCGAACGGGCGTGGGCCGCATGACAATTTGGCTCTTGTTCTGAACCTCACCGCGCCGCCCAAAGGTAACGGGTTCACGGCGCAGGGACTATGGCTTACGGCGTGGATCGTCCGCGGGCCAGGCGGAAAGGTCGGTTTCCAACGGATGAGCCGATTCGCCGATTCAAGCTTGGTGGCAATTCTCTGACGCTAGGTTCGGCCATGTTGTGGGTTGGAGGTGTGTGCCTCGCCAGTATCGTTCAAATGAACGTGCGACACGACTGAGTTGTCATTGTCTGCTGCCTTGGCACTCCGACACCAGTGCCGCCTGCAGATGGCTCGGAGACCCGCGCGCAGGTGGTCGTCCCTGAAAAGCTCTCTCGCATCGTGAAAGCCTTCGGCAACCAAGGCGCTTTCAATCGTCGGGCAACCCAAATGCTCCCCGCTTTCCGCGAGTTGGATGGCGCGCAATAGGAGACTGGCATTGGCCATGGCGGTCGCTTTTGACCAGTGTTCATTGCGTGGAATGGCACGCAAATCGATTTGGTTCCAAAGTTCGTGAACTTTTTTCTAATCGGCAAAGGGCGACAGGCCGCGGGGGAAACCCGCAAAGGCCAGGGACGTTCGCTAAGTCATGCAAGATGATCCTGATAAGGACAGCCCCGCTGAAAGCCTTACGGACTTATCCGAGGAAGCCAGCAGCAATCTTGCCAAAAAGATGCGCGTTTCCATTGATGAGGTTCGCCGAGGCAGCCGCGGAAGCTGAGGAGCGAAAGCAGAATCTGCCTAACCCGGATTCCAACGCTACAGAATGAGGGATGGGCAGCCGTTGTGTGGATGCCTCAAAGCCCGTCATGCAACTGAACGTCTCCGGTGCCGTCCAAAGGGAACGCGGCATGAGCTTCGAAGGCCTGGCCAGCCGAGGCGGCCGGGGACCCCGGTCCGTGGCGCCAACAGGCCATCCTGGGCCGCGGCCGCTGGTATGCGGATGCGCTGCGCGACATCGTGCGCGGCTATGCCTTGGAGACGCTGGCCGACCCGGACGCGGTGCTGGTGATCGACGAGACCGGTTTCCTGAAGCAGTTCTCGCCGAAAATTGGGAGAGCCGAAACGCCTACGAGGACAGGCGCTTCGGCTCTCTACCCGTCCCGGAGTAGATCGATCGCCTGCGACCGGGACACCAGCTTAATCAATTCCAATTAGGGCCGATGGTTCCCTGATGCATCCGGCCTGAGGGGGCCTCGAACATCAAGCCGGCCCCCAGCGTGCAAGGACCGGGGCCTAGTGCGGGGACAAAGTCGCCCCGCATATAGCTTATCGGACGTGAGGGGGACTGTCCTTGCACAATTTTAAGTAGTTCAGTGACAATCTGGAAATCAGAAAAGCTGAACCTCCTCGACATCCTGGCCATGCATGACATGCTGTCCTCTAGGTCCTTTGGAGACACGATCATGGGAAGCGCAAGCTATTTCCATCGATTGCCCCCGGAAGTCCGCGAAACCATCCTGGAGTATCTTGATGAGCAGGATGGGACCAGCCCGATTTCTGTCGCCTCCGTCGTCCATCTTCTCGGCGAACGTCACCTGCACGTCGAACTGGCGGAGGCCTCTCTTAAGAGCTCAATTGCAGAGGCTGCCATAAAGCGAGGCTTCTACGTAGCCTTTGATGGAACTTGAAACATCAGACCAGGCGACGTTCGTAGCAATCAGGCCATCACAGGCGACAAAGCGCCGTGGATGAAACCCCGGCGTACCTGCATCCAGGCATAAAGCGCCCTGCCAGCGTCCCTCCGAAGGAATAAGCCTATCCTTTCGGCCAAGGTGCAATGAGCGCCTTACCGCCGTATACTCTATTATTGCCATATCCCCATATGGTCACAGGCCGGCATCTGCCTCTCTCCCCCGAGATCCCACAAGGACGCCGGCCTTTTTGTCATCACGACCTATGCGAAAAGGTTCGCTGGGCGCGGCGACAGAACGCTTACTCATTGCAAATTTTAGGAGTTTCTGAAATTCGAAAGCCGCGCATCTCTCGCGAGACGTGGCCGTGGGTTTGAGAGCGTGTCCTGCTGCCTGAGAGCGTCGAGGCGGGCCTATTAAGCCTCCCTCCTTGCTGCAGCACCGAGATGCTGATCAGCGTGGCTGTGCTGCTGCCGGTTGGTCCCTCTCGCGGCAGATCAGCATAACCGGCTAGGCCGGGAGCTTGCCGCGTAACCCCGAGCTCTAACTTGGAACCGAAGCGCAGAATCTAGTCAGAGTCTGGGCGTTTTCACCTTAAAACGCAAGAGCATGCGCTCTTGTTGTCGGCTGCACACAATATCTAGTCAGTGAGGTTAGGGATTTCGGAACGAAGATCCTTGGCTGATGGTGAAAGAGTCACCTTGGGCGATCGAACGCGCCGCCCGGGCGGTTGGGCACCTTTGGGCGCTTTCGAGGTGTAGACGGTGCTCGGCGGTGTAGTCGGCGAGTCCACCGCGAATATTCCCGCGCCCAGATAGATCGCTGCCCCGATGAAAAGCCAAATCGCCGACGCTACGGACCAGCGTTTGATCCGGCGCCGAACGCGCGCCAAACGCGCCCAGCGCGATATTCGTTTGCGCAGTCGATTTTCCTCGACAGCGGCCCGCCGTTGGGCGCGCCGCTCCATATGTGACGTGTTCATTCGCCACGGCCCCCCTAAAACACGTCTGCACGGTACGCCGGTTTGATTTCGAAAAATCAAAGATTCCAAAAAAAACTGTCAATGGGGCCACGCGGGTGGGCCACATGCCGAAAGCCGAGAAGATCAGCCTACCGCCCATTCCAAGGCTCACAGGTAACTCCATCCCAGTCAGCATCGTGCGATGGCCAATAGCTTGGCTGACCTCGACGAGCGGGCGCAACACCCACGGCCCGTGCCATGGTGCAGCTCAGCTGCCGACGCTAAGTGCTGGAGCGCGTCAAAGGGTGAGTTAATCCGAACCTTGGACGGCGGCGCGTACAAGACCACCGCAAGCATCACAAGAATGGCGATGGCCAAGGCGACATCCCTTGCGAACTGCTTTCGGCTGTAGCGCACCGGCCTCGGCCGCATGCGCCGCGACATCGGTCAGTTCCAGCGTGACGCGGATGCGCTGGCCCGTCCGTTGCGCCGCCCCTTGGAGGACATAACGAACGCCATTTCGCGTCCCGCCTGCTCGGCTGGCAGATCCGCGTCGCAATATCTCTTGGCCGTGCCCGCGCCAATCAGGAACAGTCCCGAAGCATGGATGAGGGCTGCCTGGATGTCGAGCTGAAGGCCGTCCGCCAAGTAGCTGTGCTCCGGTTCGCCTCTCAGATTGGCAAACGGCCGAATGGCGACCGAGGGTTTCTTTGGAATTGGCAGGACCTCGCCGGTCCAGGCGGCGGGTTGCGGCCCCCGCAGGCTACCGGGAGGGACGATACGATGTGCATGAACCGCGTCGGCAATGTTTTGAGCGCTCGCGCTCCGAGGTTCTCGAAATGGAAATTGACGCGGCTTCTCACCTCCCTGAAAACAGCGCCTGAAAAACAAATCATTCCCGGCTCGGCGATGCCTTCCGGCCGCGACGCTATGTTTACACCATCGCCGAAAATGTCGTGGCTTTCGACGACAACCTCATCCGATTGGTGCCGATGCGGAATTCGATCCGTTCATTCTCGGGAACGTCGCGGTTGCGATTGACCATACCGCACTGTATCGCAACGGCGCATTCCACCGCTGCTACCATGCTCGTGAACTCGACCAACACTCCATCGCCGGTCGTCTTGGCTATGTGCCCAGCGTGCTCCGCGATATTCGGATCGATAAGATCGTCTCCGTGGGCCTTGAGATCGGCTATGGACTTCGTCTCATTTCGCCCGGCGAGCCGGCTGAAGCCGACCACGTCGGCGACAAGAATGGTCGTTAGCTTACGTTCCATGGGCGCTCCAATCCTTCGGAGCGGATCGATCGCCGCTGTGGCTGACCTGTTAGACCTTGTGGGAGTGCGCGGCCAAAGTCCAGTGTGCCGATGCGGTCCCGCAGGGTGCCGACCTGACCGATCACCATAAGTCGGTGGCGCCCACAGCTCTCCGTGTCGGCCAATGTCTGGTTTTTGATGCAACCAAGTCGGTCCCAAAGTCACGCCGTACGGCAGAGAACCACCACCCAATCCCCCGCTTCCAGTCGACGTGCTGAAGCACGTCTACCTCGCCTGCGAACGCAAAGCCGCAAATGGTGCCATGATGAACCTGCGCGCGCTCATGGAGAACACCTCTGATGCGGATCTTTTGCGCGAGATAATCGGCTTTGCCGCCGAGCAGTTGATGGAGATGAAGGTGGGTGGCGCAATCGGCGCCGCCAATGGAGAGAAGAACCCCGCTACGGACGGCCCAGCGCAACGGTTGTCGAGGTAGGGGACTGGGAGACGCGTGCCAGCGAACGGAAACGGCTTGGGAATGTGCGCCCGCTCTATCGAACAAGATAGGTCTCAACCGTGCCGATGCCCCGCAGATCCAACGCGCAACGCGGCTCGAGCGTCCAATGACCGTGAAGGGCGCGCTTGGTTGCCTCCGAAATCTGCATGCGATCGGCAACTCCCTGAGATTCGAGGCGGCTCGCAATATTCACGGTTTCTCCCCACACGTCGTAGACGAAACGATGCCGGCCGATCAGCCCGGCGACGACTGGCCCCGAATGAATCCCGATGCGGATCCGAAATCGGTCGTTGTCGGAGGCCAAATCCCGCAATGATTCCAGCATGGACTTGCCCAGAGCCACGATCCTGTCGGCGTGATCTGCTGAAGGCTCCGGAATCCCGCAGGCGGCCATATAGGCATCTCCAATCGTCTTGATCTTCTCCACACGATGCTCCTGTGTCAGGAGATCAAACTTGCTGAACGTTCGGTCCAGCCGCCTGACTAGATCGGACGGCGGCAGCCTTGCCGCAATAGGCGAGAAGCCGACGATATCTGCAAACAGAATGGAAACCTCTTCGAAGCGGTCGGCGATGATCTCCTCGCCGCCCTGCAATCGGGCAACGATCTGGTCGGGAAGGATCGCGTGAATAAGCGTATCGGCACGCCGCTTCTCCGCTTCGATCTGTTGGAGATAGCGGTGCTCGCGATCAAGCCAGCGCTTCCTCTCGAGGGTGGAGTTAATGCGCGCGCGCAGCAGAATCGGATTGAAGGGTTTCGTTAGATAGTCATCGGCTCCAGCCTCGATGCACCGGGCCACCGCCGCGACTTCGCTCAAGCCCGATATCATGATCACCGGGACGTGCCGCCATCGGTTCTCCGCCTTCAGCCGCGAGAGAATCTCGATGCCGTTCATGTCCGGCATCAATATATCGAGCAGAATGAGATCGAACTCGTCTTCGGTCAGTCTCGCGAGCGCGGATAGGCCGGAATCGGCGGTGACGACGCGATGGCCGTCACGCCGCAGGCGGCGGGAGAGAAGATCACGATTGCTGGCGACGTCGTCGACGACGAGAATCCTGCCGCCCTGATCGGACCACGCATCACGCTCGGCCTTGAACAGGAGCCGTTCAAGTTCCGCCGCGTCGATTTCGGTTCGATCCCTTGGCTGAAGCGTCTCGATCGCTTCCCCGCGCGAGAGACCGGCGATGGCGTCAACCTGCTTCAAAAGCTCGGCCGCCGCCGCAAGCATCACACGAAGATCCTCCTTCAGCTGGTGCAAATCTCCAGCATCTTCGAGGAGCATCTCCGAATAGCCAATGATGGCATTGAGCGGCGTGCGCAGATCGTGGCGGAGCCGAGCCTCCGCCTCGACTTCCCTCACGTCCGGGAAACCAACCTTGCCGTCGATCAGGCGATCGATGAGGCCGTTCAGTTGCCTTGCGGCGACGCCGATCCGCTCCAGGTCGGTCTCCAGATTGGTCAAACCGAGATCCCGCGCCTGCTCGAGTAGCAATTCCTGAAAACCCAGGATCGCCCGCGCCGGACCGGCCAGCCGCTGCGTCACATGGGCGGCGATGGCGTGGCGCTGGAATTCGTTCCCGGCAATCATTTTTACAAACGTTTACAAACGCCGCTTAATGAGGTGTCGTAAGCAGCCGCTCGATTTTCCGGACAAGCTGCGGCAGGTCGACCGGCTTGCTGTCATAGTCATTGCAGCCGGCCTCGAGCGCCATGTCCCGATCGCTCGCCATTGCGTGCGCAGTGAGCGCGATTATGGGAATCCTTGACGTATCCGGGTTGGCCTTGATCCGTCGCGTCGCCTCCCAGCCATCCATTACCGGCAGGCTCATGTCCATAAGGATCAGATCCGGATTTTCCGAAGCGGCAAGCTCGACGCCGGCTTTTCCATTTTCCGCAGTTAGTACCTCAAAGCCGCGACGAGACAACCGTCGCAAAAGCATGTCGCGGTTCATTTCATTGTCTTCCACCAGAAGGATTCTTGTCATTTTCGGTTTCCTTCGGCCATGCCCCTCAAACGTCAGTGACGGTCGTACCGGCGGTTTCACGTGATGCTATCTGGCGCTCGAGGGCTTCGACCAGTTGGGACCTGCTGTTTGCGCCCTTGTTTACGACAGCGACCGCCCGGTCGCGCAGCCATCTCAGCTCGTTTGCCGAGAGGTCCTTCGAAGTGACCACCACGACCGGAATGTTCTGCAGCTCCGGAATACTCTGCATCTCATGGAGCGTTTGGAATCCGTCCATTTCCGGCATCAGAATGTCGAGCAGGACCAGGCGCGGCAGAAGCCGCTTCATCAGTTCGAGACCGCGGATGCCGTCACCTGCCTCGTGGACGGTCCAATCCCTCTTCACGAGAATGCGCCGGAGGAACTCACGGGAAGCCCGATCGTCATCGATGACCAGCACGTCGCGGTTGCCGCCCCCGCAAGCCT
Organism: Mesorhizobium sp. WSM2240; assembly: GCF_040438645.1. Lineage (NCBI taxonomy): Bacteria > Pseudomonadati > Pseudomonadota > Alphaproteobacteria > Hyphomicrobiales > Phyllobacteriaceae > Mesorhizobium > Mesorhizobium sp. WSM2240. The sequence goes on from NZ_CP159256.1 coordinate 454,838, forward strand.
CTATCGTCCGGATAAGCTTGTCGGTGTCGATGGGTTTTGTCAGATATTCGACGGCGCCGAGCGATAGGCCAAGTTCACGATCCGCTAGGATCGTCGCCAGGATCACAGGAATCGTGCATAGTTCCGGATCACTCTTCAACGTGCGCAGCACCGACCAGCCGTCCTGATGCGGCATGATGATGTCGAGAATAATTGCGGCGGGCCGATGCTCCCGAGCAGCGGCTATTCCTTCCGCTCCGCTTGCTGCCTCCATTGACGCAAGTCCCGCTTCCGCGAGGGCTTTTGCAATCAGGTTCCGGGCAGCCGGTTCGTCGTCGATGATGAGTACGGTGCGACCCGGCTGAACGATCGGCGACGGCTCGGCCGTCCTAGGGTCTTCGGTCTCTCGCCTGCATTGCGCCGGCACTTTCATCGTGAAAACTGAGCCTTTTCCGACTTGGCTTTCGACGGTGACCACACCGCCTATCATGCGGCTGAAGCTGCGGGTGATGCTCAAGCCCAGTCCCGTGCCGCCGTAGTTCCGGGTGGTGGAAGCATCGGCCTGCGTGAAGGCATTGAAGAGTCGTCCCTGCTGTTCCGGCGTCATGCCGATGCCGGTATCGGAAACCTTAAACACTAGCCAATCGCCGTCGGCTCGCCCCTCACGCCGAACCGCAAGAGTTACCCGGCCGCCATGGGTGAATTTGGCCGCGTTGCTGAGCAGGTTGAATAGATTCTGGCGCAGCTTGGTCTGGTCGGAGTGCATCTCCCCAAGATCGCGCTGGAGGTCCTGTACGAACTCGTTCCGGTTCTTCGCCATCAGCGGTGTTACAGTGGCCTTCACGTCATTGAGCAACTCGACGACGTCGAAGGTTTCGAGGAATATCTCCATCTTGTTCGCCTCGATCTTTGACAGGTCGAGGATGTCGTTGATGAGCGACAGGAGATGCCGGCCGGCAGACGCTATTTTTTCAAGGTCCTGGACGAGTTCCTCGTCGTCCTTGTGGTCGCGTGCCTCCTCTATCAGCATCTCGCTATAGCCGATGATCGCGTTCAGTGGCGTGCGCAATTCGTGACTCATGGAGGCGAGGAACCGACTTTTGGCCTCGCTTGCCGATTCGGCGTTGCTCTTGGCCCGCTCGAGATCGACTTGCCTCTCCTTGAGTTCGGTGATGTCTGTGTAGACAGCGACCGTTCCGCCGTCGGGGATCTTGCGCTTGCTGATGCGGACCCATTTGTCGCCAAACCGCTTTTCGTCAACGTGGCCCGCAGGGTCCCTGTGAACGCGCAGACGGGCCCCGATCCATTCTTCCGGCGTCTTGCCTTCGAGATCTACTTGCCCTCTTGCCAGATCCTGCTCCAGGATTTCGCGGAAGCTCTTGCCCCGTAGCGCGTTCGGCTTGTGGCTGGTGAAGATTTCGCAGTATTTGCTGTTGGCAATCAGGATTTTGTCATCCGGATCATAGAGGACGAACCCATCGGAAATTGCCTCGAGCGCCGCAGCGATCGTCCGCCTCTGCCGCTCTGCCTCGTCTTCGAGCCTTTTCCTTTCGACCGCGTTTTGCCGGAAAAGCGAAAGCGTTCTCGCCATTGCTCCGAATTCGTCCCCGCCCTCCTGGGGTATCTCGACATCATAATGTCCATCCGTGAGTTCTCCGATGACGCGATTGAGACGCCGGAGCGGACCGACGATCGAGCGCAGGACGAGAAGCGTGAGAAGCGAGCCGATCAGGACTACGATACCCACCAGGATGGCAGCGGCTGCGGCCGTCTTTTGCGTTTGCGCTACGACCACGTTTCGGGCGGCCTCCGCATCGGCCTTTACCTGCTCGACTAGCCTGTTGATATCCGCATCGACTTTGCCGCTGTGGGTGCGTGCCTTTGCCAGCAAAGTGTTGCCGACAATGCGATTGTCTTGGGTATAGCTGTCCGTTGCCTGCAGCGCCGTTTCGACATAGGCGTCGATTTGCGTGCGGATTTCCTCGACCGCGTCGGGCGAGTGCTTCGCAAGGCGCTCCAGCTGGACCTGCAGGCGTTCGCGGGCCTGCTCGGCGTTGCGCTGTGAATTCATCAGCAGGCTGACGGAGAGATCGGTCAGCCAGTATCGCAGATCTCCGAAGGCGACATGCGCTGCGGCCGCTGATGCTGCGCGGTCGAACAGCTCCCTAGTGTCGTCCATGCGTTCGGCGCTGCGATAGAGCGCCTGGGTGAGAAAAGCGGAAGACAGAACAAGGCTGATGAGGCCGGCCGCGGTCAGCGCAGCCACGCGGGCAGAGATCGGCAGATTGCCGAGCCGGCTGGCGGGCCTCTTGGCCGGTGTCGGAACAGGCTCGATCGACCGCAGCTGCTGCCCTAGCGCGCTCATTTGAACAAGACGATGCTGATCGCACCGCCCAGATCGCCCGCTTTGCCCCCCTCTTTCGGATAGCCGGTGACGTCGATTTCGCCCTTCGGTGCGCCGTGACAGGAAAGACAGGACTCCGTATAATATTCTGGCAGCAGCATCCGGAAAGCAGGGCGGCCGTTCACCGTTGTCGCTTCCGTATAGATATTCCCCTTCGGCCTCTTCGGATCGGAGAAGACGTCCTCGATAACCCGTGCCTCCCAAGCATCGGGAAGCGACTTGCGGTTCCGCACCAGGACCTCCGGCGCGGTTACGCGGACCAACGCCTCGTTTCCAACTTTGGCGGCGAATTTCTCGTTCATCAGGCGCGCGAAAACGGCTGGGACAAAACCCTTAAACCCGATGCCGGGGCGGTTTATGTCGTCCTGCTGCTCGTCGACGACCTCACGCATTGCCTCGACCTGTGCCTGGAGCAGCTTGCGGTCGCGCTCCGCCAGGTCGTCGGAGATCAATTCACGGCCGGTGCGCTTGGCATAGAGGGCAATCGCCTCCGCCGTGAAACGCTCGCCATCGAGGTTCTTGTCTCCCACGGCTGGATCATTGATGAGCGACTGATAATTCGAAAGAACGCTCCGGGCTGCCCTGAGCAATTCCGCCAGCCGCGTACCGGTCGCTACATCGGCGGCCTCTTGAGCCGCCACCGAAGACGAGAGGATCATGCAACCTGATAACACTGCGAAAATAAATTTTCGCGCCAGAGCTGTACGTGTCTCCATTTTTCTTTACCTCGGGGAGGAAGCGCAAGCCGGAAGCATAACACAGGAAGAACAATGGAAGGAGTCATCTCCGGGCATAGCTTGGATATAGTCTGTTCCCTGGCCGAGTGAACGCAACATCAGGCGAGCCGGCGGCGTTCAGCAGCGTCAGAATCTTTGCTCCTGGCCTGTCTTCGAGCGCCCTTCCCGCCGCGAAGATGGGGCGGGCGGTATCTGGAGAATTGGTCTTGGTCGGTCACGGACCGCCGTTTAACGATCGAACGGTCCGGCCCCGGCATTATCGATGCGCCAGATGATGTCGATGGCGTCAGGCCGATATCCTTGAGCTGCGCATCCGAGAGCTGCCGCATCATCAGGGCGTCGCGGCGCGTCCGGCGCCTATTGCGCATCGCCGCGGCTGCGGCCAGCACCGTCATTGCAAAGGTCTTTCTCATTGGTCTTTCTTTCATGGTCGACCGACGGAATGCGGCGCTCAGCGCCGCACTTCGAAGATGAGGTTGAATGGGGTTTCCGCGGCTCGGCGGAAATGCGTGAAGTCCGCCTTGCGGCACACCTCGGCCAGGCGCGCCTGTCCCGCCTGCGCCTCGAGCACCAAGTTGCCGCCCTCGGAAATGGCGTGCGCGCAGCAGATCATGATCGACGCCGAGTAGTAGAGTTGCGCCACCGGCGAGAGATTGTCCTTGACGTGGTCGTGAGCGAAAGACTCCACGAGCAGCACCGTGCCGCCAGGCGCCAGCACCTCGGCCGCATGCGAGCGGCGACGACTGGTTCGCCGAGATCGTCGAGAATGTCGAAGAAGCAGATCAGGCCGTACTGTCCGTTCGGATAGTCATCGGCCCTCGCACTCGCGAAGTCGATCCGGTCGGAGACGCCCCGCCGCCGCCGCATTCCGCCTCGCCTCGTCAAGTGAGGCGGCATGCGGGTCGAAGCCGTGGAAGCGCGAGTTCGGAAACGCCTGGGCCGTGAGCGCCGCCGAATGGCCATGCCCGCAGCCGACATCGGCGACTCCTATGCCCGCCTCGAGCCGCCCAATGACGCCTTCCAGCGCCAGCAACCATTGCGGCACCAGGCTGGCGCGGTAGCCATTGCGGCAGAAAGCCGCCGAGCCGCAGGCGAACCGCCCGTCATGCTCGCCCCAGCGACGCCGTTGCCGGTGCGGAACGCATTCAAGGCCTTCGCCTCGTTGAACCACATCGACGCCAGCATATTCCATGCGTGCGGTAATTTGGGCGACAATGAGGGCACCCAACCGGAATCGCCGATTTGGCGACTTCTTACGTGTCGGCCGCGTAGGCAGCCGAATGATCCCCGCACCTGGGGATAACACGCTGGCTGCGGTGGCCTGGCGGGCGGCTCCCTACTGGATGACGCCGCGCAGCTCGAGCCTGGTGCATTTGCCGATCACGAGATGAGGGGTATTGGCGCGACTGTCGCCCGCATTCGTGTAGCCGATGCCGTAGTTTTCCTGAAACCGAAGGGTCTTCGACGAGAAGGTGAATCCGTTCGCCAGACCGCCGCAGATAAGCAAAAGGGTAGAATCGGATCTTCGTTGCAGAGGACAGTAGTGGCTGGGCGTCTGCTCCCCGATCTGGTTGACGGTATACTCGTCGGGCGAGCCGGATGGCTGCAGTACGAAAATTTTGTCCGTGAGATCGGGCCGGCTCACCGCCCATCGCCCATTTAGCCAATCAAATCCGGTGGCGAGTTGACCAACGCACAGGAATGACTCAGCGCGCGCTCCAGTAACTTCACAAACAAGCAGAAGACACGCGGCGAGGATCCGGTGTTTCATGAAATCAATAGACCGGTTGACGTTATTCTTGCACCCTCAAGCCTGGTTGGACATCATCGGCCACGAAGGCTAATCAAAAATTAATCAACCACGTCTTTGCCGGTCGTGCAATTCGGCGCAGGCGTCTTCACGTCACGCGTTGGCCTCAGTCACACCGTGCCGCCAGCGCGGAGGCAATGGCTGAAACGGGCGGAAGGAGTGGAAACGGAAATGCGGCGACACGGGCTAGGCCGTCCGAGCGCCGCCGTCGAGGCCGCGTTACCTGTAAACGCCGGGTGCGATCTCTTCAGCGATTACCTCGAACCGGGCCAGCCTCGATGCACCAAAGCTCGTGGAAAGCGCATCGGTCGCGTCGCGGCCCGTCGCCATCAATATCCTTCCAATCCGAGGTTTATTGTGGCGGGCATCGAAGGTGAACCAATGTCCGCCGAGATAGACTTCGAACCAGGCGCTGAAATCCATCGGGTCCGGCACCGGCGGCAACCCGATGTCTCCGAGGTAGCCCGTGCAGTAGCGGGCTGGAATGTTCATGCAACGGCACAGTGTGATTGCGAGGTGCGCGAAATCGCGGCACACACCGGTCTTGTCGGTATATCCGCCGTGCGCCGTCCTTAAAGGATCGGCATTCTGGTAGTTGAACGCGATGTGATTGTGGACGAAATCGCGTGTTGGCAAAGTTTGCCCGAAATCGCCGAGACGATCGGTGTCGCAATAGCGGCTGCCGAGCAGGAAGACGAGCACCTCATCCGGCATAAGCAAATCATATGACCCGACCACCGTCCTCGCCTGGGTGGACGTCGTCCGCGCCATCCTGTCAGGATGCGTTCCCAAACAGGTGCCCAGCAGCCTTGAGCTGTTCGGGAACGACTAGGTCGCTCGGCCGGAACGTTCCCGTGACGCGTGAGCCGCGATCTGAAGCAGCGTTTCCCGCCCAACGCGGCCTACTTTACACCCATTTTGTCCTACATGATGGAACGAGCCCCTCAGCCTCTGGCCGTCGCCAGATTCGTGCTGAGTTCAAACGCGAGTTCACATCCTGTCGTATACCGCGCCAGGACAGCCGCGCTCTCGCTCATGATGTCTTCAATCGCGACATTGCGTTCTTGATCGTCCATTTGCTTGCCGGTCGCACTCATGCCGACCAGCGCCATCGTATTCAGTCGCAGGAAGGGTTCGCCTTCTTCAAGGCGTATGGTGCGGGATACCGTCTTCGACTGGACTTCGTCGAAGCCCGCATCGCGAAGTAGCGCCTCGAGCGGAGCTGCGTCGCCAAAGCTATATCGCTGGTCCGCGATCGGGCCCAGATGACGCTCGGCCACGTAACGCAGCTCCCGAAAAAACGGGATCTCCTCGTCCGATCGCCACGTACCCACTGCCAGCCTGCCGCCCTTCCGCAGCGCCCGCCGGAACTGCGCTGTGGCCGCTGGCTTGTCAGGAAAGAACTGCAGTCCCTGTTGGCAGACAACAACGTCGAACTGCTCTCCAGGCTGGATAGGGAGTGTGCTTGCGTTGCCCTCGCGCCAGTCGATGCCCGGTGCCACCTTGCGCGCGACTGCAAGCATGTCAGGACTGATGTCAACGCCGACGACATCCCCGGCTTCATTGACGTGCTCGCTTGCGAGACGTGCAACTATTCCGGTTCCGCAAGCGATGTCGAGAACACGATCGCCTGGAGACAGGCCCACTTCCTCAAGAGTGAGCTCGGCCCATGGCCGAAAGAGAGGGTGTACAAGCCACCGCTCGTACATCTGCGGGAATGTTGCCTGGTTCATTGCGTAACTGGGAAGGGTCATAGTCTGACTCCCGAATGAGATACCAACCCCGATCTACGTCCCACGCTCGCGAGCGCTTCCCGCGGATACGCTCGCCATTCGGAACCGCTGCCGTGCGATCTATTTAATGAGCAGCAGCCCGCGCTTCTTGTCCCCGTCGATTGTGTCCACAGCTGAATACAAACGATCGGCTTCAATGAGCCAAGGCCCGAAGTCCTCGTTTACGTCCAGAACGAACACAAGATCCTCGTCTTCCAGATAGCCACCGATTGGAGAATGGTGGCCAACCCCTGCGCCAAAAATCCTCTCCCGGCTGAAATTTACGATGTATCGGCTGCCGGGATGGTTGGCACGTTTCATGTGCTCCCGGAACTCGTCAGCCGTCATGTCGCGCACAACGGACACATTACGGTGCGTATGTCCTCGGGCCACTTCGGCGAGCTCGTCCAGCGTGAGACCCATGATGCAAAAGCCCGTCGAACACAATCCGGTCCCGTCCAGGACCTCACCCTCCGTAATCTCCTCCTCGCCGATTGATCGAAAGGCATTGGCAAGGCTCGCTGGGCCGCAGCGCGAGCCGTTCGACTGCCAGGAGACGTTCGGCTTGAAGGTTGTTGCCACGGGAAGCTGCCACGCGCGATCGATCAACTCAGGTATGCGGATAACCGAGGATTGAATCGCCTCCTCGGGGACATTGGAAGGCCCGCCGGCATTCAGCGCGACAACGGCGAGCAGGCCGAGGCCGCCGATCACACCGAATACGCGATGACGGATCATTGCGCGGGCCCAAAGCACAGGATGCTCATACAATACTGCAGCAGAGGTTCTGCTTCAATGGCATCGGCCGCGCCGGAGTTGAACGTTGGCAACATCCGGCTAAGTCGTTGCCGGGATTTGTGACTTTTCCGAATTACCAGTTGATGAGATCAGGCGACGTCGAAATGTCCGCCTCTGTGGCCTGATCGGCTGTGCCCGCTGGTGATCCAAACCTCACCTTCCCTGGGCAGCAGCTGAAAAGTGCCGATCGGCTCACAAAGGAGCCGCTGCGTTCTTCGGCGGAACAGGATGCTCACAAAATGTTGAAGTTCCTACCCTCGTCTCGCGGCAGTTGCGCGCTACAGTCAAGGCAGTCTGAAAAGCAGGAGTTCTGACCATGCGCATTCTCGTCGCTGTTCTGATCGCCCTCTTCGCCGTCGCGCCGGCTGCAGCAGGCCCGGGAGATGGAAGCGGCTGTGCCAAGAGGACCCAACTTCATACAAGTTAATAGGCAGGCTTTCCTATAGTGCACCTGTCTTTGTATCGTGGGTGCGGTATCTACGGCTCTTAGATCGGTCGCTGCCGCGGCCGTTGTCTAGCTGTGCAACGTGTCTTTGCTTCCCGAACTCCTCCGTTGAAAGGCGCAGGGCAGGCACAATCGAAACCTCCAAGGACAGTATGTCGCTGTTCCCGCTCCTGTTGTGAGGGAACGGAACCCATTACGTCACGTTTGCAAACCATGGAGAGGCCGGGCGCGGGAGAACGTCTGGCACAAGGAAAGCAAGACGTGAATGTCCTATCAGTATTTCTCGCATGAAATCGATTCCGAGACCCATTACTGCGTCAAATGCGGTCGGTTCCTGATGGAGCTTCAGGAAAAAAAGAAATGGATCGGGAACCACGTTCTCCCCACCTGTGTCGAAGCCTCCAACGTCTCGGCAATCAGCCACTTGGTGCGCGGACAGGAGAACTCTCCACGGAACTACGCTAACCTGCCGCCAAAGTCGTTGCGATCGTAGGCAGACACGCGGCCATTGCAATCGGCCTCCGTCTCGATTGGACCCGCGGGCTTTCTTTCGTCTTCAGTGGCGGTCTGGCACACGGGGCCTAGCAGCGTTGTTTTCCTTTTTCTGGCGACTCCATGGAATCGCCAATAATTTAAAGAAAATCTGATAGAGGCATTACACATTAACTGCCCGGTGATTTGCGATTGTCAGGCAGCATCAAATAGATTAATATTAGTTGCATAGCTGCATGTTCTGTCATCATGCCTGATCTTAGTAATAGTGACTGACACGTCGGTGGGTTCTGCCGCGTTCGCAGAACATAGCTTGTGATTATCAAGGGGCCGGGGGGCTTCCAGCGTGTCGGGCGCAAGCTTCGATGCGCGTTTAGGAGTTTCGACATGTCCTTGAAACCCAAATCAACTTCCGGTGCGGCGGCATTTGCAGCGAAGGTTGCTAACATCGAAGCGACGCCTGCAGCCAAGTCGAATGCGATAAAGACGACGCCGGGCCACGGCGTTGCCGGACGCCATGCTACCCGGGCGCTGCTCGACGCCCTCTCGGGCCACAAAGACCCAGGTATGTTCGGCCGCATGTTTCCCGCACTCGCTCCCCTCAACGTTCCTGACGCCAAGCTCGAGGTTCTTGCGACGGCGATGAAGGACCCGGATCCGGCCAGCGGGACGGGCAACAGCGAAATCCCGGCGGGTTTCACATACTTCGGCCAGTTCGTCGATCATGACATCACGCTGGATCTCACTTCGCTTGGCGACAAGGAAAAAGACCCGCTCGGCATCGAAAACTTCCGCACCCCGAGCGTCGATCTCGATTGCGTCTACGGCCTTGGCCCAGACGGCAGCCCGCATCTTTATGCGCGAAACCCGGCTGCGGGAAACAAGCACGGGCCCAAGATGCTGATCGGCAAGAACATCACGGTCGACTTCGGCGGCGTCACGGGCGATTTCCGCAACGACCTGCCGCGCAGCCCCGAAGGCTTTGCCCTCATTGGCGACCACCGCAATGACGAAAACCTGCTAGTGGCCCAGACGCATCTGGCATTCCTGAAATTCCACAACGCGGTCTGCGACATGCTGTCGGCCGCCCCGAACCCGCCGGCCGACATCTTCAAGGAGGCCCGCAGGATCGTCACATGGCATTACCAGTGGATCGTGTTGCACGACTGGGTCGAGCGCCTGACGGAGCCAGGAACGGTCGCCAAAATCCTCCACAGCGGCCGCAAGTTCTACCGCTTCAAGAAGGTGCCTTACATGCCGGTCGAGTTTTCGGCCGCAGCCTACCGCTTGGGCCACAGCATGGTCCGCGAGGAGTATCCCCACAACAAGGTGTTCACGCTTGCCGCTTTCCAGCGGCTGTTCGACTTCAGCGGCCTCTCGGGATCGATAATCGGCGATCTCGCACCAAACCCGCCGACAGGACCAATTCCGGTTTCGGCCCTGCCCAGCAACTGGATCATCGACTGGCGGCGGTTCTATCAACTGGGAGACAGCGGCGGCGCTCCGGTAGAAATGACCAAGACACGGAAGATCGATCCGCAATTGGCACCTGTCCTGCACGACCTTCCTGGCGGCGCAGGCAATCTTGCTTTGCGCAACCTCCAACGTGGTGTCAGACTTGGCCTGCCATCCGGCCAGGCTGTCGCCGAGCACATGAAGATCAAGAACCCGCTGACCCCGGACGAGATTGCATCCGACAGCGACGGGTCGACGGACGGACAGGCGGCGAAATCCCAAAGCCTGCATACGAAAACGCCGCTCTGGTATTACATCCTCAAGGAAGCCAAGGTCAGGCAAAATGGGCTGAGGCTCGGTCCCGTGGGTTCGATCATAGTCTCGGAGGTCTTCGTGGGCTTGGTCCATGGCGACCAGAGCTCTTTCCTCTGGAGGGAAAAGAACTGGAAGCCGACGCTGCCTTCGGCGACGCCCGACGACTTCAAGATGGCCGACATGCTCAGATTCGTGAACGACATCAATCCGATCGGAGACTGAGGCGGCCGGTGGCTGCGGCGCGGAGGGTGGTGCGCCGCAGCCATTTCCGGGCTTCATGTCACCCGGTCCCGCGTGAGACGTCCGCAAATACCCCCCGCAACTCTGCCGTCCGCAGCCCCTACAGGCGCTCCAGGTCCAGCGAGGCGGGGTCACCCAGCCATGCCTTTTTGAGCTGCTCGGCAGCCCTGCCCTCTGCGGCTGTGTCTCCCTTGGCCTTGGCGGCCTGCTGCAGACCGTATAGCGCCCAGGCGCTCCCTCGGGCGTGTTCCAACGCTGCGTTGAACTCCTTCTCGGCTTCTTCCGGTTTCCCGCTCTTGAGAAGCGCTGCGCCGAGCGATTGTCGGACCGGGTAGTACCAGAAGGGCGGCTCCATGTATGGGATGGTGTCCTCGACCTCGGCCGCCTTGCGCCATTGCTCGATCGCGGCGTCGTTCTTGCCTTCGGCCTGGGCGATGCGGGCAAGAACCACGCCTTGAGCCACTTCGAGAACAGGCCGGACCGGTACGCCCCAGGCATCGAGCGTCGACCAGTCCGTCTCCTGCTCGATGCGCTGGATGGCCTCCGCCTCCCTGCCAGCACCAGCGGTGTCCTTGTTGGCCGCCAAAGAGACCCCTCTGGCATAGTGCCACATGGCTTTGACGTACGGCGGCGCGCCGGGAGGCTCCGGCAACGCCAGGATCATGTCGGGCTCGCCGTATTGTGCCCAGGCGAAATACGGCGCTGCCTTGACCGGCTGCGCGATCGGTATGGCGGCCGCAACCTCATTGGTCAGCCATTTGTCGAGCTTGTCGGCTTCATCAAGGACAGTCTGCTTGTCGCCGAGCAGTTGCGCCGATACCAGGGCAAAGTGGACATTGTGGGAGTAGTAGCCGATCGGGTAGACGCCCATCGCGCCCGTTTGCGAGATGTAGGTTTCATCGACCTTTGACGCCATCCTGTTGACCTCGAGCGAGTCGACGTAGCGGCCAATGCGATAGTAGATGTGGCTGGGCATGTGGACGATATGCCCGGCCCCGGGCATCAGGGCCGCGAGCCTGTCGGCATAGGGTTCGGCACGCTCCGGCCGATCTGAAGCTTCCACAAGATGGATGTAGAGGTGGATCGCCCAGGGATGATCGGGCGACTTCGCAAGAACGCCTTCGAGGCGTTTCTGGACATCGGCTGTCCGCCCCTTGGGTTCTTTACCGCCCGGCTCCCAGTAATCCCAAGGCTGGGTGTCCATGCCTGCCTCGGCGGCGAGCACCGCCAGGTCGAGGTCGTCGGGATACTTGTCGGACAGGGCGGCCATTGCTTCCGCGAAAGCTTGGTCAAGCGCTGGCCGCTCCGCCACCGGGTCTTCCGAATAGCGTGCCGCGACCGCGTCTATAAGCTCCCTTTCCTTCTCGCTTGCGCCGGAGGCAAGGCTTTGCGCCTTCTTGACCGCGGCCACGGCCGGGGCGTTTGCCGCCGGATCCATCGGCACATTGATGTTCGGTCCCAGGACCAGCGCCTCGCCGACGAAGCACATGGCGCAATCGGGATCGAGGCGTTGCGCCTTGCGAAACGCACGTCCGGCTTCCGCGTGATTGAAGTTGGCGGCCATGCGAAGGCCCTGGTCGAAATAGCTCTGCGCCTCCTTGCTCTTGGTCGTAATCGGGTAAGTAAGCGTGCCGAGACCGGACCACAGCGGAGGCTCTGCTTCTTCATACGCCTTCATCGCTTCCGGTGACTGGACCTGTGTCGGAATGTTCGCGACGCGACAGTGAGGCGCTGATGAAATTTCCACTGGAATTTCGGGTGCAGGTGCACCGAAATTGGCGGCAGCCGCACCGGCGCCCAATGCCACCAAGACGAGCGACGGCAAACCTGCGTTCTGCAGGAGCTGATGCATCCTCATGGGAAGCCCTCCACATAAATATCCTGTTGACGGCAAATCTCGCCCCAGATTGCAGCACCAAACTATCCGCCCGAAAAACTCGGTTGGCAAATCAACTCTGGAGGATGTGCGCCAAGATTGCGCTTCTGGCGATAAAGCGACTTGGCGTTGCTTGTTGCAACGAATTTCAGCGTATTTTTTCTTCGAGACATCACGTACGGGTGCTTGTTGTCGGAGCTGGGATCTCGGCGCCGAGGACGAAAATTGGCGTGCTTCAGTGCGGCAATCCTGTCCTCCGGAGGCAAGCCGCCAGAAAGGAAGCGCTGTTCGTAGCCCAAGCCGCATAGCGGCCTCGGCGCCGACGGTCCGCGCGCCATCGAGGCTGAGGTGGTGTTCGTCGAAATCGAGCATTCTGCCGTCACGCATGATCGCGCAGCGCTCGCCAGCGCAGAAAACGGACTGCGGCAGCACGATCGAAGCGCCGGCCCGCCTCATCCATAAGTGCCGATCGCGACTGCCGGGTCCACGGCACGGTTAACCTCATTGCCGGCAGCTCGGTGTTCCCCCGCGCCGGGCAGGCCAATCCCACGCTCCCGGCAGTGGCGCTCGCATTGCGGCTGGGTGATATTCTGGGCAAGCTGCTATAGCGTTACCTGCGCCATTCCGATTTCGTGCCTGGGACAGACCTGGAAACGTTTCCCGATCGCAAGAAATTCTGCGCCTCGCTGCTGCGGTGCGGCTCGCACCGACAAAAGGCTCCGTGACTCCCGGAATCTCAATCCGCGCTTCCTGTTGACAGGTACGAGGCCCGACCCGCGTTGAATTTCATGCGATCGCTGCATCCGGGGCGCTGCATTTAGAGCAGATTCGACTTATTCCGGGTCATAGCCGGCGGCCTCGAAATAGTGTCGGCATTCCTCGGCGCTGAACGCGGAGAGACAGTCGGCGACGACCAACCAGAGTTCGTCGATGGTTCTGGCTGCAGCCTTTCTCAGGAGGGCTTTGAGCTTTGAGAAGGCCATCTCGATCGGGTTGAAGTCGGGCGAGTATGGCGGCAGGACAGGAGCCGCGCTCCGGCCTTCTCGATCACCTCGCGCACGCCGCTGATCTTGTGGGCCGGCAGGTTATCCATGACCACGATGTCGCCGGGGCTAAGCTCGGGCGCGAGAACCTGCTCCGCATAGGCGAGGAAGGCTGGGCCGTTCATCGGACCGTCGAGCAGCATCGGCGCGGCCATGCCGTCGAGCCGCAGGCCGGGGCGGTGAAGGTCGTCGTCTTCCAGTGCCCGTGAGGCACGGCCGCCAGGCAGCGCTCGCCGCATGGCGCACGGCCTCGCAACCGGGCCATCTTCGTGGATGCCGCGGTCTCGTCGATGAAGATCAGCTTCTCGGGGTCGAGATCGAGTTGACCATCGAACCAGGCCCTGCGGCGGCGCAGGACGTCGGGACGCTGCTGTTCGGCGGCGTGCGCCGTCTTTTTTTGAACGTGATGCCGCGCCGGTCGAGTAACAGCCAGACGGTGGACGGCGCTACCCGTACGCCCCGCTCGGCTGCAAGGCGTTCACCGATCTCGGCAAGTGTGATGTCCGGCGTCTCCTCGATCAGGCCGAGAACGAAGGCCTCATGCGCGTCGAGCTTCGAACGCGACGGCTGGCCTTGCTTGCGCGCCTCCATCTCGCCGGTCTCGCGATAGCGGCGATACCAGCTTCCCGCCGTCGAAATCCCGATCCGGAAGCGACGCGCAGCCTCCCGCGTCGATAAGCCATCCTCAATGGCCGCAATCACCCGCCCGCGCAGGTCCGCGCTCAGGCTCCTTGTCATCCTCACCCCCTCGCAAATCACTAGGAGCAGTGAATCAGACGAAACTTACCGCGTGAATCCCAAAACCGACTCTGCGTTCTTCGAAGATGCTCTAGACTTCGCGATCGTGATCGCCAAGATATGGGGCTTAGCGCAACTGGGCAGCATCCGAAATGAAGGCATTCTGTTCTGTGTAATCCCATCGGCATTGTGCGGCTGTGGCGCCGCGAAAGCTGCACGAGAGAACAGGGTAGATGTTCGACAAGTATGGTTGCATTGCCCGCGATTTTAACGGCGGGGCTCGCCTCGCGAGCTTGAGCAAAACCCCCGTCAACCATTGGCTTCCATGGAGGACGCGGGAGGATCAACCAATCCGCTTGATGCATTCTTTCGCCACGATCTCATCATTCAGCGCGTCGATCTCACCCTTCACCTCAGCGATTCTCGCCTCGCGAGCCTTCGGCGAGAAAACCATGGATTGCGTGAGCCCGGTCAAGGCGCCGCTGATGACGTCGGCGCGGAAGCGTTCACTCTGAGCGTCCTCAAGGAGGTCGCGTATAACCATTCGCCGATCACGCTCAGATATCAGCAGCGGGCAATCGAGATTCACGAAGCGATTGTCAGTGATCGGCTTCGCTTGAATGCGGCTCGGCGGCGTAGCGCATCCCGCAATTAGAGCCAGGACGGCGAGAGCGGCAGTGAGTGGGGTGCATCGCATGCCGCTCCATGCCCGCGGGTTGTGGCGAGATTTGGCCGCCTCAGAGGGCCTCATCACCGGTCATGACGCAGGTAAGCGACCTAGCGAAGGCCAATACAATGCTGCAATCCTACGGGGACGTACGTGAACTGCTGCGCCCCAGCGACAGCTGAGGACGATGGGATTTGCCTCAGCCATGGGTCAAAATTTCGGAAAGGCAGAGCTTCTCAGCGATGCGGTTCTGGCCGTGGCGGCGCTATCTCGCGGTAGAGAACTACGACTTCATCGAACGGGATCGCTACGGCCGATTTGTGGGTGACTGCTACGGGTCCGATGGAACCGGAGTTGCCGCATGACAGCGATGCAGGCCACCCGAGCCGCCCGATTGCGAAGTTGACCTGGTGAATTCCATTCGCGGCCGGATACGCCCTCGCACTGTCCGAAAAACCCATGTGGATCGCAACGGACGGGCCCGATCCTCGGATCAACGCTTAATGATGTTGGCGTTCCGAGCGGCAATGCCACATGCGTGCGGCCAAACCGGACGAGCTTGAATGCGCGCTCGTCGACAGCACCTATAGTATCTTGATTACCGAGCAAGGCTGGCGTTCAGTTGGAGAGCTCACGCTGCGCCAACGGCTCCGACCCGTTCTCAATGATGACGGTTGCCAATTGCGGCATGTCTCATCGATGGGATCGTCGCAACTGACGCTACATGTCGACACGACGAGCAGAGGCAGAGAGGATTGCTCCCTCCACCAGTTCTTTCTCGTTCGTGACGCCTCGTTCGTAGGTGACGATGATCGCCTTGGCCATCACCTCTGCATCTGCCGATGGATCACCATTGACCAGACATGCAGCGTCGAACGCTTGACACAAAAAGGCCAGCTCGTCCGCACCCAATATTCGGTGGTTCGATATTCCATGTGTTATGAGCATGCCGGCATCCTCGGTAAGCTATCTCTCGGTCTGATCAGCTTCACTGCCGAAAATGGTCGATCCTGCTCAGGGCACGAATGAATAATAACACAATTGGCTTTAGCGAGCTATCGGCAATTGCTTCAACTTTCGTCGGACAACTCGCGGGCGACCACATTCAGACGCCACGCGGATGCTGGCGGCAAGCGTCCGCGGCAATACTGACAAGTGCGCCGGTGCCGGCGCCAAAGACCATCCCTATGCCGATCCCGAACGGCAAATCGTTCAACATCCAAGCGCCAAATCCTGCGCCCAGCACGGCTCCAACGGCAATTCCAATGCCAGTCGCCACGGCGAACCGCGCCAAGCTGAGTTCCATCTCATCCTCTCTCCACCGAGTTGCGTGACGCCTTGGCCTGCAAATGCCGGCTGTCGCGCCGAAACCTTCACGATTACCGCCAAGCGTTAAGCGCCTTCGAGGGTCAGCCTTGCTCCATCTGCAGCCCCGATCCAAACTTGACCACCAGGAAGCAAAAGCACGCAGTTGGACGGCCATCAACACATTAATTCTGGCTTGTTGAAAGAACCGGGTGAAAGGCTATCGCGGCGGCGCGTCGTGTAACGCTTGATTGAAGGCGGAGCGGCTAACGGCTGGTTTGCAGGAATTTTACGACCGGATACCAGCAGGTCGGATTATGTTCTCATTGATCGGGCGCCAGGAGCCAATTTGCCGAATAATCATCAAGAAAATGGCCGCCGAATCTGGAGGTGGCAGGGGCAACGCGCGAGATTACCAGAGGCACATTTACGAATTCTAACACTTCGCCAGATAACAGTGGCAGTCCCTGCTGATTTCTTAAGCTGGCACTTTCACAAGTCTTGGCGGATTAGGTATACGCCCAAGACCCAATCGGATGAAATGTGTTGAACGCCCGCGAAAAGACGTTGTGGATTTCTGTGGCCGTTACCGCCGAGGCCCGGTCCACCTCGGATGTTGTGGACCGGCAGATCATTAGCAAGTTCTTAACCAGGCTGGCGGAGCATCAGCTTGTTCTCCGAAGTTCCTGCCTCGTGATCGGCGCCAGCCACGATTGGCCAAATTACAATCGGTGCTCGCGGCCTTATGCCTGATGCCCTGCCAAAATGCCATATGGGTCGACCTGGCCAATGAACCATCCCTCTCCCTAATGAAGGCGGTGCGTCGGCGTTTTTTCCTTTCTTTCGGGACACGCCAAGTTTAAGTGCGCCATTCAAGGTGATTTGACAGGACAGCACCCCCGGGCGTCTGCTGCAGTGGGGGAGTAGGAGGTTACATGACCCAGCGTGATCGCGAGCGTAAGGCCGACGAGCAGCGACCGGCGAAACCGCCGGTTGACACCTATGATCCGTTTGAACAGATGTTCCGCCCAAAGCGGCCGACCGACAGCTTTGGTGAGATGTTCGAAGAGAAGATCCGCAACGACGAGTTTTGAGGCTGCCGGTGAAGGGCTTCGTCCGATCCGAGGCTGTCAACGATACCTGCAAAGAAATCGGTGCTGAAGGTACTGCTGCACATAAAGCTTTTGTATCGATGCGATAGTAGTATTTCGTTGCCGTAACGAACCGGTTGCCGGGGTGTTTCCCTGCGCATCCGCGAGCTGGCGGCTAGTGGGCAGCCTTCCCGCAGAGCTGGAGCCTGCTATAAGGGTGGCCTGCGGATCCCCTCAGCATCAATCATAGGGCCGGATGAAGACTAGCATCGATCATTTACCGGAGCACAAGCAGGAGGAACTGGCCCGTGTCGTCGAGATCCTGCACGCCGAATTAGAGGACGCCCTGGCGCTGAGCAGCACCGAGTGGAAGAAGAGCGGGCGCATCCTGAAGATCATTTTGTTCGGCTCCTACGCCCGCGGCGATTGGGTGGATGAGCCGCATACGATGAAGGGCTACCGCAGCGATTTCGATCTGCTGGTGATCGTCAACAACAACAAGCTGGCCGATTTCGACTACTGGTACAAGGCAAAGGATAGCCTTGTGCGCAACCGCGCTGTAAAGACGCCGACAAGCTTCATCGTGCACAGCCGCCGCTTCGTGAACACGGCGCTCCGGCAGGGGCAATATTTCTTCACCGACATTCGCCGCGAAGGCATCGTTCTTTACGAACTCGACGACGAACCGCTCGCCAAACCCAAGCCGCTTACGCCGCAAGAGACCTATCAGACGGCCAAGGAGAACTTCCAGAGCAGGCTTCCAGGTGCCAAACGCTGGCTGGAGACCTTCTCCTTTCAGCTTGCCAAATCAGATACAGAAGCCGAATGGAGGAAGGATGCAGCGTTCACGCTCCACCAAGGCATCGAGCATGCCTACGCGACCCTACTCCTCGTACTCACCAACTATAGCCCGCCATCGCACAAGTTGACTTTTCTGAGGGCCCTTGCTGAGGACCAGGACAGGCGTCTTGCGGAGGCATGGCCGCGCGAGCAGCAACGCCATCGCGCCTGGTTCAACACGTTAAATGAAGCTTATGTGAAAGCACGCTACTCGAAGCACTACGCGATCAGTGCGGAAGCGCTTGTCTGGTTGGGCGAGCGAACCGCGGAACTTCATAGAGTGGTTGAGAATATCTGTTTGGAACACTTGGCGCGGCTAAAGGAGCCCGCGCTTAGAGTCTGAATCAAAAAGAATGCTTTGAAGCCCTTGCGGGCCTTCTCTATTAGGCGTGTTGAGGTCAAGCGCTTTCGAGCGTCCAATGTGTCTGGAGTTTTGGCGTCTTCCGCAGCCTCGCTTCTCTTCGATAAGGGCCCGGCCACGAGGCCGACCCGTTCAATGTTCAAGGCGGGATCCGTCAGACGGCGAGGAGATCGTCCGAGTGGCTGACCACCTTCACTTCCCGGCAGATCCTGCCAGTGTCTTCGACCAGGCAAACGGCGGTCTCTTTCACCGAAACATCGAAGCCGATATAGTACTTCATGCTGCGCTTCCTTTCCTGATGCTTGTGGCTGTGGCTCACAGACCACGTTCTATCATCAGCTCGAAGCGCAGCACCTCCCTGCATCGCTGTCGAAGATGGGGCGCTAGCCGAATACCCCATCTGAATCAAAAAGGCTGATGCTATTTCAATGACTTGCGAGGCGACGGGTGAGCAGGTGGATGTGGGCGATGAAGACCCAGGCTCCGGCGGATGCGATGGTTCGTTCGAAGTCCTTGGCCAGTCTGCGGCATCTGCCGAGCCAAGCGAATGTGCGCTCCACGACCCCCGCACATTAGAAGAGAGCATGCCGCCGTCGAAACGGGCGATCACGGTTCCCACCGACGGATGACAAATCGCTCAGCGGCAGCGTACGATCATTCATGGCGGGTGTGGTCTCCGGGAATGGCGCGGATCGGCGTAAGTAACCAAATCCTACGTCATTTCAACGGCTTGCACCACATCCGCCAACCCCCATGAATTTTTCTGGCTAAGTAGCTGGTGCAAACGGGCACGCGCCATCTGAGTGTTAAGCTTGAGCGGAATCCCAAAAATCTGACGCGCGGCGGGACCGTGAATGCACGGTTTCGGTCAGGACCAGTTGCATCTATGATGGACTCTCCAGCTTGGACCCTTAACGTGCTTCCACGAGGGAAGTGACGATATACGAATTAGGCTGATGGCTAATGATGGTTGTTACAGGCGGTAGTGGGTTTATCGGCCTTGGCGTACGTGAAGCCCTGAGGCAGCGCGGTCTGCCGCATCGAGCCGTTAGCCGGAGCCCAAGAGAAGGCTGCATCATGATTGGAGAAATGGACGCAAACACGGATTGGTCAGCCGCTCTCGTAGGAGCAACTTCTGTGATCCATCTGGCCGGATTGGCCCATCAGACTTCCCCGGTTCCTCCAATCGAGGATTTCAGGCGCACCAATGTGGACGGTTCAATCCGATTGGTCAGGCAGGCGGCTAAAGCTGGAGTAAAACGCGTTGTCTTCGTTAGCTCGATCGGCGTTTTAGGGCAGACCACCAAAGCTGAACCCTTGACAGAAGCATCTCCCCCCACGCCTAACAATTCCTACACCACATCGAAGTACGAAGCCGAACTCGCACTTGCCAAGCTCTGCGGTGATCTGGAACTCGAATTGGTGATCGTCAGACCACCGCTGGTCTATGGGCGAGGCGCCAAAGGAAATTTTGGCAAGCTTGAGCGTCTCGCGACCTCTGGTCTTCCGTTACCGTTCGGGTCTGTCCGCAACCGAAGAAACATCATCTCACGCTCCAGTTTGTCAGACGCGCTCGTGACATGCGCTGTTCATCCCTTGGCTGCGAACGAGACCTTCGTCGTGGCCGAGAAGGAAGCAGTGTCTACGGCAGAGATAATCGCAGCCATTGCGCGTGCGAAGGGACGAAAACCACGCTTGTTTTCTTTCCCACCAACCTTCCTCGCGCGGGCGCTCCGAGCCTTGGGTTACACGTCAATGGCAGAAGGACTGCTCTCATCGCTCGAAATCGATAGTTCAAAGATTGCGGCAAAGCTAAACTGGCAACCGGCTACGCACACTTTGGAGAACATCCAGCTGGAGCTCAGGACCTAGCAGGCCTCTCTGATTGGGGTCGTTGAGGTCAAGCTCCTCCTGATATTTTCCGGATCATGTCGCCTCGCGGGTCACTCGCTTCTCTTCGCGGTCGACGCTGGGCCGCCGCATGATGGGGTCAGTAGAGCGAGGCCTCAATCTGTTGCCCGGCAAGGCGGGCCCTCGTCCCCTCGTCGGACGCGTACTCATTTTGTCTTGGTCGGTCAGCTCTTGAGTTTTTTCTCTTCCGGCGGGCGCATTTACTTATTTATTTTTGCCCCACGCGGACAATGTGGTCTACTAGTTCCCTGTAGATCCTTCGGGCATCAAAGCGAGCTTCAAAAACCGCCGCGCGCTGATCCCGTTTCTTCAGGATATTGGCATCATCAACGACTGTTTCGATGGCTTGGGCAAACTCGGCGGATGACGCTGATGGAATCGAAAGGCCTGTACCGGTCTGTTGCAGAAGGTCCTTCGCTTCCCCAGACAGCGTGGAAATCTGAAACGCCCCGTAGGCCATATACTCAAATATCTTGTTCGGCAGGCCCTGAGGCGCATTTGAAGTGTAGGGTAAGAGGCCAATGTCTGAACGACTAAGCAGAGCCGCCACCTGATTCTTGTCAATCCACCCCAACAGTCGAACGTTGGGAAGCTTCTGAAAGGCCCGCTTCAGGTCTGGCCGCGTCGATGGATCACCCGCAAGTGCGAATGTTATATCCTTACGATCGCGAAGTAGACGCGCAGCCTGGAGTACGAGCGAGAGATCGTACGTCGCTCCCCAAGATCCGACGAATGAAATCACATGTCCGGATAGGGGGATATTTAGTATTCGCAGCGCTTCGGTAAACTCGTGTAAAGCTATTGGAGGCGGACGAAGATAACCGAGGTACGAGATCCGATCATAGGCAATCGACTTTCGATTACCCTTTTCTTGCCCCCATTTCAAATACCCTTCCGAAATCCCAATTAAGGACGTGGCATGCCGACAGGC
Source organism: Mesorhizobium sp. WSM2240 (assembly GCF_040438645.1). NCBI lineage: Bacteria > Pseudomonadati > Pseudomonadota > Alphaproteobacteria > Hyphomicrobiales > Phyllobacteriaceae > Mesorhizobium > Mesorhizobium sp. WSM2240. The sequence goes on from NZ_CP159256.1 coordinate 476,048, forward strand.
AAATTTAGTCTGATTGTTAAGAGGCCACGATGCGAAGCGAGCCAGTGTTCCCAAGGGGCGGGGCATAAAATCCGAAAAAAAATCTGGCCACAAATCGCGTATCGTAAGGACTGTGGGGATTTCCGCTTCAAGACCGAATCGGACCGCCGCTGAAGCCGCATCCGTCGTCGGCAAATCCGCAATGATAACATTGGGCAATTGTTTACTTGCCCTGGCAACTTCCAAAAATTGGCGGGCGAAGCGATAGTTGTGAACGAGGCGCCTCGCACCGACATTGCGGCTGTAGCCCGGCGCCTTCAGGACCTCGATCATCAAATTCTCTTGTGGTGAAATGACGCCCGTTTCCCGATGCTGCCTGGAGTAGTGATTGAAGCTTGACGTGAACCATGTGGTTTCGTGACCAAGCGACGCAAGAGTTGTCGCGAGCATGCCGGCGCGTAAAAGCCTCGGGTTCCCATGATCCGTTGGGATTGGTTCGAGATCTCGAACGAGCCAGACTCTCATGACCAAAACTACCGTATGGACGGGAGTGCAGGATGGATCCAATCATCCACAACGTGCCCCAGATCCAGCGCAACTGCACCCATAGCGCGGGCACGGCCAATGAATATCTTTCCTATTATCCCCCCAGCAACCAGAACGAGATCCCCAGGTACCACAGTTTGATCAATATTGTTCAAAATTGATCGATAAAGGAATGGCAAAGCCTGTGAACCTTTGCTGTAACTCTCATTTAGCATGGTTTTGTGATGTGTTGGGATGGTGATAGTCTCTAATTTTCTCGCGCTGTTAAAGGTGGATGGAAGATTCTCCGGGACGACACTGCTCACGATAACTACTTTGTGAGCTGCTTCAACCAGCGGAAGCAGTGTCGCGGGGTCCGAAAAGAGGGCTACGTTGACTTTGTCTTCTGTAATCAGCGCAGAAGGTGATACCACCCCGACGACGCCGGCTAATACCTCAATCAGGCCTCGTCCCTGCAGTGATTGCATCAGCGACCGGCTGCTCTCGCTATGGTCACGGATGAAACGATATATCGCGGGAACACCTACGACATCCGCTTCGGCGATCGCCTGCCTGGCCTCGCTAATTATTTCGGATCTTAGCTCCGTGGGGAGCTCCGTACCCCACCAATGTCGCTCGCGGTTAGCCACGTCCGCTTGAAGGAAATGACGCCTGTCTGGGAAAAGGTAACCTTCCCCATCACTCAGACGAATCATGGAAAATGGCGTTTTTTCGTCAAGGGCACGGTTGGCAAGCCTCCAGAAATACTCTGCCTCGGAAGGACGGATGCGAAGGTTCATCAGTTCCATTCGAGAGCGAAGCGCGTCGTAGGTAGGCTTTAAGTGTGCTTCGAACTCGCGGGAAAGAGTGCGGGGCGCAACCTGCAGGAACCGATGTTCCGCATGACGATGATCCCAGCCCTCAACTGGCCGTCCGTCGAGGTACTCGGTATTGCTGAACTTGAGCAACTCAAAATCGCTAGCTTGCCGCGCAAACTCTTCCAACATGTGCTGTGCCTCGGCCTCGCGTCCAGGAATTCCTCTCAATCTGCGAAGCACTTCGATTCTTCTATTTGTCGGCAGCGTGTCTTTTTTCACGGAAGAAGCATTGAGCCAAAACCGATCCAATTGATCATTTGTGCCGGAACGTAAGATCGTCGTCAGAAGCGACTGCTCAAGAAGAAACCTTGTGGTGTAGTCGTCTTCGTAGCCGTATACAAAATCAGACATCGCTTCTAGTTCAGCTGGATCTACCACAAAGTTTCCCCACTCGGTCCTCTTGAGGTAAACCCACGTGCCCACTGGCGAGCCCGATGGCCAACTGCGAAAGCCCTCGAAAATTGCGTTGAGCGCCGGGCGACGACTCTGGAACATTGCTTCCAACGCTGCGATCAGATCCCTCGGGCTAAATGCGTCCGCCTGCTCGTTCATCCGCAGCCAGTCAGCGGGAGTTGACAGGTGCGTTAGGGTATATTCCACGAACTCTTCAAAAGGGATTTCCCTCGCGCGGCCGGTTGTCTGGGGCGTGGTTCGGCTGGGAGTTCTCCAGATCGGAGTGCTAATTTCGATATCAGTATTGGCCAACAGAAACCTGCCCAGCCGATCGGTAGTTATCGAAATAGAGTTCGCAGCGCGGCTGGTACGGGACAATAAAAAGTTGGCAGCGCGCGACGACAGCTTTTTATTGGCGTTGACGAGCCGGATCACTCCTCTCTTTGCACTACCTTTCAGACGCGCCCGGAAACGCCCCTTCATGGAACGTCGACGTTTGGGCGGCATGTCTGTCCGAGAGTTTGCCGCCAAGCGGGCCATTTCCTCTACGAATTGTGCCTGGTCGTCTAGATAGTTGGCATTAGCCGACGCATCCCACTCCACGAAGGCATTCAGCCACCGATCATCTGCGTCGTAAGGACGCCAAAATGGCGACGACAGCTCTGCCAGCTTGACCTCAAAGGTCAATCCGCTGCGCACGAAACCATAGTAATCGCGGCCCACTGGATCAAAGTCGAAGTTCTGATAGACGGGCACTCCACGGTGTAGAAGTTCAATCGCGACCGAAGAATTTCCAACTATCGCTATGTGATCCTCTTCCGGGACAGTTTGGACAATTTCCACGCCTGCAATTTGAATCTGGTGACCTAGCTGCCTTGCCGCTCCTGGATGTTCTTTGATCAGGATTTTTGCGACGGCAGAGTTGCTCCCCAACTTAATGAGTAGCCGTTGCAATTCCGCAACGACGATTCGCGAAGTTGGATAAATGACAACTGTCACCGCTCGCCCCCGCGGTCTTACAAGCCTTTCCCGCGCAAAAGGTTCTGGATAGCGGGGGATGACAAAAACGCGTCCAGCGACTGAGCCAATGGCTTCATAGGTGTCGCGAGATTTTTGGTTGCGGAGTACTGAGTACTCGAAATCCAGCGGAGGAAAGTTCATCGTCACCTCGGCATGCTGGAGGTATATTCGCGGCACACCCAACCCCTTCATGATCATCGAGAGCGCAACGCGCACCGGAGAATGGTCGTTTGCAAGCACTAATGCCGCCGGTTTAACAACTCCTGTTCGAGAGAAAGAGAGTAAGAAGCTGAAGAATGAACGGCTGTACATTATCTGCTGGTGAACCAGACTCGCAGTTATTGCTGGGCAGCCAAGGTAAAAACTGGTCACGTCAGATACGATCGCTTCCGCAGCGTCCCTCTGTACCCTGCTGAAATCTCGTATAGAAATTCGAGTGTTGCCAGAATAATTATTTTTGAGAACCGTTATGCCCTTCGATGAGCATATCCGTTCGAAGAATTCGAACTCACGAATATTATTAATGGTGTTCCCGTCACAGGTGAAGCCATGGAATTCTGGCAATATTATTTTGTAGGAGCGGCTTTTGAATTTTTTCTCGAATTGAGCGGCTGCACGTTTGCTTTTCTGGTAAGGATCGACGTCCTTACCAAAAAACAGTTTGTCGTGGTCGGTGATCCGATGGTCCATGAGATCGTCATAAGTCCCGTGTCCTTCGATCACCTTGCAAACGCGTTGCAGCCCTTCGCGATGGATTTCCAGCACTTTCGCGACGTCTGCCATGAGGGTATCTCTTCCGGGATCGATCACGCCAGCACCAGATCAACGGCGTTCAGTTTGATGACCACGTAGCAAGCGAAAAAGTTCGCGCAGTTCTACGATCCATATTAGATGCAGAACGCGAATCGCAATCAACCGGTAGGTCAGTGTGTGTTTGCTGTTTTTCAGGAGGTGCCAAGCACTGCGCAAAGGAGGCATAAGTGTCGCGAAACCCCACAGAAAGCGACGTGCTGGAGCCCCCGCGGTCAACTGGCCGCCTTTCACTCGACGTGCCTTTGTTGCGATCTCGTGCCAGGATGCCCGTGCAGGGTGGTTAACACGAGCTTGAGAGACATATTTGATCGGCCACCCCATGGAACCCGCGCGCCTGCAAAACTCTGCATCTCCTCCGGAAAAGCGACTTGCATCGAAGCCTCCCAGCTGGTGAAAGTGCTCAGTTGCTACTGCAAGATTGGCAGTGGCGCCATATCCGCGGGTTACGTACCGTTCCTGGGGGATGCCTCTGACCATATCATAGATCTCATAAGAATTGGGTTTCTCTGATGCCTGAGTAACGTCGACCGCACCGGCCAATAAAGCGTCGGCAGCGGCTAGACTGCGGGCAGCTTCATCCAGTCTTTCCAGCCACTCCGGCGTGGGCAGGCAATCGGCATCGATAAAGGCGAGCCACTCTCCTGCCGCGTGTTCGGCTGCAAAATTGCGAGCAGCATAGGAACCCGGAGCCGAGCAGTACAGCACCCTTGCATTAATTGGCAAATTGGGAGGCAGCACGATGCATGAGGAACCATTATCGACGAGAATAATCTCGAAGCAGTTGGCCGGAAACGTTTGCAGCTGCAGACAGGTGAGCAGGTTACGCACCAGTTCCCAGTGATCATAGACAGGGACAATCACCGAGAAGCGTCTGTGGCCCTCACATCCCGAAAAGGTCGATCCAAACGAAGAGTTCTGGGAGGCCATCTGTTCAAATGCGGGTGGACTGGTCGGCAGCTTTGGAAGCGCTGCGCGTTTGAAACCATTTCCGGTATTCCCGATAAACCTTTTGTAGCTCACCGTCTGCGCGAATTTCCCCGTAGTCCAGCCAGATGAGACGATCAACCCATTCTTCAAGAACTCGTTGGGAATGGCTTGCTAGAAGAAGAATCTTCGCCTTCTCGATGAGTTGCGTTTGCAGTCCGCCGATGGCTGCACTGAGCGATGGATCGACAGCGTTGATCCATTCATCCATGATCAGGATCTCACCGCGGACAAGCCGCAGCAGGCTCATCACCAGCCGCGATCGCATGCCTGCGGAGTAACTGTGGATTGGCAATTCGAAATAACCACCCAACCCAGAGAGTGTTTTCACATCCTCCACGTGCCGTCCAACGGAACTCTGAGGTACGCCCATATATAGGCATTTGAGCTCCGTGTTTTGCCGTCCGGAGAGTTTGGGCTTCAGTCCCGAGCCAAGCGCGAACTGTGGGCTCACCCTTCCTTCGATGGTCACACGGCCCGATTGGATTCCAAGAGCGCCGGCGCATAACTTTAGCAGCGTTGTCTTGCCAGAACCGTTCATACCGACGAGTCCGACGCGATCGCCATCCTTGAGGTGCAGCGAAATGTTCTTGAGCGCCGCAATTTCGAGATAACGCCGGCCAACAATGACTTCGGCTCCAACGACGCCACGCTCCGTGGTTTTGGCGACATCCCCTCGCTTTCGGAGAAAATAGCTGACGCTGGCGTTCTCGATCGCAATCTTCGCCATCGCTATTTGAAGTTCCTAACGAAACTCTGTGACTGGCGATAGGCAAGAAAGCCCGTGGCGCAAATTGCCGTCGAAACAAGCACGGCCATGGCCCAGGCGCTGGGCTCTAACGGTTCAACCCCAAACACTTGGCGTGCGAGCGACAGGTAGTATGAAACAGGATTATACTGGACGAGAAAGGCCCGCGTCCCGCTCGCGACTTCGTCAGCATGCCAGAACACAGGAGAGGCAAAAAACATGAAGCGTGCACCGACTTTGACAGCCGTCTTCAAGTCCGGGTATAGGACCGTGGTAATATTAACAAGGTAGGCAGTCCCGAGGGATGTCAGGGTGATTATCGCAGCGAATGGTAAGAAGAGCGTCAGTCCGAAGCTAATGGTTGTTGGTCGAAGGAGCAAGATTAGCACTATTAAAATGGCCACGTTCATTGAGTATTCGAAAAGCCGATCCACCAAAAGTTTGCCGAACAAACCAATCAGCGAGAGATTGTTGTGAACGGCAAAATCGAGCTGACCTTGGATCACGTCCGTGCTGCCTGTGATGGAATCTGAGATAAAATTCCACAGGACATATCCAGTGAACACATAAATAAAATATTCTGAGACACTCATCGTGGCAGAATGGCGGAATACCAACGCCAACAAGGCTGAAAAAATCAGGGATGAAAGGGGCGCCCACAGAATCCCCAGGCGGGTTCCGCTGTGCTCAGACTTTGCCTCGATGTAGCTAATATGGAAAAAGCGGACCAAACTGGACAAATAAGGCCGGATTCTGTTCCAAAGTTCCATTAGGTTCGCCAGGTTGATGGGATTTGCAGATCGCTTATCCCTGAAGATGGTTAACTGCAACAACGTAAATGGATCCAGTCATGCCGCAACTGAAGCATCAGCTTACCCACGGACTGACGGGACACGGTGACGATGACTTTTTGACGGCACATTAAGTCTGATCCCGAATTTCATCTCGACCGCAGACTGGGTGCCAGAAGCAAACCGTGCGGCCGATCCGGACGTGCTGTATCGTAGGCTAACCGAACCGCACCCGATAGGGGCCCGCCAGCCAGGGATCGGTTTCGCAGCGTAGATTTCCAGTTTTGCGAGCCCACTGCGAACGCCATCGGCAAAAACACTGCAAGTGTTAGGACATCACAAAATCCCAACTCGCCGGGGTTCCGGCCTTCAGATCTCGGCTCGCACGTCGCCCAAGCAGCATCTCGTAGTGCTTAGGAGCAAGGCCATGTCCTGGTCGCACGATCCGAAGATTTTCTCGGGTAAGCGGCTGTCCTGCTGCGACATCTTCGGCAACATATATCGATCGGCGGAAAGCGAGCGACTTCTTCTCAGCTTCAGTGGCGCCGTACACGACATTCCCGAGCGACTGCCAAGCCCGCTCTGTTTCCGCAACCAGTGCCTTCATTTCTTCCGGCTCAAGCGAGAAGGTGCTGTCGACGCCGCCGTCAGCGCGGCGCAGGGTGAAATGTTTTTCCACCACGGTCGCACCATGTGCAACCGCTGCGACTGCAACGCCGACACCCATGGTGTGGTCAGAAAGTCCGATGTCGCATCGGAACAATTCACGCATGTGAGGAATGGTGAGAACATTGGTGTTTTCGGGTGTTGCCGGGTAGGTGCTCGTGCATTTGAGCAGTATGATATCGCGGCATCCTGCTTCGCGCGCAGTACGAACGGCCTCGTCAAGTTCGGCGATGCTCGCCATCCCGGTAGAGAGGATAATCGGTTTCCCAGTGGCCGCGACTTTGCGGATCAATGGCAGGTGGATGTTCTCGAAGGAAGCGATCTTAAATGCGGGGACATCAAGACTCTCCAGGAAATCGACGGCGGTTTCATCGAATGGGCTGCTGAAACACAGCATTCCATGTTCCTTTGCACGCCGCATAATCGGAGCGTGCCACTCCCAAGGGGTATGCGCTTCCTTGTACAGATCATGAAGATTTCGCCCCTTCCAAATGCTTTTCTCGTCGGAAATGTCGAAATCTCCGCCGCGCACATTAAGCGTTATGGTGTCTGCCGTATATGTCTGCAGCTTGATCGCGTGTGCGCCAGTGGTAGCGGCGGCGTCGACGATTTCGAGCGCTCTATCAAGCGACTGATTGTGGTTGCCAGACATCTCGGCAATGATGAACGGAGGGGCATTTTGCCCAATTTCACGATTTCCTATGAACATGGAATCCTTCACTTGCTGTAGCAGCGTTCGTAGATAATGCGGTCCGGGCCGCTGACGCGAGTCGAGAAGTTCAATGACTCAAAAATTCGTCGCGAAGGCGCGTTCGCCAGCTTAACCTGGCCAAAAAGGGAGACGTTTCCGTGGCATTTCTGCAAGTGCCGGATCGCGTCTTCGAGCATGCTTTGACCGACCCTCCTGCCGCGGAAAAGCGGGGCTACGCAGTAGCTGATTTCCCATTCGTCGCTGCGTCGATCGAAGCGAACTTGGCCCATGGGGATGCCCGATATGGTTTCTATGATATACAGCACACAATAATCGGGCTGACGAAGGCGGGCGCGAAACCATGCCCGATGTTCTTGCGGTGTTATAGGCTTGGGGTTGAATGCGTTTTCGCGCGTTGCGCGGTCGTTTGCCCAGTCCAGCAGCATGGATTCATCTCGCAATTCGGCGTGCCGGACCGACAAACTCATCCCGGCTTCGGCGAGCAATACCGCACAAACTCGCGCCGCACCGCGGCCGTCTACGATCTCAAGACATTTTTCCGACCAGGTCACGCCGAGTCCAGCGTCCAGAATCCCCTCCAATGCGCTTTGTATACGGTTTTGATCCACCGTATCCGCGTCCCCAAGCCAATGGACGAGCCCGCGCCGGGAAAGCTCGTCGGCGGTCGGACGTTGGTTTTCGGCAACAGTGACGACGAGAGTAGGGAGACCGAGGCAGAGCCGTTCCCAGTTCGTTGTTCCACTCGCGCCGATTGCCAAATCGGCCCCCAGCATCAGATGAGCTAGGCTTGTCAACCGATCGTGAAGCCGCAGGTTCGGAACGCCCTCTATTTTGCTTTCGATCTGCTGGAACTGTGGCGACGTCGAGGAAAGTACGATGTCTGCTTCGACAGCCCGTCCCTCGAGCGCGACAAGGGCATTCACCGTTTTTTCGGTCAAGAAATATTTATCGATTCCGCCGAAGGATACGAGCACACGGCGTGGCTGGCCTTCCCGGGGTGACGCGCGAGGGCGCAAACGAGCATACTCAGAGTCCAGTAGCGCATAGCCAGGTCCGAGCAACAGAGTACAGCGCTCCGGCGTCTTTCCAAAATATCGCTCGCTCTGGTGTGCAACGAGGTTTTGATCAAGCAGAATGTCGCAGTCGTGTAGTCTGTCGGCAAGATCATCGATAGCCATGATCTTTATGCCTTTTTTGCGGAAGTGCTGTTCCCACCTTGCATCAAGCGCATAGTGATCGACCACAATCCAATGAGGCGGCGCGAGATGGCTGATGGAAGCTAAAGTCTGCGCCGCATCATCTTCCCAGGAGACGCCAAGCCACGCCGCGTGCGCCGGACCGTCAACGTGAGTTACCTTTGATGCAGGCACTGGTAGACGCTCTAAGGAAAATCCCCGATCTTCGATTAGTCCGCATAAATGGCCATCCAACTCCCGGCAAACAAACCGCACATCCGCGTCTTCCTGTTTCAGGCGTTCCGCCAGCGTCACACATCGCATCACATGGCCCGTACCGATGGTTGTGGACGCGTCAACACGAATGACAATTCGCGGAGTGGAACCTGCCATTACTTCGCTCGTATCGCCTCAAACATCAGCTCAGCCCTCTGCCAGTCTTCCACGGTATCGATATCCTGCACTCGATACCGCGGCAGAACGAGGGGCGTTGCTACAGATGAGAAGATCGGCCTTTTCCTAAGCCAAGCTTCGGCAAGCCCCCAATAGAATTGACCGGCATCATGATAAGCCTCTTCCAAATCCTGCGACCGCGTATTGAAATGTTCTGGATTGAACATCTCCACTCGGCCGCCCGGGGTGATCCGTATCGCCCGTTGGACTGGAAAAGCGTAGCTGGTGACCGGAAAAGCATAATCACAACCCTCCCGTTCGAGCAGCGAGAGCCCTGTCCTTAAGTCCTCTGATTGCACAAAGGGAGCAGTCGCATAAACGCAGCAGATGTGGGTCGGTGTGTCGCCGTGATGCTGATACCATTCGATCGCATGGGCAATCACAGGCAGTGTGGCGGTATGGTCGTCAGCGAGGTTTGCAGGGCGTTTGAAAGGGACTCCAGCGCCCCACGCACGCGCGACATCCGCGACTTCATCGTCATCAGTGGAGACAATAACTTGCTGAAAGCAGCCACTTTGCAGTGCCGCCTCGATAGACCAGGCAATCATTGGCCTGCCACAGAAGGGGCGGATGTTCTTGCGCGGTATGCGCTTGCTACCACCGCGCGCTGGAATGACCGCCAATCTCATTTACGCGAGAGCCTTTTCCAGCGCGCTGATCACCGAATCCTGTTGATCATAACTCATCGCAGGATACATCGGGATGGTCATCGCTTCGAAATAGTAGGCCTCGGCTTCTGGATAGTCCCCGGGATTAAAGCCCATACGCTGATAATAGGGTTGCATGTGAATCGGGATGTAGTGAAGGTTCACCCCTATGCCTTGGGACTGCATAGACTTGAAAACATCCTTATGACTGCCCTTGATCGCATCAAGTTGCAATCGAATGACATAAAGGTGCAAGCCCGAATATCCGTCGGGATGCTGCCAGGGTATGGTAACCGGGAGCCCCTTGAGCGTTTGGTCATAGCGGCGGGCCAACTCGTGTCGGCGCGCCACATAGGCATCCACACGGGCCATTTGACTCAATCCAAGTGCACCCTGCAGTTCCGTCATTCTATAGTTATACCCGAGATCCACCTGCTGGTAGTACCAAGGGCCATCAGGCTCGTGGGTCATCAGAGCCGGCTCGCGCGTAATGCCGTGGCTGCGCAGCAGGGACATGCGGCTTGCAAGCCGGGCATCATTGGTAACCGCCATACCGCCTTCCCCAGAGGTAATGATTTTCACAGGATGAAAACTGAAGACAGTCACGTCACTGTAGCGACAATCACCGATCGGCCTATTCTGATAACGGCCACCTATTGCGTGAGAGGCGTCCTCAATGATCGAAAACCCGTACCGCGTTCCAAGGGTGTGAATGGCAGCAAGGTCACACGGTTGTCCGCAAAGATGAACGGCCACGACGATCTTGGGGAGCCGTCCGTCGCGCTCAGCCTGAACGAGCTTTCTCTCCAGAGCTTGGGATGATATGTTGTATGTATTCTTGTCGATGTCAACAAAGTCGACCTTGGCCCCACAATAGAGAGCGCAATTGGCCGACGCCACAAAGGTAATGGGACTTGTCCAAAGCCAATCATCGGGCCCCAACCCAAGCGCCAGGCAGGCGATATGCAGCGCTGATGTTGCGCTGTTCATTGCGATCGCATGCTCTACACCAGAATACTCAGCGACAGCCTCTTCGAAGCGAGGCACAACTGGACCCTGTGTCAGAAAATCCGACCGCAGGACCTCCACAACCGCGTTTACGTCTGCTTCATTGATGTCTTGCCGACCATACGGAATTTTAGTCATATGTTGCCGATCTTCGCGCGATTGTTAATGACCCACTCCTGGAGTGTTTCGACACTCATCCATTCTTTGTTGTTGTCACTTGTATAGCTGAAACCCTCTGTAACTTTTACCCCACCCTTGATTCGCTCTACACTGGAGCCCCAATTATTGATTGCAGGCAAAATCTTATAGTGGTCGGGATATTCGTACGTATAGAAAGAGTCCTCCTCACCGACCATCTGCTCGTGCAGCTTCTCACCCGGTCGGATCCCCACGAAATCATGTTTCGCCTCGGGAGCCACGGCTCGAGCGAGGTCCACCACTTTCATAGAAGGAATTTTCTTCACATAGATCTCGCCGCCTTCCATGTCGTCGAATGCGTGCCAGACAAGTTCAACCCCTTGTTCCAGGGTAATCATAAAGCGGGTCATTCGTTGGTCAGTGAGGGGCAGGACTCCCTTTTCCCTGACTGAAAGGAAGAACGGAATAACTGACCCGCGCGATCCCATTACATTTCCATACCGAACTACCGCGAAACGAGTTCCATGCCCTCCAACATAAGAATTGCCAGCCACGAAGAGCTTGTCCGAGGCGAGCTTGGTAGCGCCGTAGAGATTGATCGGGCTACTTGCCTTGTCCGTGGAGAGGGCCACAACCCGCTTCACTCCCTTGTCGATGCACGCGTCAATAACGTTCATCGCGCCATTGATGTTGGTCTTGATGCATTCAAAGGGATTGTATTCCGCCGTGGGAACAATTTTCGTTGCGGCCGCGTGCACAACGTAATCGACGCCATCGAGCGCGCGGTAGAGGCGCTCGCGATCTCGGACATCACCGATAAAGAAACGGACCCGGTTGTCGCCTTGATACTTCTTAGCCATTTCCCATTGCTTCATCTCATCGCGAGAATAGACGATGATCCTTCGCGGGTCGTAACGCTCCAGAGTCATCGGCAGAAAGGTATGTCCGAAGGATCCGGTGCCGCCAGTGATGAGAATCGATTGTCCAGTCAGCATAGTACCGCCATTCACTTTTTTGTTGCCAATTCGAGCTGTCAGGTGTGAGGCTTTTAGGGTGCTTGCATCATTCCTGCAAGATCGGGTCGAGGATCAGGGCCCTGTGAGAACGCGTGCCCCATGTCTCGCGTGCTTCAATCCAAAAACTAGGTTGCTGCTTGCAGTAACCTTCGGCCAGTCGGACCGCCACGTAAGGTCATCAAGGCGCCCGCCGACAGCACCGAGAGGCGGCGACTCAGATGTTCCACGAGGCGAAAACTGGTAGTTGAATCGCGGTAAGTCCGCAAGACTGGGATCTGCTGCGGGTGGGCGGGACGCCGGCATATTGACGCCGCAAACACCTGCCAGGGTGATGGACGGTCCAAGCGGGCCGCGGAACTGGCCGCGCTGACGCACTTTCCGAACGCCTCCAGGCTTTCGATCCTTCGCCTGCCGCCGGTCTATGGGGCAGGCATGAAGGGAAATCTCTCAAGGATGCTTCGCTTGGCCGATACCCCCTACGCTCTCCCCCTTCGCAACCGTCGGTCCTTGCTCTCGGTGGAGGCACTGGCCGCGGCGGCGGTCGACCTGCTCCGCATGGCGCAAATCCGGCAGATCTATCTGGCGAGCGACCGCTATCCGGTGAGCACAGACGAGATATTCACCGCCTTCCGCGCAGGGCTGGACAGGCCCGCGCGTCTGCTGCCCGTTCCAGCCGGTCTGCTCAAGGAGGCTGCAAGGCTTGCCGGGCGCGGCGAAGACTGGCAGGGCCTGTTTGCCGAGCAGATTTGTGATTCTTCGGCGCTGGCAGACGATGGATGGCGGCAGACGGAAGATCCCCGGCCCGGCCTGGCCGATGCGGCAAGAGATTTTCAAAAGTCTAAGTCATGAGGTCGAAATCATAGTGCCCCAACCAATTTTCGGCCTGACCCTGGACAGGATGAACCGCCTCTATATGGGGATCGTCACCGGCTGGGGGGCGGTAATCGGCAGCGCCGTCAGCTTCATGGTCGGCGGTGCGTTCATCTGGGCGATCGTCCGCCTCCTGAGAAGGGATTTTCCCCTGTCGCGGGTTCGCGAAGCTCGGATAGTAGCGCTGATCTTTGCGGGTTTTTTCGCAATTGAAGCCCTCGCCGGAGCGATTTCATACAATGGCGTCGTGACCCTGTACGAAATCGGTCAAAACACGCTCTATCTGGCCTTCCTGCCGATCTACTCCCGCCTTTCGGTTTCGGAACGCTCAGGCGTTCGCGACGCGGTCGAACTTGCTGCAATGGGCGGCGCCTATGTGGCATTCGCCATTGCCTCGGTTGAGAGCTTCGGATTTGGCTTGCGGGCTGAAGGCGGCGCAGGCAACGCCTATCCCTTCGCACTTGCAAATTTCATGACCCTCACGATCACTTTCCTGGCCAGCCAGCGCGCGCATGGCCGATGGCGTGTGCTGTTCGCGCTGGCCGCACTCGCCTCAGTCGGCAGCATCATCCTATCAGGGACACGCGGCCTGTGGGCCGGACTCGTCATCGTTCCGGCGATCTGCATCTGGTTCTATCGCGATCACATAGCGCGGCGCTACCTGCTGCCGTCCATAGCGGTGTTTTCGGTCGCACTGTTGGCCTTCGGGCTGTTTGCCACGCCCTTCGTCCGCGACCGTGTCGAGTTGCTGATCGAAGACTATGGGCAAATAGTGGAAGAGGGCGATTATTCGGGATCGCTCGGCAAGCGATTGACCGTCTGGAAAGCGGGTTGGCAACTCGTCACGGAAGCGCCGTTCTTCGGTCACGGGCCGGGTCACAGCGCAGAACTGATGATCGAGCGCACCAAGGCGATCTCGGGAACGCCTCTCTCATATTCGCATTTCCACAATGTTTTTCTCAACTATGCCGTACGCGATGGCATTCCCGGCGCCCTGATCGTCGCGATGATGCTTCTCGGCCCGGTGATTCTGGCCTGGCGCAAGAACCGCGACGAGATGGGAGACTATGGCCTGGCCATGACGGGGGGCATCATGATGAGCTTTTTCCTGAGCGGCCTGCTGAACAATATGATCGGCCATGACCTGTCCGACTCGATGTTCATCGTCGGAATATTGACCGGCCTGTTTTTTGTTTTTGGGCCTAGCGCCCAGTCAGGGTAAGAACTGAATAGATGCTCTTGATCGCATGCATGGCAAAGGCCTTTGCCGCTCCTCGTTGCCGTGAACACTTTCGCCGCGAGGCTCGTACCACGGCCTGAGGGCGGTAACAGTCCGGCAGGTTTTTGACCCCGTCAGTGGGATCAGCTAGTCCCTATGATTGCTGGGCCAGCGGGCTTAACCCTACCGTTGCATATTGGATGATGGGCCGCCCTCAGGCCTAGCAATCATAGGACTAGGCCGTGTGGACGAGTTGACTCAGGTATAGGTGTGAGGTCCCGCCAAAGCCAGTCCATTGTGATCTCCATCGAATCTCGCAAATCCGACGGAATCATAACCTGCTGAAATCGCTCAACCCTTTTTGGAACGGACACTTACAGTTCAGGCTTCAACACCTGCCGAACCGGACGGCTTCTTACCGCTGCCTAGACTCTCCCATATCCACCAAGCTTTTTTTTGGAGGAGAGCTAGGCTACAGAGGTAGCGCCGAGCCTGCCCCGGAGAGCGGCTCTCCGCCTCAACCTTTGTCCGAAAATGTTAGATAGCCAGAAATACACTGAAACTCTCCGCCGCGCTGTATCTTCCATTGAAGATACGGAGTCCGACAGTAGAGAGAAGTCATACGACAAGATCCGCAAGGCGAACGAACGTTTCCTCGATAAGCATAGGGATTTGTTTGCCCCCGAAGCCGTGGTGCAATTGACCGCAGCGCTTGAGGAAATGATCGCCGCGCACCGGCGAGAAGCCGAGCCCCTAGCAGACAAAGCGATCCCGAATTCCACCCACCTATCTAATGGTCCACTCGGAGACGCTGGGCCCGAGGCATCGGCAGCTTGGCGACGGTTTTTGGTGGGCATGTTTCTCGGAATTGGAATCGGCGTAGTGGGGACCCTCAGCGTCTTTTTGTTATCAGAAGGGGAAACGTTGGCGCTCCAACTGGCCAACAAGAAAAACCTCCCGCAGGTCGAAATCGCAGTCGGGTTTTTGGATAGAATTCGCGAGGAAGTTACAAGCCGCCAACGGGACGATGCCGACGGCTTGAGCGCCGTCGCCGGGGCCAAGATGATTGGCCTGAAAAGCGTAATGCCTGAGCTGGCCCGGGAAATGCCAAAAACGCTGCCAAAAAGCTCCGCGGTGGTACTCCGGGCGGATGCCACCGGCTACAAGATCCTTTTTAACTGGCCGCTATGTGCCACGGTGCAGTACGCCAGACCGGACCTGGTTGACCCGGTTCGGGCGCGCGACGTGCTCGGCTGCTCTCATTTCGGTATCTGGAATGAAGCCGGCGCAAAATGGTGATCGAGACTGCCACTCAGGCGGACACGACTTCGTCGCCGCGACAGTTGAGTTGGAACAAAGCTCTCAGCTTGGCAACTGCTGGGTTCCCAAGGGGTCCCCTGTCGACGCCACCCTTGGAGCGGAGAAGCCCACCGTTGCTCCCTAGAGCATCTTCGAAGAACGCAGAGTCGGTTTTGGGATTCACGCGGTCGGGTTTGTCTGATTCACTGCTCTTGGTGATTTGCAGGAGGTTGTGATGACGAGGAGCCTTAGCGGCGACCTTCGCGGTCGGGTGATTGCTGCGATTGAAGACGGGGTTTCGACGCGGGAGGCGGCGCGGCGCTTCCGGATCGGGATCTCGACGGCGGGGGCCTGGCATCGCCGCTATCGCGAGACCGGCGAGATGCAAGCACGCAAGCAAGGCCAGCCGTCGCGCTCGAAGCTCGATACGCATGAGGCTTTCATTCTCGCCCTGATCGAGGATGCGCCGGACATCACGCTTGCCGAGATCGGGGAGCGCCTTGCCGCCGAACTCGGCGTGCGTGCGGCACCCTCGACGGTTTGGCTGTTCCTCGACCGGCGCGGCATCACGTTCAAAAAAAGACGGCGCACGCCTCAGAGCAGCAGCGCCCCGATGTCCTGCGCCGCCGCATTGCCTGGTTCGACGGTCAGCTCGACCTCGACCCCGAAAGACTGATCTTCATCGATGAGACCGCGGCGTCCACGAAAATGGCCCGGTTACGTGGCAGGGCGCCATGTGGCGAGCGATGCCGGGCGGCCGTTCCACACGGCCATTGGAAGACAACCACGTTCACCGCCGGTCTGCGGCTCGACGGCATGGCCGCGCCGATGCTGCTCGACGGCCCGATGAACGGTCCGGCGTTCCTGGCCTACGCCGAGCAAGTTCTCGCGCCCGAGCTTCGCCCCGACGATATCGTGATCATGGATAATTTGCCGGCCCACAGGATCAGCGGCGTGCGCGAGGCCATCGAGAAGGTCGGGGCGCGGCTCCTGTTCCTGCCGCCATACTCGCCGGACTTCAACCCGATCGAGATGCCTGCTCAGAAAGGCCGCTGCCAGAACCGTCGACGAACTCTGGTCCGTTGTCGCCGATTGCCTCGCAGCGTTCACCGCCCAGGAATGCCGACACTATTTCGAGGCAGCAGGCTATGACCCGGATTAAGTCGAATCTGCTCTAGCTTGCGGCGGGTTTCTTGTTTCAAACTCGGAAAGGCGTAGCGGGACTGTCAAGAGGATTCGCCCGGACGATGGCGCCCGCGGCTTCGGCGTCAGCCTGGATAGCCAGTGTCAACGCGTGGCAGTAAACGGTGTCTGTCGACGGCGACAGAAGCGCGGCCGTGCATGACTGTTGTGGCTCCAACGCGACGCCATCCACGCCCGAGAGCAACGACAGGTCGTCGACGCGGTTGCGTGCTGTGCGCCGCGCGATTTCCTTCAGTTTCAACGCCTCGGCAGCGTCCGTCGCGACGATAAGCTTGCCGCAGCGGCTGTAGGGAACGCCCCGCGCGTCGTAATAATCATAGACGCCTTCCCGACCCTCCACACAAAAGGGCGCCATTAGGCTGCGCTGCGGATAATATATGGCTGGCCGGCTCGAATGACTTCACTGTGAGGGACGACTGTATGGGCGCCGATCGCCCTTTCCTTTCGACCATAAGCACCTCACGCCCAGACAGCGCGATGGAGCGCGATGGCCAGACCTACAATCCCGGCACCGATTACAACGCAATCGACTTCATCCATTCATCCAGGGCAGCGTGTCGACGCTGCATGAGCGGATGGATCGCTTTATAATTGAACCCAATGCCAGCCGGACGAAGCTTGCCTTGAGAGAGTGAATCCTGGCAGGGGGGTTCCTCGGCACTCCCATACTGACCCCGTAGCTTCTGCTGCGGGGTCTTTTTCGCATATGCGCCCAGGCACGACGGTCTGTTTTAGGCGTAAAGCTCACCGAACCTGCCGGTGATCACCATCTGGCTGTTAATATCGTTCAGCCTGACAGCTTTTCCTTGCTGTAAGCCAGACGAGGCAATTGCCCACAAAACACGCTGATTGAGCGCCACCTCTTCAGGCGAGATCGTTGGCGGAGTTCCCTCAACAATCGCATTGTACAATTCGAGAAATGCTTGGCTCGTACCGCTGCGCTCGACTTGGACCGGTACAGGAACAACGTCGCTGAAATATACGCTTTCGGGCGAAACCTTCCGGTGAAGCTCGACTCGTTCGCCATTTGAAACCACTCTGATTGCACCCTCGGTCCCAGAGATGGTGACAGACATTCCGGTCGAACTGGAGATCAGCCCACGAGTGCCATTGGCAAAGACAACGTGGGCGAACTCTACTTTGGGGTCGCAGTCGATTAATTTTTCGGTTGCCGTCGCACTTCCGAAGTCGCAGACAGCATTCACCGTCTCGATTTCGCGCCCGCCAAAGAACAGCAGCAAATCTACGCTGTGCGGGTGCGACCACATCAACAGCTCACGATAATTATGGGCTATATTGATTTCGCGAACTTCGCCAATGTCGCCGCGATCGACCATCATCTTCGCCACCCTGTATGGCGCCATGAAACGCCGCAACGTTCCGTAGGTGAAGTAAATACCCGTTTCCGCGATTTCAGCCATCAAAGACTCGCCCTCAGCGAGATGCTGAGCCAGAGGCTTTTCAGAATGAATACCACGAACGCCGTGTTTGACGGCCGCGCGGATGATCTCGAGCCGGCCCGGTGTCCTTGTCGCAACGGCTAGTATATCCGGTTGGACCGAAGCCAGCATTTTCACCGCGTCTGTCATGCACGCGGCGGGCGGGATGCCGAGGCGCTCGCCGACCGCCATGGCTCGGTCCCCATCACCGTCACAAACAGAGACAAGTTGAAGGCCGGGGTGCTCGGCAATGGCCTCGGCATGGCTGAGCGGAAGCCACGCCGGTGGAAGCATCGACCGTGTCCGTTCCGTCGTGGACGCGCCCATCCGGCCACATCCGACCAGTGCGACCCGCAAGCTATTCATCCCGAACCCTCACCATTTCAGTACTGCGGTCACAAGCCCCGGCTCACGGTTTGCCAGGCGCTCATACAGGTCGCCCAGCTTATCGGCAGCGGCGATTTCCGAAACCAGATGTTGCGCAGGTAGCCGCGCCCGTCCAACTTGGTCGACCAGCCATTGCATGTTGCGCTTGACCGTGAAGCGCACGTCGGTTGGCGAGACATCGATGTTGGGCAGCATTCCGCAGGCCATCACAGTGAGCTGCTTGTCGTACAAGAACTGCGACGCAAGCGGGTTGAAATCCGGCGCAGGCTGTCCTCGTCCTGGAAACCCGAGCACGGCAATTGTGCCGCCTGGCCTCGCGGCGCTTAAGGCCAGCTGCCAGTCCGGCCAAGTGTTGCTTGTCGTCACCACTATGTCGAGTGCGGGCACCGCAGAATGATTGTCTTTTGAAAGCACCTCGATTGCGCCAGCTTGGCGTGCCCTATCGGCTATGTTTGTCTGGTTGGAAAATGCATATGCAGCGCCCCCGCCAGACGACGCCATTCCAAGAGTAGCAAGACCGATTGGGCCAAGCCCGATTACGCCGACACTATGTCCTGGCCGGAACTGAGATTTGAGCAGAGCGGCGTAACCGAGATGAAACAGATAGCTCACGCTCACCAAAGCGGGATCGAACGCTGGATCTAGGGTCGCCAGCACTGCGCGTTGGTGGCAGACAAAAGCTTCTCTATGCGACTCATGGGTGACCACCAAGTCTCCGGGACGATAGGCGGTTACCTCCGCCCCAACCTCTAGAACCTCCGCGACATTGCAATAGCCGACAAGCCTTGGATAGACCTTTCCTGGGCGAAGAGGATCCGCCCCTACATAGGCGGCAACCTCCGTTCCGGGGGATATGGCCGAAAACGTCGTTCGGCAGAGGATGGACTGAGGATCCGACGAATTGAGGCCCACGGTCTCTCGTTCCCACACGAGATCACGAGGTCCCGTAAGCTTCGCAACGCGTACGTCCATGATTGGCCCCCCTTGTGCTGGCCGATTTAGATTACCCCCGTGGCAGGGTCGCCTTGCCCTGCAGTACGGACTTCATGGAAGCTGTTTTCTGCCGATTGGGCTCAAACTTCTATGATGCGGCCGCGGCAGATCGAGTGCGCCGCGCCTTTCGCTTTGCATCGCGCGGTCGTTCGAGGTTCAGCGATCGGGTAGGCAAATTAACGACCGGCGTGGTAGCCAAGTCAAATTCGAAGAAGCGGCTAGCGGCCTTTGTCACGTTGGGATCGCCGTTCTGCTCCAGGTCAAGCAACTGATTTTCGTAGAACATGTTCGGGCCGATCGGTTTGTTGGTTGCCGCGCGGCGAACATAGCCAAAGGGGATCGTGACGAATTCGGACTTCATGAACTGCATATACGCGGTGGCCCGCCCAACCGTATTGGCCGGGATCGCCAGCGGGAACGTTCCATTGAAAAGGCTCTTGTAGTCATCCAGTTTGCGGAGCAACGGAGCATCTATCGGGTAGTCCTTCTCGGCCCACTCGCTTTCCGCAAAGGCCGGGCAACCCAGCACCTGATATTCCGCATACGCCGTGCCATTCCAAAGGAAGCAGGCATCTACGTAATCAGCAAGCTCCGACGAATTGAACGACGAGTGCCCCAAGAAGATGACGTTATTCGGCAGCGACTCGGGGAGTAGATCGCGCAGTTTCTGGCTGCCGCCTTGAACGATTTCGGAACGCAGTTCGTGAGGGTGCGGCTTGATAATCAGCAGCGAGTTTGACTCCTCCGCCAGGTTCACCAGGCCCTTGGCCCAAGAGGGAAAGTCCCGGAAAACATTTCCCCGATCATCAGGAGCCGCGAAGTCGATGAGAACCTTGCCGAAAACGCAGAACACCTTGCGTCCTTCCGCCTTGGCAGCAGCGATGGCTCCGAGGACGGTCTGCCGCTCGAGGTCGTCGGTGCCGCTGGTCCCGCTTCGGTTCAGGTTAATCCACTCCAATACCATTTCTCGTCTTGTCGTGGCTTCCGGATCGCTGGCAATGAACTGATCCAAGCGGTATCGGCCGGCAAGCAGAGGATGCCTCACATCTGGCCTCGCCGTCATGTCCTCGACGGAGATGGTGCGGGCCTCAAGAGTTGAGAGATTGGAGAAGTAGTTTTCATAGGCAACAGACAATCCCACCAGGTGGATGTTGTGCCGCTTTCCAATATGCTCGCACCAGCGGCGCACGACACCCCAAGGCGCAAAGTGCGTGTCCATCGTGACCAGACGAATTGGTTTTCCAGTCTTCGAAGCTAGAGTCACCAATCGTTCGCATATGACCAGTGCAAGGTCGCTCCGACGAAGCATCGAGTGGAACAAACTGACTGCCTGGGTTGTGTCCAGTTTCCCGCGATAGACGCCCTGCTGCTTGCTGATGCGCTCCGCGAAAAACGTGTAATAATTAATCCCGGAGCAGGAGACGATTTCGTTCTCCCAATCGATAGTCCACTGGTTATGCAGTTCATCAGACGACCACGGCTCATCCGAGAGGGAGCTGCCATTTGTCCTGATCGCACCAGAAATGCCCTGCAATTCAGGGCGCCGGGAGAGCGGCATGGTGGACGGTATGACCGAGCACACATCATACCCCTGCCGCAACAGTTCCACGCTTATCGGAACCATGAGGCCAGACGTGATGCGATGGTTTAAGTCAAATAGAACGACGTAACCCTTGGGGTCGACTTGGCCGTAGCGTTCTATGTAGTTGGAAAATAGCTCATACCCCTTGCCTGCGAAAAGCGTGTGCCCGCGTCGGGCGCGAAGACTAGCGTTTTCACCAATATAAGCCGCTTTGGTTGCAAAGCCTTTGAATGCGAGGTCGTAGCGACCGATGTCGCGCAAACTGTCCCAACAGGCTTGCAGAAGGTGCGGATTGATATCGGCGTTCCGTGGGATCATGGCCGCGAGCTCTACCGCATGGCGCAGATTGCCACGCCTATATTCCAGCGTTGCCCAAGTGACGAGAGTGTCCGATGCCAACTCCGAAACGCCTTTCACCGTGGCTTCGTCTACCTGTTTGAGCGACAAAGTGCGACGGAGATTTGCAAAGGCTTTAGGCCGGTTTACGACCTCGATATCGGGTTTGGTGGCTTTAACCGGTAGCTTGTAATC
Source organism: Mesorhizobium sp. WSM2240 (assembly GCF_040438645.1). Lineage (NCBI taxonomy): Bacteria > Pseudomonadati > Pseudomonadota > Alphaproteobacteria > Hyphomicrobiales > Phyllobacteriaceae > Mesorhizobium > Mesorhizobium sp. WSM2240. Next base: position 497,517 of record NZ_CP159256.1, read on the forward strand.
GACAGGAACCTCTTCCTGGCGGGGCAGCACTGGCTTGCCGTCAAAAAGCGGTCTGTTGTTTCTTACCCTCCACAGAGCTTGTCTTACATTGTAAGGAACGATCTTCCTGACAATCGCGCGCATCGATTCACTCTCTAGTTGGCCTCGGCGGTCGCCCACTTAGCGCGTACCAGTTGACGAGTCACTCCCCTGTTTTCGCTGCGCCCACCTAGGAGGTCCCATTAGGGAACAGCCGCGCCCGGCGAAATGACATCGATCTCCAAGTAGGTCGAAGGATTAACTGGGTTTGAGTTGTAAACATGAGTGAAGTCGTAGATTGCCTCTCGCACGACGAATCGCTTGGCATTCACATGCTTATTGACACAATCCATGGCGTTTCGGTTGTACTTCGCGCGCCAGGAGTTGATGGCGGCGCACATCGCAACGGCATGGGGCGCATGTAGATCGTCGAAGCGCCGAACCACCATCGCTTTGAAGAGATCATCGTTCTGACGAACGCGGGCCTTGTAGAGCTCGGGGAATCGTTGCCAGCCGATTGGCTCACAGTGGATAAGCTTTGTCGGCTCTGGCCGTGTGGCAATCTTCTGGTGAAGCAATGGCGATATTTCCTCGACTTGCTCGAGCGAGTGATGCGAGAAAATCAACAAGCGTCCTGTTTCGGGAAGCATGGACAGGTCAGGATTTCTGTAGTCGAAGAAGTGCGCTTCGATTGGCAGGTTCTCGTGCTCGGCAAGAATCTTGATGATTTCTAGCCCAGCGTCAGAAAATTCCAAGCCAAACAGCCGCTTTCTCTGGATGGCTTTACCCAAATAGGTTGAAAGATTGAACAGGTTCCAGCCCGGACCTGCGCCGAGTTCCACTATGACGTCAGCACTCAACGCATGCTGGTAAATAGCACTCATTGGGTCGAAATTTGGCTGCGCGACGAAGCGACTGCCGCAGGCTCCTAGGCGTGACGTAGGTTTGCCAGCGGACGTGGTCTCGTTGAAGTCGGCTAGGAGGTTCTTAGTGATCGCCTCAGCAACTCGGTTGGCTTGGACGAGATGGGGCTGGCTGCGAATATTCGCGAGGATGTGCGCGACTGTCTCACCAGCAGCGATCTTTTTGCGGATGCCCTCGATCCTTCTGCCCCAATGCTCCTCATAGCTGCGCTTAACGAATTCAGCGTCTGCGCCACCCCTTTCGACAGGTGACGCCGCCGCCATCTCTTTCGACGACCTTATTGCTAGCGCAATCCAATCTTCCATCACGGGACCTTCCCAGAATCCTGCCCTCGATGCTACCATCGCTCTGACAGTAGTTGCGAACAACCACACATTATCCGGAAGCTCAATCTGCTCTTTCGGGCGGAACGGGAGGGGCAAGCTGGGCGGCTCGGGGTTTACAAGACCGTCGAGCGAACAGTTCTTCCGTGACGTGGTTCCCTGAACCGGCTTTCGCCGCGCCCGTCAATCCTCTCGCACAAGCTTTGTGAAAATTCAACGCTGAAAGGACGACCTTGCCATGACCGTCCTCGTTGCGCTGACTTCAGCTAGCCTCGGGCGTAATCTTCGCTGCAATATCTAGCCGAATCAATTCAGCGAGTTCGCGCGCGGCGCGGTTTTCGGCGTCTCGTTCGGCTCGCATCGATGCAAACTCTTGACGTGGCCTGTCGAAAGACGAGGAAATTTCGCGGTGCCCCTCAGCCACCTTCGCCCCGGTGGTTACGTCGGTGAGCGTGTAAGTTCCTACCAATCGTAAGCTGCCGGCTGATGGTCTATCTTCACCGGTCGTCGGTCTTACTCTAGCAACCCCATCACTGTCGCAGCCACAATTAGAGTCAGGGAGTATCGGGGTTTAGGCGGCTCGCCCTGGCCACGCCCAAACATAAAGATTAGGTGGTTCCGAACTTCTTGGCCAACGCGTGTTTGCGGCTCTGAGACGGCGATGGAGGCCATCTCCTGGACCACGCCGCCTGCGTCGCCGCCAATGATTGCAGGTCCATCGCTATAGAGTGGCCGGACCGTACAAGCTGACGAGCATGCGAGAACTAACAGTAGCTCTCAGCATATTGATGCTCCCGATAAAGAGGCGGAACAACCACACATCGTCCGGAACGTCAATCTGCCCTTCGGCGGAAAGAGATGATGGGATGGGCTGATCGGCCCGGCAACGCTAGCGACCGTGAACGCCGCCCTCGAGGCTTCCGGCGTTCCTGCTGGAGGCTAGAGCATCTTCGAAGAACGCAGAGTCGGTTTTGGGATTCACGCGGTAAGTTTCGTCTGATTCACTGCTCCTAGTGATTTGCGAGGGGGTGAGGATGACAAGGAGCCTGAGCGCGGACCTGCGCGGGCGGGTGATTGCGGCCATTGAGGATGGCTTATCGACGCGGGAGGCTGCGCGTCGCTTCCGGATCGGGATTTCGACGGCGGGAAGCTGGTATCGCCGCTATCGCGAGACCGGCGAGATGGAGGCGCGCAAGCAAGGCCAGCCGTCGCGTTCGAAGCTCGACGCGCATGAGGCCTTCGTTCTCGGCCTGATCGAGGAGACGCCGGACATCACACTTGCCGAGATCGGTGAACGCCTTGCAGCCGAGCGGGGCGTACGGGTAGCGCCGTCCACCGTCTGGCTGTTACTCGACCGGCGCGGCATCACGTTCAAAAAAAGACGGCGCACGCCGCCGAACAGCAGCGTCCCGACGTCCTGCGCCGCCGCAGGGCCTGGTTCGATGGTCAACTCGATCTCGACCCCGAGAAGCTGATCTTCATCGACGAGACCGCGGCATCCACGAAGATGGCCCGGTTGCGAGGCCGTGCGCCATGCGGCGAGCGCTGCCTGGCGGCCGTGCCTCACGGGCACTGGAAGACGACGACCTTCACCGCCCCGGCCTGCGGCTCGACGGCATGGCCGCGCCGATGCTGCTCGACGGTCCGATGAACGGCCCAGCCTTCCTCGCCTATGCGGAGCAGGTTCTCGCGCCCGAGCTTAGCCCCGGCGACATCGTGGTCATGGATAACCTGCCGGCCCACAAGATCAGCGGCGTGCGCGAGGTGATCGAGAAGGCCGGAGCGCGGCTCCTGTTCCTGCCGCCATACTCGCCCGACTTCAACCCGATCGAGATGGCCTTCTCAAAGCTCAAAGCCCTCCTGAGAAAGGCTGCAGCCAGAACCATCGACGAACTCTGGTTGGTCGTCGCCGGCTGTCTCTCCGCGTTCAGCGCCGAGGAATGCCGACACTATTTCGAGGCCGCCGGCTATGACCCGGAATAAGTCGAATCTGCTCTAGTCAGTCACGCAGGCGCTTGGCTGCCCTTTGCTCCGCCTTACAAAGCGTACAGCTCGCGAACCCACCTCATTCACGTCCCGCGAAGGACGCCCTTTTCCACCGGCAGGTGGAACGTTATGGGGTGATCCTTGTCACGCTTCCTCTGCGATCATGTTTCATCTCCGTGTTCGACCGCTGACGACCATCTCCTCGTCCCGGACCTGGGTTCCGGCTCTGCCACCCGCGCGCAGTGGCCGGTCAAGGGTGACTGAAGCCATCGCGCAGCGACGTGGCCTTGACGGGCGCGAGCACGGCGGCGCGCTGACAGTGATCGGGGTGGGTACGGTATGACTCCGAACGAGTACCGCCCATTTGCAGACGCAGCGATTTTCGTTCTTTAGTACAAACCCTGTAGCGGCCGCGGGCGGCAGCCATTTGCTCTGCAATTCCATCGACCGATTGGTCCATCCGGTCGGGCTCAAGCACAATCGGGTGACGTCAGCTCCGGTTGCGTGTTTCGCGGCGATGCCGGCCTGGCGGTGCGCGATGCCAGGCCATTCCTCATCGAGGTCGGGAAAGATCGTCGCCTCCGCCACGACGTATCGAGATAAAGGTGATTCCGTTTAATCGCCGATCCAGCATTCCAGTTGTCGACTGGCCGGGGCTGCGGGCCGGCAACCGTGACATTCTCTCCGGCGTCGTTTATCAACGGGTATGCGTCTCTACCAGTTGCCGAACATGATCCGCCAACGCCAGTGACGCCGTCAGGCCGGGAGATTCAATACCGAACAAATTGATCAAGCCCGCAATGCCGTGAACCTCGCTGTCTTCAACGGCAAAATCCTGTCCGGGCGCTCCAGGTGGCACGATTTTCGGGCGAATTCCAGTGTACCCCGGGAGCAGCCGCGCTTCCTCGAGACCCGGCCAGTAGCGTCGGACAGCCTCGGCAAAGCGCGGCAAACGGGTTTCGTCAAGATAATAGTCGATGGAATTGATCCACTCGACGTCCGGACCGAAGCGCGCCTGGCCTCCAAGATCGATGGTGAGATGAATGCCTAGCCCACCGGCCACCGGTACCGGGTAGACGAGCCTTGAAAACGGGCAGCGACCACTGAGTACGAAATAGACGCCGCGCGCAAAATAAGCTGTCGGTATGCGATCGGGTGCAATTCCCTCGATCGTGCGCGCGACCTCGGGTGCGAACAAGCCCGCTGAGTTGACGAGGTGTCGGGCGCGGATGGAGGTGGGTTCGGCGCCGCCAAGCGACAGGACGAGATCAGAGCCGTCACTGATTGCACCAACGAATGGGCAGCCGAACGCGATCATGGCGCCAGCGGCTTCGGCGTCAGCCTGGAAAGCCAGCATCAAGGTGTGGCTGTCAACGATGCCTGTCGACGGCGACAGAAGCGCGGCAGTGCACGACAGCTGTGGCTCCAACGCGATGGCCTCTCCGCCCGAGAGTAACGACAGGTCGTCGACACCGTTGCGTGCTGCGCGCTGTGCTATTTCCTGCAGTTTCAACGCGTCGGCAGCGTCCGTCGCGACGATGAGCTTGCCGCAGCGGCTGTAGGGAACGTCCCGCGCGTCACAATAATCGTAGAGGGCCATCCGACCCTCCACACAAAGGCGCGCCATCAGGCTGTGCTGCGGATAATATATGCCGGCGTGAATGACTTCACTGTTGCGAGATGATGTGTGGGCGCCGATCGTCCTTTCCTTTTCGACGACAAGCACCTCACGGCCAGACAGCGCGAGTGAGCGCGCGATGGCCAGACCTACAATCCCTGCGCCGATCACAACGCACTCGACTTCATCCATGCGCAGTCTGGTCCTGCTCCAGCACGCGTCCAACCTGTTGTCTCACCCGAACCGCTGACGCGCCAGGCAGAGTTTGACGAAGCGGGTCATCTCGGCATCGCCGAGCGTTGGAGAACGTGCCTTCAGACCTTGCGCCTTGCTCGCCGTAGCGCCATTATAGACTCGTTCCCATTTTCCTGAAAATCGCCGACCTCGCTATTTTTTCACCGCCGCTGGCATTGTGTAATTGCCATGGTCTGCGTTCAATTGGTCATGTCTGCGTGAGGCAAATTCTGCCGCTACACGTCCGCTCTGCTCGTACCTACTGCTCACCCGCCCCCGCGGGAGAAGTTCGCCTTCCTGGTCGCAGTCACGCGCCATATTCACCATCAGGCACACGGCCTTCCGGCGCAGTTGGTTTTCGGTTGTCATGGCTGCTCCAATGGAGCTGGACTGCACGAACGTTTCTCGAATTCAGATCAGCGTCAGCAGGCGTCCTGGCGGTCGAGGTCTCCTCGAACTGTTCTCGCCCGGTCAACAATCCTCCGATGGTAATCCTCGCGCGACCGAACGACGCTGGCGAACGGATCGAGCACGGTACCGACGTCAAACCGTTCCACATGCTGACACATGGCGCCCCAAGCCCATTTCCTCCATCAACACGTCATTTTTTCTGGCACATCCCAGAGAAATGGTCGGCCGGCCGAGCTTCAGCGCGCAAACGATGTTATGAAATCGCGTCGCGACCGGCGCTGATAGATGGGAACGGTATTTGTGGCAGCGATCACAAGGATCGCGGTTGTTCGATGCGAACCCATTTGTGAGCGGCGAATTGAGACTGACGCGCGAAATACCTATATGGCGTGTTCGACCAATTGCGAACCGCATTGGTTCTGTTGTCAAGGACCTTGTCGCCCTTGGACGTTCGCACGGTTAGCACCGTGTGCCCCTCGTCCCCAAGGCGCGCGACCGTCAGGAGTAAAACTGAGGCTGGCCACCCACGCTTCAATAGCTCGCTCTTCTTCAGAATTGCGAAATCTTCGCAGTCTCCCTGAGTGGAAGGCAATTGCCAGTAGTCCGCATTGCCCGATGTTTGCAAGTCACTCCGCTCTTTGATTCGCCGGTTGACGGATCCATTGACTGCCTCCAGCTCCTCCTCGCGGGCGGCAGTCAATTCCATGACATTATTGCCGTTTTCAGTGCGGCAGAGCCTCGGCTCCCTCCCGCAGAATGCGTCGAAAGCTGGAGGTGGGAACGCATAGCCCGAGACTTGCATGGCCGTGCCAACCGATGCGGTCTGATTGCACGCCGAAAGTATTATCAGGAATGAAGGGACCATAATCAAACGAAGCATGGCTCCTCAGTCCAATGGGATTGTGGCCGCAAATGGGCCGGATCGGCGGTTTCCAAAGGTTTATTTTTGCAATGCGCTTAGGCAGTTTTCTTTAGGTTGGTAAACGAATTATTAATTTTCCGAGCGAGGGCTCTTAGCAGACGATGCAAAAAGTTCCTTACTAGTTGGAGTAACTGTTATGCGTCACGTCCTCTGGAAATTTGGCAAATATTCCTTTGGGATTGCACTAGGCGCCGTTGTGGCAAGCAGCCTCTCTGAGCCCGCCATAGGACAATCCAGTGTTCGTCCCGTTCTCTCGGCGGGGGAATGCAAGAGGCTAACTGAAGACAACTACCAACGTTGTTGTATAGCGCTGAATCGGAAGGCGATTCTGACGCCTGCCCAATTGGGACAATGCCCCCCACTGACCACCTCCCTGATCGGCAGTGTCACCAGCAAGGAACGAGGAGACGGAAGATCGGGCAGTAATGGCGGCGGCCGCGGTAACGGTGGCGGCGGTAACGGTGGCGGCGGCAACGGTGGCGGCGGTAACGGTGGCGGCGGCAACGGCGGCGGCGGCGGCAACGGCGGCGGCGGCGGCAGCGGCGGCGGAAGCGGCGGCGGCAGTGGCAGCGGCAGTGGAAGCGGGAGCGGCAGCGGCAGTGGAAGCGGGAGCGGGAGCGGCAGCGGCAGCGGCAGTGGAAGCGGGAGCGGCAGTGGCAGCGGCAGCGGCAGTGGAAGCGGCAGTGGAAGCGGGAGCGGCAGTGGCAGCGGCAGTGGAAGCGGGAGCGGCAGCGGCAGCGGGTTTTAGTTAGCGGACGCGCGCCATCGCGGCGCACACCCGAAGCATCGGAGGGCACATTTCTGTTGACGTAGGACCCAACTGGGCTGTCAGATCCCATGGGCGGGTGGATTGCGCCCTGCGCTTTGGACTTGGACGCGACGCCAAATGGCGCGAGCGCACCCGCGAATTCACCCTGGATTGTGACTGTGCCTACGGGAAGCGCTGAGCCAAGCTCTGCATGGTCCTGATGTCTCGCGTTCACCGATGGGACAAGTTCCGCATTGATGCGATTTTCAGGCATAATCGCCAGATGATGCCAAGGACTTCAACACGAGCAATTCTCGTGCCAAAGCTATTACGCCAGCGCGCGCTCGTTTGCATGACCACCGCAATGGTTACGATAACCGCTATCGTCCTGTGTTCTATCCTTCGGGCGGGCGCCCAAGATCGTGTCGCGGCAGGGAAGGTTCAGCGCATCGGTCACGGTGCTGCGAGCTCTTCAAACATGGCTGCCCTTTACGCCGCCAGGCCGGCTATCCTTGTCAAATACGTGGCGGCGATGAGAAGATATCAGGCCGCAGCGGCTCGTAGTGATGTATCCGGGCCGGCCACGACGCTGGAGATGAGTGCAGAGCCGCCCCGAAACGAGCCCTGGACCTGGATAGCTGCGTCAGGCGATTCTGTGCGACGCGTCGAGGCCAGCATGTTCAAACTGTCGACCGGCAGCTATCTCGGCAACTGGTTTTTTGACATCGAGTGCCTTGTTGTGGACTGGCCCACATTTCTTTGCAGTGACGACAGAAAGCGGAAAATGTCGGCGCCCGACCCCGAAACAGTTATTTTCGACGGCATCGAATATAAGCGCCCTTATGCCAGCAGTCATCCGTGATGATGCAGAAGCTCGACATCTAACGTCCGGGGTCCCTCCGGTTCAGCTGCAAGTGTTCTCGATACCTCAAAGCCCAATTCGATGCGGCCGGAATGCCGTCGCCCCTGGCGCAGGTGCCGCCGCTCACAATATCGGCAAATTGCCCCGCCCGTGGGAGGCCGTAACTATTGCCCGCTTGAATGGGCGAAAAAGGATCGGCTGTCATGTCAATCCGCGTATCAACCACAGTGGCTTGCGTTCTCGCCGCAATCACCGTGGCTGCCGACGCAGACTTCCGTTGGGGCATCAACGGGCATCCGATAACGGCCTATCCAGGCGTGCGAATAGAAGTGAGCTCGATCTCATCGAGGATCTTGGCGTGAAGTCCTACCGCCTGGATATTTCGAGCGAAGACAACGCCGATGATTTGGCCGCCCTTATCACCGCAGCAAAAAAACTCGGCATAGATGCTGCCCGTCATCACCCCTCAATGAAGAGGACAATGCCAGGATCAGCCGTTCCGCTCACCAACGAGTCACTGACGATGCTTGCCAAAGCACAACTCCTGACGCGGGTCACCACCGCATCAGCTCCATAAGGCGCATTTCTCGACAGAACGAAGGTGGATCGCGCAGGCAGACAACCAAAAGTACAGTGCCGATCTGCGACGATAAGTTCCTGTGGTCAACGGAAGGCGCCGCTTCCATTTGCAAAAACCTATGCTAGGTTCAACGTGTGCTAGGACAAAGTGGGCGCAACACTGGGCGGTGTTAAGGTGTTCCTGCACTTTCTGAGGGGGGTGCCTGCATGTCTGGTCTGATTGGGCTGAGCGTCATTGGACCAAAAGAATTCAGAAAAATGCTGGAAATTTACGAGCGAGCTTGCCAGGTGAAGGCGAAGCTGCCCGAAACCCATATTGCAAGCATTGCGGCCAACAGGTTGATCGCTGCCTTCCACGATGATGCTGAGGATGATGCTGAGCCAGGTGTGGCCGAGCATCTCTTCCAGAAATGGTTGGTCCAGGCTGCGCCGCAAGGCAACGCTTGATAGACAACAGGCTGACCTGGCGTCCGCTCATGGCGTTGGCCTGTCGGGATAAACGGCGGCCTTGGCGTGTGGTCCAAGATCCTCGCGACTGATCGGCGTTTCGAGCCTGATCCCATTGCTTCGGCATGGGCCGGACACGATCGACGGATCCGCAACGCCGTGACTTTCCCTTTGCCACTTGAATGATCGAACCGTCGTGGCCATTAGCTGGTTTATGAGAGAAGAAATGACGGCCGCGCCAGAGCGTCCTGGCTGTTTGCCCCGCCGCGCCGCAACGCTCAAGAACAGTGTCGGAGAGCTTATGGAGGAGTTGCTCGAGAGTCCCTTTGGGCGACAACTGAGCCGACCGCGATAGGGGAGCCGCTAGGCGGGTGGGGGCACGGCCCCCCTATCCTGCCCCTCAAGTGCGGACAGGCCGCATGAGCAATTTTCACGCGCGCGCAGTTATGATCGACCTGTCCCCAATCTCCCGTCAACGAACTTTTGGACGTAGAATCCGCTCCCGCGGCAGAAGGGAAATGCGTCATAGTTTGCCAAAATGGATGAGGAGCGAGACAAAATATCCAGAACCTGAAAATTAAGCTAAGCTCATGGTATGATCTCTCCGTCAAAGGCAGTACTCGGAACATGGGGTGAGTTAACTGGTTTTTCAAAATAATCTATCGTAAGTTGTGCTTCAGGTGGGACGAATTACAGCTTTTCCATGAACGATCAAACACTGCTTCAATTCATAAAAGCGCATCCTATTGGCGCGTCTTTGACACGGGACGAAAGCGAGCCCTACGCATTTTTGAAGATCGTTGCAAAGGACTATAAGGCGCATTCGGTAATTAGCCGCCAGGGTGAAGTCGACAACAGGATCTTCATCGTTCAATCGGGCTGGGCGTGCCTGCAGCGCGGCCTGCAGAATGGCGACCGCCAGATAATTGATACGCCCCTCAGGGGTGACGTGATAGGGGTAAGAGCCGTCGACGGCCCCAACATCTCCACCCTGTCGGCAATATCGGATGTGTCAATGTTTGAGGTGCCGAGGCGCGCCTTCGCCAGTGCGACGCTCCTTCACCGCCCGTTGGGCAACATGCTGACACGCGCGATCGCGCGCCAGAACTCGATCCTGACGGAGCATCTGATGAACGCCGGACGGCGCAATGCCATGAGCCGGACCGCTCACTTTCTCCTCGAGCTCGAGGAGAGGCTCTCCGCCTATGGCCTCGCATCGGGCAACCGGTATGAATGCCCTCTCACTCAGCAGGAACTTGCAGACATCCTCGGTCTAACGACCGTACACGTAAACCGGACGCTCGGAGAGTTGCGAAAATCGGACATGGTTTCTTTCAAAGCCGGCTTTGTTGAGGTGCTCAGCAGAAAAAAACTTGTGGCGCTTGCTGGTTTCGACAAGGAATACCTCCGGTTGATGTAGTTTCGCCATGGATGGAGCCCATTCGCTGCCGCTGGCGTAAGACAACTGTACGTTTCTGACCGCGGAATTTCTTTTTTTTTAAAATTAACCTATGTTAACGAAAATGCGCCGTTTTTACATACTCTAAGTCTTGGTTCTCGTCCTGCGGGAGCGAAGAGCCAAATAGAAACTACCGCTGGGGCGGAAGTTGCCCAAAGCGCTCGCATACGGGTGGGGAATACAACTTCTCTCTAAGCTTTTTTGTAAGGGGCTCTTGATGGTCGCCTGGTGGCGATCTGCGTGGAAAGGGTGGGTATTTGTATGACTTCCATTACAGGACTACACGACTCCAGTTCACAACAGGGGCATGCAAGGGACGGTGCTAACCTCACACGGTCCGGTTCGCCGGTCGGTCCTGGACCCGGCGCATGGGCCGAGACCCTACTCATCATCGACAGCCGGGCTCTGGACCGGGAATGCCTCGCGAAGGCGCTGATCGATCACAACCTTGGTATGGATGTAAGCGCGATGAGCTCGGTTGAGCAGTGGCGCGCCAAGAAAGCCTCTCATGCGCCCTTGGGCGCGGTCCTTTTCAATCTCGGTGGCCGTAAGGTCACCGATGCCGGCATCTCGGACGAAATTTCGCGAATTGCCGCCGAGTTCCGGTCGGTGCCGGTTGTCATCCTTGCCGATACGGACGACCTGGGACAGATTTTGAAGGCGCTGGAATGCGGCGCGCGCGGCTACATCCCGACTTCGGTCGGGATCGACGTCTGTGTGGAAGCAATTGGCCTTGCAGTAGCTGGAGGTATTTTCGTTCCGGCGAGCAGTGTCCTTGCCATGCGGCACCTGCTCGATGCCAGCGGACGCGAGGCGCCGCCGCTCACCGGAATGTTCACAATCCGGCAGGCGGAAGTGGCTCAGGCGCTAAGGCGGGGCAAAGCCAACAAGATCATCGCCTATGAGCTGAACCTGCGGGAAAGCACGGTTAAGGTCCACATCCGCAACATCATGAAAAAGCTGAAAGCGACGAACCGGACCGAAGTCGCCTACAAAATCAACGATCTTTTCCCGCCGGAGGTGAATTCTTCGTCTGCGGCCTGATCGCCAACAACAATTTCGCATCCGCCGTCGGGAGATTTTTGACGGCGGATGAATGGGCGCACGATCGCCGGGCAGCGCTTCGTCAATGCGCCTGTTGAGTCTGCGGTGGTCACGCTTTCGCGTTCACAACGAAGAGATAAGGATGGCCCGCTTGCAGGCCGCCCATGTGCATCGGGCGGGCGGCTGGTGCGTATCCTCGATGGCAAAGTGTTGTCACAGCATCGGCTGCGAGCTGCGATAATGGGCGGCTCGCGCCGGGCGACGCTTCGACGCCTTGCGAGGGCGCGCCTGCGTGGTGACTATGGGCTGCTTAACATGATCCGCGATCGAAGGCTCGCCGGGGAGAATTTCCCGCCCATCCCGGCGAGCCTCACGCCCATGACCAGCAAGGGCGATTACCGGCGCTGGCCGCGCCGGCTGTTCTGGCCATGCAAGTCGCATGCCTTTCATCATGGCGCCGGTAATAGGGTTGTGGATATTTGTATCGCTAACGGGACTTTTCTTGAGCTGAACGAAAGACCGGCTGCCGAGGTTGTTGTTCCGGCAATTCCGCTCATCGTCAACTCACTTGAACACCGGCCCACCTGCTGGACCGACTTTTCGGGGCAAAGCCAAATACCGCCGTGTCGGCGGCCTCCAGCGGCATAACAGCCGTCAGGCCTGGCCGGATGACTGCAGCAATCTCTCTCGCCACCGTTCCAGGAATCCGAACTGAATTGACCGGACCAGGTGGCCAAAACCCTATCCGGCGCACGACGAACCGACCCCGCCGTAGGTCGACCACGCAGGGCCAGTCTTAGTCATGGATCGACATAAGTCCTTTGAGCGAGGCGGCGTTGAACTTATTTGGAGCGCGAATTGCAGGCCTGAATGTGTAAACTCGAGGGCGCGGGTCGATCCCGATGTGGTCACTCACCCAGATCGCCGCGAGGTCAATCTACTGACCTGGAAGGTCTTTCGCGACGATTGGGTGCTGGAAATACGAAATCCCAAAATAGGATGGCGGCCCTCGCCAAGCAAATGCCTACGTTCCGCTCACCGCCGACATACTCGACCTCCTTCACATACATTTCGGTACGCAGCGCTTCAAGGACTGGTTCGACCGCGAGACCTTCCGGGGCCTTGCCAGACTGCGCGAAATGAAGTGCCGCGCGCCCGAACCGCACGCCGAGGCGTTCGTGCTCAGAAAAGGCCCGGCTTTCCTTAGCCGGATGAAAGCAGACACAACAGGTGGCGGCCCTTTCGCAGCTGCGGGAGAAGCTCAACCGAATGATGAGATATATACCGTAACCCATGAAAATAAAACATTTTCGACGGCAAAAAGATCCACTGTGTAGCCTGTACGTCCTGAATAGCTAAGGCAGGATGTTGATCTGTCGGAATGATCCGGGTATCAAGTTTTCGTTACTGCTCTCGTGCATCAAATTTTCCGGATTCTGAATGCCATTCACTTTTGCCAATTGGTGCTTTGCAACCGATTTTGGACGGGCTTGATAATGGACGATGTGACGCTAGGCCATGACTTTTCACTCACCGATATCCGCGTCGCGACTGTGGAAGGCGGCGAAGCTGGGGTTCTCGTCTTGAAATCGAACCTGCTCGTAGCGGTGCTTACTCAAATCGATGAGGAAACATACGCCACGAAAGGGAAGTGGTTTCTCGAGACGGGTTTTGGCCCGCTGAGCGGGCAACACAGGAACTTTAACTCCCTTGAGGAGGCGGTAGCCTGGATTGGACAAGACGGGGACCTCCCGACGGCGCGCTCGACGGTGGACAGGTAGGACCGCAAATCAAACGCCGACCTTTGTTCGCGATGACGGCTCCGGCTGCGAATTGCAGCAATGGAATGTTGCAGGTGATTTGCCGAACGCGGCCTCTGCCAATCGTCCGCCAGTTCCTTGCGCCAGTATCTCGCCGACGGCCGGAAGGCGATCAGCCCTTGGGCACTGACCTTCCGACACTCACCTGCCCTCAGGTGGGCGCACGGTTGATACTGCTCCGCTGCAGTTTTCCAATCCGGAACGGCGGTTTTGCGTTTTGATTTTGCAGCGCTTCCACGGAGATCCGCTTTTCACAACGGCTCCCGCATTGTCAAAGGATAGGTGCGGCAGGAGGCTTCTGAAGCCGCACAGGTCGCTGGACGGCAGCAATAGCGCGTTCAGCCGAAAACATGTTCCTCGGTTCCCCGTGCTTTGGCGCCTTTTTAGGCAGAGTTTTCGAATCTCAGTTTCTTAGATCGGTTGGATTTGTGGAATCCTTGAGCAGACGAGCGCCATTCTCCTGAGGTCCGTCCGATCTCCACTCCTGCTCTGTCTGCTTTTTCGAACCTGCGGGACGACACAATCGCAGCCATTGTTTTCCCAGGTCGCCTCGCTTGCGCGGAACTCTTCGCCGAAATGTCAAAGTACCTAAGGCGAATGAACCTTCACGAAACTGGGTTACTCCAAATGTCGCACTGTCGCTGCGGCTGTCGCTCACGTAATTTTTAAACAGCCTCGCGAGCCTGCGGCGTTCGGACGCCGCGCCTTTCGAGCTTCCTGCCTGGGGAGAAGATCATGTCGGCTCTGTTCATTAACTCGAAACTGGATGACGAGGAACTGCGTCGCAGGCTCTACAAAGGCGATATCTTTGTCTTTTCGGCCGCCGACAAGATGCTTAGATTCGGCGACCGTCTGGCGGTCGTGCGGTAGATGGGCGCGTCATGACCTTGATGCACGAATGCGCGAATGGCGGTTACCTCCGGTGCGAAGCGACACGGAGGCGGACCGACCCGGTTCCTCATGCATCAGCGGCGCGGCCTGCACTCGTCGCGACGCTGCCAGTCCAATGACGCAGATTAGCTTCGGCCAGCCGCGATCATCTGCCAGGACAACGCAACTCAGGGCGCCAAACGACCTGGATGCAACCGTAAACGCCTTGCCACCGTGCTATACACGCGGTGCAAGCATATATGGCTGAATTATGGCACTTTTTTCATCTAAAGCCACATTCGTCGAAGATCTTGTCAAGGTAGATCGTAAGCTTCGCTCGCTTTTCGAGGAACGCGCGAAAGCCTGCGGCCTAACACTCGCACACGCCCGATTGCTCATGCGTCTGGCCAAGCAAGATGGATTGACCCAGGCGCAACTCACCGAGGCCCTGGAGATTGAACAGGCGTCAATCGGTATATTGATCGATGCGCTGGTCAAGAAAGGCTTTGTCACCCGTCGCACCGTGGAAGGAAACCGGCGGGCCAAGGCAATCTATCTGACCGACCAGGCTCGTGAAGAGGCCGTGGCCATTCGCGAGTTCGCAACCGCGGTTCGCGAACGGGTGCTCTACGACGTTGATGAAAAGGACCTGGTGACGACCATGCGCGTGCTGCGGGAAGTCGCCCGCAACCTTGGCGCGGCGGCTTGACCAGCCGTCAGTGGTTTCCAGCTCGTGCGATCGCTGGTCGGCGTCTTTATCCAAACCGAACCATGTTCTGCAGATTGTACGGCGTTGGTGCGCTCGTTGACCGGACTAGCCCGCGGACAGCTCCAGATCGACCTCCATCATCAGCTCAAGATATGTCTCGGCGATCGCGCGCCACGAGTAATTCGCCGCTCGCGCACGCCCGCTTTGCACCAACCGGTTTCGCAGGTCTTTGTTGACGGTGATAAGCCGGACGATCTCGGCCCATGCGTAGAGATCGTCCGGATCGGCGTAAAGGGCTGCATCCCCGCAGACTTCGGGAAGGCAGGGCGACGTTGAAGCCACAACCGGGCAACCACAAGCCATTGCCTCGATTGCGGGAAGGCCAAAACCTTCGATCCGAGACGGAAACAGAAAGCAAACGGCGCCCATGAGCGCCTTTTTAAAGTCGTCATCGCTGATGCGGCCTGGAAGCACAAGGTTGTCCGGTTTCGACGGCGCATACCGCCTCACGGTCGCCTCGTCGACATCCCCCGGCATCCAAAGATCAAGTCCCATCTCCCCGAGCAACGAGGCCAGCCGCACCAAAAGACCGACGTTTTTATATGCCTGGTCGCGACGCCCAAGACAAAGCACATAGGGCCGCGCGGAATCGACTGAAATCTTTGATCTCATCGCATCCCATCTCAAGGCGTGATCGCTGCCGTTGTAGGTGACGACGATCTTCCCGGCAGTTGCGACCCCGAACTCGACGAGATGCCCGCGCGACAATTCCGAGACCGTCGTGATGCGGGCGGCGCGGCTGCCGAGCAACGGAAGGATCAAGCGATGCGCCCAGCGAAAGCCTCTTGTATAGCTTTCGGGCATCAGCCTCGTGTGCATGTCGTGAATGCAGGCTATTTGCCGCCTGAGCAACACGGGGGCAAGATTGCAGAAGCTGACCAGCCCCCCTGGGACGTGCCGCGGCAATTGGGCCTGGACCCAGAATTGGGGAAGTCTCGGCCGGCGGAATTCGGGGACGACGCGAACCGGCAGGGCCTTGAGGCGAAGCGTCTCTGGGAGATGGCGAGGAGCGACGACGTCGAGGCGCAAATCACGGGCCAGAGGGTGGCCTTGCGCCACCAGCGCATCCAGCGCCAAGGTCACCTCACTGGCGTAGCGCGCGACCCCCGTCGGCCGCAGCCCGACGAAGTCGCCATTGAGGGTCCATCGCCGTTCCCGGGCTGCGGGGAGGACCGGCGCCCGCTCGGGCATATTTTGGGTTACCTCAGGACCGTCCAACAAAGCTGTCTGGAGCGGGTGCGCCAAAAGAACGGGCGCGAACCCATTGATGGCTACCGGTTTTGCCGCCCCTCTCTCTGGCCCGACCTCGTCCATGCTTTCTGCTTTCCGTCAGCTCTAAGCTCCCGACAAAGATTAGCATCAGCGTCCAATGCGCGACCTTCAGACGTTTGAGGTAGCACCCTACCCTTTCTCGCCGTGCCGGATGATGCGCACGGCCAGTCCTGACCGAATGGCCGTGATGACCATCAAGGCTTTCGCATTCACACTGAGCTTTGTGCAAATCACGCATTAACCTCGAGGGGCGGTCATGCCACGGCGCTGGGCGATCAACGGGCGGTTTCTTTCTCAGCCGACGACCGGCGTCCAGCGCTATGCGGGCGAAATCGTGCGGGCGCTCGATTCCTGGATCGCCGAGCAGACGCCGCTCGCGCGCGGCCTGGAGGTGGAACTGTTGGTCCCGCCTGGAGCTGAAAGCCTTGAGCTTAAAGCCATCGAAATCCGGCAGGTCGGCGGCCTCCACGGCCACGTCTGGGAACAGGCGGCGCTTGCCGCCAGTTCCAAGGGAATCGGCCTGCTCAGCCTGTGCAACACCGGGCCGGTCGCCGCGAGCAAGCAGATCCTATGCATCCATGACGCCAACGTTTGGAACGCCCCGCAGAGCTACTCCCTGGCGTTTCGCGCCCTCTATCGCGTGCTGCTGCCTGCTCTTGGACACGCGGCCTGGAGCGTCTCCACGGTATCGGCCTATTCTCTGGAGGAGATCATCCGCCACGCAATCGCCCCGGCAGGCAAGCTTTTCCTGGCCCCGAACGGTCATGAGCATGCGTTGCGGTGGAAGCCCGAGCACTCGGCCGAGACGCGGCTGGCGGCGTCGCGCGACACCATCGTGATGATCGGCAGCGTAGCGCCTCACAAGAATGCGGGGTTCATATTGGACATGGCCGATCGCCTCGGCCGCGCAGGACTGAGGATCGCCATCGTTGGCATGTCGGATCCGCGCGTTTTCAGGTCCGGCCAATCGCGAGCCGAAGCGACAAACGTCCATTGGCTCGGACGCATTCCAGACCACCAGCTGGCGGCTCTGCTGAAGGATTCGATGTGCCTTGCCTTTCCTTCCCTGACCGAAGGTTTTGGTCTGCCCGCGCTGGAGGCGATGGCGATTGGCTGCCCGGTTGTCGTTTCCGACCGCGCGAGCCTGCCCGAAATCTGCGGCTGCGCGGCGCTCTTCGCCCCGCCCGATAATGCCGATGCATGGTTCGACAGCTTCATGCGGCTGCGCGCCTCGCCCGGCCTGCGCTTGCAGATGATCGGAAAAGGCCGGGCAATAGCTTCCAGGTTCAGCTGGAGGCGCACCGCCTCGCGCTATCTGGAGGCGATGGCCATCGCGGATGGCGTTCACGTCCAAGCTGGACTGGAATTGGAACTCACGTGACGGCGTGGAGGGCCTGGACTTCCTCGAAGGACTCCAGGATCGCCCGATCAAAATTCTCCTCGGAAAACCGCCTCGCGTTCTGGGCGCAGGCGCGGGGTGTTATCATCTCGCCGCTTTCCTCGAAACGGTCCACCGCCTCCTTGATGTGATCGACCGTTTGCGCCTTAAACAGCACCCCCGTGGGGCTGGCAGACGATCCCAGGCGCTGCACGATATCTGCCGCGCCGCCGCGGCCAAATGCGATCAGCGGCGTCCCGCACGCTTGCGCCTCAGCCAGCGCTATGCCGAAATCCTCGCAGCCTGCAAAGACCATCGCCTTTGCCCGCGCCAGCATGTCCACATACTCCTTGCGGGGCAGGAAACCCGAAAAGGTGACGTTCGGTCCGGCCAGCGCCCGCAGATTGGCTGATTGCTGGCCTTCGCCAACGACGATCAGCCGCCGCGACGGCATTTCGTTGAATGCCTGGATGACAAGATCGGTGCGCTTGTAAGGCGCGAGGAAGGACGCAGAAACATAATAGTCGTCCTTGTCCTCCACGCACGGCAACTCGTCCAAGGCGACCGGCGGGTAAACGACGCGGGCGTCGCGCCCGTAAATGTGCTGAATACGGGAGCGGACATAATTCGAGTTCGCCAGCATCAGGTCCGGACCGTGAGCGGTCCTGGTGTCCCACGTCCTCAGGCGATGCAGCATGTACCGATAAAGCATTCCCTTCGGGCCAAAGCCCAGTCTCCCCTGTTGAAGATAGGAAAACTGCTCGTCCCAGGCGTAGCGGACAGGACTGTGCACATAACAAAGATGTGGCTGATCCGGCCTGGTGATCACGCCGCGCGAGAAGGCGGCCGAGGACGAGATGACCGCGTCATAGCCCGTCACGTCGAACTGTTCGATCAGGAAGGGGCAGAAGAAAAAAAGCGACCGGTAGAATTTCTGCACCATCGGGATCCGGTTGGCCGCAGACGCATGGAATTCCACATCTTTGAAATACTGCTCCTTTATCTCGGCGGGCAGGAAGTCGAAAAGCGTGAAGATTTCCGCCTTCGGGAACTGCTTGCAGATTTGCGCGAGCACGCGTTCGCCGCCCCGAAAGGTCGGGCACCAGTCATGCACAACTGCGATCGCCGCCTCGCGGCCGGCCGCAATTTCCGGCAATTTGGTCGAAAAAATCGTCGGTCTGGCGTCGATCCGTTCATGGCGCATGGCGAATGTCCTCGTCGCGCCTGGTCGGGTCCCTTGACGCCCCAAGCACTTGCGCCAGTTTCGGATCGGGCCCATGGACCAACAAGCTGTCCGATCGGCTAGGAGCGGCCGCACCTGCGCAAAGGGCTCATCCCTAAGGCTGTGCCGCTACGCCCGCGCGAGGCAGCGGTTACTCCCAAAGCCGGTGCCAAGGGCGATGGGCAACGCCCCCTGCCTCCTTTTTTGCAGGCTGTCCGGCGCGGCGCGCAGGGCTAGGCTCCTTGCTGCAGGACGGAGCCAGCATGAAGCTCGCATTGATAATTCCGACACTCGGCCGCCCCCGGCAGGTGCTGCGCCTGCTCGCGCATCTGGCGCGCCAGTCCAGGCTGCCGGATGAAGTCATCGTGTCGGCGCCGGACTCGTCGCACGTCGATATACCCGAAACCTCACCCTTTCCCGTCTCGCTTGCCCTTGGCAGCCGCGGTCTTGCGGTGCAACGGAACGCCGCGATGGCGCCGGCGCTCGGCCGCTTCGACATCATCACCTTCTTCGACGACGACTTTGTGCCTGCCGACGACTATCTCGAGCTGGTCGAAAGGTCCTTTACCGACCATCATGGCTGGGCGGTGATCATGGGACGGGTGGTCAGGGATGGAGCCAGCAACGCCGGTCTGACCTGGGACGATGCGGCCGCTGCGCTCGGCGCCTCACACGAGGACAAGCCCGTCAGGGCGCCAGTGGTCGACCATGTCGGGGCGTACGGCTGCAACATGTCAATCCGCGCCCGTCTCGTCGGAGATCTGCGCTTCGACGAACGCCTTGTGCTGTATGGTTGGCAGGAGGATATCGACTTCACGAGCCAGTTGCGGTCGCGCGGGCGCGTGGTCTGCGTCAATGCCATAAGAGGCGTCCATCTGGGTCTTAAGGCCGGGCGCGTCAGCGGCAAGCGGTTCGGCTATTCGCAGGTCGCCAATCCGATCTACCTCGTTCTGAAGGGATCCGTCCCGGCGAGCTTCGCGCTGCCCCTGATGGGCCGCAACGTCATCGCCAACCTGGCCCGCAGCCTCTGGCCCGAAACATATGTCGATCGCCGCGGCCGGCTGCGCGGCAATCTACTGGCCATAGCGCACGTGCTCAGCGGGCGCATCGAGCCCGAATACATCCTCAAGATCTAGCGGGTGCATGTGATGATTCCGAAATTATCTGCAATAGCCGCACGTCCCACCCAGTTTCGTTTCTCAGTGCTAAAGCGGCTTGCCCTCGCCAGTGCCGTTTCTATCGTAGTGGCGGCGCACCCGCAACCGCTGCCCGCGGGCGAATATCTTCTAGGCCCACAAGACAAGGTTCGGCTCAAGATCTACGAGTGGCGGCCATCGCGCGACGTGATCTTTGAATGGACCGCGCTGAATGACGAATTCGTCGTTGGCGCGGACGGGACGCTCTTCCTTCCCTTCGCCGGCCAGGTCGAGGCGCAAGGAACCGCCACCAGCGAGCTCGCCGGCGCGATTTCTGACCGCCTGATGCAGCAGATGGGTCTCGGACGCAGACCCGACGTTGCCGTCGAGATCGTTCAGTTCAGGCCCTTCTACATAGTCGGCCACGTCACACAACCTGGCGAATTCCCCTACCGGCCAGGCCTGACGGTCCTGCAGGCGATCGGCATAGCGGGTGGGCTGCGGACCCGCGAGGAAAACATTTCCCGGCTGGAGCGCGAAGTGATTGCGGCGCGCGGCGACGTTGGTCTTCTTGAACTCACCCACATCAGCCTTCTGGCCCGCAAGGCCAGATTGGAGGCAGAGCTTGCAGACAGCAAGCAGATCAGCTTTCCCGCCGCGCTGACGCAACGCAGCACCGAAGGCTCGGTCGCACTGTTGATGCAACAGGAACGTATGATCTTCGATGCCCGCACCGACGGGCTGAGAACGCAGCTGCGTTCGCTCAGCGAATTGAGGGAATTTCTCGAGAAGGAATTGGCGTCGCTGGAAACCCAGCTTACCTTTCATGACAAGCAGGTCGCACTGATCCAGCAGGAATTGTCCGGCGTTTCCTCGCTGGTCCAAAAGGGCCTCGCCGCCGCGCCAAGGGAGCTGGCGCTGGAACGCACCCTTGCCCAGATCCAGAGCGACAGGCTGACGGCGCAAACCTCGCTCCTGCGCGCGCGCCAGGAGATCAGCAGAACCGACATTGCGATAGTCGATCTTCGCAACCGGCGGGCCAATGAGGTGGCTGAAACGCTGCGCGAAACGCAAACGCAGCTGAACGAGATCACCAGGAGGGCCGATACGGCCGTGCAGTTGCTCCACGAGTCGGAGATCACTGCCCCGGCACTGCTGGCCATGAGGACCCGCTCGGAAAGGGTCCAGCCCGTCTACAAGATCGTTCGCACCACAGGAACCGGGCCGACCGAATTCATTGCCGACGAAACAACCCCGATCGAACCGGGCGACTCCGTCAAGATCGAAATTCCGTTGCCGCAGTCCGCCATTTCCGCCGCTCACCCAGCTGCGCCTGATTTGACGCGGCCCGTGACCAGCCCGGCCGCGGCGCTGGACGCTGCGGGCACCAACTGACCAGGCCCTCTCAGTTCGCCAAACGCGCCTTTCCGCGTACAAGCGCGCCTCTCCATCCCATTTTCCACGCGGCGCCTGTTGACAGATCGTCGCCGCGCACGATTTCCAGTTAAATTCTCATGCGAATCCCTCTAGTAGTCGCGAGGGGATTGTAGGGGGCGTCCGTGGGACGTCTGGAGAGTCCAGTGCTGATGAGCGTATTGGCCGTGGCGGCCACAGGAGTCCTGTTGGGCCTGCGCTATAAGGCGCCAGCCCTCATCGCCGTGACCACGGTGATGGTCCTGGCGATCCTGGCCTGGAACGGCTTGGGCCTGTCCCCCTCCGTGGCCTTCTCTTCCCTGGTGATTTTGGTGCTTGCGCTTCAGTCCGGATACGTCATCGGGGTCTGGCTGGCGATCGCCTGGCGCCGCCATGCCGAAAACGGGAGGTGACCGGCCCGAACTATGAGGCTCGGTCGAAACGCATGACCGCAATCACCGTTCGCAACATGATGACAAGGTCCAACCACAGCGACCAGTTGCGCACATAGTGGCTATCGAGCGATACGCGCTCGGCATAGTCGGTGCTGCTGCGTCCCGACACCTGCCACAGTCCGGTCAGGCCGGGCCTGGCTTGAAGGTACTCGCCCACATGAGATCCGTAGCGACCGAGCTCGTCCTGGACAATCGGTCGTGGTCCAACGCAGCTCATCTCGCCGCGAAGCACATTGAACAGTTGCGGCAGCTCGTCCAGGCTCGATTTCCTGAGCATCTGCCCAAGCGGCGTTACGCGAGGATCATTCCTGAGCTTCCTGAATTCCTCCCATTCCCTGGCGGCATCCGGGTTCTTGGCCAGGTGCTGGTTCAGCACTTCTGCGGAATTAGCGACCATGGAACGGAATTTGTAGCAGTTGAACGGCTTTCCGCCCAAGCCCACGCGCGTGTGGGAAAACACCGTCGGTCGGCCGAGCGTCATTTTGATCAGGAGCGCCACCAAAAGCATCACGGGAGCGGCAAGGACCAAAGCGGTGGCGGCGATGAGCACATCGGCCACCCGCTTGGACCAACCACCAAGGGGTCGTTGCAAGTACGCTCCCGCGTTTCCGGCTGGCGACGGTCTATCAGGGTCCGAGGCGACCTCGGCCATGGCCATCTGGGAAACGGTCGAAAATCCTTGATGCAAGGGCATGGATCCGTCCAAGGAGGGGGGGCTCTGGTGCTGCATAGCCACGGGGGACGGCGCACCGAGCCATGAAACGAGATGCCGGGGCCGATTGTCAAAAGCATCCATGGTCATGGCATTGCTGTCCACGTTGCGCCTTTACGCACACCATCCCAAGCTATGCCTCTAGTCGGCAAGAAGGGCAAAGGTTGTAGCGCTACCATTGCAAGCCTACGCCCTAATCCCAAGGCATTAGCCCTCTACCCGCATTGCCGAAGCCGCCTAGGCGCGGCGCTTGGCCGGCGCGGCGCGGACATTGGTGAGCAGCACGCCGAGGATTGTGGTCCTGCTTGCCTTGACGGTGCTGGCGAGTTCGCGAAGCGTATCGATGTGGGTCCTGCCCCACTCGGCCGCCATGACGACGCCGTCCAGCGCGGACCCGGCGGCCAGGCCGTCGGAACCATTGGCCAGGGTCGGAAGATCGACAATGACGATGTCATAGGCGTGGAGATCGGCAAGAAGCGCTTGCAGTGTGCGTGGGGCCAGAAGGTTCTTTGCTTTCACCACCCAGACTGGCAAGATGTCGAACGTGCGCCCAGGCGCGGTGATAATGTTGACGCTGATGGGGTCCATGCATTTTGGACGATGCTCGTCGAAGCTTTCCCGGCCGAGCAATCGCGCCGTCAGTTCAGGGCAGTGGAGGTCAGCGTCGATGACCAGCGTGCGCAGGCCCGACGCCGCGTAAAGCGTCGCCAGATTGCTCGCAAATGCGCTTTTCATATCGCCAGGCGTGGCGGCGGTAACGCCCAGGCACCTTATCGGATGGACAGTGTCGGAAAGGCTGATGGCGGTCTTGACTCGTCTCATCGCGTGGCTGAAGCGCGACTGCGGCGCGCTTGCCACCTCGTCGGGGCGGCGCGGCAATTGCCTCCTGCCGGTCGGCGGCAGCTCGCCGATGCAATCGAGGCCCAGCTGTTCGCGTATCTGTCGCGGCGATCTTACGGTCCAGTCGAATGTGTGGCGCAGGAACGCCAATCCGATACCTGCCATGATGCCTGCGAGCGCGCCGAACGCAAGCACGAGCTTCGGCCGCGGCGCGCTCGGGTAGAGCGGGGGCGCCGCCGCCGTGATCACGCGCGCGTCGGCGACCGGATAGGACTGCTGGCTGACGGAATTGGTGTAGGCATTCAGGAAGCTCTCATACATCTTGCTGTAGGTGTCGGCCGTCACTTCCAGTTCCTCCAGCGTGGGCGCTTGTTCCTCGCCCTCGGGTGGCAAATCATCGCGCGCGCTAACACTGTAGTCGTGCCTCGAGCGGAATTCCTGCGCTTCCTGGGTTGCTGCGTTCATCTGGGCGCGCAGCTCCTGCAGACGCTTTTCAAGCCAGGCGCCGCCCTGCTTGGCAGCCTCGGCCTTGGTCTCGATCTGTTCACGAACGAAGGCCTCGGAGGTGGCGTTTGCAATCTTTGCGGCGGCCTCAGGATCGAGCGAAAAAAATGATATATTAATCGCGTACGACACCCCGACCCGCCACACGTCGAGACCCTTCCGGAAAATCTCCATTGTGCGCCGCTTGCGTTCGAATTCACTCAATGGTGTTGGGGGCGTGGACGATGCGCTTTCGGGCACAAGAGCTCCGATCCCAGAAACCCACGCCCCATCCAGCCCGAGCGTCTCGAAAACGATCGCCTCCAATTTGCGAAACCGATCGCCGATCGTGGGTGTATGAGGTCGGTTGAAGCTCGGGTCGTTGACGAGATCGAGCTGGTCGATGACCATCGCCGCGATCTTTTCCGACTTCATCACGGCGATCTGGCTTTCCACCTGCGCCGTATCGAGCGACAGGTTCACCTCAGCCGCCTGCTGCTGCAGGAGGTAAGGCAGTTTCGGCTCAATCAGGATCTGCGTCGTTGCTGTGAAGACCCGATAGGTGGTGGCGTTGTAGAACCAGGCCAGCCCTAGCGCGACGGCGACACACCCCGCGATTAAGCGCAAATAACGCCTCAGAAACTCCGTGATGTCGGAAAGCCCGATAAACTCCTGAACGGCGGAGTTTTGCTGGTCGCCGGCAGGCGACCATTGGCTGTCGAGCACACGGTCCATCATTCCTCCGCGCTCGGCTCTTGCACGCAACTTAGCCTGCAGCTCCCCCTCGGGGGCCGGACAATCTGCTCCTGGCGATCGGCAAAACTGCGCATCTTTGGCAAGGCCCTGTCTCCCAGCTGCCAAACTTTACGCCTGTGCGTCGTGAGGTAAACGCCGCCAAACGGCGTATGGGCTTGCGCCCGCAAGCGTCTCTGATCGCTTGTTTCTTGCTCGATCCGCCCGATCGTCGCGCTGGCGCAGCCGCGCCAATTCCCTTCTGGTTCTGTTTACAAATTTGCGCTTCAGCTTCGCCAATGCAAATCGCTCGCGACGGTGTTCCATCGCCTCTGTCAGCGCATCGAGCCGCGCCGATATCTGCTCCTGATCCTCGCCATTTTCGAGGGCCTCGAAAGCAAAAGCCGCACAGGCGGCTATTCTTTCATTCGCACCCGCAAGCGCTTCCAATTCACGGTCAAGATCGCGGCCCAGCTTGACTAGCAGGTGATCCAAGCGCTCGAATTGAGCGTTCTCCGCTTCCCGACGAAATAAATGGCCTATTGCAGTGATCAGCGACATTGTCCGGCTAGGCTGGTAAACATCAAAAACGCCTTTCGAGGCAGTCCTGATTCGCACCACGCGCGGCGCAAACCGCAGAATACAGGAGCCGCAGCCATCGACGAGCCATCCCTTTGGCTATGGGCCGGCTTGCTCCGATGTGATTAAGAGGCGTAGAGGCGTGCTCCCGAAGCAGGGCGATGCAGCCGAAATCATGATGTTGTCCGGCGACAGAGGCGTGGTAGGACTGGATAACGCAATGTGGAGCCTCTAAAGCCCGTGACACCGACGCTCGTTGGCGAAGCCAAGCCCAACACCTTCGCCTTTGAAACCAGCGCCCTCGTCAAGCCGACCGGGTTCCGCGAGTACGATGCGCGCTGGTGGTTCGGGCATCCCGATTCAGCAACAGATCCAGAATTGAACCTTATCGGTGTGCAAGCGCTGGGCATGGGGCTCGGCACATTGATCCTGCGCATGGGAGCCGGTCCGGAGATCGTCACCGGGCATGACTTCAGAAGCTATTCGATGGCGATCAAACTGGCGTTGGTCTCGGGTCTGATGGCGGCGGGCGCGCGCGTCAAGGACATAGGTTTGGCGCTGTCGCCCATGGCCTATTTCGCGCAGTTCGCACTGGACGCGCAGTCGGTGGCGATGATTACCGCCTCGCACAATGAAAATGGCTGGACCGGCGTCAAAATGGGAGCGCAGCGGCCGCTTACTTTCGGGCCGGAGGAGATGAGCAGACTGAAGGAGATTGTCCTCAACGGCGACTTCGACCTCAACAGCGCCGGCGCCTACAAATTCATACCGGGGTTTCGCGAAACCTATATCGAGGATCTGACTGGCGGCAAAACCATCGGCCGCAGGCTGAAGGTGGTGGCCGCCTGCGGCAACGGCACTGCCGGAGCCTTCGCTCCCCAGGCGCTTGAGCGGATCGGCTGCGAAGTCATCCCGCTGGACGTGGAACTCGACCACAGATTTCCGCGCTACAATCCCAATCCCGAAGACATGAAGATGCTGCACGCGATCCGCGACAAGGTGCTGGAGGCTGGCGCCGATGTCGGGCTTGGCTTTGACGGCGACGGCGACCGCTGCGGCGTCGTCGACAATGAAGGCAATGAAATTTTCGCCGACAAGGTTGGCGTTATGCTGGCGCGGGACATTTCGTTGCTGCATCCAGGATCCACCTTCGTCGTCGACGTGAAGTCGACGGGCCTTTTTGCGACCGACGAGGCTCTCAAAGCGAATGACGCAATCACAGACTACTGGAAAACCGGACATTCCCACATCAAGCGGCGCGTGGCCGAACTCGGCGCCATCGCCGGCTTCGAAAAATCGGGACATTTCTTTTTCAATCCACCGATCGGCCGCGGCTATGACGACGGATTGGTAACGGCGATCGCCGTCTGCCAGATGCTCGACCGCAATCCGCACAAGACAATGGCGGATCTTCACCGCGAGCTGCCGGTGACCTTCGGCACGCCGACAATGTCGGCTCATTGCGGCGACGAGGTTAAATATGGCGTCGTGGAGCGCGTGGTCGCGGATTTCCAAGCCATGGCGGAGCGCGGCGAAAGTTTCGCCGGGCAGCCAATCGCAGACCTCATTAAGGTGAACGGAGTGCGCGCGGTGGCGGCGGATGGAACTTGGGGCCTGGTCAGGGCCTCGTCCAACAAGCCGGAAATCGTCGTCGTCGTCGAGAGCCCGATTTCGGCGGCAAGACGCCGGGAAATGTTCGAAGCGGTCGATGCCGTGTTGCGCCGCAGCAGCGAGGTCGGCGCCTACAACCAGACATTCTAACGCAAACCGGCAGCAGGGGCATGACAGAACGCATCGTCAGTTTCGTTATGAGCGGTGGCGTCGGCTCGCGGCTATGGCCGCTTTCGCGCGAGGACAATCCGAAGCAGTTCCACGACTTCTCAGGCGACGGTTCGATGTTGGTCAAGACCCTGCGCCGTCTCAAGGCGCGGTCGGAAGGCCAGACCCCAATCTATCTGATTGCGTCGGAGCGGCATGCCGAGCGTGTGCGCTCCGACGTAGCCGGCATCGACCTGGCCGGCGGCGGCGCTATCTTCGAACCCCTCGGGCGCAATACGGCGGCGGCGGTGGCGATCGCGACGCTGCAGACGATCACGGCATATGGCGACGCTATCGTCCTCGTCGTCCCTTCCGACCACGAGATTTCGACTGACCGCCAATTCTGGGAAACGGTTTCGCGCGGCGTTCCCGCCGCGGAGGCCGGCCGCCTGGTGGTTTTCGGCATCACGCCGGTCCAGCCCGAAACCGGCTACGGCTATATTGAAGTCTCAGGCAAGAAAGACGGCGTGCTCGATGTCTCGCGCTTCGTCGAGAAGCCGGATCTGGCGACGGCCAAAGGTTATATCGAAGCCGGAAATTTCTATTGGAACACCGGCATCTTCCTGTTTCGCGCCAGCGCAATGCGCAACGCCTTTTGCAAATTCCAGCCAGATGTCTGGCAAGGAGCCGAAGCAGCCTGGAAAGCTGCAAGGAGCGACCTGACCGGCCGCTACATGCCGCCCGACCTGTACGCCGCGATCCCCTCAATATCGATCGACTACGCCGTCATGGAGCGGGCCAAGGAGATTGCGATGGTGCCGGCGGAATTTCGCTGGAGCGATCTGGGTTCATGGCAGTCGCTGCTTGACGTCAGCCCATCCGACAAGGCCGGCAACGTCATCGTCGGCGATGTCGTCGCGATCGATTGCGAAAACTCCTATATCCGCAGTCAGGGGCGGCTGCTTTCGGCCATCGGCCTCAAGGACATCGCCATCGTGGCGACGGTCGACGCCACCTTCGTGGCACCTGTCAGCCACAGCCAGAACGTCAAAAAAGTCGTTGAACAGCTCGAAAGGAGCGGCCGGCTCGAAACCAAATTCACCCCGGCGCACGACCGGGTGCTGGTTAGCGGGGCCTGGCGGCAGCGCGTCCGCCATTGGCTTTTCGAGGAGACGCTGCCGCTCTGGTCGACCGCTGGTATCGACGAGGCGCATGGCGGCTTCTTTGAGAGGCTGGGCTTCGATGCGGCGCCGCTGATGAAACCGAAGCGTATGCGCACCATGGCGCGTCAGATCTATGCGTTTGCGGTAGCCAAGGCCCATGGCTGGGACGGACCGGCTGACCGGCTGATCGCCCATGGACTGGATTTCATGGCCGGCAAAGGCCGCACCGACCGCGGCGGCTGGGTGCGCGCCCTCAACGTCGACGGCAGCGTCGCGGATGCCGCCGAGGACGCCTACGATCACGCATGCGTGCTTCTGGCGCTCGCCCACGCCCATAGATGCGGCAACCCCGACGCGCTGCGGCTCGGCGAAGAAACCTTCGCCTTTCTCGACGCGCATCTCGAGGACCAACGCATGACCGGATTTCTCGAAACCTCGGCGGGTGTGGGGCTGCGGCGATCCAATCCGCATATGCACCTCTTGGAAGCGTTTCTCGCCTGGCATACGGCGACTGGCGACCGGGCGCACCTGCGCCGCGCCGCGCGCATCATCGATCTCTTCCGCAGCCATTTCTTCGACGCCGAGAGCTGGACGCTAGGCGAATATTTCGACGACGACTGGCGGCCAGCAACCGGAGACCAGGGAGCCTGGACCGAGCCAGGGCATCATTTCGAGTGGGCTTCACTGCTCGTCGATTTCGCAAACAAGAGCGGGCAGAAGGACCTCACCGCCTATGCGCGCAAGCTCTACGCCTCGGCGATCGCCAACGGACTCAATCGGGCGACGGGTCTTGCCTATGGCGCGGTGTCGCGGCAGGGCTTGCCACTCGACCGGGTGTCGCGCAGCTGGCCGCAAAGCGAGGCGATCAAGGCGGCCATCGCGCTGGATGGCGCGGGCGGCGGTCCCGACCTCAAGCCGGAAATCGAGGCGCGTGTCGGCCGATTGTTCCGCTGGCATATCGACCCGGCGCCGCTCGGCCTGTGGATCGACCAGATCGACGAACGCGGCCGGTCACAGGCCAGCGACGTTCCCGCCAGCATCTTTTATCATCTCGTCTGCGCTCTTACGCAGTACCTCGACGCCACGGAGGGTCAGGCGGCCGTCGCTCATGCTTAGACGAGCACGTGTGGGCGCACCGGAGGCTGGCGATTGTATCACCAACAGACAGCCACCGCCTGAGCAATCCGACAGGGCAGCCAAGGTCTACCCTCGACCCAGCAACCGCAGGTTGGCATAAGGTCGATATCCTAGTATTGCTTTATCGCGTGATCTTACAGAAGTGGAAGAATACTTCTTTCCCAAAATTAACTCGACGCACAGTTTCGCCAAGACTGCAGAACTGATTGACTCCAGGGCTACGAACAGCTTACATGGAAATATGAGGATAGGGGGTCGATGATGTTGAGACGCCTTTCCATTCTTGGATCGTTTCTGCTTGCGGCATGCGTGCCCTTCCAAGGTTCCGGCCTAGCACCGACCAATGCCGCAAGCTGCTACAACAAGGTACCCACAGGGGCCGAAGCCATGGCATGGCGTTCGGCGCAGAGGGTCAATACCGACAAGTCTTATCGCAGGTTCATAAACGACTACCCGCGTAGCTGCTATGTTCCGATGGCTACCAAAAAACTCAGCACCGCCGTTACCAAGAAACCGACAATCGTGCGCAACGTTCCAAGGTCCACGAATACGACCCGCAGCAGAAGCAGAGCCTATTAAGTTTGCTTAATTCGCCTCTTTGCAGGATAATTAGCGGAAGGCGTGTAAAAGATTCATAGATCTGATCGATGCATTTCCACATAGTTCACGCCGCTAATCCGAGATATCATGGCGGGACTTCCTCCGCACTGCGAGCCGAACTGAAGGCCGCTCGGCATTTTGGGCTGTGTACTGCATTCCTTCCCTTCATAGGCAGAAGCGATCCATTGATTGGACCCTTCCAATCGCGCACTGCCCGGGTGATCGAGGAACTCGATATCCCTTGGTTGACAGGCGATGATGCCGTGACGTGCGACGTCCTTTTTGCAAACCATCCTCAGGTGTTTGAACGGATGCCGGATCGACCGGTTAGAATCCGGCCTCGTCACGTTGTCTGCGTCGTCCAACATCCGCTATTCGATGGCGCCTGGATTCCGCAATACGATCTTGGCGCCGTCGAGCGCAATCTTGAACGCTTGTTCGGAGCGCCGGTGACATTCGCACCCGTAGGTCCCAAGGTCCGGGCTCAGTTCGAAATTCTGGTCGGCTGGAAGCCGAAGCTTCTGCCGCGCGATCTCTTCAATATGATTGACATCTCGGAGTGGAGCTGCCGCATACGGCCGCCTCCCCAGGGGTCGGCCATACTTGGCCGGCACTCGCGGCCGGCGCGCCTCAAATGGCCGGACAGCCGCGAGGAACTACTCGCCGCTTATCCCGACAAGCGTCACCTGACGGTGAAGGCGCTTGGGGGCGTTCCCTCTGAAATTCAGCCATGGCTCGGCTCGAACTGGCAGCTTCTGCCGTTTTCCGAGGATGGTACTGCTGAATTCCTCAAAAGCCTCGATTTCTACGTCTACTTTCACAGCCGACTATGGGTTGAGGCGTTCGGCATCGGTATCGCCGAGGCGATGGCGAGTGGCGTCGTGACGATACTGGACCCCTCATACGAGGCGCTGTATGGGGATGGCGCGGTCTATACGGAGGCCAACGGTGTCGAAACGGTCATCGACTGTCTGCTATCCTCACCCGATGCGTATCTCAAGCAATCTGCTGCGGCGCGAAAGCTGGTCGAGGCCAAATTCTCGCTGGCAATCTATCCAAAACGCATGGCTGTGCTCTACGAGGCGCTCGAACTGCCTCCGATCCCGGCGTTGAAAGCCGCAAAATCGTCGCGGGCAAGCCGGAAACATGCAAGCCACGGTGGGCTGCAGACCAGTCGACGCTCCGCGAGCCCGTGCCGGATAGGCGTATCGCGGCGCGTGCTTTTTGTAGCGACTAACGGGATAGGCCTCGGCCACATCACCCGCCTGATGGCCATTGCCGAGCGGATGTCACCGGATATCGAGCCGATCTTCATCACTCGTTCGGCGGGGTCGTCGCTGATCAGCCAACGGGGGCACGCAACCGACTATATACCCTGGCCTGTAAAGATCGGTGTGACCGACAACAGTTGGAACCAAGTGTATTCACAGGAACTGCTCGTCGCGATCGAATCCTTTGACATTGCCGCGGTTGTATTCGACGGTACCTACCCGTTTCCCGGTCTCGTCGATGTCGCTGGCGTGCGGCCGGACATCGCGTGGATTTGGGTACGTCGCGCCATGTGGCGTACCGATCACAGTTTAAAAAGCGAGCTTCAGTCCTGTTTCGACATGATCATAGAGCCCGGCGAACTCGCGCATGATGAAGACTACGGCCCGACCCGATCCATGCCAGGTCCCATCACGGTCGTCGGCCCGATCCTTCTCAAGGAGCCTGGCTGTTTTCTCTCCAGAAGCGATGCCGCCAAGCGGCTTGGCATGGACCCGGAAAAGTTCACAGCGGCCATCCAGCTCGGTTCGCAACGCAATTTCGATTACGAGACCTTGCCGGAACTCCTGACGAAGGAACTCCTCGACCGGCACGTTCAGCTTGTTCAGATCGACAATCCGCTGTCCCGTCCCCCGGTTTCCGAGCTTCCCGGTGTCATACGCCGACGTGTGTATCCGGTCTCCGAGTATCTCGGTGCGGTCGACCTAATGATCACGAACGCCAGCTACAATTCCTTTCACGAGTGCGTCTATGGCGGGATACCGGCTATCTTTGTCCCCAACGAGTCGCCTGAGATGGATGACCAGCACCTCAGAGCGACCTATGCGCATGCGACAGGCCTTGGCTTGCGAATTCGCGCTTCGGAGCTCTCAAGGGTAAAGACGGTTGTCGACACAGCTATGTCAAACGACTTTCGTCAGGAAATGCGCCGCCGGTCGGCACGGCTGGACTTCGTCAATGGGGCGGTTGAAGCGGCACGTGCTATCGAACAGCTCGTCTTCTCGGTTAGAGCTAACCGCCCGCTTCACGAGTCACTGGCGAGAACGTAGCTAGTCCGCCGCTTCGGGTGAGCCCTATGGTTATCTAAGCTGATCGATGACGAAATCATCGAAACTCTTCCCAAGTTCGATCTGCTTCGAGAAGTTCCACTTCATCAGAATAAGCGACCAGCGACGACGAATGTAGCGCTCATATTCGCTTGCTGCGAAGGGCAAATGACGACGGGTAGGTATAAACTCTATGGGGACGACGTTGACTGCGATCAGATCGGGCCTGAGCTCCGACATGACCACGACCGGATATTCGTCACGAAGCCGGCAAGCAACTGCGACCGAGTTCAGGATTTCGCCGATGCTTTCCGGCGGTTCCCCGAGGTAGCTGATGAGGCTCCTTGGTTTGGCCTCGTCTACCGGATCCGCCAGAACGTAAACAAGCTGTGCTGCGGGGTCGTCCACGACGCTGTCGGCTATGGGGGCGGACGAAACACCGATAAACCGCGCCTTGAGGCTATCGATCACGCGACGCAATGCTCGCCTCTACCAAGAGGACGTACAAAACTCATCTGCCGTTCTGCTCTATAAACAGTTCCGCATCGGCTTCAATTTTCCGGCGGACGTCAGGCTTCAGCTTTTGGCCTATCTGCTCCTTTAGTTTCCCGGCCTTGTTGACCTTGAAACGTTCCGCAAGGGTGGCGTTGAAATAAGCCTGCGGCAAGTCGGCCTTGCCAAAGGAGCCGTCCCGGTAGCCGTTGGCAAGATCGAGGTAGCTGTCTTCGAAGCCGCGCCGCGCGGAAAGTTCGAACAGGCGGAGCGCACGCTTCGCATCGCGGCCTACCCCGCCACCGCCCTTGAGGAAGAGCTGGCCTGCAAATCGCGGCGCATACTGGTTTCCCATGTCGGTA
Organism: Mesorhizobium sp. WSM2240; assembly: GCF_040438645.1. Taxonomy (NCBI): domain Bacteria; kingdom Pseudomonadati; phylum Pseudomonadota; class Alphaproteobacteria; order Hyphomicrobiales; family Phyllobacteriaceae; genus Mesorhizobium; species Mesorhizobium sp. WSM2240. The sequence goes on from NZ_CP159256.1 coordinate 530,600, forward strand.
GCCCTCAGCAGCAATTCGAGGCCGCGCTTGACGTCCTTCTCCACCCCCGAGCCGGCGATATAGGCGCGCCCGAGATTGCTCATGGCGTCGATCTGGCCCATATCTGCCGCGGCAGTGTAGAGCTTCGCAGCCTCAACCATGTCTTTTTGAACGCCGATGCCCTTGCTGTAGGCATCGCCGAGCGCCGCCATTGCATTCGCCCACCCGCTGGAAGCGGCGAGCTTGTACCACAGGATGCCTTCCTCGGGCAGCTCCGGTACGCCCTGACCACGCACATAGGCGGTGCCAATATTCGTGCGTGCCCTGAGGTTACCAAGGGCGGCAGCCTGCATGTAAAAGTCGAACGCGCGATTGAAATCGACCTCCCGGCCCATGCCGACGCGCGCCATGTAACCGAGGTTCACAAGTGCAGCGCTGTACTGCTGCTTGCCCGCCAGTTCATAATAATGCTCGGCCCAATCGAAACGTCCGGCAATTTCGAGAACGCGACCGAACTGGAATTGCAGGCGCGGATTGTTGATGTCGGCAGCGAGATCAAAGCCGCAAGCCCGCAGCGCGTCGCGAACGTTAACGAGTCCATTGGTGACCCCAGGGACGGAACGCTGCGGGTCGTTGGGATCGGCGGCGTAGAGGTCACAGTCAGTGACCAGCGCTTTCATGCCCCGCTGGGTGTCAGGCAGCTCCGATGGCCACACGCGAAACGTCTCGCTGACGGCGCGTTCGCCGGCCTGCTGGAAAACGAATTCCTCGCTCGCGGCCCTGCTTTCCCCGACCACAAGAATGTCGGTGGCAATCGGAGTGGATTTCAGGGGTCCGCTGACAAAGACACCGCGCTCGGAAAGCGCTGCCATTTGAACCTGGCTCTTTTCGGTCGCCTCCTTGGCGAACCGGCTTTTCGGAAAGACCTTTGCAAAACGGCCGAAATCTTCCGGATTCGGACTGTCCTTGATGAATGACCACAGCACTTCATCGATCGTTAGACCGTTTCCTGCCTCTGCCGGCTGTTCCGACCCAGCGACGTCGCCCCCCGTGCCGCCTTTCCTGAACACGAACTTCGTTTCGATCGAGCCGGTGATCCAGGGAATCTGAAATCCACCCGTTGCCTGGCGGACGTCGCCGCGTACTGTGCGGAACGTATCATAGATGTCCAGATTGGGCGTCTGCAACGCGTTGGCCAGCGCGGAGGAATACGGACTGTTTATCCCGGTGCCATCATAGGCAACCTCTCCGGCGCTCGTGGCAAACGCGATGAGAACTTGACCGCTTCCGGCTTCGGTATAGGCGAGACCTTCATCTAGGCCTTTGGCTTTTGCCACCGGGTTGTCGCGACAGGCGTCGAGGATAAAGAGTTTCACGCCGACTGGGTCGTCCTTCACAATATCGATGAGATCGTTAAGACGTATCGCATCGGCAACGATCTCCTTTGCTGAGGAGGTGGTTGTGTCGACAGGCAGCAGCAGGTTCTGACGATCGAACTGCAGGGCATGGCCCGCATAGTAAAAGACGGCCATCTCCGCGCCGACAAGATGCGCGCGGATCGCTTCCTTCAAATCCTTAACGGCTGCCTTTTTTACATCGTAGAAAAGCAGAACGTCGAAATCGAGCTCGGTCAGGCTATTGGCGATGAGCTTCGCGTCATTTCGAGGATTTGTCAGAGGAGCGAAGCTATAACCGCCATTGCCGACGACGATCGCCGCACGTCTTTCGGCTTGAGCGTTACTCGTAGAGAGCAGGGCGAACGCCGCCAAAAGCGTAAGCAAAAAAAAGAGAAATCTGTTCACGGGAACGTCGAGCTGGTTGAGGAGGTCGCCCTTAGTACCCATTTGTTCCGCCGCGAAGTAAACTTCTGTTCCACCGTGAAGTAAACTTCAGGATAATCCAAACAGCCACCGATTCCAATCGGCTTCTGTGCCTCGGTAGTCGCCCTCCGCTTCCGGGACGTTCCCACCGAGAATTGCCCGCGCGGCATTTCGCGTTTTCGACCCCCAGCACCCCGCCCGCCTCGATGCCCTCGGCCCCGAGCCGTATCAGGGCCTTCTGGATTTCTCTATTGAGTTCCGCGGGATCGCTGCCGGCCAATCTTTCGCAACCCCCGTTCTGACGGCGTTCCGCCTTCCAGGTGGAGCGCAAACGGTTAGAGGTGGATATTTTCCCACGGCTCGCATCAGCGACCCCTCCGCGCTCATCATCTCGGCCGCATGAAAGACGCTCCACGCGTCGCCGCGATCGGCGCTCTCGCGAAACGCCTGAATTCATGCTGGTCGGCGCTTCCTTCGACCGTAACCTCAAAATTGGAATGGCGAAGGACTTCGCCCATCCGCGACGCATCGTTTGATGATATTGGGTAGCTTCGCCAGTTTTTCGTAGGCGGAATTGCCGATGACAAACGCCGCGCGGCGGCCGACTTCGGCCGCCAAGCCGGCAGAGGTGACAGGACCAAAAGCAGACCGGCGCAAGAGAAAGCGTCCGCTTGCGCCAGTAACCAATCATGTTCAGCTCTGACATCGCCGCTGTCCCTGGCGAAGCAGTCCGACGACCTGGGCAATCTCACCTTCCCCCCCAAATTACAGTCTTCCTAATCCGCCACCAGATAAAGCGGCTTGTCAGAAATGCGTTTCACAATCGAGTGCCTGATCATTCGAACGAATAGGTGAAGCCGTCGTCAGAGGCGCCGACCGTGACGCGCCTCATCGGCTGTCCCTCGATTGATCGGTTCAATACGCCCTGGCTCAAGGCCGGCAAAAGCGTATTGGTCATAATCGCGTCGATCATCCGACCACCCGATTCGATCTCGGTGCAACGGTTCTTGACCAGATCCATCACGCCGTCTGCGATCACCAGCTCGGCATCGTGACTTGCCCGAAGGCGGCGCGCAATCTTTGCGAACTGGTGGCGGGTGATCGCCTCGATCATGGAGTCCGACAGGGGATAATAGGGAATGGTCACCACACGGCCGAGAAAAGCAGCCGGGAATACTTTCAAGAGCGGCCCGCGCAGTGCGGCATCCAGCTCGTCGAGCCCTGCCCGCGTTCGGCCGCTTTCGGTCCGATCCATAATGACCTCCGAACCGACATTTGACGTAAGCAGTATCAGAGTGTTCTTGAAATCGATCCTGCGGCCCTCGCTGTCGTCCATCATCCCCTTGTCGAAGACTTGAAAGAATATCTCATGCACGTCCGGGTGCGCCTTCTCGACTTCGTCGAGCAGGATCACCGAATAGGGCTTTCGGCGAACCGCCTCGGTGAGAATGCCGCCCTTGCCGTATCCGACATAGCCGGGCGGCGCGCCCTTCAGCGTCGACACGGTATGGGCCTCCTGGAACTCCGACATGTTGATCGAGATGAGGTTTTGCTCCCCGCCATAGAGCGTATCGGCCAGCGCCAGGGCGGTCTCGGTCTTGCCCACACCCGAGGGGCCGCAAAGCAAAAACACCCCCACCGGCTTTTCGGGCGCGCCCAGCCCGGCGCGGCTGGTTTGCACGCGCTTGGCGATCATTTCCATGGCATGGTCCTGACCAACGACGCGCTCAGAAAGCACACTGGCCAGGCGCAGCGCCTTTTCGGTCTGGCTGGACAGCATCCTTCCGGTCGGAATGCCTGTCCAGTCCTGCACCACCGCCGCCACCGCGTTGCGGTCGACGGATGGCAGGATAAGTGGCGTCTCCCCTTGCGCCTTGGCAAGTTCGGCCATGAGTTCTCGCAACGTCGCAAGGTCGGCCGCCGGATCAGGCGCTGCACCTGCAGGATCGGCCGGCGCAGCATCCGTCACTTCAGTGCTGCCGGCCACGCCCGCCATTCCCGACGTCTCGGTTTGCACGGCCTCAGCAGACGCCTCCTCGGTTTGCGCTGCCGTATCCAATGGCATGCCATCGCCCCGAAGTCGGGCGCGCAGGTCGAGAATTTGTGCGACCAAGGCCTTTTCACGATCCCAGCGTTCCTGGGAGGCAGCAAGCGCGCTCTCCGTCTCTGCCAGCCCCGCATCGACACGCGCGCGACGCTCGGCCACCTCGATGCCGATCGCCGCCTCGCGGCCAATGATGCCCTTCTCGACCTCCAGCGCCTGGCGCCGGCGACGTATATCCTCAACCTCTGCCGGCGTCGCATGCTGCGAGATCGCCACACGGGCGCAGGCGGTGTCGAGCAGGCTCACGGCCTTGTCCGGCAACTGCCGCGCCGGGATGTAGCGATGCGACAATGCGACGGCAGCTTCGATGGCCTCATCGAGTATCTGGACCTGGTGATGCCGCTCCAGAACACCAGCCACACCGCGCAACATAAGCACAGCGGCGGTCTCGGTCGGCTCCTCGACCTTGACCACCTGGAAGCGGCGGGTAAGCGCGGGGTCCTTTTCGATATGCTGCTTGTATTCGGTCCAGGTGGTCGCCGCAATCGTGCGCAGTTCGCCCCGCGCCAGCGCCGGCTTCAGGAGATTGGCTGCGTCGCCTGTTCCTGCGGCACCGCCTGCGCCGATCAGCGTATGGGCCTCGTCGATAAAGAGTATGACAGGGCTGTCGGACGACTGAACTTCATCGATGACAGCCTTCAGCCGCTTTTCGAACTCGCCTTTCACGCTCGCACCAGCCTGCATCAGCCCGACATCGAGCATGCGCACGCTGACGTTCTGGAGGATTGGCGGCACGTCGCCCTCGGCAATGCGCAGCGCGAAGCCCTCGACCACCGCAGTCTTGCCGACGCCGGCCTCGCCCGTCAGAATTGGGTTGTTTTGCCGCCTGCGCATCAATATGTCGATGATCTGCCTTATTTCGGGATCGCGGCCCACGACGGGATCAATCTTGCCGTCGCGCGCCCGCTGCGTCAGATCGGTCGCATATTTCGCCAGCGCCGACTCGCCTCCCGGCATCCGGCGCACGGCTTCGGTATCGGGCGCCGCCCCGATCTTGCCGCCAGCCTCGATCGAGCCCTCGAGCACCTCGTCGATCCGGGATAAGACACCGTCCGCATCGACCTTGTCGAATTCCGGACTTATCTTGGAGATAAGCCCCTCGAGCACCGAAACCTTCAGGCAGCCCAGAAGCACATGCGCGCTGCGAACCTCCTCGACACCGAACTGCAGCGTTGCCAGGCTCCAGGCCTCCTGGATCGCATGAAATATGTGATCTGAGAATTCTTCAATCGACGTAGCGCCGTAGGGCAGTTTGTCGACCGCCCGGGCCATGTCCGCCGCAAGCCGACCGGCGTCCACACCAGCGTCAGAAAGTATTAATTGGAAATCTGAGCGATCGGAGAGCGCCAACTGCTCGATCCAATGCACAAGTTCGACATAGGGATTGCCGCGGAATTTCGCCGCGTCGGCAGCCGCCTTGAAGGCGCGCAGACAGACGGGGTTGAGCTTGGCTACCAGTTCCTTGCGTTTGAAGCTCTGCGACGACCTGCGCTGCTGCATGCTGCTTGGTCCCATCGGACTGCTCCTGTGGTGGGATTACCCATGCATAACCTGCCACACAACAAGCAACTTACAAAGTGGGGGAGCGGAAAACGGACAAAATCGCCGCTTTAGTGAAACGCGTCACATACATGAGCCAGCAACCGGGCCAGGCATCTGGCGACAACAATCGTAAAAACGTGGTCGACAAGATCGAAACACATGCCTTACCATCGCTGCCAAAGTTGTGATAAAGATATTCCATGTGGTAAATATCAGGCCGCGTGTGGCCGCGAAGCTGTACGCCGGGGGGTTGTGTGATTGATCTCGCACTCTGGCTGAATCCATTAGACGGTGAGAATCCGTCTGGGGAAGATTTGCGCAATGATCCCCGCTTTCATGAGCTGGAGCGCCTCACAAAGCCACAGATCAAAGTCGTCCACGACGAGCGCAACAAGCCTTCCTCGCAGGTGGACATTCCGGTCGACTGGCCAGCCGTCCTCAGCAAGGCTGAGGAATTGCGTTCGCATGGGCGCGATCTTCGCCTCCTGATCATTGTTACGCGCGCCCTGGCCAATGAGCATGGCCTGGCCGGGCTGACGGACGGGCTGAATCTGATCGCGCGAACCTTCGGCGCCTATTGGGACACGATGCACCCGGCGCTACGCGCCGGCGCGACGCCACGCGAAGCCGCGCTGCGCCGGATCAACGCGCTGCTTGATCTCCAAAACGGCCAGGAAGGCCTGCTGGCGGATATGCGGAAAATGGTTTTTTTCGCTCCACGCGGGGTGGGGCCGATCAGTGGCCGCGATCTGGAGCAGGCCGCGCTCGACGAGCGTGTCATGCTGCAGGAGGCCGCTTCCGGACTGAACGCCGCCGAAAAGGCCGCGCTGGCCAGCGCCCACGAGCAGCTGCTGGCCCGCGTCCGAAGTGGCTGTGCTGCGGCGGCGGATCAGGCCAATGAGACAATGACGGCTCTCATTGCCGATGTGCGCTCCTGCGCCGCATCGCTGGAATCAGTCGAGACGGCGCTGGCGTCCCGTCTTGAAGGCGGCAGCGCCACCATTCCGGACCTGAAGAGATTTCTGGAGCGCTTGCTGGTGGCGCTTGAGCGGGAGCCTATGGGCAGTCCGCTCAACGGCACGCCCAAATCGTTCGAGGCAGCCTCGGCGACTGACGCACCCGTCGGGAACGGTCATGATTTCGTCGTTGCAGCCAGCGCTGGCTCCGGAGGATCGAGTATGAGTCTCCCCGATCGGATTTCCTCGCGCGAAGATGTGGTGAAATGCCTCGACCTTGTCGTCGCATTCTACGACCGCACCGAGCCCTCGAGCCCGATTCCACACCTTGCCCGCCGTGTTCGCCGGATGGTGCACATGGACTTCGTTGAACTCATGGAAGATCTCGCGCCGTCGGGGCTCAAGGAGTTCCGGCTTCTGGCTGGGGTCCCCGACACCAAGAAAACGGCTCAGAAGGACGAAAGGTAAAAAATCATGGCAGCGGAAAGCAAAGCAAAGGTCATCGAGCGAAATCGCGCCCCCCGCGTACAGATTGCCTATGATGTCGAAACCTATGGCAGCCCCACGACCATAGAACTTCCCTTTGTCATGGGCGTGATGGCCGACCTTTCGGGCGCGTCGCAGACCAAGGAAGCACAGAAATCGGTGCTGGACCGTTCCTACGTCGACGTCGACGCCAACAGGTTTTCCAAGTTCATGGAAGCGCTGGGGCCGCGTGTCAAAGCTCGCGTCAAGAATACCCTGCCGCAGGCAGACGGCGCCGAGCGCGAAGAGGAACTCGTGCTGGATCTTACCTTCTCCAAAATGGGTGATTTCGCCCCGGACAAGATCGCCGAACAGGTCCCGCAATTGGCCGAGATTCTCAAAATGCGTCGCCAGCTCGAAGAACTGCTCGGGTTCATGGATGGACGCGTAGACGCCGAAAAGCGAATTGCCCAACTGCTAAACAACGAGCCGCTTCTTGGTCAGATCGCGAACCAGGCGCTGACCGAAGGCGACAAGAAGGTCGAGGAATAAACAATGGCCGAACAGCAAAAGATCGCAACCATGGCCGAGGCCGAGGCTGTCGACCTCGGCGAATTTGGCGAACTTCTCGAGAAGGACTTCAAGGTCAAGAAGGACGACAGCGAAAAGCTTCAGCAGTTGGTTCGCAACCTCGCGCTTGCGGCGCAGTCGCGGTCCGAGACAACGACGATTTCCTCGAACGCAATCAAGTCGATCAAGTCGCTCATCGCGGGAATCGACAAGATGCTGACAACGCAGATCAATGAGATCCTGCACTCGCCAGAGGTGCGCGAGATGGAGGGCACATGGCGAGGCCTGTGGTATCTGGTGAACAACACCGAGACCGATCAGAAGTTGAAGATACGGGTGCTCAACATCTCCAAGGAGCAACTGGCCGACACGCTTGAAGACTATGAAGGTCAAATGTGGGACCAGAGCCCTGTCTTCAAGAAGGTCTATACGGACGAATATTCGATGTTCGGCGGTGAGCCGTTCGGTTGCCTGATCGGCGCCTACGAGTTCTCCAATCATCCGCGCGATGTGGGCCTTTTGCGCAACCTGTCGGGCATCTGCGCTTCCGCGCACACGCCGTTCATCGCCGCTGCATCGCCTCGCCTTTTCCGTATGGATAGCTGGCAGGAACTTCCGAACCCGCAAGACCTGCAGCAAATCGTCTCGAACCCGGCCTATGCCTCGTGGCAGTCGCTGCGCGAGAGCGAAGACGCGCGCTACATCGGGCTGACCATGCCTCGCGTTCTGGCCCGGTTGCCGTATGGCGCGGACACCGTTCCGGTCAAAGGCTTCGCCTTCGAAGAAGAAGTCCACGGCGACCACAACAAATATGTCTGGATGAATGCTGCCTTCCCGATGGGCGTAAACATAAACCGCAGCCATAAACTCTATGGCTGGGGCACACAGATCCGCGGAGTCGAGAACGGCGGCACGGTCATCAACCTGCCGGTGCATAGCTTCCCCACGGACGACGGATCGGTGGCTATGAAATGTCCGACCGAGGTGGCGATCGACGACCGCCGCGAAGCGGAACTGGCCAAATTGGGTCTGATGCCCATACTGCACCGGAAGAACACCGACCTTGCCGCTTTCATCGGCGCGCATTCCCTCCAGGACGACGAAACGCGCGCGGGACGGCTGGTCGATCCGGATGCCCAGGCGAACGAACGTCTGAGCGCAAACCTGCCCTACCTCTTCCCAGTTTCGCGGTTCGCGCATTACCTGAAGGCGATCGCACGCGACAAGATCGGCTCGTTCAAAGAGCGCTCCGACATGCAGGTTTGGCTGACGGAGTGGATCAACCGCTACGTTCTGGCCAACCCCGCTTTCGCCGACGACAAGGCGCGAGCAAAGCGTCCGCTTGCTGCTGCTGAGGTTCAGGTCGACAGTGTCGAGGGCAGACCAGGCTACTATAACGCACGCTTCTATTTACGTCCGCACTACCAACTGGAAGGAATAAACGCGTCGCTCCGACTGGTATCGGAGTTGCCGTCTGTGAAGTCTTGATCTGTTGAACGCAATGGAGAGCGACAATGCCAGCAGCAGTCGAACCAAGAACGAAAATAGATGGTTTTTTGAAAGTCCCTGACATTAAGGGACCGAGCGTCCGCGATGGCCATGACGAAGAGATAGAGGTCTATGGCGTAGAATACACCATGGTGGCTCCACACGATGCGAACTCTCTTTCCCGTCGCGGCCGGGTGGCCTTGGGCATGGCGGAGTTTACCAAGCACTATGACATGTCCTCCCCCTATCTGAAGAAGGCGCTCTTCGACAACACACTTATGGATGAGGTTAAGTTCTCCGCACGGCGCACGATTGAAGGCGAGACGAGCGACTATCTTGTCGTCACGTTGAAGGATGCGTCGGTGGTGAAATACGAGATGAGGCCGAGCCCGGACGAGCCCGATGTCCTCGAAGACCGTGTAAGCTTCGCCTACAAGACGATCATCTTCAACTACGATGATGAGCACGAAATCGAAATGGATGTTCATGTCGGCAAGTGAAGCCCGGATACGGCGCGCCAGCGCCGAAAGGACCAATGGCGGTCCGCGGGCTAAACGCGAGGCGGTCCAGCCCTCTCTTTGGGACCGTCTCGTAAACGACCTGCCAGGCTTGACCTCGGAGATCGAGGGGCTAAGGCGGACGCTGCAGGAAGAACTGGGCGCTGAGCGTGTCGACGTTTTTATGGAACGCACGCAGCTCATCGATTCCGATGCTGACATAACACCCGACCAGAAGCGGAGATTGCATCGTCTGGCGTTTCAGAACCGGCACCGCGCTGAGCTTGAAAGCCGTAGCGTGGTGGTCTCCGCCCCGGTGCTGCGCGAAGCGGTTCGACGCGATATCGAGGCGCTTTTCAATACCGAGCGCTTCGAAGCCAGCCCGCTTCTTTCCGACCTCGAAGCCGAACACGCCGCCGGCAGCCCGCCATCGCTGGAGGACTTCCCCGAAGTGCGCCGAAGCGTGGTCAATTACGGCGTGCCTTCGTTCTCCGGCCGTTCCTCCCGTGATTTCGACCGCGATGCCCTGGCCCGCGAAATCCGGTCCGTACTCGCCAGTTTCGAGCCCCGTCTCAAGGAGAGCGCGACGAAAGTCACAGTGACCCTCGGTGACAAAAGCATGGGTTTGAAGATTGAAATCGACGCAGTGTTGATCATGACACCCACGCCCGAACGGTTGCGACTGCGCACTTTGATCAACCTCGACAACGGCCTGGCGCGGACCGATTTTAAGGACTCCTGAGAAATGGACCGGGTCTTCCTGGAGTATTATGAGGAGGAACTGACCCACATCCGCGCGCTCGCGTCAGAATTTGCGGAGATGCATCCGGCAGTGGCCCGCAATCTCTCGCTCGATACGGTCCCCTGCCCGGACCCGTATGTCGAGCGCCTGCTTGACGGTGTCGCATTTCTTGCGGCGCGTACGCGCCTGAAGGTGGACGCGGAGCGCTCGCGTTTTTCGCGCAGCGTGCTTGATGTCCTCTATCCCGATCTTGTCGCACCGACGCCGGCAACCGCATTGGCGGTGCTGAAACCCGGTCAGCAGGTCCAGACGATGATCGGCGGGCATGTCGTGCCACGCAACACGCGCCTCGTGTCCAGCCTGAAGCCTGGCTTGTCGACGCGCTGTACGTTCACCACGGCCCAGGAGGTGACGCTTTGGCCGATAGAGGTGGCCTCGGTCAGCTATTTCCAGGACCGCAGCGCCCTCGCCGCCGCTGGCATAACTCCGGTCAACGGTGTTGGTGGCGAAGCGGCGCTTCGACTTACGCTCGCCCGAAACGGCAAAGGCAAGCTTGGCGAATTGGCGATTGACCGGCTCGACTTATATTTTGCCGGACGCACGAAGGCGCCGGTTCTTTTCGACGCGGTTTTCGGCTCCTGCTCGGCGCTGGGCGCACGGGCGGAAGGCAAAGCCAACCGATTGATGGCCTTGCCGCCACCAGAGATGGCGGGCATCAGCGATGACGAGGCGCTGATGCCGCGCACCCGCCAGACATTCGAAGGCTATCGTCTTCTGCGGGAATATTTCATCATGCCTGACCGCTTCTACTACGCGCGGCTTCGCGGGCTGCAGCCGGTCGTGCGCCAATGCGATGCCGGTTTGGAAATCATCTTTCTGTTCCGGCGCCCGGTACCCGAGCTTTCGGACGTAACCGTAGCGGATTTCGAACTGTTTGCCACGCCCATCATCAATCTCTTCGAACGTGAGTGTGACGTCGTCGAACTCGATCCCCGCAAGACCCGGCAGGCGCTTTATGCTGACCGAACCCGGCCGCGCGACTTCGAGATCTACCGAGTTCTGCGTGCCGAGGACGCCGACGCTGAGGGAGCGGACGCGGTGATACCGGCGCTCTTCAGTCTGGGACAAAACCGCGGCTCCGGCTGGGTCTACTCGACGGAACGTCGCCCTCGCCGCGCGACCGAGGATGAACGTCGTCAGGGCATGACGCGCACTTCATATGCGGGGGATGACGTTTTTCTTGCCGTCTCGCGTCCAGCCGACTCCACCGCGAACCGCCCGCTCAAGCGCGTCGACATCGTGGCGCTTTGCACGAACCGTGATCTGCCAATTCTCGACGATACGCCAACTTTGTCGCCCGAAAGCGGCGATCCGATCGACTCAACCAGGCTCCTGGGCGCGTTGAGGACACCACAGCCAGCCATCCCGGCGAGCTTGCCCGCTGGCGCGGAAGGCGAATCGCGGGCGGACGACCTGGCATGGCGCCTTGTGGCGCAGCTTTCGCTCAATTTCCTCAGCCTTGCCAAGGAAGGAAAGGGAGTTGAGCCGCTTCATGCGCTCCTCGACCTTTACGCCGACCGGGGAGACCCGGGGGTCGCCCGCCACGTTCGCGCGATCGCTCGCATTGATGCGCGTCCGGTAATCGAACGGCTGGCGATCGAAGGGCCCATGTGTTTCGGCCGGGGTATCGAGGTCACGTTGCATGTCGACCAATCTGTGCTCGCCGGACAAAGTTCGCTGCTGCTTTCCGCCTTGCTTGCCCGGCTGTTTGCCCGCCACGCTGGGATAAACGGCTTCGTTCGGACCCGCACGCGGCTGCTCCAGAGCCAGGAGGATGTGCCATGGCCGATGACGCCCGGCAATCGCCACCTGATATAAACAGGCCCGGACCCCTTTCCGAAACGTTCGACTTTTTCGAGCTCCTTCGCCAGCTTGAGCGTGGAAGCGATCTGTTTGGCCATTCCGGCCGGCCGGAACGCGAACCGGCGCGACTTGGGCAACACGTGCGCCTTGGATTTGCCATACAGGACGTGGTCGAATTCCGCGAAGCCGCCGGCAATCGTCCCGCACGGGTGACCGTGGCCAATCTCGGATTGATGGGACCGGAAGGTCCCCTGCCCCTGCACATGACCCGCTGGGTGCTCGATCGCTTGTCGCAGCGCTGGTTTGCCGGCGCCGACGCACAGCAGACCAGCGACACCACCTTCATCGACTTCGTCAACATTCTCCAACACCGCATGATCACCCTGTTCTATCGCGCCTGGGCGGACGCACATCCAGGAGTGCAGGTCGAACGGGCGGTGGGCGGCCGTGTTCGCGCCATGCTCGAGGCAATGGCGGGTATTGGGCTTCCAGGGACACACAATACCGCGCACTCTGATATCGATGCGGTCAAGCTTCGTCAGGCAGCAGCGCTGGCCAGTCAGGTGGATGGACCCGAACGCCTGACCCTGTTTGTTGCAGAGGCCTTCAAAGTGCCTGTCGAGCTCAAGGAGTTTGTCGCCGCATGGATGACGATACCTGCGGCGCTGCAAACTCGGCTGGGCAAGGTTCATGCTGCGCTCGGCCGCAGCGCGACGGTCGGGCCAAGAAGTTTCAGCCGCCAAAGCCGGGTCGAACTTCGCATCGGCCCTCTGCGCTACGAGGATTTCAGGGCGTTCCTGCCCGGCGGGGAGCGGCTGGCGGTGTTGAAAAAGTCCATACGGGATCTGATGGGAGAGTTGCTCGATATCGATTTGCGAATCGTGCTTGCGCGTGAGGAAGTGCCTGCGGCCCGGATCGGGACCGCTCAGCTTGCGCGGACAGCCTGGCTTGCGCCGCCCGTCGAAAGGGGCGATGCTGAAGACATGCGCCTGCGCACGATTGTGGGATGGCGGCCGGAAATGGCGGGAGCAGCGGCATGAGTTTGCTTCTCACGCTCGAGCAAGGACCACGGAACCAGCTGGTACGAGAGACCCGGCTGGACACGGGCAAACTGGTGATCGGGCGCAGTCCTGAGGCGGACTGGCAGATCCAGGATCCCGACATGTTCGTGTCACGCGCCCATTGCACGATCACCGCAGACGAGGACGGCTATTTCGTCACTGACACCTCCAGCAGCGGCCTGTTCATAGACGGCTCGGCCGAGCCGCTGGGAGCAGGCAATTCGGCCAGGCTGCGCAACGGCATGCGGCTGAGGCTCGGCGAATATGTTGTATGGGTTGACCTCCAGGCAGAGGCGGCGGCGCCGGCGGCTTTCCAGACTCCGCCGCAGCCCGCTTCGCCAGGACCCGTCAATCTGGGGGGCGACGATTTCTTCTCGCTGAAGGTTGACGATGAGCCCAAGGCGCCGCGGCCGGCCGACCTTCCCGATCCATTCGACCATCCCGAGCCCGGCGCGTTTGCCGCCGCCGAACGCGAAGCGGCCCGGCACAATTCGCCAGCTTTCGACGACCCGTTCAGCCTCGATCCGGTGGCGACGCCGCCCTCACCTCACGCCGCCAGGTTCAATGGAGGCGCCCGTGACAGCATAGCCTCGTCGGGCGGCTGGACCGATGCCGCGCGGGCGCCGCAAGCCGAGCCCCGCCGAGCGCAAACGCCCGAGGATGCTGCGAAGGCGCCCGCACCTGCCTCCGATGCCGCGCTGCGGGCCGCCTTCCTGCGCGGAATGGGCCTTGACTCAGCGGAATACCCGAGTCGAGACTTAATTGCCGAAATGGAGAGGTTCGGCCGCGAATACCGCATGATGATGGAGGGCCTGATGCAGCTTCTGCGCAAACGCGCAGACGAGAAAGGCAATGCCCGCGTTGCGCAGACGGTGGTAGGGGCATCGGACGTCAATCCGCTTAAATTTCTGCCGACAGTGGACGACGTTCTTGGCACCATGCTTGCGGACCGCAGCCCGGGCTTCCTCGCCAGCGAGCCGGCTATTGCGGACGCGGTCCGGGACCTTGCCCAGCATCATGTCCGTGCATGGAGAGGCGTGCAAGGTGCCCTTCGCAAGATGATCGACCGTTTCGATCCGGCCTTGGTCGAAGAGGAGCTGAAATCCAGCTCCGCCATGGAAACCCTTTTGGCGGGGGGACGCAGCGCCAAGCTTTGGGAGCTCTACCAGAAGCGCCATCGCGAACTAGCCCTCAGCGCGGAATCCCGCTTCATGGGCGAGATCGGCGCTGATTTCCGCAACGCCTATGAAGGGGAATAAAGCATGATCCACAGGCGCGGTTTCATCATCACACTGGGAGCGGCTGGCCTTCTGGCCAGTTGCCAGAGCTCGCCGAAGCCGACGACGGTCACCGTCAACCTGCGCGGTCAGGAAGGCATGAACCCGGGTCCGGGCGGTGGCGACCGTCCTGTCACAGTTCAGTTGCTGCGGCTTAAGGGAACGGGCGCACTCAATTCGGCCGATTATTTCGCCCTGCAGTCCGGGCCGGCCGGCGTATTGGGCGGCGATCTTGTCGGCATCGACCAGGTCACTGTTGCACCCGGCGGCAGCGCCAGCAAGACGATCGGCTTCGAACCCGAAGCCACCTCACTTGGCGTGGTGGCGCTGGTTCGTGAGCCCGGCGGGCGCACCTGGCGTACGTCAACGGCCATCCCGGCCGGAACGAGCACGATCGTCAACGTCACGCTTGCCGGCGGCGGCATATCGCTTGGGCGCGGATGAAGGAAACGTTCCGATGAGCGACGCCAACAGGGTGCTGTGGTCCGAGGGAATGTTCCTTCGGACCCAGCACTTCCAGCAACAGGATCGCTTCCTGGAAGCCACCGTGCGCGGCGCTCTGCAGGCAGGACAATTGCACACCTTCGGGTTCCGATCGCTAACGCTGGATCCAGCTCTGCTCGAGGCAGGCCAGGTTTCGATAACGTCGGCGCGCGGCATCTTTCCCGACGGCACACCGTTTGCGATACCAGAATTGATGGACGCGCCATTGCCGCTGGCCATTACCAGCGCGATGGGCGAAGGTTTCGTACAGCTGGCATTGCCGCTTGAGCCGCCTGGCGGCGTCAGTTTCGACCCCGCCCATGCCGAACCGACCGGGGCGCGGTATCGAGGCCGCATCCAGGCGGTACGCGACGCGATCCAAGGCGGGGCCGATCCCGAGGAGATCGAGATTGCGAGGCCACAGGCCTTGCTGCTTGCGCCTGGCAAGACGCTCAGCGGGTACACCGCGCTGCCGATTGCAGACATAAAGGGACTGCGCGCCGATGGCGGCGTGGCGCTTGAGGAAACCTTCCTTCCGCCATCCCTCGCGACCGGCTCGGTACCCTGGTACGCGCAGCTCCTGCAGGAGGTGATCACCGGGCTTGACCGGATCGCCGAAGCGCATGTCAAGCTGGTGCTGGGCGGTCCAGGACGCAGCGTCGAGGATCTGTTGATGCTCAACCTGGCCAACGCGGCCCGGCCGCGTCTTGCCCACATATTGGAGCAAGACGTCTATCACCCGGCCGAACTCTACAAAGAACTTGCAGGGTTGGCCGGATCAATGGCGACTTATGGCTCCAGTTCGCGGCGGCTCAGTGAACTGCCCATATACAATCATATGGCGCCCGGCCCTGCTTTCGCGATGCTGGCCGATACCTTGCGTTCGCTGATCCTCAGCCTGCGATACGTCGAGCCCAAGTCGCGTGCCCTGCCGGTCATGCAGCACTCCACCAATGTCTGGAAGGTGCGGATCGACAATCCGAAGCTTCTGCTACAGAGCCGCATTGTGGTTCGTATCGGCTCGGACCTTTCGGACGATGCGCTGCGCAAGATATTCGTCAACCAGGCGACAGTAGGATCGGCCGGTGAGTTTGAGGGGCTGTGGAAATCGCGGCTGCCTGGAATTCCGCTGAAGCCTTTGCACTCCCAGCCACGCGAAATTCCCTATGACGGCGACCGGCTGTGCCTTGAACTCGATCAGAAGAGTGAGCACTGGGCCTCGCTGCTCGACGCGCCTGGCTTCGTCATCGGAGTTTCCGGCGTGCTTCCCAGCGAGCCGCAGGTTGACTGCTATTCGGTAAATAGGTGACGCGATGAGCAGGGACGATCCTTTCGGCATGTCGGAGGATCGCGAACGGACACGCATCCGCCTGGTCGGCGCACCGATGCGGCGGGAGGTTCCGCCATTGCCGCCGAGGGCGGCGTTGAAACGCACGCGGACACATCCAAATCCGCTTATCAACGCCTTCGCTCCCCTGCTGGAATTTGCGCCGGAACTCGAAAGCGCGCTTGCGCCTGATAACCCGGAAGCATTGCGTACCCGGCTGCTTGAGGAACTCATCCGGGCGCGCGACGCCGTGGTCGCCACCGGCGCATCGCTGGCAAGGGCAGACATGGCCGCCTGGGTTGTAGGAGCCTTGCTCGACGACCTCGCGCTCAATACTCCCTGGGGGGGCGCCAGCGCCTGGCCACGTCAGCCACTGGTCGTGATGATGCAAGGCGATGTCGACGCCGGCGCCCAGTTTTTTGCCCGCCTTGAGGAACTGGAGCGGCATCCAAACCGGGATCGCGATCTGCTGGAGCTTCAGTATTATTGCCTGGCGCTTGGCTTCCGCGGCAAGTATCGCGTGCCCGGCCGGTCGGGGGACCGCTCGCTCAACGCGGTTCGCGCCGCCGCCGCACGCTTTCTACGTAACGCCGACGCCGAAGACGCGCCGCTGTCGCCGCATTGGAAGGGAGTGGATGCATCCGACGAGCCGCAGCGCTTCACCTTGCCGATTTGGGTGATGGGTTTGATGGCGGCTGTTCTGGCCCTGGCGATCCATGTCGGGTTTTCGATCCAGCTGAGCAGCCAGGCAACCGAACTCGCCACGCTGGTCCGGGCCATTCCACCGCTCGATCGGGCGGAGGTCGAGCGCGCCCAGCCGGCCGAGCCGCAGTCGCCGCAGCCGGTCACGCCGGTCGAATTCGAGCTGCTGCCCGAATTCAGGGCCGCTGCCCCTGCCGCAACCTTGGAGGCCCTGAAGGGACGCGAAAGTGTCTCGCTGGCGAGGCTCGTCATCCAGGATACGAACCCTGAAGTGTTCCAGTCTTCGCGCGACAAACTGACCGAAGGCTTTGAACCGCTAATCGCATCTATCGCCAAGGTCATCCTGGAAAACGAGGAACTAATCGGCAACATCACGGTGATCGGCCATACCGACAGCATCCCGCTGCAGCGGACCAACCCGCTTTCGACCAACCAGCGGCTGTCGGAGGCGCGCGCGGCGACGATTGCGGACATTCTGGTCCAGAACGGCGTGCCGCGCGATCGCGTGCGCGCCGAGGGCCGGGCCGCTACCGATCCGGTGGCCGATGACAGCACCCGCGAGGGACGTGCCTTGAACCGCCGCGTCGAAGTGCTGGTCGAAAAGAGGCTCTGAGATGTTTATTCTGCGCTTCATCTGGTCCGTCCTGACGTCGCGCTGGCTGTGGACGTTAATTGGCCTGATCCTGCTGTCGGCCATCATCTGGTTCTTCGGCCCACTCGTCAGCGTAGGAAACTATGCGCCGCTCTCTTCGGAGATTGCGCGCATCATAGTCATCGCAGCGCTGGTCGTCCTCTGGCTGATCCGGCTGATCGTCGTGCAGCGCCGCGCGATCCTTGCCAACCGCATGTTTGTCGCCGAGATCGCGGCTCCAGTGGAGAAAGCGGCGCCCAGCCCTGGCGAGGAAAGCGTGGCGGCGGTGGGCGCCAAGTTCCAGGAGGTGATGGGCGAACTGAAGCGCCGAAAGCTCGGTGGTCGCAAGTTCCTGCGCGAAATGCCCTGGTATGTGATCGTCGGCCCGCCCGCCACGGGCAAGACCACCGCGCTTCGGCAGGCAGGGCTGAACTTTCCCGTCGACCTCACCGACGATCTGCAGGGGGTTGGCGGCACCCGCAACTGCGACTGGTTTTTCTCCGAGCATGCGGTGCTGATCGACACGGCCGGCCGTTATGTCCAGCAGGAAAGCCAGCCGGACGTCGACGCGGCGGAATGGCTAGGCTTTCTTGACCTGTTGAAGAAGCATCGCGGGCGACGGGCCCTCAACGGCGTTATCGTCGCGCTTTCGATCGACGCTCTGTCGGAAGGTGACGAGGCCATCCGCACGCACGGGCGCAAAATCCGCAAACGCCTTCTGGAATTGCGGGAGCGGCTGGAAATTCGCCTTCCGGTCTATCTGATGCTGACCAAGGCCGACCTGATCAAGGGGTTCGAGCCGTTCTTCGATGGACTGTCGACGGCTGCCCGGGAGCAGGTCTGGGGCACGACCTTCGCCACCGACGCGCAACCGGATGCCGGCGTTGTGGCCGGCGAAGTCTCTACGCTTGCGGCCGAGCTCGAAAAGCGATTGGTGCCGCTGCTCGAGCGTGAGGAGACGCTTGCCGCGCGCGCCGAGATCTTCCGCTTTCCCGGTCAGGTCGAGAGCCTGTCGCAGCCGATCCAGACCTTGTTCGAGGCTATATTCGGCGAGAGCCGCTACGAGGAAAGCCCCTGGCTGCGTGGCATTTATCTGACCTCGGCGACCCAGGAAGGCGCCCCGATCGATCGGCTGACGGCCGCCCTCGCCTCTTCCTTCGGCTTGCCGCAGCAACACGCCAGGCCGGCGCGCCGGATCGACAAGCGCAGCTTCTTTCTTAAAAACCTGCTCACCGATGTCGTCTTCCGTGAAGCCGGTCTCGGCACATTCGATCCGCTTGCTCAGCGCCGCCGTCTCTGGATCTGGCGCGGCGCCGCTGCGGCAGCTACCGCAGCTGTATTGCTGCTGGGGCTGCTGAGCACGCTCTCCTACCTCGACAACCGGTCCGCGGTGGCCGCGCAGGCGGCCCAGTTCGAAGCGCTGCGGGCGCCATTGACGCCGATCGCCGAGAGCAATGCGCCGGTCGATCCGCTCGATATCGACATCGCCCTGGCGGCGGTCGACCAGGTGGCGAGCGCCCGCACCGAGCCGCCCGGCGGGGTGCGCAACCTGCTTGGCCCGTCGGCTCGGGCCGAGTTGGTACGTGCGCAGACCGACGCATACGAAAATACCCTCCGCAACATACTCGAGCCGCGCATGGTGGCGCTGCTCGAAGCCACCATGTGGCGGCAAATTCGCGATCCCGAATATCTGCTCGGCGCGCTCAAGACCTACCGGATGATGACGGGTCTGTCGCAGATGGATCCGGAATTCGTCCAGCAGTGGTGGCTGAACGAGCTTCCTGAATTCGCACCAACACAGCCATTTCCGAGCCAGGAAGCCGCTGACCATCAGGTGGCGGCGATTGCGCGCATGGCGGTCGAGGAAAGCTATGTCGCACCCGACGAAGCATTGATCGGCCAGGCCCTGAAAAGCATCTGCTCGATCTCTCTGCCTGTGCGCGCATATAAGGCCTTGCTCGCCGATCCCGCCGTCGCGGAACTGAAGGAATGGGTTCCCGCGAATTTCGCGGGCCCCAACGGATCTAAGGTCCTCACCCGGCGTTCCGGCAAGACCTTGCGCATAGGTATACCGGGCGCCTTCACCTATTCAGGGTTCCAGGATGTTGTGCTCGACCGCTTGGACGAGGTCGCGGCCCAGGCCGCACTCGACCGGACGGTCTTCGCCGGCGGCTGCTCTGAAAATGCGGAGACCTCCATTCCTGCGCTTTCAGCCGACATCCTCAAGCTGTATTACGAGGATTTCATCGCCAAGTGGGACGGCTTCCTGCGTGACGTCAGGCTCGCGCCGCTCACGAATCTCGCCACTGCCAGCGAGAATTTGAAGGACCTTTCCAGTGCCGATTCCGCGCTGAAGCGCCTGGTTACCGCGGTCGTGCGCGAGACCGAGCTCACCCGCGCGGACGAGGAAGCCGCAGATGACAAGGGGCCGCCCAAGGCAGCGTCCAAGGTGCTTTCGAAGTTCGGCAAGATCGGGAAGCTGGCCAAGAAAGGCATCAAACTCCTTCCCCGGACCGGCGCAACGGCCGAGGTCGACCTGACCGGTTCGCTTGTCGCCGACCATTTCAAGCCCCTCAAGGGCGCTATCGCCGAAGTGGACGGGCAGCCACCATCGCTGGACGCGACGGTGGCCGCGCTCACCGCATTGTCGAATGTTCTGCAGACCTTGTCGGCCAGCCCGGACCCGCAGGACGCGATCAAGCGGCAGGGCGGGCTTGGCGAATTGATCGGAGCGGTGGCGGCGACGGCCCAGGCGCTGCCCGATCCTATCGACGACTGGCTTGGCGGCCTTGCAGGCGACGCCACCGGGCTGACGGAGCGGGCCGTCACCTCGCAGCTCAATGCGATCTGGCGCGCCGACATCCTGCCATTCTGCCAGGCCGCGCTCGCCAACCGCTATCCGTTCGATCCAAACAGCGCCATCGATGTCAACATTCGCGACTTCCAGCGCCTCTTCGGCCCGGGGGGCATGATCGACAGCTTCATCAACGACCATTTGATCAGCTATGTCGACACTGCATCCAAGCCATGGAAATGGCGGGCCGATTTCGGGTTGGATCCGACTGTGCTTGCGGCTTTCGAACAGGCGCGCCTCATCCGCGACGACCTGTTCGCCGGCGGCAGCGGCCCGACGATGAGCTTTACGCTCGAGCCGAAGGACCTGTCTCCAAGCGTGGCGCGGATAACGCTCAACCTCGACGGACAGAACCTAGTCTATTTCAACAATGCCACTCGCCCCCAGCCGATGACCTGGCCCGGCAAGGACGGCACCGGAGTGATCACGCTTGCCTTCCAGCCGGTTGACGGCTCGCCCGAGGTCATCGTGAGCGAGACAGGCAGTTGGGCCTGGCTGCGCATGCTGCGCGGCGGCCAGTTCACCAATGGGGACCTGCCGGAGGTTTACAAGCTGCGCTTGGGCGCGCGCAACTACCATGCGGATTTCGAGTTGCGCGCCTCAAGCGTCGAGAACCCTTACAACCTCAAGATGTTCGCGAGATTTACATGCCCCGAGAAGATCTGAGCGTGCCAGGGTTCTATGGCAAGGTGCCGGCCGCGGGGGATTTTGTCGGTCGAGGGCTACCGCGCGACTTTGTCCGCCGGTGGGATCGATGGTTGGCGCAACACCTTGCCCCGTTGGTCGGCGCCCAGTTCTGGCCTTGGCCCCTGGCATTGCGCTTTCTTGCCGGTCCTGGCTGTTTCGGGCCGGCGACCGGCATAATCCTACAGAGCACCGACAAGGCCGGCAGGCGTTTTCCCTTGAGTATCGTCACACCGCTCCCCGCGGCCTCGATGGCGATGGCACGCGCCGATGCCTGGTTTGCCGAAATCGAGGATGCCGGCGTCGGCGCCCAGCTCGGCGAACTCACGCCCGACGAACTCGAAGCCGCGCTGGTCCACCTACCCGCTCCAACAGCCCAGGCAGGCGAGGACTTCGTCGACGGCATGGTGATGTGGACCGCGCGTTCCGACATTTTCGACATCGATCCTGATGCGCCGCAAGCGGTTCTGGAGCGGCTGCTAGCTGCGTGGGCGGAGGTTGGCTGATGCAAATCTGGAACCAGATGGGGTACCCCCACGAGTTCACGATGGGCATGGACAAGGCTGGCCACGAATACATCCTCGTGGTTGTCAAGGGCACCTTCGATTTTCCCGACACGCCTGGAGGTCCGGTGCGCAAATCCGCTGAACAAGCGGCGTTGATTTACGCGGACACACAGACCGGCGAGCCGGGTTATTCGGCAACGCTTTGGGAAACCGATTTCGCCTTCCGCAAGCCACGCTGCGACGTGATCGCGAATGGATGCGCCTATGCGCCCAACGGGCGGCCGGTCGAGCGAGTCACGGTCGGCATCAAGGTGGGCAGCTGGTCGAAAACCTTCGAGGTTGTGGGTTACCGCGAATGGCGCCCCATAGGCCCCCTGTTCACAGCCACAACGCCGCAGCCCTTCATCAAGATGCCGATCAGCTACGACAATGCCTGGGGCGGCGTCGACAAACTCGACCCCGAAGACAAGCTTCCAGCGAGCTTCAAGCACAATCCGGTTGGCACTGGTTGGTCGCGTACGAAGAACCAGCGCTTCATTCCCGGCCTGCGCCTTCCAAATACGCAAGCGATTGGTGAGGAGATCCGTGCGCCCTTCGGCGACTACAAGCCGATGAGTTTTGGGCCGATTGGGCGCGGCTGGCCCGGCCGCATCGAATATGGCGGCACCTACGATCAAAACTGGATAGATAATGTCTTTCCGTTCCTGCCGTCCGATTTTGATGAGCGATACTTTCAAATGGCTGCGCCTGACCAGCAGATCGATCCGCCTCGCGGCGGTGAAGAAGTGCAGTTGGTTAATTTGACACCGCAGGGCCGCGAGAGTTTTCGTCTGCCGGACACAGCGCTGCCGATGACACTTTTCAGGGGACGGGCGAGGTCCTTTGATGCGCCGGTGCTAGCCGACACGATCCTGTTCGACCCGGAGAACCGAAACTTCTCGCTGGTATGGCGCGTGTCGCAACGGCTGCAACGAACAATCCTGGATTTCAGCGAGTGCTGGATCGGCCCGCCAACGCGCGGCATGCTACGGGCCAAGCTCACAGGTAAGCGTTACCTGCGTGGGTTCGACTTGCCTCTGCGCGACAACGAGGGGGCCGAAGCCGCATGAAACCCAGCCTCGACATGATTTCGGCGGGCATGGTTACGGCTGTCGGGCTTGATGCGCCCTCAAGTTGCGCAGCGATGCGGGCAGGGCTCGACGGATTTCAGGAGACGCGATTTGTCGGACCCGGCGGCGACTGGTTGATCGGCGCGCCGGTCCCGCTCCCGCGCAACTGGATGGGCGCAAAGCGCCTTGCTCACATGGCCGCCGCAGCCATCATTGAAGCGTTCGAAGCGGTACCTGAGGCTCGTGGCCAGACCGCTCTCATCCTCTGCCTCGCCGAGGAGAACCGCCCCGGGCGCCTCGCGCCTGACAGCGAACACCTACTCACTCAAATCGAGCAAATAGCCGAGGTCGCTTGCCCCACCCGATCCCGTGTCGTCGCCCATGGCCGCCCGTCCGGACACGTCGCTCTCGACTCAGCCCGCCGTCTGCTCGCCTCCCGCGCCACTTCCTTTGTGATGATTGTAGGGGTGGATAGCTATCTAACCTCGCAGAGCATCAGCCATTATCTCGCTCGGCAGCGATTGCTTACAACACAGAACTCGAATGGCTTCATCCCGGGCGAAGCTGCTGCCGCGATTCTCTGCGCCGCCGGTGGCGGAATTGCGCACCTCAGGGGTCTAGGCCTCGCACGGGAACAAGCCCGCATCTATAATGAGATGGATCTCCCCTTCCGAGCAGAAGGGATGACAACGGCCTATAGGGAAGCGTTTGCCGGGGCAGGATGTCTCCATTCAGATGTGGCTCTCAAGATGGGAGACCTCGTCGGCGAAACCTATTGGTTCCAGCAGTGTGCCCTAGCCATGCTGCGCACACAGCGGGAGCGCTCGAAGGTGCAGCCCATCTGGGCACTGGGCGGGAGCTTGGGGAACATCGGGGCGGCCGCTGTCCCAGTCATGCTGGGCTGGGCGATGTCGGCGATACAGCGCAATTATGCGCCATCGGGGCCAATCTTGATCGAGGCATCGGGCGACGATGGCGCATGCGGCGCTGCCGTGGTGGAGGCAAAATGACGGTCTTCGCAAACGGGCGAGAAATTTCGGCGGAAGCCCAAGGATGCAAGGTCATTGCCGCATTTCCCGACACATGCTTCACCCCGCCCGAAAATCCTGCAACGCCCCCGGGTGTACCCGTCCCATATCCTGATTTTGGGGTCGATTCCGATCTCACCTCAGGTAGCGGAAGTGTTAAGATCGGGAACAAGCCGATCAGCCAGGAAAATAGCAGCCACTACAAGAAATGCACCGGCGATGAGGCCGGAGCGGCAGCCAAGAAGGGGCTGATCACTTCACAAAACCGGGGGAAAATTTACGCCCAAGCCTGGTCGGCGGACGTGAAAGTCGAGAGCAAGGGCGTCGCGCGGTTGGGTGACATGGCCACCAGCAATCATGCAAGCAATACGGGCGACACACCTACCATGGTGATCGTCGGTACTCCCGGGCCACCGCCGCCGCCGCCGCATAACAAGTGCCAGCTAACCACATACAATCCGAACGATTGTCCCGAAGGCGAAACCCCACACCACTTGATTGGTGACGCTCAGTTCAAGCCGCCTGGCGACGGTGCGCCATATTACAACGGTTGCCAGAATTTGACCCATGCCAGCGGACTTTGCATTTGTCTGCAGGGCATGGTGAAGACTTCTACTATTCCTGACTCAGAGATCGAGGGTTTGGGGCTTGATCCGAATCGCACTGCGGGGGGATCGCAGATGCGCGTCAGCGGAATGGGTGACCGTCGGCAGAACCAGGCGTTTATGAATGCGACTCGCCAAAACACGGGCCGCACTGCGTCGATGTTTCCTGGCTGGGCCGGAGCGTCGCCCTACGATATGACTTTGGGCGAACACGGTCGGTTCCACGAGCAGTACGACAACATCGTCGGTGCAATTGGTGCGGGTAATACCCCGGAGAACACGATAACACTTGACCAAAGCGCGGATGTGGCGGCAGACCTATGCTGTAGGATGCACGGTTGCGATCCGGAAGACATCAAGAAGCAGATCACTGATCATTATGGGAACATGGGCATTCCCCCAGAGACACGCCTTCGGTCGGGCATCGAGAATTCCCGGAACCCCGCCACACAGCCTGCGCCCGGCACACCAATGGGCATAGTACCGTGACGACATATCGGACGATGACCCCATCAGACCTTCCGGTGACGTATCTGGACGGAGCTGCGCTAACCGGAGGTGGCGCGGTGGTCATATCTGCTGTTTGG
The DNA here is from genome assembly GCF_040438645.1 of Mesorhizobium sp. WSM2240. NCBI lineage: Bacteria > Pseudomonadati > Pseudomonadota > Alphaproteobacteria > Hyphomicrobiales > Phyllobacteriaceae > Mesorhizobium > Mesorhizobium sp. WSM2240. The sequence continues at coordinate 555,480 of NZ_CP159256.1, forward strand.
GGACTCAAGGATACGATTGATCGCACGACGCGTATTTTGCATGTGGCTGACGATGTCGTGAGCTACATCGACGTGCCCGAGAACATCATCTCAGTGGTTCAGGTTCCTGATGGAACAGGAACCGTTATAGGGCTGGCAAAATCGGGGGTCGTTTTGCCAGTGTTTCCCGAGCTTGGTACGCCGGAACCGATGGGCCGATCGGGCGCCTCCAAATTGATCAGTTTGCACGCAAATGCAGATGAGCAATTCGCGTGCGGCCTCAATGGTCAGATCTACCGACGCACCCACGGGCATTGGCAGCCATTCGACGATGGACTCTACACCCCAAAGGTCAGCTCAATCTCACCGCACCTTAGGGGTATTGCTGGACGGTCGCGAGACGAGATGCTCGTCACGGTCGGCCTGTTTGGCATGATCGCTGAGTTTGGCGGCGGGGAATGGACAAAGGTGGAGATTCCAACTAACTGCAGTTTCGAAAATTTGGTCGAAGTCCGTAGAGGAGAATTCTTGGTCTGCGGTGACAGAGGCCTGTTGGCTGTCGGTTCAAGCGGGTCCTGGAGCATTGCGGACACTGGAACCAACGTCACGTTCTGGGATGTCGATAAATTCCAGGGCAAGCTGTTTCTATCGAGCTTCGATGGGATCTTTGAATACAACACTAAGCGCGAGAGCATTCAACAAGTTGATTTTGATATGGGTTTTATGCCTGGCACTTACAAACTCAGCGCGTCAACCACAGAGCTTTGGTCTTTCGGGCAGGATTCAATACTTTGCTTCGACGGTCGTAACTGGCGCCGGCTCAAGATTCCATCCAACGGGTAATGGCGACGCCTATGCGTCTTGAACGTGTCTATCAAGATAAGATCTGACCTTGTCTAGATTCAATTCCTTTATCCTGGTGTCCGATGCATAATTCAGCATCCTAACGACAAAGAGTTCGCCCCGCTCAGGAAACTGTACGTACATCTCAACTGCAATCTTCAATCCATCTTTGCCTGCGACTCGCAGGCCATCGAGATGTGCTTCCAGCCGATCGACAACGCGCGACATGCGTTCCTCGTCCATTTCGGGGTTCTCGCCGGGATGCAGCAGATTGTAATCGTACAAAGACCACAAGAATGCTGCCATCTCCGCATGCTGGCGCACAATTTCATATAGCGCAGGCGCCGCCATCAATTAAGATTCACTGTTCCGCCGCGAATTCGGTTCGTCGCGCTGGCGTGGCTAGTAAGGTGGGTTCCCCTGACTACAATCCTCCCATCGCTCTCCATGATTATAACCGCCTTGCCGCAGCGCAGTTCTATGCGTTTGTCGGCGGCGATGCGCACAGTCTCGCCATCGCGAGAGACCATCGGCGCCGCATTCGATACATGAGGATCGACAACGGGGCCGATGATCAATGGTCTTTCCGGGTCACCTTCTTCGAACAAAAGCGCCACTTCGGTGCCGACCATCGTTAAAGTCAAAGCAGAAAGACTTCGCGCCGTCTGGGCCATCGGACTTGGATTTCCGGCGTAGACCACAAGCGGCCCATTTTCGCCAAACCCAATAAGGACCCCGATTACCACACCGTCGATTCGTGATAAATTGTCGATCATAACATCTCTCAGTTTTGCTTAATCGCTGACCCCTTCATCACTATGTCGCTGGACGCCTTGGCGTTGATTTTGCCACTCGCCTTAACAGTGATGTCCTTGCCGCTGATCTCCACGGAACCGTCTTTCTTCATTATAATTGAAGACCTGCCGCACTTGATAGTAATTTGATCGCCAGCATCTATAAGCAGATTCTTCCCGACTTTCTGAGAACTGTCCTCGCCGACGGTTACGCCGCTTGCCTTCGCAATGTTCAGCGCATAGGCACCGCCAATATCAGTTGCGGCATCTTTTCCGACCTTAGCGACCCTACCGCCAGCAATCTGAGAAGCTTGATCTCCCCCAACCTTGATGCCTTGGTCGGCACCAATCTCGATACTTTGTCCTGCGCCTACCTCCCAACTGTCGCTGGTGCCGACGCTGTGACTTTGGCTCAAGCCGACACTGACGGACCGAGTCGCGCCGATATCATTCGATTGGAGTCCGCCTACGCTGCGTTGCTCCGCCGCGCCGACGGAGTCGATGCGCGCCGCGCCCACCGTGATTGTTTGAAGCAGCGCCACCGTCTGGGTGTGATTCATGCCGATCGTCTCTGTCGAACTCGAGCCGATGCTGATCGTCTCACTCGATCCCACCGTCAGCGAGCGGTTCTTGCCCACCGTTTCGGCGTCGTTCGAGCCGATGTTCGTCGTCTGGTCGACGCCGACCTTGACGGTCTTGTTGTTGCCGACGTCCTCGTCGAGGTTGTGGCCGACCGAGTGCTTGGCGTCGTGGTCGATGCGGTCGGACTGGTCGTGCTGGACGAGCTTGGTCCGGTCGTTCTTGATCAGAAGGTTGTGGTCCTTCTGCGCCTGGAAGTTGACCAGTTCGGAGCCGGCCTTGTCCTCGAACATCAGCTCGTTATAGCCGCCGCCGCCGAGCGAGGAGTTCGACTTCCAGCCGGATTGCGTGGCGCTGCCCGGCAGTCCGTAGGGCGGCATCTGCGCTGCGTTGTAGACTCGTCCGGTGATGATCGGCAAGTCTGGATCGCCCTCGATGAAGTCAACGATTACCTCCTGGCCAATGCGCGGTATCTGGATGAAGCCCCAGCCGCTGCCGGCCCAGCTTTGCGATACGCGCACAAAGCAGGAACTGTTCTGGTCCTTCTTGCCTTTACGATCCCAGTGGAACTGGACTTTCACCCGCGCATATTCGTCGGTGAAAATCTCCTCTCCGGACGGCCCGACAACCGTAGCAGTTTGCGGCCCGCGCATGATCGGTCTTGGCGTAATCCGCGGTGGACGATAGGGCAAAGTGGTCGGCGCCACACCCAAAACCACCTGGAAGTTCTCTCCCTCTGTCTCGACGCCGCTTCGATATCCCGGATCGAACAGTTTGTATTCGGCGCTGAGCACCAGATATTCCTGGTTCTGGTCCTCGCGCGGGAAGCCCTCCAGCTTGAAGGTACACCCCGAAAACAGGCCACGAACCGTCCCCGCAGCTGCAATGCGCTGGTGCGGAGCCTGAATTTCCTCGCGCCTGATCGCAGCAATCTTGTCGCCGCGGCCGACATCCAGATGCGCGCCGGGTTGGCGATAATTCTCGCCGGAATCCAGCTTGTGACTGAGCGTCTGGACCGATTGCGCCTTCAGGTCTGCGCCTGGCTTCTTGAAGTCATAGTCGGTGTGAGCATAGGCTCCAGGCCTCACGGAACTTCCCGGCACCCAATCGGTGATGTATTCGACGTCACGCCGCGCGCCCTGCCCCTCGAAGTGATACGGCACCGTTCCATAGCCTGGCGCCGGCTTGAGCTTGCTCATCGCGTCAACCAGGATCAGCGTGTGCTCCCCGTCGGCATACTCGAAGAAATACATGATGCCTTCATGTTCGAGCAAGCGTTGCACAAAATCCAGATCGGTCTCGTCATACTGCACGCAGTATTCCCGGGGTTGGTAGGATCCTTGCAGCCTCTTTTCCATCTTGGGCGAGCCGTGCTTTGAAAAAATCTCCTCCACAATTTCAATGACGCTCATGGCCTGAAAAATGCGGCAGTCGGTCGTATTTCCAAGGAACCATAACCAGGGTCGGACGACTGCTTCGTAATATGCGAGCCTATCTTCGATGCGGGTCAGACGGAACTCCGAGATGAGGCCGCTGAACCAGCGTTTCGGGTCTGCTGACTCGCCTTCGATCGAGACCGTTCCGCCGAGCATTTTGAGCGGGTTGATATCCGGATCGGTGCTTACGAAACCTACCGTGAAGGCAAAGCAGCGGCTGATTTCATCACGGCCCAGGAGATGAGTGAAGGTCAGTGTCGTAGGACCGACCGGTGTCTTGACGATTGCGGCACGATTACTTGCCATACGCGTCGCGCCTCATCATGTACTGATCCCCAATCGATCCTAGCACAGGGTCTTGCTGCAAAATAGCATCTGTGTGCGCCAGCGAATGTGCGGTACCGCATGCAACTGCCGGATTTCCGCAAAAATGAACGATAGAATTCTCAAAACGCGACTTTCAGACCGACCTTGCCGGCCAGCGTCGTGCTGTCGGAAGAAGCCTTGCCTCGCACTTCCGCGCTGACTGTCGCGGATTGCATTACTTTCAGGTTGAACCCTGCAGAAACAGCGGCGGAAAAATCGGAATCATCGAAATCGAAGCTCCTGCCATCGGCGATAGCCGTGTTCTCGTAGGCGAAGCGCTGCTGTAGTTCACCTCGAAGATAAGGACTGAACACCATCCCGTTCTGCCACTGAAAATCGCCGTACACTCCAGGTTCGAATTTCATCGCACCAAACGAAACCTCCGTTTCACCATGTGCGACGCCCAGATTGTCGGTGTAGGAATCGCCGGTGAAACTTACGCCGAGAATCCCGCCGCGCAGATCGAACCGCAGCCGGTCGGAAAGCGCAAAGATGCGGCCAGCCGACGCCGTAACCGCATAGCCGACCGTATCGTATTCGCCGGCCGCGCCACCGAGAATACCATTCTGGACATCCGTGCTTCCGAACAGCGCCGTGCCTGACACCAGGACGTAGTTCACTTCCCGCCGGAACAGGGCGTAGGCTCCCGCCATGCCACTTTCGTTTTGCGCCTCGCCAGTGAAGTCGAAGCCGCCAAAGGGATTGAGGCCCACATCCGTCGACGTGTAGCCACCGAAAACACCGATATTCAGTCCATATTCAGCGTCGAAGCCAAAATGCTTGGCTGCATTGAAGTCGAGGCTGAGAGCGGCCGAGAAATCCTCGCTGCTGAAGGAAGGTCCGGCGATGTTCGCCGCTCCGCTCGAAATGGTGAAGCCGTGGTGGTCCACCTGTGCGAACTGGCCCGAGGCAAAGATGCCGAAGGTCGGCGCTGCGGCCACCGGTGCGCCGCCCGCCAAACCAAGCCCGTATTCGGCTGCGTCTCCCGTGATATCAAACACCGCGTCGAGAAACGTATCGACTGTCTGTGCGGCTGCGGCCGCATCGACTGCGGCCACCGCCCCCACCACCTCGTCGTTCGGTGTGGCGAGCAGGAATAATCCGCCTGGACCTTCCACGACTTGGTAGTTGAACAGGGCGGCAGGCGTTCCGGTTATGCCAGCGACGTCGAACATGCCGCCGATCGGTGCGCCGGCTGCGGTCAGGATCGGAATCTGCGTCGTTTGCACCAGTTCGGGGGGACCGACCAGGTTCACCAGGATGATGTTGTTGCCTATGGCGGTGGCGGCGCCGTTTGCCGCGATGCGGTCGGCTCGCGAACCGACTTGGTCGACATCAATTCCGATTGTCGCGCGGTCCAGCGTCAGTCCGCCGAGCGTGAGCGTATCGGTCGGATCGCCGTCGATCATGGTGAGGGTGGAACCGATCACTGACATGTTTCCGAATCCGCCGTCCTGGGAGCCGAGCCTCGTGGCGCCGGTGGAAAACAGCGTCGATGCGTCCCGCAATGTGAGGGCGTCGATCACTTGCGTGCCGCCGATGAAGCGCAGCGTCGATGCCCCCAAAGCAAGCGAGGAGAAGCCGGTGAAATTCTGGCTTTCGCCACCGCCGGCGAGATCGACCCCGCTGATCGTGCCTGCCGCGCCTACGCCGCTGAATATCACGCCGTCTCGCAAGTCCAAGGGCGCAAGATCTTCGATCGTTAGAGTGTTGCCGGAAAGGCCGCCAATATCGCCGCCGATTGACCCGCCACGGAGGTTGACTGTCTCTGCATTGATGCCGCCGTCGATCGTTCCATCCAGGATTGTGACAGTGTCGGTGCCCTCGCCTCCCGTCACATCGCCGCCAATCGTCCCGCCTGTCATGGCGAAGCTGTCGTCGCCAGCGTCGAGCGTGACATCGCCTTGGATCGACGCCGTGCCTGAAATCGTGACCGCGTCGTTTCCGCCGCCGCCGCCTACAAGGCCAACACCGCCCCCGCTGACCGCAATCTGATCGTCGTCTCCCCCGCCGAGCAGCCCGCCCTCGACAGTGCCGCCGGTGACGTCGAAAACATCGTTGCCGGCGCCGGCGTCCAGATCCAAACCCACCGTACCGCTGCTGACACGGAAAGCATCCTCGCCGGCGGCACCGAACACGCTTGCGGCGACCGAGCCGCCAGTCATCGTGAACCGATCGTCGCCCTGGTCCTCGTCCTCGTCGAGCAATACCTCATTTCGGACCGACCCTGTGTCCGAAAGCGTCACCGCGTCGTTCCCATCGCCGCCGCTGATACGGCCGATATCCCCGCCGCTGATGGTGACGGTATCATCGTCGCCGTCGCCAAAAATTGCGGCGGCAGTTCCCCCGGAGAAATTGAAGACATCATTGCCCAGGCCACCCCTGGCACCAGCCGTCAGTGTGCCACCTTCTACCGTGATGGTATCGATGCCGTCTTCTCCAAGCACGAAACCTGTGATGGTGCCGCCGGAAATCCCTATGATGTCGTCACCCGAGTTACCCGCGAGGAAGCCCGAGATCGTGCCGCCGGCCACGCTCAGTGTATCGTCGCCATCGCCGCCGCTGACTGCAGCACCGACAGTTCCACCCGTCATGGTGAAGCGGTCGGCGCCGCCCTCAAGTCCAATGGCATCGGGCTCAGCGGTCGAGCCAATGACGGCTCCATCTTCCGAGAGCGTGACAATGTCGTTGCCCGCACCGCCATAGATCGACTCGTCAATCGTGCCCATCCCGCCAACATCGAAAGTATCGTTGCCCTCCTCACCAAAAACGGAACCGTAGATGGTGCCGCCGTCGATCGAGAAGCGGTCATTGCCTGTTCCGAGAAATACCGAGACCGGCGCCTCGACAGCACCAATCACACCACCGTTCATGGTGAAGACGTCCTCGCCGCCCAGTGTCTCGATCACATTGCCCCGTTCGTCGAGGTAATCCGCTTCGGTCGCACCTGCGATAGCTGGCGGGTTGACAGATTCTCCGGCGCTTTCACCCTGGACGATCTCCCCGCCCGATATGTTTATGGCGTCGGCGCCATTGCCATCATATTCGACAGAAATACCGGATTCGGATCCATCGTCGAGGCTGGCGTCAAAACTCGTAGCGAAAGCTTCGGCCGTATCCTCTGAATTGCAGTCTACGATGACGTTCTGGACAATCCCTCCGACGAGAACCGGTGTCGCTGTGCAGGCCAGCGTCTGGGAGGGCGTAAACACGACGGCGGCCGCGATGGCCAGACCCGAAGCGCCGGCGAGATTGCTCAGCCGCCTCGGCTTCAACCGCAACAATTTGCTTGGTGAAGCGCAAGCCCTCCTGCCGGGTAGTTCCGGTCCGACCATGAACATGCCCCCGCATCGTTTTTCGACGCCGTCAGCGATCTTGCGCAAGAACTGGACGTCGGCACAAGGATGCTGGACTATGACACTGGATGCACGGCAAGCGCAATTGCAATAATACCACACAGGGCGGACGATTTCATTGATGACCAGAAGCAACGTCTTTCGCCGACAATATTCATGTGATCGAGGTTTCAAGCATTAGAGGGAGAAGATTGCCCAATGAATCCAGCGGTTAATGTCCGACACCAAGAACTGCTGCAGGTTTCATTGTTATCTCGCGGCAGGGTCAGGCCGCGATGGTAATGATCTATGCCCTAGCTTTGCACTAGTTGTTGCTATAAAAAGAGGAAGGTTTTGGCAGGTTCTTTTGGCCGGGAGCGACCCAGCGGTCGCGACGCCTGGATAGAGGTTGTACGTCACTTTGGCCGGATTGCAGAACGGGCGCAGTCATGTCGATCTTTGCAATTATTCTCCGGACAATCATGTCGGCTGTGTTGCTGTCAGTTTCGGCAGTTTGCGCCGGCGCGACCGCGCTGGGCGCTCAACCATCCGATCTGCCGAGGCGGCTTGCTATTGTGGTGGGCAATTCGGCCTATGAGAGCAAGCGGCTCGAGCATCTGCCAAATGCCGTAAACGATGCGACCAGGCTTTCGGAGACCTTGAAGAGGCTGAACTTCGATGTCCTGACCACGACCAATGTGAAGTCGGAGGCGTTCAACCGTCTCCTGGTCGAAGCGGAGAGGAAGCTGCCGGCGGCGAGCGCGGTACTGATCTTCTATGCGGGTCACGGGATTCAGATCAAGGGAGAGAATTATCTGCTTCCGGTCGACACGCCCGATCCCGATAGCGTCGACAAGCTGACAGAACGCGCCATCAAGTTGAACGATGTTGTCGCGCGCTTCGCAAGCCGCGACCGTCAGACATTCGTTTTCCTTGACGCCTGCCGCAACAACCCGATGGGCCAAGAGGGCGGCAATGACGGTCTCGCCCAAGTAGAGGTCGGCGAAAACACGTTCATTGCCTTTGCTACCCAACCGGGAAACGCCACCGTGGACGGCGCCGGTGAAAACAGTCCGTTCACGACCGCTCTGCTCAAGAACATCGAAATCCCCGGCCTCAGTGTTTCCGACATGATGATCCGCGTTCGCAACGAAACCGAAGCCCTTACGCTCGGAAGGCAAGTCCCCTGGGATCAGTCGAACTTGCGCGAACAGTTCTATTTCACGGAGCAGCAGGTAATCGACCCGGCGCAACTGAGCGCCAGTCTTTCTCGAATCCTTTCCGATCCGGTGGCAAAGGAAAAGCTCCAAATCGAACTGGCGTCAAACGACTTGCAGACTGCAGTGCTCATCGTCGGGCAAGCGCTCCGCTCGGTCTCTCCGTCCGCTGTTCAGACCGTCGCCGAACTTCCCGGGGCGCCTGGCATACAGGTTGCGAGCCTCGACGCATCGCGCAGCATTGAAGGCGCACGGCGAAGCGTGGTCTCGGATCTTGGCACGCTGATTGTGGGCGCTTCGACAAAGGACGGCGTCGAGGCGCAGACTGCGGAACTTGCGCGCAGCGTTCAGACAGAACTGCGCCGGCTGGGGTGTTACCGCATGGCGGTGGATGGAGACTGGGGCAAAGGTTCAGTACGCGCCCTCAATAATTTTTACGTCAACACCAAACAGGTTGCGGCGACGGCTGAGCCCACGGTCGAATTGCTGGGGGATCTATTCTTGCGTTCCGGCCGTATTTGCAAGCAGCCGGTGGTCGTCAAGAAGCCCCGGCAAACCAATGTGGCGTCGGACGATGGTCGTAAGGCAACCCCCGGACTGAAGCGCAACCGTAAGAGCAGGGCCTCGGCGGCCCCAGCCCGCGCCCCGGCAGCGCCCCCACCGGACATCAGCAGCGGCATCGGCATAGGAGGGATCTTCTAGGCCGCGTTTATCTTGGTCTCGCACCCGGGTCATGCCTTCAGTTCCAATTCACCAATCTTTGCAGTACCATGAAGGATAGATATCTTTCTCGGCAAGCAAAGCTGTTTGGACAGGAGGCTTCTGCCCAACGATGTCGAAGAAACGGATGCGGCGTTGCCTGCCTATGCGCGGCAGCATGCTACGGCGGAGCAAAGGCCACCGCGATTTCAGCTCTGTGGATGAGCGGCCGTGACCAGCAAGGATGATCCCTTCGCGTCGAAGGACAGTACGGTGATCCGTCCCGCTGGACCGAAGCAGGAACGGGAGCCTGCCAATCGGTCAGTGCCGTTTGTTGCCCCCTCGGAGCATTCGGCAGCGATTTCCCAGCCGACCATCATTGCATCCCGCTCGCCCGAAATAGGGGAAGGTACATCCGAGGCCACAGTTATTTCGACAGGCCCGGCGTATTCGAGGGGTGCAGGGACACAAGACAACGCTGAGCCGACGGTCATCGTGCAACCGGGCGCAGGGCCGCCGATGCCGAACAGCCAATCGCAAAAGACGAACCTCGAAGCGATTCTGGACGCACGCGCTGGCGCTCAGTATCCAAGCAGAAACCCACTCATCGCCGCCGCGGCCCCGCTTCTGCTTCTGCTTGGCCGCCTTCGCCTCGTTTCCGTCGAAGCTCAGGCGTCACCATTGATCGACCATGCCGCCGAAGCCGTCTCGGAATTCGAGCGCAGGTTGGCGCACGCGGGCAGTCCTTCCGACGAGTCCAGGATCGCAACTTACGTGCTTTGCGAAACAGTGGACGATATCGCCCAGAGCCTGCCTGGCTGCGACAGGAAAGCCTGGACGGAGAGCGGCATGCTGGCGCGATTTTTCGAAGCGCGAACCTCGGGCGTGGGTTTTTTTGAGGCGCTGAACAAGATCCTCGCGAACCCGGCTCCGCACTACAACCTGCTGGAATTGATGCAGGTCTGCCTGAGCCTCGGTTTCAAAGGTCAATATCGTGGAATACCGGCAGGCGAAAGCGGCCTTGCCCGCGTGCGGACCGATGTCTACGAAACGCTGCGCTACCTCAAGCCGCGCGCGGACGACGAGATTGCCCCTCGCGCGATCTCCGCATCCCCAAAGGGCAGTTCGAACCGATTGCCGCTTTGGGCGATCCTGACGGGGGTAATCGTGCTGCTTGCCGGTATTTACCTCATCTTGCGGATCATGATTGAAAACGAGGCCGATGCGGCGGCCGAAACAATGCTGGCGCTGAACCCTTCCACGCCCATAGCGATCCAACGCACCGCCGCCCCGTCACCGGCCGCGGTCCCCGACGAACTGCCGAGCCTCACGCAGATCAAACGGGTTCGTGCTGCGCTTGGAGCCCACCTCGCGAGCAAAGGAGTAGCGGTGCACGTAAAAAACGATTTCATCGTCGTTGAGATCAACAATCAGCTTCTGTTCGAACCCGGGATGGCCGACCTCAAACCGGAGTTCAGGCCCGTTGCAGAACGCATCACTGCAGCGTTGCGGCAGGAACCGGGACCTGTCACAATCGTCGGGCACACCGACAATGTGAAGCCGCGCAGTTCAAGCAGGTTCAAGTCGAACCTCGACCTCTCCGTTGCCCGCGCCACGGCCGTACAGAAGATGATCGCCGCCACGATCGGAGACTCTTCACGCCTGAGCGTCGAAGGCAGGGGCGATGGCGAGCCCATCGCCGACAATTCGACGCCGGAAGGCCGGGCACAGAACCGGCGCGTGGAATTGATGCTTCCGGTGGAGAAAACGCCGTGAGGCATGGCGCTCTCGAATCACCAAGCGTTCTGGCGCGTTCATGAAATCCTGGCTGCTTGCGGTTGTCGCCGTCCCCGTTCTGATCTGTATCGCCGCCGCTGTATGGATCGCAGGCCCGCAAATCGGCTTCGGCGACGCGCGGCCTCTGCAATCCGGCCTGGCCCGCATGGTGATCGTCGCCCTTCTCCTTTTGGCAGCGGCCTATTTTGCGTTTCGCCTCACGCGTGGGTTTGCTGGCGGCAAGCGGAGCCTCACGGCCGCCGCCGGAAAAGAGCGCAAAGGCATCGACCCCGAAGGCCTTTCAAAGCGAATGTCCGATGCGCTCAAGCGGCTGGAACGGTCCAGCGGCAGACGCAGCGGCATCATCGACCTGCCCTGGTACGTTGTGATCGGCCCAGCTGGGTCCGGAAAATCCACTGCCATCGCCCATGGCAGCGAACTCCCGCTCAACGCACCCGTTGCTGTGGCCCCGACCCGCGATTGTGAATTGTTTTTGGCCGGCGAGGCGATGTTCGTCGACACCGCTGGCCCTCTGGCCATGCAGAACGGGTCGGCTGTCGACCGCAACAACTGGCTGGCCCTGCTGTCCTGGCTCAAAAAAAGTCGCGGCCGCCGGGCGGTTGATGGCATTATCCTTGTATTCAGCGTCGGCGACATGCTGACGCTCGGCCAGCCCCAGCGGGGCGAGCAGGCCGCCGCGCTGCGCAAGCGGCTACTGGAGATGCGCGAGGAACTCCAAGTCGCGCTCCCAGTCTACGTTCTTTTCACCAAGGCCGACTTCATCCCGGGTTTTTGGGAGTTCTTTGGTGCCTTCGATACGGCACGAAAGACCAAAGTCTGGGGCGCCACCTTCGCTCCGCACGATCTGAACGGCGCCACCAGCACGCAGGCGCAGGTCGAATTCGACGCGCTGGCCGCGCGCCTTTCGGAAGAGGTGACGGACCGGCTGCACGAGGAGCCCGATACTGCCGCGCGCGTGGCCATTTTCGATTTTCCCCAGCAGTTCGCGGCGTTGAAACAACAAGTGGTTGAGTTGCTGAACATGCTGACTTCCGGGAAGGATCAGCCGGTTGCAAATCTGCGCGGGTTCTTCTTTTCCTCCGCACTTCACGACAGGGCGAAGTATGGGCCACACGGCGAATGCGGCTATTTCCTTCGCGACCTCCTGGGAAAAATCATTCCAGCTGATTCCAGCCGGCATTTGCGGACTGCTGGCGGGCGTCACGCAGCCTTTCTGCGCTTTGCCAGCCTGGCCGCGGTGGCGCTGGTGAGCGCCGCGTTGCTGGGCGCATGGGCCGTCAGCTTCAGCAAAAACCGGTCGCTGATCGAAGCCACCACAACCGTGGCCGAAACGGTCGGGGCGGAGGAGCAACTCAGGAATGCCGCGGTCAGCGACGTGGACCTTGAGAACATTGTCGGTGTGCTGGCCATGCTGCGTGACGCTCCGGCCGGTTACGCAACTCGCGAAATGCCCACGCCGATCGAGGAAACGTTCGGCCTCAGCCAGCGCGGCAAGCTTCTTTCGGCTGCCGAAACTGCCTACCGGCAGGCGGCTGAACGGCTATTGCGTTCACGCCTCATATTGCAGACCGAGCAGACAATACAAGCCAGCATTGGCGATCCGGGGATGCTTTACGAGCCGCTCAAAATATACCTCATGCTTGGCGGCCAAGCACCGCGGGTCGACGACGAACTGGTCATCGCCTGGTTCAAGCGCGATTGGGAGCAGAACCGGTATCCAGGCTCAGCCAACCGTGAAGGCCGGGAGGAACTCGAGACGCATCTGCGCGCCATGCTCGAGCTTGACGATGGCCAGGAGTATTCCTTCCTGATCGATCGCCCTCTGATCGAGGCAGCGCAAAGATCATTGTCGCGAATGGACGTGCAGGAGTTCGCCTGGGTTCAGATCAAGTCCGCCATCCATTCGGCGCAGCTTCAAGACTTTTCGCTTGTCGCCAACGCAGGTCCGCAAGCTGCACAGGTCTTGGAGACAGTGGACGGTCGCGGGCTGGCGGCTCTGAAGGTGCCGGGCATCTACACCTATTCCGGCTTTAACGACTTTCTCCTGCCGCAGCTTGCGGCGGTTGCCACACGGGTGGTCGAGGATCAATGGGTAATGGGGGCCGGCGGCGAGCAGGTCGGCGTCGAGCAACAGTTGAAACGGCTCGGCCCGCTGCTGCTCGATCGCTATAGCAAGGATTTTATCGCAGCATGGGCCGACATGCTGGACGATTTGAAGCTGAAGCCGATGGCCGAGGACAGCCCGCAATACGTCTCGCTGGCGGCGGCATCCTCGGTGACATCGCCGATCCGGCTGCTCGTCGAAGCCATTTCCCGGGAGACCGGCGTGACACGAGTAGACGAAGGCGCGGCCGAATCTGACGAAACGGCCAAAAAGCGCACTGCCATGATTGAAGGCCTGGCGCGCATAGGCCTCGATATTTCGCAGGGCAAGTCTCAAGCGCGCGCGGGTGGCGCATTCGCCAAAACCATGTCGCAGGCGCCAGGGGCCGGTATCGAAATCCAGTTTCTGCCATTCCGGAGGCTGGTCGAAGGCGGTAGCGGGCGGCGGCCCATCGATGCTCTCGTCCAGAATTTCTATGAAATCTACCAGAGCTTGGTGCTGGTGGCCAACAGCCCGGCTCAAGCAGAGCGCGCGACCGCCAACCTGCAGCTCCAGGTTCTGAATTTGAGAGCAAACGCCTCGCGCCTGCCAAAGCAACTGGCCAGAATGATCAGTGCGGTGGCGGACGATCTCGAGGGCGATGTGGCAAGGAGCTCGCTAACGCAGTTGAGCAATGCGCTTGCCGAGGCGGTCACCGGGCCTTGCCAGGAGGTCGTAACCGACACCTATCCGTTCACGCGCACAAGCCCCCGCGACATATCTATTCCCGATTTTTCGAGGCTGTTCGCGCCGAACGGCGAGTTCGACCGCTTTTTCGCCCAGCACCTGGCGCCGCTCGCCGACATCGGCAACCCCGACTGGCAGTGGAGAGAGGACAGCCGCCTCGGCCGCAACCTGTCCATGTCGACGCTGAGATCCTTCCAGCATGCGGCAGCGATCCGCGATGCTTTCTTTCCGCAAGGAGAGGCTTTTCCGGCGATCGCCCTCACCTTCACGCCGTTCTCGCTGCACAGCGACGCCGACATGGCCTTGCTCAACATCAATGGACATATCGTGCAGAGCTACCAGGGCGGCAGTGCGCCGGCGAGCTTCAACTGGCCGGAGGAAGGCCATTCGAACGCGGTCAATCTCAGCCTATCGCCAGAAATCCCAGGCCGCGACTTCGAGGTAGAGTTCAAAGGGCCCTGGGCGCTGATGCGCCTGCTCGACACTGGTACGATCAGCCGCGACGGCGACAAACTGCAGGCGCGTTTTGTCATAGGCGGGCGTGATGTCGCTTATACTATTGAGGTCGGCGCAAGGCAAAACCCCTTTCTTCTCGAATCTCTTCGGGAATTCACCTGCCCGGACGGCTTATGACTTACTCCCCGCCCGAAGCTGTGGCAGATTGCGAAATCTGTTCTTGGCTGAACGGGAGAGGCTTGGAAGCAAGTTGAGCGAGGTCGCCCTCCAAATCGAAAGCTACGGCGTCAGTCACAAGGGCTGCGTACGCCTCGTCAATGAAGACAGGTTCCTGATCGAGCCACAGAGCGGGCTTTGGCTGGTCGCCGACGGCATGGGTGGACACGCTGCCGGCGAGGTCGCCTCGTCCAGCATCGTCGAGCACCTCGCTACGATTGGGGTGGCAAGCTCTGCGCCGGATCTGCGCGCGCGGTTTGAAGATCGGTTGAGCCGCGCCCATGACGAAATCCGCAAGCTGTCGCAAGCGCGCGGCGCGACGATCGGCTCCACCATCGCCGCCCTTTTGGCAATGGAGGGCCGCTTCGCCTGCCTGTGGTCGGGCGACAGCCGCGTCTATCTGGTGCGCGAAGGGGCGATAACCCAGCTTTCGCGCGATCACACCGAGGTTCAAGAACTCCTTGATCGAGGCGTCCTAAGTCCGGCGGAAGCACGAACCTGGCCGCGGCGCAACGTCATCACGCGCGCCGTCGGCGTCACCGAGGAGATCGTCATCGATTTCCAACAGGGCGAAACATTGCCGGGCGACATTTTTGTGCTTGGCACGGATGGATTGACCTCGCATGTAGCAGATGCGGAAATCGAGGCTGCGGTGACATCGGCGGCACCCGAGGATGCCTGCGGACATCTCCTGGATACCGTGCTTTCGCGGGGCGGCACGGATAATGTGACCATTGTGGTGGTGCGCTTCACAGGAGCTGAACAGGCACCTTCCACCCGCGCTGCCGGCAACGGATCGTGACAGCACTATGAGTTCCGACGACAAGACCAGATTCCTGCCCGAAGCGGGCCGGGTGACAATTGGCACCCAACTCAGCGGGATTTACGAACTCGACGAGCACCTCGCGTCGGGCGGCATGGGAGAAGTGTATCGCGGCCACAACATTCAAACCGGCGACCTGGTTGCGATCAAGATCGTGCTGCCCGAATTTTCCCGCGACCAGACCATTCTGTCTCTGTTTCGCAAGGAAGCCTCCGTTCTCAACCACCTGTCGCACGATGCTGTGGTGCGTTACCACGTCTTCACAATCGACCCGGGCATTGGCCGACCCTACCTGGCCATGGAATTCGTAAACGGCGAGAGTCTCCACGATGTGATCCGGCGGGGGCCGATGCCGACCGAACAAGTTCGCAGGCTGTGCCTGCGCCTTGCCGACGGACTGAGCGCGGTTCACGGAGCCAATACTTTCCATCGCGACCTCTCGCCGGACAACATCATCTTGCCGAGCGGGCGCGTCGAGCGCGCCAAGATCATCGACTTCGGCATCGCCCGGTCGGCCAAGATCGGAGACGGAACCCTGATCGGGGGACGCTTCGCCGGAAAATACAATTACGTTTCGCCCGAGCAGTTGGGCCTTTATGGCGGCGAAGTCAGCGAGCAGTCCGACATATACAGTCTTGGATTGGTGCTTGCGGCGGCGCTCCGGGGAGCACCTATCGACATGGCCGGGTCGCAATCGGAAGTGGTCGACAAGCGCCGCATGCTGCCGGACCTCTCTGGGATCGATGAGTCATTGCGACCGCTTCTGGTTTCCATGCTGCAACCGGACCCGAAAAACCGGCCAGCCAGTATGGCGGAGATCGTCGAGATTGCGCGGATCGGCCTTAGCGGGAGCCAAACTCCCAGTCCGGCCCTGTGGGGCGGCGAGGCGGACACGAGGCAACTGCATCAAATACCCGTCTCTCACCAGCCATCGATCGAAAGCCGGCTGCCGGGCATGCCTTCGCCGTCACCGCAATCAAGGTCGGCCGGGAGCCCAGAACCTTGGGACCCGGCGAGAGCAAGCCCGAGAAATTTCGTGCCGCACGCACCGCCAGCGCTCCGCGGCCAGCCGCCGCCAGCCACGGCGAATGGTGCACCCATCGATCGCACGCGTTCGAAGTCCACTCGTGTCCTGATTATTGCCGGACTGGCCGCTATCGCCCTAATTGCCGGAGCCGGTGGCTATTTCGGTGGCCTTTTCGACCCGACTCCGCCCCCTGACATTTCTGATCCTGCTCCAGCAGAACCGCCTGTCGCCGAGGCGCCTGAGGAGACGGACGTGCTGTCGCAAGCCGATTCTGCCCAAGCTCCCGTCAGTGGACGAGAAGCAGCAGACAAACCGTCCGCCGATACTGGCCCTCCGCCGCCAGAGCAGCTGCAGACAGAAAAAGAGATTGTCGAACAGCCAGCTGAGCAGAAAGCTGCAGTCCCAGAGGAGGAGGTTCCAGGTCCGGATGAGGATGTTGCAGTCCTGGATCCGGCCAGGCAGGCTCCCGCTGCCGAGGCGCTAGATGGCGTCGCAGAACGGATTTCGTGGCTTCGCAACTATCCTGGCGGCGACTGTTTCTATGCCATCGCGACTTCGGCCGCCGACACTGCGATCGAGATCGAGGGGTTCGGAACCACTGTTGAGCCTTTCATGGAAATGCTCACCGACTTTCAGGCGAAGTTCGGCTTCGAACCTGAGATAGGTGTGCGGCTCATCGAGCCGGCGCAATGCGTCATTACGGATTTCATGCGTGGCCTCGGCGGTGCTGCCGAGGCGCCTCAACTTACTCTCGACCGGACGTCGGTGCCGAGCGGTTCTGCGGTCAGCGGGGAACTGGAAATGCCGGAGGGCCGCAGTTCGAACCTCTTGCTGATCGATCACAGGGGCATGGTGTTCAATCTCGACAGCCGCTTGATCGGGGCGCCTAACAAGGCCTCGTTCAGCATCCCAATCGGTCTCAGCGCGACAGACGCCGCTGCGGGCCAGGCTGTTCCGCAGGTTATTGTCGCGGTTACCTCCCCGGACGGCATCGACGCCGCCGAAATCTCCAAGCCGAGACCGGCCGCCGAGGTGTTTCCAGGCATTCTTTCTGAAATTCAGGCCAGGAAGCTTGTAAGCGGAGCCACCGCCAAATATTTCCGGCTCGGCGGTTAACAAAACCGGCACGCTCCCGGCCGCTTCCCGCGTTCTGGCCCACGCAGCCTCACGGCAGCTCGGCTTGGCCTTGCTGCTCAGGTCAGCGGACGATGAACGATGCGACCCCGAAATCCACCTGGTTGCCCTGCTTCAGTATTTCCTTGCGCAACTGTTCGAAATACGGCTGTGCCTGCGTGCCCTCATGGACTGCAAAAGTGAGCAACGGATGATCGCTGGCGATCGCAAGAAGCAGTTGGACAGTCCCTACCGGGCCGTCGGTCAGGGTGAGTGGAGCCCGGAATGATACTGTATTTCCGGCCTCGGGCATGAGATCCTGCAATTCCTGTACCTTGCCATCGTCATCGATGATGATCAGGTAGAGCCACCTACGGCGGAAATTGTGGATACGGCCCGTTAGCATCTCACCGCTCCTGACTTCCGGCCTGGCAGTTTGTACGGGGAGAGGCTGTTCAGGATAAGCAGCGAGATCACTGGCGAAGGTAAGCGCTGCACACTGCGCATCGGCGACGAGATGACCACGAACTGCGGCGGGCGTCTCGATCAATTGACTGATGCGGCGACCAAGTTCAACGGTCCGCTCAACAGTGGCGGCATATCCGTTCACCTCGATCACATTGCCACGCGCTGAAGCCAGAGCCAGGAAGCACTGACGGGGCTCGGAAGACAGAAAATCCAGCAGCTTGGCGTAGCTCTGCCTCGGCGTTTCCGTGGGCGGAAGGGGGTCTGGAGGGCTAGGCCGGAGAAGCGCAACGGTCTGCTCAGGATCGGTAGGCGTGGCCGCGTCGAGCTTGATGCGAGGAGCGGATTTGACGGCGATTTGGCGACCGGCTGCATTCACATGCGCCCGGTTCTGATGCCTGCGCAGTCTCGCACGACTTGCCCGGGGCGCCGTTGCTACCGGATGGCGCTGTACGACCTGGGCTGACGCAATTGCCTGCGGCTGCGCGCGCACAGCAGGAGGTGGGGACTGCGGCCGGACCGCATTCGCGGTGCTGTTTGGACGCAACGCAGGCACGCTTGGCGCGGAGGGCTCGGCGACGACGTGCTGCCGCTGTTGGGCGATTGGCAGCTGCCGAGGATCAGAAGCGCGCTCTGGCGACGCTGCCGATACGGCGCGCGCTGGCTGGGACGGCTGGACGGTTTGAGCGGCAGCCCGGCGCCTGGATGCAGGTGCCGCGCGAAAACTCGGCGGTGCTGGCCTGGCCGCGTCAGTTGCTGCCACCGCGGCCAATCGTTGTGCTTGGGTCGGCACACGCTTCGCGTGGCTTTGTGCCTCGGGCTGCACGCGGCCAGCAGTGGGCGGCGCTTGCTGCGCGACGGCGCTGACCGCAACTGCTGTGAGTTGTTTGCGCACCCGGCCGGTATCCTCGACGTGCTCGGGCGTCGCTTGGACAGCCTTGAGCGGCTTCTTCTCCGCTGTCGGAGCCGCCTTTCGCGAGGATGCCGTCTGCCAGGATTTCGGCATAACAGATGCTTTTTTCGCCAATGAGCGCGGCGTCGACTGAACCGTAATAAGGGTCTTTGCTGCCGGTTTGCTATCGGTTTGTGGGATCGCCATCAGGGATGCGACAAGGGCGGCATGGATCGCCAGCGAAGCGCAAATAGCGATGCCCCAGAGAGCTATTTCCGATCTCTGCCTCACGGGGCTTTCCCAGCGCTTCGGCCCTGCGCATGCAGTGTCACGATACGGACGGGAACATTGGCGGTGTTGATGCGCGCAAGGATGTCCACAAACTTGTCCGCCTGCACCGTGCGTTCGGCGAGAATATTGAGGAACTGGCTATTGTCCGCAGCTTTCCTGGCTGCACCGGGCAACGCGTCCATCGACACAGGGGCACCATCGAGAAATAGCGACCCGTCCGCGGTCACAAGCAGCAGAGGCCGGGGGAGATGATCCAGCGGCAAGTGCTGCGTCAGAGGCACGTCGGTCATCAGTTCGCCTTGGGTTATCAGGCGTCCGGTTGCCAGATAAAACAGCAGGAGAAGAAATACGATATTGATGACAGCCAGCGAGAAGTCGGGCCGCCGCCGCTTCGGGCGGGAAGGAATATAGTTCACCGGGCGCTCCCACTGGCGTTCACCAGTGCCACATTGTCCGCCTCAGCCACTTTGAGAGCCTCAAGCGTGGCAACGATATCCTGAACTGTCGCCCGACCGGTGCAGATTACCAGGAAACTTTGAACCCCATGCGAGACCAGCCCTGCGACTTGTGAAGTCACATCGTCGGCAGCAATCCGTTGACCACCGATAGTTACGAAGCCTCGGGAGACGCGGATCGCAAGAACATAGGGCGTCACTGCGCCGGTCGAGGGCCTTTCGTCGGAGAGGCCGGCAAGATTTCCCATTGGAAGCAGGGAGTATGGCGCCATCTGCGACGACAGCATGAAAAACATCAGCAGCAAGAACATGACATCGATCAGGGATGTCAGCACAAACGTCGGGCGGATCTTTCCGGCTTGCCTATGTTTCAGGGCTTGGCCCAACGTCGAATCCCCGGCGATCAGGCCGCATCAGGCTGCGTGGCGGCGCTGAGATCAAACTGGCTTCCCGCCGTGCCGCCCTCGCAGGTAAGTGACCCCTGCTCGTCGAATAGTACCGCACCGATGGCCGTTTCCATCGTGGCGCGCTCGTTCTCCACGCGCGCTTCGAGCCACACCCAGACAAAGTAGAAGGGAATTGCGATCCCCAAGCCGGCCGCCGTAGTCAGCAATGCCGCCCAGATGCCGGTCGCCAGCGCTGAGGGATCGACCGCACCTGCGCTCCTCGACAATTCACCGAAGGCCGAGATCATCCCGATGACCGTGCCGAGCAGTCCCATCATAGGCGCGGCCTGAACCACCGATTCCAGGATACGAAGGTAGCGGGTCATTGCTGCGATTTGGTCAAGCGCTGTGTGTCCGGCGATTTCTTGCGCCCGTTGCCGGTCCCCGGGATGGAGCAGCAGGGACTGTATCGCACTTGAGACGGTTGCAGAGGTGGGCGACGTCTCCTTCTTGGCCTCGTTCAGCGCGCGAGCCCGGTCTCCCGACGACCATATCAAAATCGCGCTCCGCGCGGCGCGCGAGCGGCCGACGCCGATGCGGGCAAACTGGACGACCTTGAAAATAGCAACAGCTGTTGCCGCGATTGAGACCGCAAACAGCGCGATAAGGACCGGCCCGCCGGCTGAACCCAATTGACTGATCAGAACGTCAATCATGGCGGCCCCGCTACAGCCCAAAGTTAATCGAGGTACGCGTCGTCGTTTTCAAGGCGTCAATGCAGATCGTGGCATTTTTGCCATCAGCCACACATTCGGTGACATCGTTGATCAGGAGCCGCGAGATCGCGTTGCAGGCCTGGTCTGCGAGGTCGAATTGAACGACTTTGGTCTTGCCAGCCGGAAGTCGGCCGAATTCGAACACCAGCGCCTCTGCGACCTTGCCTTGCCCATCAAAGGTGAAGACGTCGAAGGACGCCTTGTCGAGGAGCACCCCGGTTACATTCAGGGCGACGAAAGAAAGCCTGCACCCGCCCTTCAGATCAACCGCTTCGTTGAGCTCAATAGAAAGCGCCTTTTCCTGAGCAACCGCACTAGCCGGCGTCGTGCAAAGGCTCGACGCTGCCATCATGCCGCATAGCAAGTTGCGAAAGGCCATATGTGCATCTCCTCGCAACGCCGCGCTTGCAGAAACGCAAGCTCTGGTCTGCTCGACGATTTTGGCAGCATGGCAAGAATGTTCACGCACGCCAGAACCACCGTCGGGCAGTTTGCGATGATTGTTCTACTTCATCAAGGCTTTGCTTATTGGCGATGCTCATTAATAATACGTTCGTCTATTGCGGGCGGGATTCTGCCTGCAGCAAGGGCTTCGCAATGATGGAACCGTCGCGATGGTTGCCTGCCTGGTTGGGCTACCAAGGAGGCTCGACCGCCGGAGCTATCGCTCTGGTTCTCGCCATCTTCGCGCCAACGGCTGCAAGAGCCGAATTCACGGTCTGCAATCAGACGCTGGACGTCGTCAATCTGGCCGTAGGACAGCAGATCGAAAGCGCGTTCCAGACCGAAGGGTGGTGGACGGTCGGCGCCAATCAGTGCGTCAACGTCATTCGCGAGGAACTTGGCAACCGGTACATCTATGTCTACGCTACCGACGTGTTCGGGCATCCGATCCTCAGCGGTTCGACCGACATGTGCGTCGAGCGGCGGCGCTTCACCATCCGTGGAATCGGCGAGTGCTGGCAACGCGGACACATCGCCGCCGCCTTCTATGAAGTGGACACGCGTGAGCAGGCCCGATGGACCCTGTTCCTCTCCGGGCGCGGTCCATGACACACAGCATCGACGCGAGTTTCCGCCTCAAGAAGCAGGCCCTCGCAGAAAGGCGGGCACGCGCCCGGCTGCGCAAGGCATTCGTCGTGCTCGGTATGCTGGTCACGCTCGCCCTGGCAGCCGCCCTCTATTACACAGCCGACCATTGGTACTTCGGCGAGGACTATGACGAGGATCTCAGGTTTGCCGAGGATGCCGGGGATCTTCCAGCCGAAGCGCCCGTATACGTTCCAGCCATCGTGGATCTTCCCGGCGATCCCATGTGGATCAGCCTCTCGAAGGAGAGTGCCAGCGCCAACCGGGTAAGCACCCTCGCTCGGCCAGCAGCGCTGGACCAGTTCGGAGTCTCGCCCGAGATTCAGTTGCTCTCGGATGCAATGCTGAGTTCCAGCGAGCGTTTCATGACAACCATCCCCTCAACGCAGGAGGACTTTGCGTTCTTCCAGGCGCAGCGGACGGTTTCGGCGATGCCCGCGACGGGCGCGGCGGATCTTGAAGGTTTGGTCGACCCCCTGGCGTCCGGGCCGGATGGTCCCGGCTCGGAGGCGGCCGGGTGGGACGAGACGATCAGTGCTGGCAAAGCTGAGCTACCTCATTTCCAGAAAACCGAAATCGAGAACAACACGACCGTGGCGAACGTCACTCCTGAACCGGAGCGGGTCGAAGCGACCAGGGATTTTTTCATCAAGGTGCTGGTGAGCCGCAGCCTCGACAGCATCGCTCTCGAAGAGGGTTTTTCTTCCAATGACGCGAAGCTGGCCGGACAAGCCCTCAAGGCAGTGTTCGCCCGCGACGGGTTGCAACCTGGCGATGTCGTGGCGCTGCGTGGATTCCGTGCAAAGCGCGACGTCACGGTGTTCTCGCTGATGCAGGTCTCGATCTATGCCGGCGACACTTTTCTGGGAACGCTCGCGCGTAATGCGGCCGGAGAGTTCGTCTCCAGCGTCGACCCCTGGGTACGCGATGATTTGTTCAACTATTCAGGCGAGCCGAAGGACGTCGGCTTGAAACGTCAGTACCGCCTTTTGGATGCCATTTACTCGACCGCTGCGCGCAACAACGTTCCCACCGCCGTGATCGGCGAGGCGATCATGTATCTGTCGCGCGGCCAGGATCTGAACACCTTCGCGACGCATAGCGACCGCCTGGTGCTGATCTATGGCGGCGCGGCACGTGGTGAAGGCGGTGCGGGAGGCCGCGTTCTCTACGTCGGCGTGCTCGGCGGCGAAAAGCCGCTCGAATGTTACGTCTATGAGCAGAGCGATGGAGAGCACGCCTGCGTATCGGGCGACGAAAGGGTCCATTCCCTGACCGTAACAAACGGCATGGCGACGCCCGTCAACGGTGTCATGACCTCCACCTTTGGGCCGCGAAAGCACCCGATCCTAAAAACCGTGCGGATCCACAAGGGAGTCGACTGGGCAGCCCCAGTCGGCACACCGATCGTAGCGGCCTATGACGGCGAGATCGTGTTCCAGGGGGATGGCGGCGGCTACGGCAAGCTCGTGCGGGTCGCTCACGAAGGCGGCCGCGAGACGAGATACGCACATCTGCAGCGTTTCGAACGGGAAAGCGGCGCTGTGGTAAAGGCTGGCGATGTAATCGGCTACGTCGGAACCACCGGCCTGTCGACCGGTCCGCATCTGCATTTCGAGCTTTACCTGGGTGGCGAGGCGATCGATCCCTTGGCATCCCCGACCCTCGCATCCGTTTCGGTGTCGGATGGTTCGGCCGTCGAAATCCTCACCGACCGCATCATTCAAGTCGAAAGTGGTGGCAATGCCCGAGCCAAGAACCCCCTATCCTCGGCCACAGGGCTTGGTCAGTTCATCGACTCCACCTGGATCAGGATGATGAACACCTACCGGCCGGATCTGGCGCGCTCGCTGTCACGCGCCGAGCAGCTGGCCCTACGCTTCGATGTGACCATCTCGCGGGAGATGGTGAGCAATCTCGCGCGTGAAGGTGAGGCCTATCTGCGTGCGCGCGGGCACAAGATAACCGCCGGGCGTCTTTATCTCTGCCATTTTCTTGGCATGGAAGGCGCGCACAAGGTGTTGGCGTCCCCCAGCAGCATGGCACTGATCGATGCTCTCGGGGCAGGCGTGATACGCGCCAATCCATTCCTGACCGGCAAGGATGTGGGCTATGTGCTGAGTTGGGCCGAGAGAAAGATGACCAGCCGTGGACGAAGACCCGTCGCGCAGCCGGTTATTGTAACTACGCAAATCACTCAGGTGTCGCCGGAGTTCGAAAAGTATAAAGCCGCGATCGCCGAACTCATGAAGCCGGAGCAGCAAGCTCTGTAGCGGAGCCAACCAAGTTGACGCGGAATTCAAACAAGTACAATGCCCGACGGTGCAGTGAATCTGCTATTGCAGGTTGATCCGCATCTCGACCCGTCTGTTGACGGGGTCATAGGGATCGCTGACGCGCGGATTGCGTTCGCCCTTGCCGGTCGCACTCATGCGAGACGGCTCGATGCCGTTAGACAAGAGAAAAGCGCTGACTGCCTGCGCGCGCCGCTGCGAAAGTCCAATATTATAGTGTTCGGGCCCCGATGCATCCGTATAGCCCTCAACGATGAAACTATGGGACTTCAGCCGATTGTCCTTGAGCGCCGTGGCAAATTCCCCCAGCTTCTCACGCGCCTCGGGCGTCAGATCCGCAGAGTCGAGATCAAAATTGATCAACATGTCCAGGCCGGTGCGGACCGGCTTGTCCGCCTTGCTCGCGCACTCCTCCTCCGTGCCAACGCAGATGCCGCGGGACGCGCCCAGATCGACTGCGGTTGCGAAAAACTTCACAATATCTTCCGAAGACTGCACAGGTTGAGCGTACGCGTCTGCTGAAATTAGTGCTGCGACCAGCGCCAATGCCGAAGTAGCCCGCATTGGTTATCTCCAGTTTGAGCTCAGTGCGTACAAGAAAAGTAACTCATCCAAAGTAAATTCGTCCCCGCCTACTGTCAACCAGTTTAGGGCTGCCTGCAAAACCGTTGGGGGTTCGGCACGGTTCATGTTCTTAAAAGTTGACGAGGTATGCTGCGTTTCCGGCGCACTTGCCCGTAGCTCGGCTTGGCCCCATGCTGCTGAGACGGATGATTGGACCGCTGAAGCAGACCCGTCCAGCGAGGATGAACGCACCTTCGGCATTCGGCCAGGAGCAGGAACAGAAGCGTTTCGGAGAAAGCGCGATGACAATCACTCTGACTATCGTCAATGTCGATCTTCTGCCGAGCGGGGCGCCGGCGTTCTTCCAGACGGCGAACCGCTCGTTCCAGGTCGGACGAGATCCCAATCTCGACTGGACCCTGCAGGACCCTTCACGTCAAATCTCAAGCCGGCACTGCGAAGTTCGATTCGAAAGCGGGGCCTACTGGCTGTATGACCGTTCAACCAACGGAGTGTTCGTGAACGGATCAACTGAACGGATGCGGGGCGTGCACCGGCTTAACAATGGCGATCGTTTGCAAATTGGGCCGTATGTCATCGACGTCATGATCGCTGGCGATGACGGAGGTCTCCAGATACCGCCCACTGTGCAGGGGGAGCCAACAGCACCAGCGTTCGACCGGCCCGGTGCGATTAGCGCGAGCACTGCCGCCAAGGCGGGAGGAGTGAATGAAGTCTCCCAGCGGTCGATGCCGGTGAGCGGGACCCAACCTGCCCTCCAGCCTGGATCGTTTCTCGAAGCATTTTGCGCGGGCGCAGGCGTTCCTTCGGATCTGTTCGCGTCGCGTGACCAGACAGAACTTGCCTACGAGCTCGGCGAATTTGTGAAACTGACCGTCGAGAACCTTAGCCAAATGCTGAGGTCGCGCGCTTCAGCCAAGGCGATAATCAAAAGTTCGAGCCGGACTGTCATCGGCTCGACCGACAACAACCCCCTGAAACACGTGCCAGCGAGCGCCGAAGCGATCGAGTCGATGTTCACTCGCAAGCGGGTTGGCTATCTCAACGCGCGGCGCAGCCTTGAAGAAGCATTTAAAGATCTCCAGACGCACGAACAGGCGACATACGCGGCTATGCAGAAGGCGCTGGCGAAGCTGCTCGACCAACTTGCCCCCGAAACCATAGAGTTGGCGGTGAAGGGATCGCCCTTCGTCCCGAAAAAGGCGCGGGCCTGGGACCTTTTCGTCGAGCGATGGGAGGAGCAGAATGCAGGCGAGAACGGCATGCTGGACCCGTTTCTGGCACATTTTGCAGATGCCTACGACGAAGCCACCAGCAAGAGCTAGGTGCGCCCGGAGTATCGTCGTCGAGGCGAAACAAGTATGCTGTATGGGAGCAGATGCACAAGAAGATGATCGCGATGCGCGTCGGGCGCCTGACTTGCGCAGCGCTGTGGTACTAGTACCCTCATCCTGCACACTGCGCATAGATTCTTCACGCATAAGTATTTTGGAATCGCACCAATCCACAGGAAAATGTTGTTGGTATCTTTGTTGGTATCGTCGGCCCCTGGCCAACGAAAAAATGCGTTCGGGAACAGTTACATAGGTTGCACACTCGATTCCGCCTCTGGCCCCAACGCCCGTTTTGAAAAAATTGTCCATGTTTTTCAGTCACTTATGCAATTACTTCGATTCCGTTGTTCGGCGTCCTGCTCGGAATCGGGATGATCTGGCCTTCGGATATTGCCGTGATGCCGACATTTCGGTCCGCCCCAAAGCCGGTTCCGCGCTGCCGCCCTCGTGCATGGCCCTACACCGCCCTTCTGCCAATGCTGTGATATTCGAGTCCATGGCGGGCGACGACCTTTGGGTCATAGAGGTTTCGCCCGTCGAAGATGACCGGCGTCGTCAATGCATCCCTCACCAAATCAAAGGATGGCGCGCGAAAGCTGTTCCATTCGGTCGCGATAAGCAGAGCATCCGCGCCCCGCAGCGCCGCTTCCTTGGTTCCGCAAAGAAGTAGGTCGTTGCGCTGGCCGTAAATGCTCTGACATTCCTGCATCGCCTCGGGATCGAAGGCATGCACGGTCGCTCCGGCCTGCCACAGCGCCTCCATCAGGACACGGGATGGGGCTTCACGCATATCGTCGGTGTTCGGTTTGAAGGCTAGGCCCCAGAGCGCGAATACCTTCGCCTTGAGATTGCCTTTGAAATAGCGGTGCACCTTGTCGAAGAGGACTGATTTCTGCTCGTTATTGCGCTCCTCCACCGCCTTCAGCATCTTGGCGTCGAAACTGATGGCTTCCGCAGTCTTGATCAGGGCGCGAACGTCCTTTGGAAAGCATGAACCGCCATAGCCCAATCCCGGATAGATGAAGTCGTAGCCGATGCGCGGATCGCTGCCGATGCCCTTGCGGACTTCCTCGATGTCGGCGCCGAGCTGCTCGGCCAGACTGGACATCTCGTTCATGAAGCTGATTTTGGTCGCAAGCATGCAGTTGGCCGCATATTTCGTAAATTCGGCGCTGCGTACATCCATAACAATCATTTTCTCGTGGTTTCGGCTGAACGGGGCGTAGAGCTCCCGCATCATCTTTTCGGTTTCCTGGCTGCTGGTCCCAACAATAATTCGGTCGGGCCTCATGCAGTCCGCCACCGCGGAGCCTTCCTTGAGGAACTCCGGATTGGAGACGACGTCGAACACAAGGTCTTCGCGCCCTCTCGCCTCGAGCCTCTCCGCGATCCTGGACCTTATCCTGTCGCACGTGCCCACCGGCACGGTCGACTTGCTGACGACGATCTTCGGCTCGTCCATTTCGCGTCCGATAACCTCTGCAACGGCGAGCACGTATTTGAGATCGGCCGATCCGTCCTCGCCGGGCGGCGTGCCGACGGCACTCATTAGAATTTGGCCATGCTTCACGGCTGCCGCAGCAACCGTCGTGAACGCGAGGCGGCCCGCCGCATGATTTTCCCTGACAAGACTTTCAAGACTTGGCTCGTAAATCGGGATGAGCCCCTGGTCCAGCCGCTCCACCTTCCCGACGTCAATGTCGACGCACAACACATTATGCCCAACCTCAGCCAGCACCGCCGCCTGCACGAGACCGACATAGCCAATTCCAAAAACCGTCACATTCATCTCAGTTGTTTCCTATGCAAAGGAATCATCGATCACTCTTGAATCCGATCCGCTCAAATCTGCTTGCCGAAGACCGACGTGTGAAGGCGTCCGAAGGTTGAATCAGATGCTGCCGGGGCAGTGCGGTCTTGATGATGATGATGATGATGATATCCTCGATCGGGATAGGTGCCCGTAAACGTCCATCGTCATCACGATGCTGCCATACCCAAGCCGTTCCCGGACGACTTTCGTAGGCAGCCCGAGGCCCTCGTCTGTCTGCCGGTTTATGCACCACGAAGAAGAGAAATGGCGGAGGGCGTGCAGTCCGGGATATTTCGCCGCAAGGTCCGGCTTGCCTCACGTCGACCTCTCGCCTGATATCTACTTAGGCTTGCCGATCGAGTTGAACCGATCCGCACGCCAATGGACGTGGATCTCTCGGCCATCGAGGTCGACGTCGCCCCCCGCAATTCGGAGGCCCGATGTCCTGTGACGATTGCCGTCAGCAATAGAGCCGGCAGCGGCCTTCCAGAGCTCCTACAGGCGCCTTCGCCTCCTCGCGGGTGGATGCCTACGGCGACCTTGACACGGCCTTTCTGGCGCTTCTCCTGCCGCCTCTCCCCCTTGCGACGGCCGCGAATGTTGCGCACGACGTTGCGAGCTGAAAGGCCCCTGTCCTGCGCATCGGCAAGCATCGAGCCGAGGCACACCATCACCTTCCGCAATATTGCTGCCGACCGGCCGGCTTCGCGCAACTGGTCCTCGAAAGCGCGGACGGCCGGAATGTTGAGGGCCGACGGCTTCACGCGGCCGATGAACGTCACGACGTGCAAATTGAGGTGTGAGCGGTAACTGTCGATCGTTGTACGCTCGAGCCCGGCTGCTTCGGCACTCGCGATCCAAAGCTTGCCTGCGACTGCGCCTGTGGCCTGGCGCTGCCGGCGACGTGTGTCCCCAGGCGGCCCTGAACATGCGCAGTGGCAGCGAAGCCGTCGGCGTCCTTCTTGTTCGCGAAGGTCTTCAGCCATCGGATGCCTTTGCCGTCGATATAATCGGCCACCCAGGCGATTTTCTCCTCGCCCTTCGCATTGGTCCACCTGCGCTTGCGGACTGACATCAGAACGGAACCCGCAAAGGTGGTGCAGCATGAGCACCCTGTCAATCGAAACATCAAAAAATCACTGCCATCGACCAGATGGACCACGGCCTGGATTTGCTGCGCTGCGCGGGGATGGCGTTGCATCCGCGGCGCTTGACGACACGTTGCTCGATGCCATCACGAACACCCTGAACGATGCCATCCACAAGCTCGAGCCAGTGCGGGAAGCGGTAAACCGCGCGCATGGGTTAAGCGATCCTGTCCGAACGACGGGAGGCGGCCGCAATGGCTGAAGAGCCTCCCGTTGGTAGCACCACAGGCAGCTCCCATGAGCACAGCGCGGCCGTCGACGAGGCGACCCGCTATCTCACCTCGGTACCGCCACGCGAGCGCCCGAAGCCTCTCGTGCCGGCCATGCGGGAGATGTTCGGCCTGACGACTGTCGAGGTGTGCCAGGCGATCCAGGAAAGCCGTCTGATCCGAGCGAGGGAGCCATTGCCCCTGCCGGCGCGGAGAGCAGACACGGATCACCAAAAAAAGCGTTCACCAGCGCTAAGCTCGAAATCCTCGATTGCATTTCAATGGATCCTCGGTCAAGGCTGCTGAGTTCCGCGTCGCCTACCGGCTGGTCCAGCATGCCAACAGCGAGGGCGGAGCGATTTTCCCCTCTCAGGAACGCCTGGCAGATCAGACCGGAACGAAGGTGCGCATCGTGCGCGCCTGAATCGCAGACCTCGTCGAGAAGGGTTGGCTTCACGTCATCCGACCGAACAAACGCACGCCAAATCTCTACCGGTTCGACGGGCGCCACATCGAGGCTCGCCTCCGGATAGCATCCCTGGCGCAGGTGCTTGGCAAGCACATTGAAGAGGCGTCGATGTTCCATGCGTTCCAAGAACCGCATCCTGGCACTGAGCCGTCAGATCGACAGCACAACC
Source organism: Mesorhizobium sp. WSM2240 (assembly GCF_040438645.1). Lineage (NCBI taxonomy): Bacteria > Pseudomonadati > Pseudomonadota > Alphaproteobacteria > Hyphomicrobiales > Phyllobacteriaceae > Mesorhizobium > Mesorhizobium sp. WSM2240. The sequence goes on from NZ_CP159256.1 coordinate 585,365, forward strand.
ACACTCAGCCTGAAACTCCCCGATTGTCAAGCGAAGCGAGGATTTGACCCCTTTGGCGAAGTGAAGAACTGACCCCCTTCACTGGTTTGCTGTTTCGTTGGTTTCGAGCGCCGGTCCGACCTTCTGCAGAAGGCCAGACCGGCGCTTTTCGCGGAGCCGGTAGCTGTCGCCCCGGATGGTGATCACCGTCGAGTGATGAAGCAGACGATCCAGGATGGCCGTGGCGACGACGGCGTCTCCAAAAACGCTTCCCCATTCTCCCACGGAGCGATTGGAAGTGATCAGAATCGATCCCTTCTCGTAGCGTCGCGACACCAGCTGGAAGAACAGGTGGGCGGCATTGGCCTCGAAGGGCAGATAGCCCAGCTCGTCGATGATCAGCAGCTTCGGCCGCGACAAAGTCGTCAAGTGTTTGTCGAGTAAGCCGTCGGCGTGCGCCTTGGCCAGCATCGCCACCAGCGTCGCCGCCGTGACGAACTGCACGTTGTAATTCTGGCGGATCGCCTCGCGGCCCAAGCTGACAGCCAAATGGGTCTTGCCTGTTCCGGGCGGCCCAAGGAACAGGACCGTGTCGCCGTGGGCGATCCAACGGCAGGTTGCCAGTTCCCTGATCTGCTCCTGATCCAGCGAGGGCTGCGCCTCGTAGTCGAAGCCGTCCAGTTCGCGCACGAACGGGAACTGAGCAAGTTTGCTCGACATGGAGATGCGCCGCTCGTCACGGCGGGCGATCTCGCGCGACACCAGGAAGCCGAGGGCTTCGCGTAAGTTCATCTTCGAGCGGGCAGCCTCATCCAGCAACGTGTCGAGCTGGTCGCGGATCGCCGTCAGCTTCAGCCGATCGAGCGTTGCGATGAGCATGTCATGATCAACGGTCGTCATCACCAGCCCCCTCCGACGACCGCCTCGTATTCAGCGAGCGGTCGCAGCAAGGCGGCTGGAGCGACCTCAATGGGAACTGCACGCACCGGCCCTTCAAAGCCGGCTACACCGACAAAATGAGCGCGGTCCACGATCCGTTGTCGGCGCCCCCGGCAAAAGGCATGGTCTGCGACGACCTGGCCCGCATGACGAATGATCACGCGGCCGGCCAGAACCACGACCTGGACGCTCTCTCCGATTAGTCGCCAGGGGACGGAGTAACTGTTCGTGTCGAGATCGATCGCGCAGTCGGCCTGAACCTTGCGGACCAGATCCCTCAACTGACCAAACGGGGCACGGCCAGCCAAGGGGCGAAGCGCACGAGCTTCATCGCCAAAGCGTTCCACCGGCGCAACGCCGGTGGTGCCGTGTTCACGCTGGTCGGCGACCTCGCGTGTCCACCGGTCCAGATGCGTCTCGAACGCCGCCCAGCTCTCGAACCGGCGTCCGGCGATTGCGTTCTTCTTGACGTAGCCGACCCCGCGTTCGTCTTTCCCTTTCGTGCGGGCCCGGTAGGGAGCACAGGCCCGCGGCGTAAAGCCCCAGTACCGGGCGAAGGCATGCAGCCGCGTGTTGAACCTCACCTCGCGCGTCACCGCGTCGTGGTGTTCGACCAGCGCCTTCGCATTGTCGATCAAGACTTCCGCCGGGACGCCGCCGAACCGCAGGAATGCGCCTTCCATCCCCTCAAACCAGTCGGTTTGGCGCTCTCGAAGTGAGGCGCGGATATGCATCCGGCGGGAATAGCCAAGCGTGGCGACAAACACATGGATCCGCACACGCTCGCCGCCGATCCACACCTTCGTGTCGCCGAAGTCGATCTGCATCTGATGGCCGGGCGCCGTCTCAAAGCGGACCGTCGCCCGCTTCTGCGCCTTCAATTCCCGTCGCCAGCACTTCACCCTCAGCTCTACCGAGCGAAGCCCGATTACAATCCCATGCTCGCTCTTCAACTCCTGGCGGATGACGTCCGCGTTGCCGTCGTGGCGGAAAAACCGCTCCCGAAGCCAATCGTCCAAACCGTCAAATGCCGTTCGGCGGACGGGTTGGCGATACGCGATCACCCCGCCTTCACGAAGGTAACGACGAACGGTATTGCGCGCGCATCCAAACTCCTGCGCGATCCGTTTCGCTCCCCAACCAACTTCATGCAGTCGAACCATCGCTGCAACCTCTTCCCCCGACCGCATCTCCTCGACCCGCATTGTTCCCGACAATGCAAGCTTCGACGAAACTTCAACTGTCATCTATCCTTCCTCTCAAAAGAGAGGGGTCAGTTCTTCGTTTCGTGCGGGGGTCAATTTCTCACTTCGCCCGACACCGATACCGGTTGATCGCAGGCAATATTGGTCATAATTTGCCGCAAGAAGCGCCACAGGCCTTTGCTCAAGCGGTGATCGACGTTGATGGCTTCTGACCGCGACCCAGAGACGATGCTGGTGAGAGGGACCCAGCGAACGGCGCAGTTGTCATCGACGGCGTCTTCGCGCAACACTGCGCCAACCAATCCCAAGGTGGACCTGCACACCTGCAGCGTGAAGCTGCCCTACGACAAGGTGGCTAGCCATCTCGGCTACGCGCCGGTCGTCTCGCTTGAGACCGCCTGCCGACATTCGGTCTCCTGGCTGGAATTCGCCGGATATCCCATGGCCGCGGCGCGCCTTGGTTCCCAAGAGACGAGCCACGGATGACCGATTGCAACGAGACGACCATCGTCATCACCACGTGCAATCGCGTGAACTTCCTGGGGGAGGCGATTGAAAGCGCACTGGCGCAGACTGTTCACGCGGACGAGATCATCGTCGTCGATGACGGATCGGCGGACGATCCTGCAGCCGTGGTGGCTCAATACCCAGGCACCCGGCTAATCCGGCAGGAAAACGGCGGGCTGGCGGCGGCACGCAATACCGGACTGGCCGCAGCGAGCGGCCGTTACATCGCTTTCCTCGACGCCGATGATCGGCTCCGCCCGCGCATGATCGAATTGAACCTAGGCCAGTTCCAGCGGCATCCCGAATGCGCGCTGGTCTATGGGGCCTACGATTACATCAATGAACAGGGCGCCCCCACAAGTACGGTTCCCGTACGTCTGCCAAGTCAGGACGCCTATGCTGACTTCCTGGCCGGCAACCTTATCGGGATGCACGGGACCGTTCTCTATCGGCGCGAATGGTTGCAGGCCGCAGGCGGGTTCGACCCGTCTCTGCAGACAGCCGAGGACTACGACGTCTTCCTCCGGCTGTCGTCCCGCGGCCACCCCGTCGCGGCCACGAGGGAATCTCTGGCGGAGTATCGCCGCCACGGCACCAACATTTCGAACGACCTGCCCTATATGCTGGAGCGGGTGCTCGCGGTGCTGGGCCGTCACAAGGATGCAGCCGCGAGCCGTCCGGATTGGCTTGCCGCCTATAGAAAGGGTGTCGCGGACTGGAAGAGCGATTATAGCGGCAAGCAACTCGTGCAGATGCGGCACGCATTACGGAACATGTCCGAGATCGGGCCTGCGGCGGTGCGGACGGCGCGCATGGTGGCGCTGTCGCCGGATGCGGTGGCGTCCCGAACCGTCTCGGCCGTAAAGAGCAGGATACGTCCATACCTCAATGCCGCGCGGGTCCGGTTCGGCAGTCTCGATCGGACCACCCCGATCAGCCGGAGCTTCGGCTATGACCGCGGCAAGCCGGTCGACCGCCATTACGTCGAGCAGTTCCTTGCGAAACACTCGGCCGACATCGGCGGTCGCGTCCTGGAAATCGGCGACAACCAATACACTATGCGCTTCGGCGGCGACCGTGTTGAGGTCAGCAACGTACTGAACAGGTATCCTGGCCATCCGACCACCACATTCGTAGGCGACCTGACGGACGGGGCGGGGCTGCCCTCGGACGCGTTCGACTGCTTCGTCCTGACGCAAACGCTGCACCTCCTGTTCGACCTGCGGTCGGCGGTTGCAACGCTCCACCGGGTCCTGAAACCAGGCGGCGTGCTTCTGGTCACGGTCCCCTGGGCAAGCCCTATCGATCGTGGCGAATGGGGCGCCGACTGGTTCTGGTCGATATCCCCGAACGGACTTCAACGTCTCTTGCAGGAAGCATTTGGCCCTGATTGCCAGGCGGTCACGGCCTACGGCAACGTGAAAGTCGCGACCGCTTTCCTGTACGGCTTGGCCGAGCACGAGTTGCGACCGTCCGATTTCGAAGTCCATGATCCGCATTGCCCGGTGATCGTGGCGGGTCGAGCCGTCAAGGCCGGGAGCCCCGTATGAGCCTTCGGCCGGTGCTTCGGAGGCTGTCGCGTGCAGGCCGGCAAATCATCGGGTCCGAGCGACCGATCGTACTATTGTACCACCGTGTCGACATGCTTGCCGTAGACCCTTGGCAGCTGGCGGTCACGCCACGCAACTTCGCCCGGCAGATCGCCCTGCTCCGCCGTCGCAGGCGGGTGGTGCCACTGTCCTGGCTCGCCCGGGAGCTGACTGCGGGTCGGCTTCCCGCCCGAGCCGCCGCACTGACATTTGATGACGGCTACGGCGACGTCTTCCGCAACGCTCTTCCGATCCTCGAGGCCGAGCAGTGCCCGGCCACGGTCTTCGTCACCACCGGGGCGATCGGCAGCCGGGTGGGGTTCTGGTGGGATCAGCTGTCCCGTATCGTGTACGAGACGCCTTCCCTGCCCGACGCACTCACGCTACCTCTAGCCGGAACTGTGCACACGTTCCGGCTCGCCGATGGTCGGGGAACGCCGGATCGCGATACTCTGCATGGGCGGTTGCATGCGCTCCTTAAACCGGCGGGGGCTGAGGCCCGACAAGAGGCGCTCGATCGGCTTGCGGAATGGGCCGGAGCCGAGCGCGAGTGGCGCGAGGGCGACCTCGCCATGTCGCCGGATGAGCTCGCAACGCTCTCGTCCGCGGAGCTAATCGAGATAGGTGCCCACACGGTGAGCCATCCTAGCATGCCTCTGCTGTCCACCGGCGATATTGAGCGTGAGGTAGTCGCGAGCCGACGCGACTGCGAAGCGATGACGGGGCGGGCCGTGACGGGCTTTGCCTATCCGTTCGGGGACCATGATGTCGCCTCGACCGCGGCGGTCCGGGCGGCCGGCTTCACTCACGCCTGCACCACCGTAAGTCGCGCGGCCCGGCGCGGCGACGATCCGCTGGCCATTCCCCGGCTGCTCGCTGCCGATTGGGACGAGGCGAATTTCCAAGGGGAAGTGCTGACCCATGGCTGATGCTGCCGTCCCGTCGCTCGTATCGGCCACCATCGTGGTGCTCGAGGGTGAAGATTTGCTCGGCGAGGCGATCGACAGCGCGTAATGGCGTAGATACTGACGGATTGGAAGCTCATCGTCGCCGACCATTTCCTGATTGCCTCACGGGTACTGCACCGTCCTGTGGCAATGGCGCCCTAAGTCGGCTCCTTAATCATTAGCTCTTCCAGGTACTATTTCTGTAGGTGTCAGCCGCAACGACGTAAGAACTCCCAATACCTGTTAGCGCGAAGCGCCGGCATGCTCCAACTTCCACATGTGGTAGAACGAGCTGTCTTTGTCGCTGAGCAATTCTCTAGGAGACCCCTGTTCAATAACTCGGCCCTGATGCAGAACAATAACGTGATCGGCAGACTGTATCGTGCTGAGGCGGTGTGCGATAACAACGATCGTCCTTTTTCCCCTTAGCTCGTTTATGCTAGCCTCTATAGCTGTTTGCAAAGCAGCGTCTAAGGCGCTTGTCGCCTCATCCAGGATCAAGATTTCTGAGTTTTTTCTCAATGCTCGGGCAATAGCGATTCTCTGTCGCTGACCTACTGAAAAACGGTGACCTCGCCTACGGACTGGAGTATCAAGTCCATCCGGAAGGTGGGCAACAAACTCGTGAACCTGCGCCGCCCGCGCGGCATCTTGCACGCTGTCGCGATCCCAATCTTCTGCTCCATAGCTTATCACGTCTAAAATAGTGTCCCCAAGAAGTTCAGCGTCCTGCCCGGCAAATGCGATCCGCTCTCTCCAGTCTGTTAACCTAATGGAACGAACATCTACCTCATCGACCGACATCGTACCCCGGGTGGGGTCAAAAAATCGGCACAACAGAGCTGCCACAGTACTTTTCCCAGATCCAGAAGAGCCGACGAATGCAGTCAGACGGTCCTTCACTATTTCAAAACTTGCGTCACAAATAGCTGCCGTGTCGCTACCCACGTAGGTGAAGCTCACGTTCTCAAATCGAATGCTCCTGGCCAGCCCATTGAATGCCCGTGATCCGCTTGGTTCCTCCGGCTTTTGAAGCACGTCCCTGATATGATCCAGCGTCGGCAAAGCTCTGGACAATTCGACTCGCACATGATTCAGCATTCGAACGTGAGGCTGCAGTCGGTACAGAAGGACGAGAAAGGCCACTAGCGTGCCCGCGGGGATACCCATGCTCCAGGAATAAGCTACGATAACCAAAAGGAGCGGCGCAAAAAGAACTTCCGTAATCGGGCCTATTATCGCGGCAGCTTTTTCCACGTCAACTGACGCCACACGATCACGCGCTGCTATATTAACAAAACTTCTATACTCCCGCTTCTCTCGAGAAAATAGTCTAATTACCTTTAGAGCCTCCAACGATTCGATCAGCCTCGATGAGAGCTCTGCGCTGGTTTCTTTTGCGACAGCGGCTCGACGCCTCACTCTCCTAGTAAGAACGATAGTAACAACACCAATTAGCGTTAAACCGGCTAGGGAGACCACAGTCAGTCGCGGAGACAGAAGAAAAAGAATTACGCAGAATGCCGTAATGGAGAACAGACTAACTATTCCTTTCGCCACTGCAACAACAAACTCACCTGCGAGCCACGTCTCTCCCTGAACGATGTTGAACATTCGGCCAGAACTACTACTGCTTACAAACTGATAATCGGCGCGAAGCAATCTATCAAATAGTGACGCACGCAGATCTAAAACAATCTTTTTGCTGATAATTAACGCAACAAAGGAATATAAGTATTGGATAACAGCCTTGCTTGCAAACAGGAGCAATATTCCAAATAGAAATGATAGTAGAACGGTTGTGTGATTAGCGGTCGGCCAGATATCGTTAGCGCGACCAAGTAAGGGGAATACTACAGCCACATCGGGCGATCGAAACAAGTAGGATATAAGGGGAACAAGTATCGCAACCCCAATGCCCTCAACTGCAGCAGAAGCTACGCCGAGCATGACCAGTGTTGGGAATGCCCACAGGTGTGGTCTCAGAAAGGCTCTTAGGAAATATAGGTAGGCGCGGTTCACGATGTCGGTACCACGCCAGCAACGGCCAATCGTGCGGCTACCGCCCGGCGTCGGTCGTGCCTATCCGGAATACGCGGTTCAGTCTGCAATCCCTCCTCCGGCGATATTTCATGAAAATGGCGGATATGCTGTCTCTCGCTTTTGACGGGGTGATCTGAAGACGTCCAGCCGAACCAATCTTTCAGTCGGCGCAAGATCCCTCGCGTCAACGATCGCGCTATTCTCAAATTTAATGCGGATGGAGGATCGATCAATATCGTTCTCGCTAGAAGCGCCAGGCCTTGAGGAAACTTCCCTTCACGCAGCGACCGCTCCGCTAGCCAGCTAGCGTTCTCGCCCGCCGCCCAGCGGAAGAGAAAGGCCGGGAGTTCGGGGTGCCGATTGCGCACTTCGCGCAGGACAATCTGCCGCGATTTAAACATTTTGAAGATATTGCTAGACATATTGCCATCCGAGAGGCGGTACCCCATGAGATAGGAATCGGCTATTCGTACCGCATATCGTTCCGAGATGGCGAGAAACGCCCTTGTGTCCTCTGCCCCTTGTGCTCCCCTGGCCCGAAGACTGGGATCAAATCCTCCTATCTCCAGCAGACATTTCCGCCTTACCAATACCGCGCTGCCCCCGCCCATGAAATTGAACAAAACGAGCAATGGGTAAACGTACCCCTCATAGGGTGGGAAGTGAGGGCTTTTTATAATCGCTCCTTCGGAATCGACCTCTCGGTACCTGCAGTAGACTATACCAGTGTCGGCGCCCCCGCGCTGCATGACCTCCATCTGCTTAGAAATCTTTTCACGGTGCCAGAGGTCATCCGCGTCGAGGAAAGCAACGTAATCGCCTTGCGCAGACGCGATCCCCGCATTCCGGGCGACAGCGACGCCTCCATTCGCCTGATGTATCAATCGCACTCGCTTGTCGCGAGCAGCACACTCACGCACGACGCTGGCGGTGGCGTCCGTCGACCCATCATCAACCACGATGATCTCAATTGAGGGCCATGTCTGCTCCGCTGCGCATCGAACAGCGTTTTCTACGAACCCACAGCCATTATGGACCGGTATCACCACGGATACTAGCGTGGCGGATTCATCACTCAGATTGGCCATGGATAAACCGCACCTGAATCTGGTGGTGGATAGTTTGCTGCCATTTTGGTGACCCAGCGTTCAGGAACTTCAAATCCAAAACCACTCTACAATTCACCTGCTTCCCTGCCTTGGTATTGGTTTACCAGCTCTGACCTGCCAAATCCGTCGCCCGCGAGAGCCGCGGCACCTGACGCCACCTGCTCAGCACGTCAATGGGGGCCCCGGGGATAACCTAGCGATGATGCTATCAGATCGATGTAAGCAGCCGGCGCATGCTGGCCAGCCCACGCAAGGCTCAGAATTGCGCTCTTGAATTTCCCGCTTCTGTTTAGATCCCGCACAGCTGCCTTGATCATTTGCCTGCCGTACAATCTTTTCCAAAAGCCTATGCCGTCTCTATAAGCTGCTTTATATGATCGGTCGCTGCAGGTGTGTATCTTTTGGCGCCTTAAAACCAACAATGCGCTCCGCAGCATCTTCTGGTAATTACGTGACATGTTATAGTCGTGCTGGCGGTACTCGGCAACTATTTCGCTGTACACTTCGATCGGGTACTTTCGAGCAAGGCGCAGGTAAACGTCATAATCTTCGCAGGCTTCCAATCGCGGATCGAAACCTCCCTCCCGAACCAGGATAGAGCGATCGTAGAGTACTGTACCGTGCATCGCGATAAAGTTGCCTCTAAGAAATTCTTTATAAGGATCGCCTTCGTATGCGGGTGACCGCTCCCACAGGGCAACTCTATCCAGCGACACCCCACGGTGCCCACCACATACAAACGCGTATCCAGCCCGCGTGATGAGTGCCGCCACGCCCAGCTCGACTGCATTGGGCAACAGAATATCATCGGCGTCTAAAAACGTCACGTAGGCACCAGTCGACTTAAGCAACCCGGCGTTGCGCGCTGACGGCAATCCGGTGTTCCTCTGGTGAAGAACAATGGCATGTTCTAACTTGTTCGCCACCTCAAGCGAGTTGTCAGTCGACCCATCATCAACCACCAGTATCTCGGTATTTCGATAGGTTTGCCGTCGCGCACTGTGAAAGGCATCTTGCAAAAAGGTGCCGTGGTTGAAGCATGTGATTACGATACTAACGAGTGGATCCCGCTCGCCCACGGTAAGCTTCCTCTCTATCGCTGGACGCACCTCGTATTCACGGCGCGCTCGAGCTCGTCAGACTAATGTACGCTCGGGCCAACCTTCTCGCGACTCGACTCATTACTGGGTGCCGATACCGCCAGAGTGCGCGCTGAAGTTTTCTCCACTCGTTTGATTGCTCCATCCCAACAGATATCATATGACCTTCCAACCAAACGAGAAACTGGTGCCGGTACTTATGAAACTCACCTTCTTGGTGTACGATTTGGCTGCTCGACGTAGTCCTCTGTCGGTAATAGTCGCAGCAGGCGCTGGAAACGTAAACAGGCGTCGAGGTGTATACCTTCGCCAGGAACACTTGGTCTGTGAATACCCGTTTGAATTCATCGTTCCAACCCCCAATTCGGTCGACAACATCCGATCTCACCAGCACAGAATTCATCGACGGCGACGCGCCTTCGCCCAAAGGGTACAACGCTGAGAGCAAAGCAGGAGGCCGCGCCAAGCTGTTCTGAGGTGCACCGACGAGCACAAACTTATCTTTGTGTTTGTCTTCAGCGCGACCCGTCCACCGATGCCAATATACCGTGGACCCAACCACCATACCGGCTTCTGGTATCATTTCAAAAATTGATAACTGTTGCTCCAGTCGATCTGGAAGCCAAACGTCATCGGCATCCAAGTATGCAATGTACTCGCCCGACGAATGTTTGCGCCCTAGATTGCGCGATGAACTCGCCCCCAGATTTCGATGCCCGAAATGCGTTAAGTATCGAATTTTGCCCGACGACTGCTCCGCGTAACGTTTGGCAACGTCTGTGCTCTCATCTGTAGAACCGTCGTCAATAAGCGCTAACTCCCAATTTGTGTAAGTTTGATCCAACACGCTCTCGACTGCCTCCTGTAAGAAGGAACCTGCGTTTAGAAACGGGGTTATGATCGAAACCAGGGGACGATGCGATGCCACCAAGTACGTCCGTTCCCGTTTGGCAAGTGGCGTTATGCTCGACATTTCTGAAGTGCCTCAATTCTGGGGAGGGTCCGATGCCCCGATGCGGGGTAGTATGGCTTGAGCGGGAGAACCGCGATTTGCGGCATGCCAATGAGATCCTGCGCAAGGCTTCCCCTTATTTTGCCCAGGCGGAGCTCGACCGCCCATCCAAGCGGCGTCCGGGGTGCCTTAAGCGTTGCCTTGACTTGTTCTTTGGACCCAGTCCGATCCGCGCAAACGCAGAAGTATCAACACATAAGAATATCACAGAATAATCGCTCCGCTGTGCCCGGGGTAACAGCGACATGTCTCCGAGACGCTTAAATCTGAATCAAATCTGATCGACTGGAAGCCGTTGGGATAACCCCTCCTATGGACGGCACGTGCCGCGACCAAAGGGCAAAGGTTTAGGGGTTCGTCTCCATACGGCACCCACCGAGGTGTGGCATGTCACCCCAATGCAGTAGCGCCGATATCGGGACGGATAAGACCGAAAGCGCGGCTGCGCGTGGGAACGCAGCCATTGGATGGATTCGGCGCGATCGGCGCGGCGATATGAAAGCAAACGATGCGGAAGGCAAGATTGACCGGGGGCATCGACTGCGTATCGCTCATGTGATTACCCGTCTCATCAATGGCGGTGCTGATGAGAATACCGTCCATTCCTGCAATTGGGCCGCGCAAAGAGGACATGATGTTGTCCTGCTGCATGGCGAGGCCGTCCACCCGGAAATTGTAGCTAAAGTGGACCCGCGGGTGGAACTCGTTACCGTCCCGGGCTTGACCCGATCTATTTCACCTGTCTCCGACGTGAAGGCATTGTTGACGCTTACCCGGAGATTCCGCGCCTGGCATGCCGACATCGTACATACGCACACCAGCAAGGCAGGCATTCTCGGGCGTTTCGCGGCATGGGCGGCGGGAGTTCCAGCGATCGTTCATGGCGTGCATATCGTGCCGTTTGTCAATGTCGGTGTCGCCGAGCGTTTTGCCTATCTCGCCTTGGAAAAGCTGGCAGCACCAGTCACCAGTGCGTTCATCAGTGTGAGCGAGGGCATCCGTGACTTATGCTTGAGCGCAGGAGTGGGACTCCCAGACAAACATTATGTCGTCCATTCCGGATTCGAACTTGATCGTTTTCGCAACGCCTGCCCGCCCGACGATTGGCGCGATTTGCTACGCTTGACACCGGACGCGCAGCGCCCGCCTGTGCTCTTGATGATCGCGGCTTTCGAGCCACGCAAGCGACACATGGAATTTCTGGAGGTTTTCAAGAAACTCGCCGACCGCTTACCCGACGCGGTGCTTGTGCTGGCGGGCGACGGGCCGCTTCACTCGGTCGTCGAATCGCGGGCTAAGCGGCTTGGGCTCGAGCGCCAAGTGGTCTTTACCGGTTATCGGGATGACCCCGAGCGGCTGATCGCACTCGCGGACCTTTGCCTGCTCTGTTCCATGCGGGAGGGATTGCCCCGTGTGGTCATGCAATATCTCGCCGGCGGCAAGCCTTGTGTCGTTTGCGATCTGCCAGGTCTTCACGAAGTGCTCCGCCCTGACATCAACGGTGTGATTACACCCGCCAACGATTTGGCAGCCATGGCTGACGCCATTGCCGCCCTCCTAGAGGATCGTGCAAGACTGGCATTCCTCGCGCAAGGTGCCGCGGCGACGGATCTTTCGAACTGGGACGCCAGGCTGATGGGCAAGCGGATCGATGCCATTTATCGCGAGGCTCTTGACCGACATCGGGCAAGCAAGGGAGTGTCAACAAGGCCTGCTGTCCGAAATATGGCGCTTCCGCGATGAACGGGTGTGACCTATGCGCTTGACAGTGATCGGGAAGGTTTTCGGTGCCTGCTCTGCCGATTTTTTTTTGCACATGGGACGGGGTTGTAATCTTAGTGGCCGCCATTGGCTCCACGGACGCTATTCGGCGGATTGATATGATTATAACAGAAATTACGTCTGCTCATCCGATGAAGACCCCGCGGGCCGAAGCTCTTCCCAGCATTCGAATTCTCCTCGTGCTTGCAACCTATTTTCCTGAGTCATATGGCGGCGCCGAGCAACAGACGCGGCGATTTGCTCGGGTGCTGGTTGAAAGGGGCGTTTCCGTAACCATTATGGCGCCCAGACTGTCGCACTCGACGCCGAAACGGTCCGCCATGGACGGGGTGCCGATCCAGCGCCTTCGTTTGCGCGCGGCACCGAATTTAGGCGGGCGGCATATGCTGTCGTTCCTGTCGTGGTGCGTCCAGGTTGTGATCTGGATGCTGCGCCGTCGCGACGAATTCGATGTCGTGCATATTATACATGCGCGACTTCACGCCGTTCCGGCGGCATTGGCAGGAGCCCTCCTGCGCAAACCGGTTCTCGCAAAATTGGGCCGGGGCGGACGGTATTTTGATCTCGACGTTGTGCGCGAGAAGAAAATCATCGGTCGCTGGGCGTCGGTCCTAATTAAACGTCACGTCACGGCCTTCATCGCCAATAGCTGCCAAATCGCCGGAGATCTGAAGAGACATGGCATTGACGCCGATCGCATTCATTTGATTCCGAATGGGATCGATCTGCCCCGCAAGCCGCGCCGCGAGCCGAGCGCCGATGGCAGCCGACGCTTTATCTGCCTTGGCCGCCTCGATCCGGAAAAGTGCCTTGAGCACATGATCGATGCGTTCGCGGCACTTCCCGCCGAGGCAAAGGCGCATCTCACCATAGTGGGCGATGGTCATTGCCGTGTCACTCTCGAGGAACAGGCGATCCGGTTGGGCCTTTCCGGCAGGGTCACTTTCGCCGGCGCGGTCGAAGATGTGTTTCCCTTTCTGTGGCGGGCTGATTTCTATCTTTCCACCTCGGCGTCGGAAGGCATGTCAAACGCCCTGCTTGAGGCCATGAGCTGCGGGGTGGTCCCGATCATCACCGATGTAAGCGGTGCATCCGACATTGTAGAGCACGAGCGCAGCGGCTTTTTGGCTCGCTCGCATGCGGAGTATTGCGGACTGTTTCTTCGCGCGCTCAACTTATCGGAAGCCGAGCGCGATGAGATGGCGCGCCACGCAGTACAAACTGTCGCTGCGCGATTCAGCATGGAAAGCGTCGCCCTGCGGCAGATGGAGCTATACCGCACACTTATGCGGCAGCAGGTGACTTCTGAGAGCGACATGCTTGGTACAACGAGGAGATTCGTCCGGTAAAATGCCGCTTTTGCCAAGCGAGGTTCTAATGCACAGAGGCTCCTCCAGTAAAAAGCAGAATGGGCGGTGTACTCCGTCCTAGTGCGGCGCGTCGCATGAATTTTGCCGGGCGAGCTGGTCGAAGCGGCTCCGCCAGTAATGCAGTCAAGCAGAGTCTCTTCGCACGGAAAGGGGGACGTATCGGCGACAACCTTCATAAAGCTGGGCTGGCGCGGTCATAAATTGGCGCCGACAGGATTATGTTCATGGCTGAATCCGCGAACGCCGCGGGGACGCCACCGGTGACCCAAAAGGCGCATCGTGCATGGTAAGCACTGAGGACAATAACTCGACAAATGGACCGCGCAAACTGACAGAGCGCATGCTGAAGGGCGTTGCTTGGTCAGGCTTAACCTCAATCCTGCTCCTGGGGCTGAAATTCATATCCGTTGCGATATTGGCGCGGCTGCTTTCGCCGCGTGATTACGGCGTCGTCGGCGGCGCATTCATCGCCGTCGAGCTTGCTGCGATGCTCTGTGGTTTGGGCTTGGCCCCGGCGCTGATCCAGCGCAAGGTCGTCGAGCGAGATCACATAGCAACTGCGCTCGGTGTCTCTCTTGCTTTGTCGTGCGTGATCGGTGCCGCCTTGTGGCTCGCAGCGCCCTTTGTCGCAACATTGATGCGTATCGAAGCTCTAACCGATGTCGTGAGGCTGCTCGCATTCGCGACTCCGCTGGGCGCCTTCAACTTGATCTGCGAGGCGCTCCTTGCGCGCAACATGGGGTTCAGGGCGGTCTCTCTCTGCCTGCTTTTCAGCTTCTCCGTAGCGGTTTGCGTCGTTGCTGTACCCATGGCATTCGCCGGATTCGGCTATTGGTCGCTCGTCGCCATGCAGATTGCAGAAGTGTCTATTGGTGCCCTTGCCTTCGGATTTGCTGCTCGCAAGCTTCTCGTGCTGCCCGGCTTTTCGGCTCGAGCGTTTCGCGAATTGTGGCCGATGAGCCTTGGGTTCTCGCTTACGCGGCCCTTCGGGTACCTGGTGAATAATACCGCCAAGTTTCTTATCGCACGGCTCATGGGCGCCGAGGCGCTCGGTCTTTTCACGCGCGCAGCTTTCCTTAGCGATAATGCAGGGAACCTCTTCAACAACATCGCCCGTATTGTTGCATTTCCTGCGATGGCTCAGCTTCAGACTGACCGAGAGCGCCTGCGCAGCGGATTCTTGAAGGGCCTATCTCTAACGGCGATGGCAACCATGCCGACCAGTGCGTTTTCTATCGTTTTCGCGCAAGAGCTTGTCGACATCATTCTTGGTCCGAAATGGGACGAGGCAGTCTTACCCTTTGCCCTTCTTGCCACCAGCCTATATTTTCGGCTTGGTAACAAACTTAGCTACGCAGTCCTTCAGGCGCTGGGGCAGCCCTATCGCGTCATCAAGATTCACTGTGCTGTCGTTGCCATACTCGCCCTCGGCATTCTGACGACCTACGATCATGGCCTCGCCACCGTTTGCACGGTGGTGCCGCTGGCTTTCGGCTCTGCTTTTGTGATGACCGTCCGACTTGTCTCCAGAGTTATTGAAATGAGCATCGGCGCTATTTTTAGGGCTCACGTTATACCAATGTCGCTTGCCTTGGTGGTTGTTGCAATCGGCATAGGCACAAGGGCTATGCTTGTTGGCCAGTCGAGCATCGTTATTGTCGCACTTGGCGCTCTTGCTGTTGTGAGCTCTGTACTCGCGCTACTCTACTTCGTGCCAGAGAGAGTGTTGGGGCGATTGGATGCAGAAGGACATCGAACGCTGCCGTCGCTAAAGTTTGCCTTTCGCCGGTTGGCTAGTTGCTCTATGTGATCGGGACCAATATGAGACCTCGTGTTCTCCTCATAACGCGTCTTCACACCCAAAATGCGGGTAATGAGGCACTCTCTACAGAGTTCATCCGGTACGCCTTATCCCGTTTTCCTGCCGCGGATGTTCGAGCTATTGATCGTTACCCACGCTTTTTCGAACAATTTGATTTGAGGGGCATCGGCGGAGGTTCGATCAAAGAATTCGATGCGCTAGCTCACGCGCTGACATTGCGCTTTCGCAGAGAGGACGCGCCTCTGCCAGCGAAAGCTGAGTTGAATTTGGTCAAGCTTGACGAGACGGGAAAAGAGCTTCGTGGTCCCTTACGAAGAGTCAAGCGTAAGCTGGCCATGCGTAGGAAATTGGCTGCCTTGGGATTAATCGAGAGATCCGTTCCTGTAACAGCTGTAACAGCTTGTTGTACCTCTGATTTAGTCGTTTGGAATCCCGCAGGGGAAATTTGCCCGACCGGTGATCCCCATCAA
The DNA here is from genome assembly GCF_040438645.1 of Mesorhizobium sp. WSM2240. NCBI lineage: Bacteria > Pseudomonadati > Pseudomonadota > Alphaproteobacteria > Hyphomicrobiales > Phyllobacteriaceae > Mesorhizobium > Mesorhizobium sp. WSM2240. Next base: position 601,239 of record NZ_CP159256.1, read on the forward strand.
GTGATGCGGTTGCTTCTGTTGCTTCGCATCGCTCAGTTAAGCGGAAGGAAGACCGTCGCAATCAACCACAGCCTTGAGATCGGAAATAAAGCTCTCGGCACCTTGATTGCTCACGTATACAAGAATCTGTGCTATTTGAGCGTGCGCGACGCAAGATCGGCTGAGGTTGCTATAAAACTTGGCGTGCGCAAATCGATCATCCATGAGGCACCTGACATGGTATTTCTGGCCTCACAGATATCGGTGCCGGAGACTGCAAGCGCCATTCCCCGCAGGGCGATCGGGCTTGCAGTGAATGGCTTGGGGGCTATGCAGGGCGTTGATGAATGGGCGCGTCTGGCAGAAGGCCTGAATAAGACCGGTCGCCCGGTCGTTCTTGTATCGAATGCAATCCATCGCGATTTGGCTTTCGCCAGACGCTTGAATCGAATGATTGATAAGTCCGCGGTCATCGACTATCAGCCTCGATATCAGCAGCTTCGGTCCATATACCGACAATGCGATGCCGTCATCAGCAGCCGCCTGCATGCTTCGATTCTGGCGCTTTGCGAGGGTGTGCCGGTCGTTAGCATCGAGCCGTCGGTGTTCAAACTTTCAGCGATCTTTCGCCAATTGGATTATCCGCTCGAAACTGAAAGATTGCAGCAGGCTGGTTGGTCGGATCGGGTGCTTGCCAAGCTAGGACTGTGTCTATCCGAGGAGCGATCTTTTATTTCGTCGGCTGGTACAAACGCAATTTCGGAACAGCTGAGAAGGATAGAAGTGGCGTACGCACCATTGTTTACGCTAGCATAAGTTGGCGCGTGGACACCTGTTGGCGGGCGCCCATCGCGAGGAGACCGAAGTAAGCGGTCTTTTGACCCATGGCGCCCGCGACTTGAAGTTCATCGGACCTGGTGTCAGCCGAGAGCTTGTTGCTCGAGTTCTCGGTAGCCCAGGCAGTTAGCGATCTGCAGCTCCTCTTCAATCGACCACTGGCGACCGCCGCACCGCCGCCCGGTCTCAACGACCTCCAGCCGCGATGACAAGATGCACCCGAAGGGGGCGAACTTCCTCCAAACCGGGCCGGTCCGGCGGTCCGGAGAGCGGGCAAAGTGGCGGGAAACTTCGCCACCGCATGCACGTAGGATCGCTGCGTGACCGCCGGCGACATATTGCGGATCGTCATGTCCTCGATTACGCGATTATGCGCGCTCAAGTCGGCCATCTCATTCTCCTGTTTTCGAGATTGCGCATCAACACTTCAACAGCGCAATCCTCCAAAACGGAAGCCTCACCCGCAAAACCAGCGCACCAGATCCGCGTCAGCGGCTTCGCTCAATCCCATTTGTCCACACGATCTAGCGTTCTGTCTAAAGCGTTGCGGGTCTTTTCCAATCCTGTGTTACAGGAAAAGCCAAGTTAGAAGGCATATCTGAAGCGGTCTATGTCTTCCGCGTATCGCTTCTCGACTATTGCCCGCGTGTAGCTATTGTACACGTCGTGACGAGCAAGAGTGTTCCCGAATATGTTCGTTCGCGGGATCTGGAAATCTGGTTCACCGAGGATGTCACGCAGTCGATCGACCTCGTCTGAAATCTGCTCAAGTTTGAAGACGTGGTCACATCTGTACTCGTTTTCTACGCGCAAGAAAGCACTCTGAGAAGCCCAATGGCGGTCGGCGCGTTCATCCGTTCCCTCTTCGGAGCCGAGCCAGCTAACAAAGGCATCGAAAGGCATGAATGGACGCAGGCCTTCGTAACGTGCGATTAAGTGCGCCCGGCGACGTCCCCGGTCCAGTCGTACAATCTTATCCCGATAGCAGCTGTAGACCCGGTCCCAGGGATTTCGAACGACTGCCAGTACCCGATATTCTCTTCTGTTCAGGTCCTTCCGCAAGAGAGCCTGGAGTGAAGTTGTCTCAGACCACACGCCTTCCTGGTCGGACCAACGGTCGAGAAACGCTGCCAAAAGCGATCTGCTGCCGGATTTGGGGATTGTTACGATGATTGCCTCATGGCGAAGAGAAGTGAGTACGTCTGTTTCGAGAGTGGGCGAAGGTCGGTTCTGTAGTGAAAACAATACTCGTCTTGCTGCAATGTAAGCGAGTTGCGCTCTGGTTCGCCAGGGATCTGAATTGCGCGTGAGATAAACGCTCTTCCGTAGGGGATTCTCGTGAGAGTACTTTGCGGATATAGTCATCCCAGGTTCAGCGCGTTGTTTATTGAACATGGACCGTTGTCCTTTAGATCGAAGAGCCTTCTAGGAGATAATCCAATTACCTACTGATCAACCTTAAACTGGTCGCCGGAGTAGCACCACGGTCGACGAATAGGGTCGAAAAAGCCAGAAGTATCTATGATAGCGAGCCTTGAAACGCTCAAAGTCAGCAAGAAGAAGATACGGAAAACTTAGAACATGCCGTGTTAGCAGCCGGATCAACTCTCGTGATGTATTCTGGTTCCGAAGATCGTCCAGATAGGTGCTGTCCGAAACGACGGCCTCTTGCAGGCAGGTGAAATCAGGAAACAGGCGACGGATTTCATCGGGGGCTGGCCGGTAGAGCGTATCAATGGGGTCAAGGTGATAGGGATAGCTGTACGGACCGGTGACCAGCAGGAAACCCTCAGGCTCCACGATCCTGGCGCAGGCATCGGCAAATGCGCCCGGATCAATCAGATGCTCGAGTAGGTTGCTGCACATGACGAGCCTGGGATGGAGCGCCCTCAGTTGCTCCTGGAAAGCCAGATCCAGCACATCTCCAACCAAGTCGACTCCTTCGTCTTCCTTCATGTCAATATTGAGGATGCGTACCCCGCGCTCGCGAAGCGGCCGAAACACGTGCAGGTCGACGTGGGGCTGTTCCACCGTCCGGAAGTGGGCGGTTGAGGAGCCGATATTCAGGCAGGGATTCATTGCTTCGCTCGGAAGCGAACCCAGAAGCGTCTGAACGTGCTTGGCTTCATTCGGACGCATCGGCGAGCATTCCCCATACGCTAGTTGCAGTGTGCGAGGGCCGGTCGCCAAAGGCTCGCATCGTTATCACCGTTCGCCTCGTTCGGTCGCCCCACCCTCTGCGAGTTCAGGGGTCAGGCTGCTCCACCGAACCTCGTACATGGTCTCCATAACGCCGGAGGCGTACCTGTTGAAGTCCTTCAGGTCCTCGCTCGTCAGTCGCTCGATCGCAGCAGCGTTGATGTTCTTGGCCAGGAGTGACGTCCAATAGCTTTTGTCCACTATGCGCATGGTGCGACTTGCAGATGCGGCGGCCTCCTGGCCTGGCCCATAGCCCTTTGGGTTGTGAATATAGGCGCCCTCCCGCGGCCGCGGCAGCGCCAGTCGCCCGTACAGGTGATCCAAAAAGCGGAGAGGATTGGCAACCATATCCTCGAACCTGACAAGCAGGTAGTTGTTTCTGGCAGCCTGTTCGGCAAGCATCTTGCCGGCAATGTGGCTGTAGACCCGTCCCGCCATCCTGGCCGGGACCCCTCGGCGCTTCCAAGAATCGCAAAGGCCGTAGCCGTTCCTCACCAGCCCGATGAAGATCGTCTCTTCGAACTGCTTCTCGATCTCAGAGTTCAGGAAGATGTCGTACTCGGTCGCCTTGAAGAGGACGTGGCGCGCGAGCGCGAGATCGAGCCGCCTTTCCTTCCACAGCTGGTAGTCAGCGGCGATCGACACTTGGATGCTTCTTTCCAGGCGCTTCTGAAATCGCTTCGCGCAGAACACTGACCTCGACGCCAGCTTGCCCGCGCGGACTCCCAGACGGCGATAGACCTTTGGAGGAATATTCGAGCCGTTGTAGTAGAATTGCCAAAACTCATCGACGGTCATGACGACGCCGGGCGAAGAGCCGATCATGTTCGCCAGAATATTCGACCCACCGCGGCCAAAGGAGTTTATGACAATGGCTCGATCCATTCTCGGGTCCAAGGATTCACGGTTCAGCCCGCTATAGGACTGACTGAGCGTATTGGGCCATAGTATTTCCTCACCCTCGCGTCGTAAAGTCCGGAGCACGCCGGCTACATCGCCGCCTGGCAGACAGCACCGCAAGCACTACTCGTACCTGAATCAAAAATCGCTGAACCAAACGCCTGGGAAATCCGATCAGCTTTTTTGACAGTAGGTACTAGGACGGACTGGGCTCATCACATTGAACTCGCGGGAGACGAACCTCACCCAAATTGGTTCCGGCGCGCTCCTTCCGATCAAGAGGCAGCATCATCTTGACTAGTATGTTCGAGCGCCCTCGACCAAACGAATGAGGATGACGGCTCTTTAGTACTAGATGCTCGCGGACCACTCGTTTCCAAGGATTCTGCTGCCCTTCCGCGCGCCGCGGGGCGTCATTGAAAAGCCAAACTAAAATGTGATGTTATCCCCCTTGAGCTTGACCGTTCTCGCGGGAGAATTGCTTTTGCGAGGAGGAGTTAAAAATCCGTAAGGGGCCTCCTTGTGCAGCCTTAGCTCGAGCCAGCGATTATCGCGCCACGTGAGATAAGCAGGGCACTCGATAATGACCAACCGCATTTCTCGCCGGGATTTGGCACGGGCCGCATGCGCCGCCCTTTTGCTGACGGCCTCCGGTCGCTCAGGACGGGATGCTCGGGCCGCCGGCCCGGCGCAAGGCTCGCTCCCGGAAGCTCACTCCTGGCATCCTGGTCTGTTAGCGGAAATGATTGTCAAATCTTGGTATCAGGAGGATCTGGGCGAAGGCGAAATCTCCTCGTGGCAATCCGGCGGCGTGAAGCCGGTGGCTGCGGTTCAAGCCGAGCCCTCCCTGCGCCCAATAAAGCTTCCGAATGACGGCGGCGTCCTCTTCAAGAAGGGTACGAAACAGGCGTTGACCTGGCCTGTCGATAAGGATGCCCCCTATCTCCACCGGTGGTGGCTCGTGATCGCGCGGTGCGATTCTGTGAACAACACCGGTGCGGATAACGTTTCCGTTCTTTGCGTCAACGGCACGGAGGGTGGCTCGGTGCATCGCCAGCCGCGTATCTCTTTCAGGCCCTCGTCCGCCATGTTCGTCTCGCAACTCAATGACGGCAAAACTAAGAGCGAGGAAGGGAGGTGCTCGACGGATTTTGGGGACTGGAATGTCATGGTCGGGTACCGCCGCGGGATGGTGACGCAGGCCGTGGTGAATGGGGTTAGAACGGCCGGCCAAGCGATTCATGCATTGAAACCCAACCTGATGAAATCGCAGAGCTTCATGGGCGATGTGAACAAGCCGATGAGGGTCGATGTCGCGATCGATTGCGTCATCATTGGGCAAAGCGAACTCAATGATGCGCAGATCGAGAAGCTCGTGGGTTGGGCCATGTGGCGCGCCGGCCGGCAAGCCGACCTGCCCGACAATCATCCCTATAAAAAGAGCCCGCCTTTGGCGGTGGATGCCAGCGACAATCCCGCGCGGTATGCCTTCGATTCGCAGGGCTGGGCAAGTTGGGCGGCGGTTGATACAAGGACGAACCAAGCCCATCGAGGTCAGGCGGCGCCCAATATCAGCGGCTATACGACGGTGTTCTTCGACGATTTCGAGACCAACACCATTGTCGACGATCTGACAGGCGCACAGAGCAGCGGCTGGTTCGCGCCGACGCACCTCACCAATATCGGCGGGGATGCGAAGGCACAGCGGATTTCCGGGACGCCGTCTTCATACATTCACGATGCCGAGAGCCACACGCTGTCGCTCCGTCTCGTCCACAACAAGGTTTGGAAGACCGGAGCGTTTTCTTCGGTCAACAACAACGGCCAAGGTCGGTGGTGGGGAAAAGGAATATTCGAGATCCGCGCCAAGTTCCCGAAGCTTTCCGCGCCGCGCCCGGGCTTCTTTCCTGCCTTCTGGGCCTATGGCAAGGAGCACCTGTTTTGGCGGACGCGGAATCGTCTGGAAACTGACTTTTGGGAATACGGGGCGGAGGACGGAACGTGGATCAATATCAGCCAGCACGTACATAAGCCGGCGCTTGCCTATGTGGATCCCCAAATCGCCGCCGCTGACGTGCGCAGGAAGATCGCCGGCTACCCGATCAACCAATCAAACGGCTTTCCCAACGCGATAGACATATATGACGGCGAGTTTCATACGTGGTACGCCCAGATCGAAGATAATTTCACCTACTTCGTGATTGATGGCTATGAAGTGGCGCGTTGCCCGACGACGCCGGAGCTTGCCGCGCAAAAATACATCATGGTCGATTTGGGCTTTCGATCCGGCAAGGGCGGAGTCTTGCCGGATCCATCCGAAACTTACGACATGGCCATAGACTATATTCGGGTCCGCCAGAAGGAGTCGGATCTTGCGGAGGTGCCTGCGGGCTTCGCGCGATTGCCAGAGCTTTCCAGCTCTGCCTCAATCGGAAGCACGCTGAGCGTACAGCCGAATGTGCCAGCCTCGCATCTGGAGTACTTTTGGTATCGTGACGGAGTTCCCATTGTCGGCGAGACTGCTGCAACATACAAGATCAATGCAAGGGATGCTGGGCACAGGATCCGGTGCCAAGTGCGTGCGCTCTCTTTGCTTGATCAGCCGGAAGCCTGGACCGCCGAAGCGGACGTCGTAGAGAGGTAATCGTGCAAAATGAGCTTTCGCGGCTTAAATATGGCATCATCTGCCCGAGCAAAAAGGACAGGCGGCAGGGTCTCCTCTTAGTTCCTTTTCGGCCCGGGAGAAACATATGAGTCCGTCCGTCTATGACCGCTTGACGGTGAATAGCCCCAACCCGGCTGCACGGCTTGCGCAGAGAAGCCGGCATGAAAGGGGTATCCGACTTGTGAAGCAACATCTCTCTCCCAGCAGCGCTATCCTCGACTTCGGATCCAACACGGGCGACTTTCTTAACACGCTGGCCGGCAGGGGCTGGTCAGGACCGCTTTACGGCTATGATCCCTATGTGACGCCAACAGCCCCATCGTTCACGCCGGTAGGGAGCCTGGGAGAGATACCTGATGAGGTACTAGACGCGGTGCTGGCCTTTGAAACCCTCGAGCATGTCGACGACCACGTATTAGAGGAGTTCATCTCGTTCTGTGAGCGCTCTCTTCGGGCTGGCGGAGTTCTGATCATCTCCGTGCCCATCATGGTTGGGCCTATTCTCCTGCTCAAGTACCCCAACGCCGTTTTCATAAACAAGTCGCGATGGCGATACAGCGCCTGGGAGCTATTCCGTGCGGCGATTCTCTGGCAACAGGTCCCACGGAGCAAGTCCGGCGCCTATCTCGATCACAAGGGGTTTGACTACAGGGTACTACGCCAGAGGCTCGCCCGCCGCTTCGCCCCGATCTCGATCGGATATTCTCCATTTCCGGGCTTGAGCCCGGTCCTAAACTCTCAGGCTTTTATGTGCTTCCGGCGATGAGTACGAGCGATCGCATCTGAGGTGAGATTGAACAACCGCCACGGACGTTGTCCCTTGCTGATTTCAAAGGCCTTCTGCCCGTTGAGTCCTGCAGCGGCCGATTTCCCCTTGATGTCAGCGCCGGACATGCAACCATCACAATCTGGGCAAGGCTCTCCTCGTAACGCTTCCTGCCGGGTACGGTACCTATGCTCAATCCCGGCAACGTGCTAGAGGAAAGTAACGTCGTGCGGGGCGCTCATGCGTTACCTTCTGACATTCGCGATCCTGAGCTTGTTTGTGCCGATAAGGCTCAAGACGGAACTTGTCCTACTGCGTCCCTTCGAGATGCTCACGCTGCTCGTGATGATTGCCGGCTTCCTGACGGGACGCTGGCGGCATGTGTCGCTTCCCGCGGGCTTCTTGCTGCTCCTGCCGTTCTTCTGCTGGCATGTGGCATCGGCCTTTTCGAATGGCGCGCAGAACGGCCTGCGCGAGCTGCTGCAAATCTCGGCCGTAACAGCGCTCGCCTTTGCTTTGGCACAGGAAGCCGGACGTATAAGTATCGCAAAGGCGGCCCGCGTCCTGTTCTTCGGCATGGGGCTGATCCTAGTTTATATCATCGCCTGGCATCTGGCCAATGGCGATTGGGTTGGATGGAAACAATTGGTCGATCCGAAGTTGGTCTTTACTTTCTTGCCGGTTATGCTTGCGGGCCTGCTCGTCTTTGCCGGAAGGACGGAGCGCCGTATCCTTTGGCTTGCCTGGTCTGGCTTGTTTCCCCTGCTTCTGCTTTCGGGAGAGCGCAAGGCACTCTTGATCTATATCTTCCTGACGGCCGCCCTTCTCATGCGCGGTCGACTCGCCACGACCGTGCCGGCCGTAGGCGCAGGATTGCTCGCACTGCTTGCCTTATCGAGCGTCGTGGACAATCCGTATCTCGCGCGCCAGCTGCAGACGCTGCTAAATCCTGCGAGCATGGGGCAGTATAACCACCTGCTGGTAACAGGCGAGTATGCTCAGGGCGACACGCCGAGCAATGTTCAGCGCGCCTTTGCCTTCGACCTGTCGAGGAAGCTTTTTGCGGAGCATCCTCTGGTAGGTATCGGCACGAACCAGTTCAAGAATATTATCGATACGGAGTTCAGCAATCTTCCTGAAGAGCTGCGGCTGGGGATACATGGCGAGTTTCAACGCATCCTCACCGAGAACGGCATCATTGGGCTCAGCCTCTATATTTTCATTTGGCTCGCCGCATGGTTTCGGTTAAGCCGCGCTCTAAGCTGGGCACTTTTCCACGGATTGATCGGAGCGGCCCAGGCACGGCTTCTGCCCCTCGTGCTCCTTATTCCCTGCGCCTTTTACGTTGGAACAGAAGCCTCCGGCACACGAGCTTTCGTCACGCTGATCGTTGTCTCGCTCCTGCCGGAATTGACGCGGCACGGGCTTTGGCTATCATTGCACAGGGCGCGGAGGAGCCACCCCAAAACTATGAGGCATTCTCGATTGCTCGGGCGTCCTTTGCAAGGAAGCACGAGATGAGTGTTTCGGTTATCCTGACATGCCACAATGAGGAACGCTTCATTGTGCAGGCGGTGGAAAGCGTGATCAATCAGACCGCGTCGAGCCGCATCAAAGAGATCATCATTGTGAATGACGCCTCGACCGACGGCTCGGCGGAAGTCATCGCCGCGCTGGCTCGCAGGGAGCCGCGCATACATGTCCTGACGGCGGCCGGTATCGGCCTTCCATCGGCGAGGAACCTTGCCATCAGACATTCTACTGGCGATTTTATTGCAATCCTTGACGGTGATGACTTCTGGGCCGAGGACAAGCTTGAGCGTCAATTGGCCGTCTTCGGCAATGGCTGCAAGGCGGGCCTTGTCTATGGTGATTTTGTCGATTTTTCTGCTCCGGATCTTTCCGATGCACAACACGTCCCGGTACGCCGCTATCACGCGGACCAAAGCGACACGTTGCCGACATATTTTCTGCGTGATGGGCCGATTGTTCCTTCCAACATTATTATGCGGCGGGAGATTGTCGAAAATGTCGGATTATTCAACGAGACGTTCAGGGTTGGAGAGGATACAGAGTTTTGTTTGCGCATAGCCGAGCGCTGGACATTTCAACATGTTGCCGGAGCACTCGTCTACAAACGGCGCCATGGCTCGAACGCAACCCGCAGACTCGACGCGCTTCTGCCGACAGCCGAACGCGTCACGCGAGAATGCGTCATGCGATGGCCGGAGCTTGCGCACCTCGCGCGCCGGCGCAACGCGCGTTTTTACGCGAAAGCCGGCAATGATTGCGTGGCTCAAGGCGAAAAGCAACGCGGAGCGCGCCTTCTAGTTCGCGCAATGCGGCACGATCCATTGTCCTGGCGCGTCTATGTTTACATCCTTCTTTGCGTCCTGCCGAGGGGCGTGGAGCCGCAGGTGCGCCGCGCAGCCAAGCTGTTGTTCTACCGCGCCCTGCGCAAAGGGAGCGGCATTGACGAATATCGGGGCGCTCAACGCTAGAGGCACAAGGTCATCGGGAACGCTTCCGTATCACATGCGAATTCTTTACTTCATCAACGGCTTCGATCCCGGTGGTGCCGAGCACGGGCTGCTGACGTTGCTGCAAGCAGGATTTTTCAGCGGGCATGAGCTGAAGATTCTCGCCTGTTGCCGTGGTCGCGGAGCTCTTGCCGATGAAATCGCCGCAAACATCGGAGAGCACAATCTTATTCTGACGTCGCAGCGCGAAGAGCCTTCCTTGCGCACCTTCGTGAGCACGTTCTTTGTGATGTTGCGCCTTATCCGGGAGTGGCGGCCGGATATGGTTGCGTTGTCGCTCAAGCAGGCCAATCTCCTAGGACGATTCGCTGCGATGTTCGCTCCTCGGCTTCGCTGCGTTTCATTCGAGCACATCGCCCGTTACCGCTCCCGGCGTGCCGAAGGCGTTTATGGCCCTGTGCTCAAGGCACTGTCCTGGCGTGTCGACGAAATCTGGGCTGATTGCGAAAATACGCTGCGGGAGACGCAAGCATACTTCCTGCCCCGCAGGCGCCAGTCGTATGTGGTGCCTCTGTTTCTTGCCGATGAGGCTTCCTCCCATAAGCGCGATTACTCGCTCAACACACCCTTGCGCCTTGCTGGAGCCGGACGCCTTATGGCGCGAAAGAATTTTGACCGCCTGATTGAGGCCATCCGAATGCTCCAAGACCGGGGTGTTTCGGCAAGCCTCGATCTTTATGGCGAGGGGCCGGAACGGCAGGCCCTTTCTCGCAAGGCGGATGAGCTCGGCATTCGAGATCGCGTGCATTTCCATGGATATGTCGCACGCTGGTTCGAGTTGGCTTGTGATCGTGACATGTTCATCAATCTGTCCGATACGGAAGGGTTCTGCATCGTCGTCGCGGAGGCGATGCTTGCCGGCCTTCCGGTGATCGCGACCGACATCGGCGGTATCCGGGATTACGGCAAGGATGGGGAGAACATGCTGAAGCTTACTGTGCCCTCCGCGGAGATGGTGGTGACGCAAGCATTAGCGCTCGCGGCCGATGAAACGCTCCGCAAGAAGATCGGAAGACAGGCACGACAGGACATGCTCCAGGCCTATTCGCAGGATGCTCTGCGTGCCCGCGCGACAGTGGTGTTGGGGGGCGGAATGTAAGGATCGGCAAGGGGCTGGCGACCAAGATCGCCGGGCCGATCTTAATTCTGACAGCTCGGCGTCTCGAAGGAAACTGCCTGCACCCAAAAATGCCGTTCTGGGCAGCTGAACGCGCTTGAGTCCGCGCAGAATGACAGCCGGTCTGTTCCTGCTACCAGCGGCAACATCGCAACATCGCCTATCGCGTTATAGCGATGGTGGTCGAGTAGCTCAGCTATTCGGCTTTTGCCCTCACAGATCCAGGCGGGCGGATTTTCCTTCGTCGTAGCAGGATTCTGGGCCGATGGATTCACGCTTCCCCAATAGCTCTCCGGCTGCGGATTGACCTTCGGATTGCCATGGAGCACAGTATGAAATGCGACTGATCCTTGTACCTGCTTTTCGGATTCGACGGTGTTTCGTCGCGAGCGCAATCCGTCACCTCGTCAGGCCCGGCCCACAGGAAGGACCGACCTGATCTGCCTCAGCCCCGATCGTTGAGGAGCAGTACGTTTTTCATGATTGCATCACTTGTTTTTCCAGCTCGGAGAAAACGAGGGCTCCAATGACCCAGGACAAAGTCACGGTAGGCGTCGTGGTGCCGATGTTCAATGCCGAGCGAACCATTGGTGCGACGCTGACCAGCATCTGTCGGCAGAGCCATCAGGCACTGGACATTATTGTGGTGGATGATGGGTCGACGGACCGGTCCGTATCAATCGTGGCCGCCTACGCCGAGCAAGATCGGCGTATACGCCTTCTCAGGCAGTCAAACGCGGGTGTTGCGCATGCCCGCAACAGCGGTGCCGCTTCCACCGACGCAGCGTTTCTGGCGTTTGTTGACGCGGATGATCTTTGGGCCTCCTCCAAAATCGCGCTGCAACTGCGTGTCCTGAAGGAAGGTGGCTCGTTAGCAGGCCTGGCATATTGCTGGTTTGCGGATATCGATGAGGACGGTCGGATATTTTCATTCAACCAGCCCGATGCCGAAGGTCGCGTGCTCCAACGCATGTGCAGAAACAATTTTGTCGGTAACGGAAGTTCGATGCTTGTGCGTCACTCCGCATTCGAGCGGGCGGGACAATTCGATCCGTCCTTGAGGGCCAGGGACGCAGAAGGCTGCGAGGACTTCCTATTGTGCCTCAGAATAGCGGAGAATTACGAGTTTCGTGTCGTGCCCCAACACCTTGTGGGTTACCGAAGGACGATCGGGAGCATGTCGAGCAATGTCATGCAGATGTTTCGTTCGTATGAAATTGTCCTTGCCGAGTTTCGCGAAAAATATCCGCAATTCGGAAGCGATCTCGATGCCCATCTGCTTGACATGATCAATACGCTTGCCGTGAGAGCTTTGGTTGGCGGGCGGCCTTCCGCAGCCTGGTACCTGTCGAAGAAGCTCTTCTTCCTGGATCCGCGCACGGCGATTTCGCGTCTGCCTCACACGGTCGACGTCTACTGCCGTGGGTTGGTTCCTCGCTGGATCAAAGTTCGAGTAAAACGGATGCGAAACGAGGAGGTCCGGCCTCTTTATGGAGAGATTTTCGCTGGATCAAAGTTCGAGTAAAACGGAAACGAAACGCCGAGTTTCCGCCTCTTTATGAAGAGATTTTCTGGTTAAGATGAGCGCGCGCCTCTTCGGCGGATTGCGGCGGCTGTTCCGCCCGGCAGCTGCACCGGCATGGGGCGGACCAACGGTCGTGGGCTCGGGTTGGCTGCGGCGGTTCTGGAAGGGCGCCGGGCTCATCCTGTTTATGAAAAGTCGTCGGAGTGACGAAGAGCTCCGCGCAGGACAACGCGCCATGGTTCGCTGGTGGTTCTTCTATCAACTAAAGCCCCTCGCGCGCGCGGCCGGCAGGCTGCGCGGTCCAGACTTTCGGTTCAGCGTTGCGGAATCGTCTCGCTTGCTTCCGTCTCAGCATGGCCCGGCTCAATGTCATCGTGAGAGGCCAAACTGCTAGAACGGCGCAGCCGAGAACCGACCGCCAAATCCGCTCCCGAAAAACTATCCGGGATTTAGCGGAACCGCTGTCCGCGAATTACTGCAACACGCAATTATGGGTAGAATCTATGGCCTCGCGGGCAAATACGATCGTTCCTCCGCAAGTCGCCGCTTGGTCAGTTTCTTTCCCGAAACCCTTTTCCCAACGGCCTGACCGACGGTCTGTTTTGCCGTCAAAAGATGCGAGCCATTCATCGCGTTGCTCCCACAGGAATCGATGGAACTGGGCGGATTTTGGAAAATTGGCCCGTGATCGCACTAGATTGGCGGGTATTCTTTACCCGAACGCAGCTATCGTCACCGTCGATCTCGATCTCGATCCCGAATTGGGCAAGCACCAGCCACATTGGGCGAGGTCCACCTGCATCTGTCGCGACGTCTAGATGTTTGATCCCAGGCTTTGATGGCGCATTCTTGTCGTCCGAATCAAAGGATGCGCTATGGGCCAAGTTCTTCACAGGAGCGCCACGACGACAGAGGCGATCCGTCGAGCGATACAACATAGTCAAGAGAGCTTGAGGGCGCTCGCCAAACGCTACGGTATCAATCAGAAGACAGTCGCCAAGGCGCAAGCGAGCCTCGGTCGCCGATCTTCCGACAGGTCCCAGAGAACCGAGGTCGACTGTGCTCTCTCCTGAGGAGGAGGCTGTCATCGTCGCTTTCCGGCGCTATACGCTGCTGCCGCTCGACGATTGCCTCTATGCGCTGCAGCCGACGATCCCGCATCTGACGCGCTCGTCGCTTCATCGCTGCCTACAGCGTCACGGCATCGGCCGGCTTCCGGACGTCGAGGGCGACAAGCCGGCGAAGAAGAAGTTCAAGGCCTATCCGATCGGCTACTTCCACATCGATATCGCCGAGGTCCGGACCGAGCAGGGCAAGCTCCACATGTTCGTCGCCATCGACCGAACATCGAAGTTCGCCTTCGTCGAATTGCACGAGAGAGCCACGACAGCGATCTCGGCCGACTTTCTGCGTCACCTTCTCGAGGCAGTCCCCTACAAGGTCCACACAGTGCTCACCGACAACGGCATCCAATTCACGACACCTGGCGCCGGGGGCTCGGCCGTCCCGTTGATCAAGGAAGCCATGGCCGCGGGAGAGATCATCTGGGCGCACGCCTTCGAGCACGCATGTGCAAGGGCTGATATCGATCACCGGACGACCAAGCCAAAACACCCCTGGACCAATGGCCAGGTCGAACGCATGAACCGAACGATCAAAGACGCGACGGTCAGGCGCTTCTACTACGAAACCCATGACCAACTCCGCCAGCATCTCGCCGACTTCGTCTCAGCATACAATTTCGGCCGGAGACCGAAGACCCTAAAGGGCCTTACCCCCTACGAATACGTCTGCAAAATCTGGACGCAACAGCCCAGTCGCTTCACATCTGATCCAACCCATAATGCCGGGACTAAACATCTAGGTCAGGCGGTGCGAAAGCGGATAGAGGAAAACTTGTCACTCGCGGCAGTGGCTGCCGCGCTCTCGATTTGTCGTGCCGTAGGCCACTTCCGCGAAATGCCGGTCATAGCCGGCTACAGTACCAGGCCAGCGCCGTTTCGACGATCCTGTCGATTCCGGATTGGTTCGAAACCCAGCCCAGCTCCTGCTCAGCCTTGCCGGCCGCGGCCACAAGCGCCGGCGGGTCACCTGCTCTGCGCGGACCATAAACCACCGATAGGCGCGTTCCCGAAACTCGGCTCACCGCATCGACCAGTTCCTTCACCGTAGTCCCGGTTCCGGTGCCGAGATTGTAGACGTGGACTCCCGCGTCGCGGAGAAGCTTCTCCGCCGCCAGAACGTGGGCACGTGCGAGATCGGTGACGTGGATGTAGTCCCGCTCAGCGGTTCCATCGCGGGTATCGAGGTCCGCACCGTTGATGGTAAAAATCCGGCCCGGCTTGACTGCCGCCTCGATAGCCAGCGGAATGACATGTGTTTCCGGTTCATGCCGCTCCCCGATCTCGCCGTCGGGATCGCATCCAGCCGCGTTGAAATACCGAAGCACGACCGCGTTGAGGCCATGGGCAACCGAGAGGTCGTCCACCATCCGTTCTATGATGAATTTCGACCACCCGTAGGGATTGATCGGCGATTGCGGATGCGTTTCGTCAATTGGAGACCGGATTGGAACACCGTAAGATGCGCAGGTGCTCGAAAAGATAAGCTTGTCGACGCCGACCTTGAGCATTTCCTCAAGCAAAACCAACGACCCAAAGCTGTTGTTTCGGTAATAGAGTTCCGGGTGCTCGACGGACTCACCAACATAGGCATAGGCGGCGAAATGCGCCACCACATCCGGCCGATACTGGTGTAGCGCTGCCGCCACGGCGGCGGCGTCGGAAATGTCGCCCTCGACGATCGGTCCCCATTTGACCGCATCGCGCCAGCCACGCGAGAGGTTGTCATACGCAATGACCGACCAACCGGATTCGGCGAACGCCTTGCAACAGTGGGACCCTACATAGCCGGCCCCGCCCGTGACCAAGACTGTCTTCATTCGGCAGCGGCGGGCCGGACATGCCCCGCTGAAACCAAGTCGTCGAAATAGGCGATGGTCTTGGCAAGACCATCGCGCAATACGGTTCTTGGCTTCCAGTTGAGCTCGCGCAAAGCACACCCGATATCAGGCTGTCGCTGCCTTGGGTCGTCGACGGGCAAGGGCAAAAACCTGATCTTGGAGCGGCTTCCGGTAAGTTCGATCACAAGATTGGCGAGTTCCAGCATCGTGAATTCGACCGGATTGCCGAGATTGATCGGACCGGTAACATCGTCAGCCGTTTGCATCAGGCGAACCAGACCGTCGATGAGATCGTCGACGTAGCAAAATGAACGGGTTTGGTGGCCGGTGCCATACACCGTTATCGGCTCGTTTTGCAGTGCCTGCACGATGAAGTTGGAAATGACGCGGCCGTCGTCCGGACGCATCCTCGGACCGTACGTGTTGAAGATGCGCGCTACCTTGATCCGCAGCCTGTGCTGTCGCCAATGGTCGAAGAACAGGGTTTCTGCACAGCGCTTGCCTTCGTCGTAACAGGAACGGGGCCCTATCGGATTTACCCTGCCCCAATAGTCCTCGGTCTGCGGATGAACTTCAGGGTCGCCATAAACTTCGGAAGTGGACGCCTGAAGGATCTTCCCGCGAACTCGCTTGGCCAAGCCGAGCATGTTGATCGCCCCATGGACACTGGTCTTGGTCGTCTGGACCGGATCGAACTGATAGTGAACGGGGCTTGCCGGGCAGGCAAGGTTGTAAATTTCATCGACTTCTACGTAGAGCGGAAACGTCACGTCGTGGCGAATGATCTCGAAGAATCTGTTGTCGAGCAGATGCGCCACGTTCCTTCGACTTCCGGTGAAGAAATTGTCGAGGCATGCCACCTCATGACCGTCGCCAAGCAGCCGCTCACACAAGAACGATCCAAGGAAACCTGCACCCCCAGTCACCAGGATTCGTTTTACCTGCTGCATTTGGAGTCTCCGAGCCATTTGGCCGAGCCAAATAAGATAGCCTGAGTTCAGGGTGATTTACTAGGGCCTGCTTTCACTTTACGTTACCGACAACAAATTGTTGTCGATAACGTCACCGCCAACCGCCCAGTGTTGCGCTGAGGAAATATCGGGGAAAGACCCCGGCTCATTCAGCGCGCCGCGCGAGCGCCAGATGCAACCCGCCTTGAAGCGGTCAAATCATGGATATAGTTCTGCAGGGGCGGTGTTTTACGCCCCGTCAAAAGGCTGGTTCAGAAAGTGCCGACATGAATGTCCCTTTGACGCATCTGCAACGCCTAGAGTTCGAGGCCATCCATATTTTTCGCGAGGTGGCGGCGGCGTTTGCCAAGCCGGTGATGCTCTATTCGGTTGGCAAGGATTCGTCGGTGCTGCTGCATCTGGCGATGAAGGCATTTTATCCGGCCAAGCCGCCATTTCCGTTCTTGCACGTCGACACGACCTGGAAATTCCGCGAGATGATCGAGTTTCGCGATCAGATGGCCAAGAAGCTGGGCTTCGACCTTCTTGTGCACGTCAACGAGGACGGCGTGCGCGACGGCATCAATCCGTTCGATCACGGCTCCAACACCCACACTCATGTCATGAAGACGGTGGGCCTGCGCCAGGCGCTCGACAAATACGGTTTCGACGCGGCCTTTGGCGGCGCCCGCCGCGACGAGGAAAAGTCGCGCGCGAAAGAGCGCATCTTCTCGTTCCGCAATGCGCAGCACGTCTGGGACCCCAAGAACCAGCGCCCGGAAATGTGGAAGATCTACAACACCCGGATTTCGCCGGGTGAATCGATCCGCGTCTTCCCGCTGTCCAACTGGACCGAGCTCGACATTTGGCAATACATCTTGCGCGAGGACATCCCGATCGTGCCGCTTTATTTCGCCAAAAAGCGGCCGGTGGTGAACCGCGACGGCATGCTGATCATGCGCGATGACGAGCGCATGAAGCTTAGGCCCGGCGAAGTCATCGAGAACCGCCTGGTCCGTTTCAGGACGCTCGGCTGCTATCCGCTGACCGGGGCGATCGATTCCGACGCCGACGATCTCGAAGGCATCGTCAATGAGATGCTGATTGCCCGAACCTCGGAACGCCAGGGCCGGCTGATCGACCGGGACGAGGCCGGCTCGATGGAAAAGAAGAAGCGCGAAGGATATTTCTGAGAATGCGCCGTACGTCGTCGACAACGGCCGCTGGGGTCGTCGATATCGATGGATTTCTCGCCGACCAGGAACAGAAGTCGCTGCTGCGCTTCCTGACCTGCGGTTCGGTCGACGACGGCAAGTCGACGCTGATCGGCCGGCTGCTGTCCGACACCAAGCAGATATTCGAGGACCAGCTGGCCACGCTGGAGCGCGATTCCAAGAAGCACGGCACGACCGGCGACGACATTGATTTCGCGTTGCTGGTGGATGGGCTGGAGGCCGAGCGCGAGCAGGGCATCACCATCGACGTCGCCTACCGTTTCTTCGCCACGCCCAAGCGCAAATTCATCGTGGCCGACACGCCCGGCCATGAACAATATACGCGCAACATGGCGACGGGCGCCTCGACCGCCGATCTCGCCATCGTGCTGGTCGACGCCAGGCAGGGTGTGCTGCGCCAGACCCGCCGCCATTCGATCATCGCCTCGCTGCTCGGCATCCGCCACGTGGTGCTTGCGGTCAATAAGATCGATCTGGTCGGCTTCGACCGCGACGTGTTCGCCAGGATCGTCGCCGACTACACGGAATTCGCCAAGGATCTCGGCTTCTCGTCGATCGTGCCGATCCCGATGTCGGCCCGCTTCGGCGACAACGTCTCGCGGCGCTCGGAAAAGACCGGCTGGTATGGCGGCCCGACCTTGATCGACCATCTCGAAACGGTGGTGGTCGATCCCGCGAGCGAACAGCCGTTCCGGTTTCCCGTGCAGTATGTAAACCGGCCGAATCTCGATTTCCGCGGTTTTGCGGGAACGGTCGCGTCGGGCTCCATCGGAGCGGGCGAAGAGATCGTCGTTGCAAAATCCGGCAAGAAGTCGCGCATCAAGCGCATCGTTGCACAGGACGGCGATCTCGAACGGGCGGTGGAGGGGCAGGCGGTCACCATCGTCCTGGAGGACGAGGTCGAGGTCTCGCGCGGCAATCTTCTGGTTGCGCCCGAAGCACGGCCGCAGGTCGCCGACCAGTTCGCAGCCAACCTCGTCTGGTTCGACGAGCAGGCGCTTTTGCCCGGCCGCTCCTACATATTGCGCACCGAGACCGACCAGGCGAGCGCGACCATTTCGGAATTGAAATACCGCCTCAATGTCAATGACTTCGCGCGGGAAGCGGCGAAATCGCTGGCGATGAACGAGGTCGGCGTCGTCAACATCTCGACGCAGTCGCCGATCGCCTTCGACAGCTTCGCCGAAAACCGCACCACCGGCGCGTTCATCCTGATCGATCGCATCACCAATGCGACCGTCGGGGCCGGCATGATCCTGCACCCGCTGCGCCGCGCATCGAATGTGCATTGGCAGGCGCTCGACGTCGCCAAATCGGCCCGTGCGGATATAAAGCACCAGAAGCCGGCGGTTCTCTGGTTCACCGGGCTTTCGGGCTCGGGCAAGTCGACCATCGCCAATCTGCTCGAGAAGAAGCTGCATGCGAGCGGTCGCCACACCTACATTCTCGACGGCGATAATGTCCGCCACGGTCTTAACCGCGATCTCGGCTTCACCGACGAAGACCGCGTCGAAAACATCCGCCGCGTCGCCGAAGTGGCGCGCCTGATGGTCGATGCCGGCCTGATCGTGCTCGTCTCCTTCATCTCGCCGTTCCGCGCCGAGCGCCGCATGGCGCGCGAGATCGTGGCCGAGGGCGAGTTCGTCGAGGTGTTCGTCGACACGCCGTTCGAGGAATGCGCCGCACGCGACCCGAAAGGGCTCTATGCGAAAGCGCTCAGCGGCGAGATAAAGAACTTCACCGGCCTGGATTCGCCTTACGAACGGCCGGAAAATGCCGACGTGCGACTAGAAACGATCGGCAAAACGCCGGAAGAGATGGTAGATGCGCTCGAAAGATGGCTCCATGACCGCAATATTGTCCAACGACCTGTTGACGACGAAGGTGGATCCATCTGACGACGCGGCAGTCCTGGCCCTTTTCGAAGGCTTGGCGCTTTCGGCTGGTCGCGCCATCATGGCGATTTTCGATGCCGCAATCGTCTTTGAGACGAAAGCTGACGCCTCGCCGGTGACCGAGGCGGACCGCGCCGCCGAGCGGGTGATCCTTGAAGGGCTGCGCGAGACGCTGGCCGGCATCGCCTGCGTGGCGGAAGAGGAAATCGCCGCCGGTGTGGTGCCGGTGCTGGAAGGCGATGCAATCCTGCTGATCGACCCGCTCGACGGGACGAAGGAATTCATCAACCGCAACAGCGATTTCACCGTCAACATCGCGCTCGTGCGCCGCGGCGTTCCGGAAATCGGCGTGGTCTATGCTCCGGCAAGGGGTGTGTTGTACTCCGGCCGTCCCGGCGAAGCGACCGAAGTTTCAATTTCGCCGGATTTTTTGCCGGCGGCCCGCCGCAAGATATCGGCTCGCAACGCGACCAAGCCGCTGACGATCGTCGCAAGCCGGTCCCACCGCACGCCCGAGACCGACGAATTCATCGCCAGGTTCGAGGGTCCGGAGATCATATCGGTGGGCTCGTCGTTGAAATTCTGCCTGCTGGCGAGCGGAGAGGCCGATCTGTATCCGCGTTTCGGCCGCACCATGGAATGGGATACCGCGGCCGGTGATGCCGTGCTCCGAGCGGCTGGCGGGCGAACCACACTCATTGACGGCCGGCTGCTTCGCTATGGCAAACGCGGTCAACGCGACGAGAAGGATTTCGCAAATCCCTGGTTCATAGCAGACACGTCACCGGCTACGGCCGATTAGCGTTTACGCTGACTGAGCATCCATGCGTTTCCAGCAGAACAGAACTGACGCTAATCTCTCCGGCAAAACATCCTGCTGTAGCAGGATCCGTTCCGGTTCAAGGATCGAAGCATTCTCAGCGTATGCCGGTCATCCAGCGTGTCGCCCCAGTTTTCCTCTATGCACAGCAACTGCCAGTCATTTCCGAATCGGGCCTTTGCCAGCTCGAACTCGCGCCGGATGGCCCCCTCGACGGCTTCGTGGAACGGTATGATCGTCGCTTCTGCCATGACAAACAATGTAACACATTGCAAGAATGGGGCCAATGATCATTGTGCTGCTCAATCGGCTCTTGGGCCAGATCTCTAGACCGGCCAGGCCCATGATGGTGGCGAAGGTCGTTTCGTGCGCCGGCGCACCCTCCGAGCAGAGCATCGGAGTGTTTTGAGGGATTGTTCTCGTCCCGGGTTCGGTCGAACAGGTACCGTATCGCCCTCAGTCGTGCGGCCCTGCCGGATCGGCGTGGAGCTCAGCGCGGATCTGGCCAACGTGATCTTGTGGCGGATCCCGGCGAACGCAGAAACTTGGCGGGGCCAAGTCCACCGATCGGCTGCGCCGCGAATGGGACGACTGGCTGAGACAACCTCAGGCGTGCGCAAACTATTCAGGCACGCGGGATATGCGTCGTTGAACGATCAAAGGCAATCTCGCCAAGAGCAACAGACTTTAACGCGTCGTGATTGAGGATCTTCAACGAGCCGTGGTCGTATTGGGTCAGATACCGCCGTTCCCATTCTCTCAGGCAGCGATTCACTTTCGCTCGAGACGCCGGGACCATTGCCGCTAGGTCGGTCTGGGAAACGTGGATGCTCAGAGCTCTATCTACGGTAGCCGTGCTGTGCCGTCTCTCAGTCAATCTCAAGAGTGTGCTCGCCAATCGAATGGAGAGCGCACTGGCCGCACTATGGATCACTCGCTCTTGCGCGTCGTGCATGGCTTGGCACAAGAACGGGATCGCCTTTAGTGCGAGATCGGGGTGTTTGTCGAAGACGCTAGTCAGGAACGCTACTTTGATCTGCAACACGTCGCTCTCCGCAACTGAAGCAGCGTTCATGATACTGCGTCGCGCGGTGAACAATCTAGCGACGTCGAAAGTGTCGCCAGGACCAAGATCCGCAAAGATAAACTCTCGACCATCTGAGAGGGGAACACTAAGACGAACTTTGCCGCGAAGTAAGCAGTAAATATAAAGCGATCTGTCGCCAAGGTGAATTAAGCTTCTGTTCTTTGCAATCCTTCGTTGGATGGCTACTTTCGCCAATTCATTCAGAACATCTTGCCCAAAATGCCGAAAGAAGGATATTTTTTGAAGCTGCTTTACACGGACGTCAACATCACTATCTGCCATGGTACTGTCCCCTTGATAGGGTAAAGCGCCCCGGTCCCTAAAAGCGTTGCCTTGACTGCCTCTTTGAACGGGTCCGTTTCCGGTCCCGTCTCACGCAATCGCGCTGAGGCATGAATGTATTAGCACATCAGGATACCACGAAATAATCACTCCAGTGTGCCCGTGGTAACAGCCGACATGTCCCTGAGACGTTTAAATCTAAATCAAATCTGAACGATTGGAAGTAAGCCGTTGGGATAACCCCCCCTCCTTATGGAACGTCGTGTTCCATGACTCGAGGAAGGAGATGGGGTACAAGTCGGGATTCATTTTTATGAGGCATGCACCCACCGAGGCGTCGCATGCGGTCTGGAAGCAGAGCGCAGAACCGTTACGGCTTCCTTTGGGAGCAGTTTGCGTGTTTCTCGCTACTGCTGATTTCCTCCTCGGGCAGACAATAATTCTTACGTCAAGTGAGGTCTATCATAGGCTCCTCGGAGTGAGTCCGCCAAATATTTGGGAGACGATCTATCTAAGTGTTACCGCCGGCCTATTGCTTGTCGCATTCATGGCTGCCAAGGGCGCCTACACAGTTAGCGGCATCCTGAACGATCACCTCGGGCTCAAAACCCTCTTGACCGGATGGCTGTTTGTCTTCTTTTCAATTCTCTGGCTCGTCTTTCTCACGAAGACTTCGTCGACGTTCTCGCGCGGCTCCTTGACGCTGGCGTTTGCGGTCGGATTCCTAACTCTGCTGCCTGGCCACGCGGTTCTAACGCGTGTGCTGAAACGGCTCCTGGCAGCTGAGAAGCTCGTCTTGCGCACAGTTTATCTGTTTTACTCTGGCGTTCCTGGAATGGAACAGGGGATAATCGGCAAGCTCCGGCAACAGGGCATCGCGGTATGCGGCGTTTCCAACATCGAGAACCGTGATGGCACGCTCGCAGCACGATCGGCGCATGCCGCCGTCAAAGCTGCTCAGGCCGCGTTCCGCAGAAGCCCGTATGGGGCAGTTTATCTCTTTTGCTCTTGGGACGAGCGGAAGTTGATCGAACGCATCTTGGAGGAAATGTCCCGCCTCCCGCTGCCGATCTATCTTTTCGCCGATGCCTACATTGATAAGATTCTGGCCGGTTCCCCGCTGCGCACTGGCTGGCAGCAAGCCTTCGAAGTCCAGCGCGCGCCTTTGAGGCCTGCCGAACGCCTGCTCAAGCGGCTATTCGATATTGCTCTTGCATCACTGCTACTGCTGTTCCTGTTTCCGTTGATGGCCCTGGTCGCAGTTGCCATAGCACTCGAGAACGGTCGCCCTGTGCTGTTCCGGCAGACGCGGCGGGGATTTGGTGGTAAGCCGTTCAATATCTACAAGTTCCGATCGATGACCGTGCAGGAGAACGGTACGGAGATTCGCCAGGTTCAGCGTGGTGACGCGCGGGTTACCCGGCTTGGCCGAATCTTGCGCCGAGCAAACATCGACGAGCTGCCGCAGTTATTCAATGTGCTTCGGGGGGAGATGTCCCTCGTTGGGCCGCGGCCTCACGCTGTCGCTCATGACGACACCTATAGTCTACTCATTGCTAGCTATGCTTATCGCTGTCATGTAAAACCCGGTTTAACAGGCTGGGCTCAGATTAATGGCTTTCGAGGGGAAACCAAGGAGCTCTGGAGGATGGAAAAACGCGTTGAGCATGACCTCTGGTACATAAAGTCCTGGAGCATGCGTCTCGATCTTAAAATAATTTGGAAAAGTGCTTTACTGCTGTTTTCGGATCGTAATGCCTATTGATGTTCAGCAGCTCAGGGCCGGCGGCGCACACCGGAACGCCAGTGAGTCATCCCGGCCAGGCTGTTACACCTTCGAGCTGCTATCTCCACGCGCCTTTTCCGTCCAGGTCTGGTGGAAAAGAAGGGGGTGATCACACTAGGCTCCGGACCCATAAAAGGGGTTCCTCTGACGGCGGGATTGTGATTCAGGGTCTCTGAGGGGGACCCGTCATGAATCGCGACTATTTCTGGCTCAGCGATGAGCAGTTTGGGCTGCTTGAACCGCATCTGCCGACCGACACCCGAGGCAAGCCGCGCGTCGAGGATCGCCGCGTGATCAGCGGCATCATCCATGTGGTGAAGAGCGGCGGACGCTGGGTCGACGCTCCGTCGGTCTGTGGACCGCGCAAGACCCTCTACAACCGGTTCCAGCGCTGGTCGGCCAAGGGCGTTGGAGCGCCATTTTCCATGCTCTCGCCAACGCAGGCGGGCCTCCGGCCGAGCTTCTCATCGGCTCATCGGCGGTAAGGGCGCATCGCTGTGCGGCCGGCGGCAAAGGGGGGAGCAAAATCAGGCCATCGGTCGTTCGAGAGGCGGACCACCAAAATCCATGCTCTGACGGATGGATTGTGCCGGCCGGTTGCCTTCTCCTGACCGGCGGCCAGGTCGCCGACTGCACTGCCGGGGCGCTGCTGATCGAGCAGATGCCGGCGGCGCCAATCCTGCATGCCGACAAAGGCTATGACAGCAATGCCATCCGGGAGCAGGTTCGCGGACGCGGCGCGTTCGCCAATATCCCGCCCAAGGCGAACCGGAAATGGAAGAACTGCTTCTCGCCCTTCCTCTACAGAGACCGCAATGCGTTTGAGCGCATGTTCTGTCGCATCAAGGACTTCCGCCGCATCGCAACCCGCTACGATCGGCTCGCCCGGAACTTCCTCGCCGCCGTCTGCATCGCCGCAACCGTCAGCTACTGGTTATGAGTCTTGGCCCTAATCGACGGTCCTCCACGACCGAGACAACTTCGATCCAACTCCTTCCGCCCGATCCGGGATGGCCACACGGATCGGGCATCTCCTAATGCCCACAACCGGCAGAAAAGTCATAAGACAAGACAACCGTCTAGCCCTGATAATATTGGCTATAGCGGCTACTGTAGAATTCGGCACTTCCGAATTTTTGGTATCGCTTGATTTTTTTCATATCGACCTTGTTAAGCAAGACGCCGATACATTTGTCTCTCAGAAACAAATTGTTGTCGACGCTTTCGCGTACGAATTGGCGAGCGGTGCTGCCCCACTCGATAACCAGAACAACGGCGTCAAGGTGCTGGGCAAGCGATCTCGCGTCTGCGACGGGAGCTATAGGAGGCAAATCAACAACAACGTAGTTGAACTTCGCACCTACATCGAACAGAAACTCGGCCGTACTTTCGATAGACTGCACCGGCCTTGGCAACGTTTGTTGGTTGCGGTTCGCACCAGGCAGGAAGACCAGAGGCAATGACTGATGGACCAGCAAATCGCCAGGATTAAAGTCTCCAGCCAACATCTCAGCAAAGCCGCGTTCCCAGCCGCTGGCCAACATAGGTGATAGGCCCGGATTGTGTATATCCGCATCGATCAACATTGTCGTGTGGCGCTGCATTGCAAGCATTATCGCCAAATTGGAGGAGACCAGCGATTTCCCTTCCCCCGGGAGGCACGAGACGACGCCGATCGTCTTCGTGGTCTTGCCCTGCAGCTCGACATCAACGGCGACTTTCACGGTTCGCATCGCCTCGGCGAATTCGGAGCGCCGATTTTGCTCAACCCAGTTGTAGGCACTGTTCGCCACCTCAATGAATGATGGGTTTCCGGCCGTGCCATCTCGCTTCTCTCGGCGAACCGGTTTCCCCTCGAGCAATGGGATCATGCCAAGTGTCTCTAATCCAAGTTCGTTGCGCACTTGGCTGCTTGTACGGAAAAAGCGCTCCCGGTACTCTCGAACTCCGGCCAAGCCCGTACCAACCAAACCGCCGAGCGCCACGCAAATTGCCAAGGTGAGGCTGTTGCTTGGGAAGCTCGGTGTACCGGGGAGTGGTGCCTGCGAGATAACCCGCGCCTCCGTCAACGCGAGCGACTGGTTCTGCAGGGTCGCTTGGTAGTGCTCCAAAAGCTGCTGGTATTGTGACTTGAGAGAGGAAGCGTCAAGTTCGAGTTGGCGCAGGGTAGTAACCAGTCTGACGTTGGTCAACGCATTGTCTGAGCGGAATTTGTGAACTGCAAGTTCGGCTTCGACCGATCGCTTGCGAACGTCTTCGAGCTCTTCCATCAGCGCACTGCGGGCTCGGGTGATCGCCTCATTTTTGGCTACGAGCTGGTCAGAAAGGTAAATGTCGGCATACTTGCCGGCAATTTTTTGCGCCATCTCGGGGTTGGGGGACCAAAAATCGATCTGCAGGATGTAAGAATCTCCTACCCGGTTTACCACGAGATTCTCAGCGAGAATGCCGAATGCCTGCCGTCGACGATCGGGTCCACCCGGCCCAGCCGATTTGACCGACGGTGCGGTTTCTTCGGAACTGCTGATCGATGATTGCACGAGCTCAATGACCGATCTTTTGAGACCAACGAGCAATGAATAGGGTGCGGACAGGAAGGACTGATCGGCGGCGAGACCCAGGCTATCGACGACCTTTAGCCCGATGCGGTCAGAGCGCAACAGTTCAACCTGGCTTACCATCATCGGGTTGAGCTGCGTGGACGTGCCGTTCTCCATTAGCTGCATCACGACGGGTGGCTGGTTCTTGTCGATCAGAATTCTCGTAGTTGACCGGTATAAGGGCACCTCGGCCTGAAGATAGGCGAGCCCCAGCAAAAGTCCTCCCATTGCGCAGGTAAAGACAAACCTCAGCTGCCGGCGTGCCGCTGCGAGTAGTGTTTCGAAATCAATCGTTTCCGACTGAGGCTCACCGATTATGACGGTAGAATCCGGATGCCAGTTATCAGCTTTGCGGAGCATATTCAGACCCCGTGGAATGAGACTGGCCACGCACAGGTAGTGGCAAAATCACCATATCACGTTATTAAATTAAAACCTCTGGAAATTCAGAATCGACGCCGGGGCAGCGAGCGGAGTGCATGGGCTCTTTTGCGGCTCATGCCCGGCCATCGCCCCCACAGATCCGGACGGGCGGCTTCCTGCACCTCGCTCTTCCCGCGAGTAACCACTGTCATATTCTCCGCCTAACCCCGATGTACGCGTGATGTGTGGAGTGGATAGGCGGATGCGTGCCGGCAAGGCCTCGAGCTCCGGCGAGCCCGTGCCGCCGCCTTTTGTGGGCCGGCCATGATAGCCGCAGTGCCCACGCAGGACGGCGGCGGCCCACTCGTGCTGATTGGTCCGCGGCGCTTGCATGAACCGTCAGCCCTCCAGGGCCCCAACGGCTTGAGCTTGCGAGCCAGGCGTTTCCCCCCGTCTAGTGCATCGCCATGAGCCAGCCATCTCAGGTCCGCCCGCGGTAGCGGGTTAAGCGGTGATCCCCCCGCGCCGGACTGTATCGCAGGTCGAATGCTCACCGGGAACGAGGGCGAGATAACCTATGAACTGAGGCTGGTTCTCGAGCCGCGGGACGTCACCGATCCGGTGACGAAGGTCGCTGCGTTCAGATCGACACCACGCAACGCCTGTAGCGCCCACCATCGACGCCAGCGACGCGACGAGGCCGGAACGAACTCTTCGAGGATGTTGACTGCCACCCATCGCACACTGCTTCTTCCGGCCCAAGGCGGAAGAAGCAGCGAGCCCATTCAGGTACACCACGGTGCAGAGCACGCCCAATCGTCGGCTATGTTGCTATCGCATCGCGGCGCAAATTTGCCTCAAAGGAAGGTTTTTATCGGCTTCAGACTTAAGCATCGTGGGGGAATCGGGAATGCTGAATCAATCCATGAGTCGAAAGCGGACTAGCAGTTGCATTTTCTCCGCATATATCTGCTTGTGGAGTGGCTTTGCGCTAGCTGAGGGACTTGGTGCCCACGAGTACCGCTTGCAACCTGGCGACGTGATCGGCTTTTCTGTCATAGGCAACCCGGACATGCAGAAGCGAGCTGTCGTCGACCAGAGCGGCATTGTCGTGCTGCCAGTTCTCGGGCCTCTAAACGTTCTCCAAAAAACAATAGGAGACGTTCGCAAGCAGGTAATTGACGGTCTGAAACCGAAAGCTCTCCCGCAGCGGTCCAGCGACGGCGTCAGTGAAAACTGGGCTGGCTTCTACCCTGATCAGATTGTCGTCGACATCGAAGAATACCGACCCATCTACGTTGACGGAGACATTGCCTCGCCGGGGTCCCTGACCTTCAGGCCAGGGATGACCATCCGACAGGCTGTGGCGTCCGCCGGCGGCTATCAAATCGGTACGGTAACTAATCCAGAATTAGTTTTAGCGGACCTTAACGGTCGCTTGAATGTTCTGCGAGCTAAGTACCAAGAAAGTGAAATCAAAGTTGCTCGCATCCGGGCGCAACTCAGTGGGGACAAGGAATTCACGGCGGCGGAGGAGACTGATCCTGCGCTCATCCCTCGCCGCACGGAAGCACTGCAGCAAGAACAGAACCGCCTCGACGCTCTGAATTTGGATCAAGGGAAGGAACGGGCTTCTATCGAGCTCGCGATAGCTAAGGCAGCCAAACGCATGGAATATCTGCTCGAGCAACAGAAGACTGATCAGAAAGGCGCCGATGCAGATGATAAAGAAGTCGCTCGTGTGAAGGGCCTCTTCGACAAAGGGCTGGTTCAGATAACAACGTTGAACGCTGCCCAACGCGCTGTGCTGCTGTCGGCTACGCGCGCCCTGCAAACTAGTTCCGCGATTGCTCAACTTGAACGCGAACAAGGAACACTCCAGCGAGATCTTGAGAAACTGGGGGACCAATCGCGAATTGATTTGCTGGCCGAACTACAGACCGAAACCGCAGCATTATCCCAAATGCAGGCTGAAATGGATGGGCTGACGAAACAAATCTCTTATGTTGGATTGTTGCGAAGCGATCTTCTGACTCAACAGGGGCGTCAGCTTGCGATCAGCGTGACCCGTTCCAGTAGTGGAAAAACGACGACGACCGCGGCTACCGAAGATATGCTGCTCGCTCCAGGGGATACTGTCACCGTCAAGCTGCAGGTCCCATCGGGAACAGCGGCGGCTAACTAAGCTAATGCCACTTTGGCCAGCGCGGCTAAGCGCCCCTTCGTACCGCGCCGCCAACTGATAGTCTGACATTGGGCCGTGTAGCCCTTGCATGCCCCCTTTGCACTATGCACCAGGGAATTCAAAATCTACAGGCAACGTCCCAAAACGTGATGTGCTCGAAGCTGAGGCGGTGCTGGCCGATGATCAGTGACAAGAAATAAATGCGCGCAATATAGTTCGTCCGGGAGTCGGGTTTTGCGGGTGGCAGCCTTTGCGCGGACCTGGAAAGACGATCGTTAGCATCAGCAGCAACCGCGGCGAGGCATCTATGACAATGTGCGCACCGCCGTCGCCAAGGTCGGCCGCGGCAAGGAGCGGCAGGTCAATGCGCGATTCTGGCCAAGCACGATCTCTTCGAAGCCGAGTTCTTCAATCCGGCGGCAGGCCAGGTCGAGAAGAACGTCCAAGATGCGCGACGTCGCCTTTGGCAGCCATCCGCGGCAAGCACATCTGACGCCACGTTCGCCCGCCTCAGCGTAGCTGGTTGTTCAAGCAGTGAGTTTGCTGGCGCAAGTTGTGCGTGACTGGCTTCGCCGGAACGGACTGAAGGTCGGCAGCTATTCCCTCGCGGAGCAGGTTTGCGCAAGATGGTCGGCGAGCACGCCCCTTCTGAGAAGAAATGATAGGCAGCGCGACCAAGCGGTCGCAACGTGCGCGGGCGCACTGCAGATTGTGAGTACCTTTAGCAGGGGGACCTAGTCTGAAATGGTTCAAATTCCTGGCCGTCAGCCATTCCGCCATTCCTGCGCTGCACGTGGGAGCTTCAATCCGTTTTTGCTCCGGAAGTGGCTAGCGGCGATCGCAAGATCCTCTACGCCAAAAGCGTTGGCGTGAGCTTTTTGTCAGCGAGAGCCTTTGCGACGCCTCGATTTCGATACTGTCGAAAACGCCCAGCCCAGGCTGGGCCACGCTACTGCTCAAGGAAAGCGCGCGACATGCTGTCTGTGATCGGCTTGGCGAGATAGGAGAAGAAGGTGCGTTCCGCGGTCTGGATCATGATTTCGACCGGCATGCCTGGCGTCGGCGCAAATCCGGGCACCCGGGACAATTCGCTGACCGGAAGATTGACGCGGGCGAGATAGACTTCCCGCTTCGCATCGCCAGTGGGATCAGGCAGAGCGTCCGCGGAAACGTAGTAGACTTCGCCATCCAGCACCGGTGTCGTGCGCATATTGAGCGCTGTCAGCCGGACTGTGGCTTTTTGCCCGATCCTAACAGTGTCGATCTCGTTCCGCGGAACCTGCGTCTCGATGATGAGCGGCACATCGGCGGGGAGTATTTCCATAATGCTCTTTCCGCTTTCGATCACGCCGCCAGAGGTATGGTAATACATACGCACGACGGTGCCCGAAACCGGGGCGTGAAGAGTGGTTCTACCAAGCACGTTTTCCGCCTCCCGCGACTGTTGCCTGACGCTGTCGAGTTCGGCCTCCACGCTTTGCAATTCGTCGAGCGCGGCTTGCTTGTAGGCGGCGACGGTCTGCTCGATTTGCTCGTGGTGTTTGTCGATCTGGGCGCCGGTTTCGGACACTTCCGCAGTGAGCTTACCCATCTGCCCCTCCGCATCGGCCATGGCCCGCTGTATGGCCTTGATTTCCGTCTTGCGCAGAAGCCCCTTTTCCTGAAGGATTTTCTTTCCTTCGTATTCTTCCTGAAGAAAGGCGAGCTGGCGTCCCATGGACTCCAATTCATGCTGATAGCCGCTCGCCCGGAACTCGAGCGCCTTGACGTTTTGCGTCAGCAGTCCGATTTCACGTTCGAGCTTGCTCCGCGACGCCTGGAAATTGAGTTCCTGGCTGGCCATTATCGCGGCCACGTCGTCGTCGTTCCGGTTGTTGAGGATAATTTCGGGAAACGTGATGTCGGTCAGGCCCGCCGCTTCCGCGGACAAACGCGCGACGATGCCCTCCAGCCGGACGCGGCGCAGGAAGAACTGGCGTTCGTTGACCCGCGCCGCGGTCTCGTCAAGCTTGACCAGAGGTTGGTTGAGCTCCACATAGTCGCCCTCGCTGACCAGCAGCTCCGTGATCAGGCCGCCTTCTAGATGCTGCACGATCTTGTTCTGGCCGGTCGCCACGAAGCTGCCTTGGGTTATCACCGCCGCGGCCAGCGGAGCCGTCATGGCCCACACCCCGAACCCGCCGAAACTCAGCCCGAGCAGGACAAGTCCGGCAACCGTTTGCTTCAGGATGGAGCGGGGGACCTCCGCATACCATTCGGCATCATGATGTGTGGCGACTGCGCTCATCTTTCACCCGTTCGGTTTCATTGCATGGACAGGGGGCCACTGGCCCCGGGCGGCGCCATGCCCCGCGCCGCCAGCGCCTGCAGGACCTCCTGACGTTGGCCGAACATGGATACGGTTCCATTGGTAAGCAGGAGGATCTTGTCGACGCTCCGCAAGAGCGCGGGTCTCTGGGTAATCGTAATGACGGTTATTTTTTCGCGCTTGGCGTGAGCCAGGGCGCGGGCGAGCGCGGCGTCGCCGGCGCTGTCCAGATTGGAGTTCGGCTCGTCTAGAATGACCATCCGCGGATTGCCGAAGAATGCGCGGGCAAGCGCGATGCGCTGCTTCTGGCCGCCTGACAGGGGAGCGCCATCGGCCGCAACGAAAGTTTCATAACCTTGCGGGAACGTGGCGATCATCTCATGGACATCGGCAAGCATCGCCGCCTGGTAAATGTCGGCGTCGCTCGCGTCATCGCGCATCCGCGCAATATTGGCCTTGATGGTTGCCGGGAACAGCTGCACGTCCTGGGGGAGGTAACCTATGTTTTCGCCGAACTGCCGCTGATCCCAGTTGCGCAGGTCCATCAGGTCGAGCCGCACGTTTCCCGAGGTCGGCAGGATCGAGCCGACGAGCATCTTTCCCAGCGTCGTCTTGCCCGCGCCCGAATTGCCGATGACCGCTAAGGAATCGCCGGGCGAGAGCGAGAAGGTGATCCCGTTCAGCACCACCCGCTTGGTCCCCTGCGGCACAAACAGCAATCGCTCGACATCGAGCCTGCCTTCCGGGCGCGGCAGGTTCAGGCGTTCGAAATTGAGCGGCGAGGACTGAAGCAGCGTCGCGATCCGCCCGTAAGCGGCCCGTGACTGCACGACCTGGTTCCATCCTTCAATCGCACCTTCGATGGGAGCAAGCGCGCGGCCGGCGATGATCGAGGCGGCAATCACCATGCCGCCGGTGATTTCGCCTTCGATTGCCAGATAAGCGCCCCAGCCCAGCATGGCCACCTGGGTCAAAAGCCGTGCGGCCTTCGAGGTGGCGGCCGATAGGATGTTGCGATCCTGGGCGACGACCTGTGACTTGAGCGAGCCGGCGGTATCCCTGCCCCAAATCTTCACAGCCTCCGGAATCATTGCCAGCGCATTGATGATTTGCGAGTTGCGCGACATTGAATCAAGGTGAAGGTTCGCCTTGCTTTGATGGACATTGGCCTCGCCGAAGGGGGCGGCCGTCGCTGCCTGGTTGATCCTGGCGATCACCAGCAGGGCGAGCGCCGAGCCGACAACAATGAAGCCCAGATGCGGATGCACTAGAAACACCGCCAGGATGAAAAACGGCGCCATTGGCGCGTCGAGAACCGACAGCAATGTCCCGGAAACCAGGAACGAACGAAGCTGCTGAAGATCGCCGAGAGTCTGGTATTCGCGGCCGTTGCTGTGAAGCGCGGCTCGAGCCGCCGCGCTCAGGATCGGGGTGCCAAGCTGGGCGGCGACCTCGACGGCCGTTCGCATAAGAATAAATCGGCGAATGGCGTCGAGCATCGCCTGGAGCAGGACCGCCCCTACGATCACGACAGTAAGCATGATCAACGTGTCGAGCGATCGGCTGGTCAGCACGCGGTCGGAAATCTGGAAGAGATAGATAGGGATCGCCAGAACCAGGATATTGGAGGCGACGGTGAAGATCATCACCACGAGCAGGTTCGACTTGACCGCGCGAAGTCCCGCCTGGAGGTTCTGGGCGAAGTTGATCGGGCCTAGCCGCCGGTGGAAGTGTCCGCCGCTTCCACCTCCTCCGCCACCACCATTGTTCGCGTTGTTCACACCGCCACCATCGGGTGGGCGGTTTTCCACCTTGATCGGCTCGCGATCGCCCTCGATCGTCAATGTGCCTTGCGCGGCGGGGGCGGTTTTCGCTTCCGGAGCTTGCGGCTGGCGAGGCTCCACGCGATCGGTGACCGGGGCAGAAGCGGCAGGTTGCGCCCTTTCGCCAGGCAGGGATGGTTGGGTGGGCGGCAGGCTCGCCATCTCGGCCAGTGGCAGCGCCGGCGCCGTCACTGAAGCCAGCGCGTCCGGCGCTGTCGCCTCGCCGGTCGCCGCCTCACTGATTTCGCCCGACGTCACCATGCCGGGTCGGGCGGACGCCTCGACAGCCACCTGTTGTTCAAGCGCCTGGCCTTCGAGACGCAAGTGCTCCCTCGCCGGCGACTGCGCTTGCTCCACCGCGCCGTCTACTTTGGCGGCTTCGCTCCAGACGGCTTCAGCAATGCTAGCTTCGATCGCTTGCAAAGCGGCTTCCAACAGCTCCTCAGCGCGTTCAAATGGCTCGGCCTGCCCCACTCCAGCAGGCTCGATCGTTCCTGCCTCTTCCCCCGTCTGTGCGTTCTCGGTTTCAGGATTCTCCAGTTCGCCGGGATTTTTGCCTTGAGGAGCCAACTCGGGGGTCGCCTCGGAGACGATCGGCTGCTCCAGCCAGGGGTTGCTGGAGTGGCCATCCCCGTCACCCTTCACCTCGGGCGACGCTTCGCCCGCGGAGGACGTCGGGTCGCCAGAACCGGCGCCGGCGTCTTCGTGCAGCTGCCTGATTACTTTTTCCAGTTCGGCTGCGGCGCGGTCGACGGCTTTGTCTTGTTCGTAAAGCATCTGCGCAAGCGCGCTCACCGGATCTATTTCTCCCAATCTGGTGAAGCCGCACTCACCGCTTTGATCAACGAAAGGTCGCCAGGCGCTAGCGGGATCAATCTTCATATCTATTTTCCCTCGCTGGTTTTGCGCTTACGCCAGCATCGTCTGCATGAGATCCGGGTGCGAAGCATCGTGACCGGGTTGAAGCACTGAGGCAGTATGGTTGTCGCTGGGACCCGCTATGTCGTCATCAAGGAAGGCGATCGCCTCATTGACCAGAACATCGGGATCCTTGCCGCCCAGATCCGGATTTGGGGAGACGAATTCCGCCTGGATCAGGATGTCGTCGGAGTAGTGGTTGCCCCCGACATAAGTCTTTCCGGTCAAATCGACGTCGACAATTTGCGCGACATTGATCAACGCGTTGGAGCCGGTCGATATGGTCCAGTCGGCATCGGGGAAGCTGTCGTCAATGCCGTTGAGCGCCATCGCGACCTGGTCGGAATCGCCCAGGATGTTCGTCTGCTTTACGAATTGCAGATCGAACATGTTTCCCGAGACATAGAGGACCCTGACACCCGCCAGACCTTCAAAGGCTGAATCGTGCAGAACATCACCAGGCAGGTCATTGCGGCCGGCCTCGAAATTTTCCGCCGCTTTCTTGTAATGCGCCGGTAAGGCTTCGAACCCACCCGTGCCGCCGACAGTGACGATCTCGGCCTGATTCCAAAGCAGGTTCCCGCCGGTCGACAGCGATGCCTCACCCGTCGTTCCGAAACCTTTGACACCGCCGACCAGGTCATTGTCGAGAAGCACGTTCATCTGATGGATGAAGTTGGCGTCGTAAATGTTGCCGCCAACGATGATAAGGTCGTAATAAAACCCCAGCTCTGCGAGCGACACGTCGTTGAGCGTCGTGTTGCCGCCGGTCGTTACCATGGTGGTGACGCCTGAAGAGGACAGGACGTGAGTGTCGTTGTCGGTCACGAAACTGAACTGTTCGATCCAGTTCATCGAGATCAAGTCGCCGTCTATCTTGGTGACGGCCCAATGCTTGGGGAAATCAGCTGATGCGTCCCCTGGCGCCTCTTTTCCCGCAGCGGGATCAACCCGCGCGAACGCCGCAATGTTGAATGCTTTGGTTGCTTCGGCAGGATCGAATTTCCAGCCGCTCACACACAAGCCGATGGCGTCACTATCGCTCCAGGCATTGACCTGCACGATTGCGTTGATCTCCACACAGTCCCCGACGGCCGCCATGACACCACCGCCCAGCCAGTTGTTGGTAAGGACCGCGGAATTGACCATCGTGTTGGAGCCAGCCACCAGATCGACGGACGCTTCCGTTTCCACGGTTCCGGTTCCACTCACCGAATCGACGGGATCGGGCTCATTCGCCTTTGCTTCTTCCTTTTCGGGAAGGTGATCTGTCAGCTTGGGCAGTTCCGTTGCAGGCGCTCCGTTGACGAAGGAACCTTCGATCACCTCCTGCGACACAACGAAAGCGCCGTCATCGGCCTCGCTATACCCTTGCGCGAAGGTCGTCAGGGCCGGCCCGGCTTCGAGGAGGAAGTCTTCGATCTCCTCGATAGAGCCCGGCGCATCAAGGTTGGCGAATGGCGCATGCCGCGCCGCAGCTTGCAGAAGGGCCCCCATCTCGGCGCCGTGGTCGGCGGTCGGACTGAATTTCAATCCATGTCCGCCTGCGCCTACATAGTCGTTGTCCGAAAGCCTGACCTCCTGATTGATGCGAACGGCGATCGAGCCCGGCGGCTGGGTCTGCAGTCCAGGGTGGGCTGATGAGGCGCCACCGGGAAAGCCCGTTGCCGGAACAAGTGCAGCCGGATTGCCGGAAAATGCCGCCGTCGATTCAGGAATCTGGGGAGGCCTATAGTCCACGTGGGACCATGGTGTCTCCTTGACCAGACCGGGCACGAGCGGCTGATAGAGCAGGCCCGGATCCATGCCATTCAGATCGTAGGGAGCGCGGCCCTCGACCGTGACGTTGATGAGATCAGGCTGCTCGCTCTCCAAAGCGCGCTGCGCCTGAAACTCGTTATAGTCCTTGCGCAAACGCGCTTCCTCAATGGCAATTCCAAATAGTCCGATGAAATGGGCAATGGTTTCGGTGATCTTATCCATAAGCACGGGGATCGCCTCCTTCTTGGCTTCAGACCTGCCCAGGCCTGGTCAGCTTTTTGGCCCCTTCGGAAATCTGCGCGGGGATGGGTCCCCGCGCAGATCCTGATGAACTCCGCGGAAGCGGAGAACTGTGCTTAGACGTCTTCGCCCGTGAAGGTGCTGGTGAGATTGCCACCCACCACGGTCATGTCGATCGTGTTGCCCTGCAGGTTGGCGCCCATCACGATGCTCTGGTTGAAGGCGGTCAGGTCGATCGCAGCTTCGGCATGGGCTTCCGAGATGCCGTTGACGATGCCGTCATCGCCGTTTCCGGACCCCCACTGTCCGCCACCGCCGCCGGCGCCGCCGAAACCAGTCGTCGCAATGCCGCCATTGCCGCCATTGCCGCCGTCACCGCCGAAGGCGAAGCCGCCGATCGCGCCCGCATCGCCACCATCGCCGCCGATTGCTGCGGCAATAGTGTCGCTAACGTCGCCGCCGTCAGCCGAGGACGCGCCGCCAGTGCCTGCGCCGCCCGTGCCTGCGCCGCCCGTGCCGGCTCCGCCGTTGGCGTCGCCGCCTACGCCAAGGCCGAGCCCAATGCCCGTGCCTTCAGCGAGACCGAGACCGGCGCCGAGGCCGCCGTCAGCCGAGCCGCTCGATCCGCCAGCGCCGCCGGCGCCGCCAGCGCCGCCTGCGCCGCCAGTGGCCGTGCTGGTCTGGTCGCCATCGTCGGCGCCGCCAGCGCCGCCGGTGCCCGTTCCGCCATCGCCACCGGCTGCGCCGGCAACCGCCACAGCACCGGTGAGCGACAGGATCGGGATGATCGGAACGGCAACTGCAGCCGCGATCGCGCCGGCATCGCCGCCCTCTGCATCGCCTTCGCCGCCGCTACCGCCGCCGCCGCCGCTGTCGTTGGTATTGGCATTGGCCGAGCCGCCAGCGCCGCCATTGCCGCCGTTGCCGCCGTTGCCGCCAGCTCCGGTCGTTCCGCCGTCACCACCGACGCCAACGCCAACGCCAAGAGCGCCGAGCCCGACGCCGGTACCGGTTCCGGCACCGCCGGTGCCGCCGTTGCCGCCAGTGCCCGCGCCGCCAGTGCCGGCGCCGCCAGTGCCCGCGCCGCCCGCCGACGTCCCGCCGGCAGAGATCCCGAGCGCTACGCTGGTGGCCGCGCCGCCGGTCCCGCCAGTAGCTGCGGCTGCGCCGCCTGTGGCGTAGCCGCCGGCTGCGCCGTCGCCGCCGTTTGCCTTGGCGTAGCCGCCGCCGCCGCCGCCGCCGCCGCCTGCGTTAATGCCCTTGTCAGAATGGGCTTGGCCGCCATTGGCATTGCCATTCTGATTGAAGTTGGCGTTGTTTTGGACATAGGCGTTTTCGACCTTGTCGTTGTCCTCGAGGTCGGCGACCTGATTCTGGATGAACGCGCTGTCGTTTCCGGCTCCATTCAGGGCGCCGTTCAGGATGTCATCAAAGCTGATGTCATCGCCGGGATTGTAGTGGATCTCACCGTCACGATTGACGAACAGATTGCCGACTGACGAATTGTCGGAAATGTCGATGTCGGCGAAATCGTCGTCAGATGGCTGCCAGCCTTCCAAGTTCAGGCCCACACTCACGTCTACAGTCGTCGTGGACGTGTTGGTGTTGGTGTTGGAATTGGCGTTGGAATTTGCGTTGCCATTCAGGTTCAGATTGCCGTTGCCGTTGAGGTTCAGGTTGCCATTGCCATTGGCGTTTCCATTCGCGTTGTCGTTATACGACTCGCTTTTCTGGTGCTGGTTCTGGCCCTGGCCCTGGTCCTGACCCTGGTCCTGACCCTGTCCCTGTCCCTGTCCTTGGCCCTGACCCTGTCCTTGGCCCTGACCCTGTCCTTGGCCCTGACCCTGACCCTGACCCTG
Organism: Mesorhizobium sp. WSM2240; assembly: GCF_040438645.1. Classification (NCBI taxonomy): domain Bacteria; kingdom Pseudomonadati; phylum Pseudomonadota; class Alphaproteobacteria; order Hyphomicrobiales; family Phyllobacteriaceae; genus Mesorhizobium; species Mesorhizobium sp. WSM2240. The sequence continues at coordinate 638,841 of NZ_CP159256.1, forward strand.
ATCCTGGTTTTGGCTCTGATCGCCCGGATCATAAATGATGTCGTCAAACGCAATATTGTACTGGTCATCCCCGAACAGCTGAACGCCGAGCTGCTGAGTACCGTTATTCTTATTAGGCATTTTCGTTTCCTCGGTTGACGCCGCAGCCAGCTAACCACCATTCATCTGTTACGGAGGTTTTTCGAGCTGCCAACGGACAGTTGAGATTGACTGCTATGTTAGTTCGATCCTGGTTATGCCGTTGGGTCCCGGTACCTGAGGCAGCCGGATCCCAACTTTGAGCGCGAACGGAGGCGTGCGGTCCCATTCCACACATTGACACACGGCGCCGAACGCCTCCGTCTGAGCCACACGCGGTGTAAGCAGTACCGCTATCCCCCGGAGCAGCTCAGCCCGCGCCCAAGGCCAAAACTGTGTGCCTCACCGCCCTAAAAGAATAGCTGCCAATTCGAGCTACTTGTTCTAAGTCCTTTGGGCCCCGCTCTTGCTGGTGACGTTACGGCTTTCGGCTGCGGGAGCACTTGCCTTTCGGGCTATGCGAGGAAGCAATCCGCCGGCCGGTAAGCAAAAGGTCGCCGTCCGGTTGCAGAGGCCGGTTGCGGCGACGCCTCGAGGCGCCACCGGATTTCACGCCCAAACAGCAGTCCAGGCTACCGCGCCGCGATTGTGTTTCGGCCGCTCGCGCCAAATAGGTGCCACCGAAAGGCAAGCCATATCTCGACAAACAATCCAGGGGCGCAACTTGGAATTGCTTATCCGAATGGAGGAACCACAGGCCTGGTGTAACCCTTTCGAGCTACTTCGTATCCCGGCAAGCGGGTATATAATCTGTTTTGATTACGAACATGCCATCAGTAGCCCGCCCCTTGCTAGGGGAAGCCGCGCATTTTGAGAATGTGACAATGGTCGAGGCCATGAATACCAGCGTTCGACTTGCAGGCAGCACCGTCGCGCCGTTCAAGAGGATCCTGGTCCTTGTCGCCGTTCCGGGAAGCGTTTCGGAATGTCTTCTTCACGCTCTGGAACGCGAGTTTCCCTGGATTTTGATTGAACAAGTGGAAAACGTCGAGGCGGCATGCGTGAAATTCGAGCACCCCGTCTCTCTTATCTTGATAGAACCTGAGTTCCTCGGGGAGGTGGATATCTTTGCCGACGCGATCGCCAGGCACCACCCCTCTTCGATCACGGCAGTCATGTATGGCGACCACACTGATCAAGGAAGTACATTTGAGGATATCAAGTCGTCGCGCACCGTCCGCAGCGCATTGCCGATGAACCTGAGATTGGATCTGTGGCTTTCAGTTGTACGACTATTACTGCGTGGGGGAGAGTATTTTCCGATTTCCTTCATGCACCACAAGCACCAGTCGGAGCCGAACAAGGATGTGGCCGTGCAATCCCATTCAAGCGAGAGCAATGAAACCGGCCCGATCGTGGCTCCCCACTCTCGCAGCTTGGACTATCTCACGGAACGTGAGCATCAGGTTCTGGAGATGGTGTCCCACGGGTTCCAGAATAAAATGATTGCGGCAAAGTTCAGCCTTTCCGAGCACACTGTGAAAGTGCACATCCACAACATTATAAAAAAGCTCGGCGCTCAGAACCGGACCGCGGCGGCCGCAATCTTCCTGGCTCGGGCGGCAGAGGCCGGTACGCGCAACAGCAGCTTGGCCACCCATGTCGGTCAGTGAGCATACCATGCCTCGCTTCCAGGAAATATTGCTCGTTCTGGGCCAGCTCAACTACACCTGGACCAATACGGAAAGCCTGTTGATCTATCTCATCGCCGGGCTCGCCGAAGTCGACAAGGAAACCGCGATCGTCATTTTCCTGACGCTGAACACGACGCGCGCACGCATCGAGCTTGTCGAACGGCTTACCAAACTCCAGAAGACACCGCCGGATCGCCGGCACGCGATACTCGCGGTGACCGAGCAACTGACCCGGAAAGCAAAGCTGAGAAACAAATACAGCCATTGTATTTATTCCTTCGACGAGTCCGGCTCTTCGGCAAAAACGCAACTGATGAGGGTATTTGATGCAAAGGACGAAATCAGATACGGCAAGATGGAAGACCTCGACGACGCGGAAATCGAAAAAATCAAAAGCTATATCGGCGATATCAAGGAGATAAATGAGACCATCTGGAGGCTGGTGAGGCAATACTCCTATCCGTGCTGATTTTTGCACGTGTAGGTCGGTCTCGCCTCCGCAACCAATGGCGCTGAATGCCGTTGGCCCTCGCGACTTTTCTCTCGGTTGGCAAATTGGACGCATACGCGTCGCAATGCCGTGCCCAGAATGCATCAGACGCCGGCCAAGAGGGGGCGCGAGCAGCCAAATCAATGCATCCACCAACTACACCTTTTGACGCCGGCGATACAGCCATTCGAGGGGATAACAACCCGAGGCTGTCAGTGCTTTGATTGTCGATGCTTGTGGGAGAGCGTGGCTCCCGGATCGAGGCGAAGCAAATGGCCATCAATCCGCTCAAAGCGCTGCTGTTTCTTGCCGCCGGCTGTACCGCAGCCGCCGCAACAGCCTATGTTTCGGAAGTATTCATCCCGTTCGAAAAAGTGCTTTCAGCAGCGTTGCTGCCAGAGCCCGCGTCGTCAGGCGCGGACGCAAAGGCTGCCCGGCTGCCGGGACAAAATGGCATGGTCGAGGACCAGCCAGCGAACGCGTCCGGCGCTGAGCGAACGTTGCCCACATTTGACCTGGTTAGCGTACAAGGCGACGGTTCGATTGTGATCGCCGGAAGGGCAGCGCCGAACGCCAGGGTGGAGGCCGGCACAGAAATGAGGAATATTGGCGCTACTACGGCTCGATCGAACGGAGATTTTGCCATCGTCATCGACGAACCGCTCGAGCCCGGCGATTACCAGATCCTGCTTCGTCAGATCCTTGCTGACAAAATTCAACTGTCGCGGCAGGCCGCCATCATATCGATTCCAGAAACGGAGGATGGGCAGGTGCTGGTGCTTGTCGAGATGGCAGGCGAAGCGACCCGGCTCATCGCAGTGCCTGATTCAACATCAAGTGATCCGGGCGCGCTGACTTTGGCGCGCGGCCCAGCAACTGCGGCTTCCTCGGCCTCCGACCGCGGGGCGTCACTCTCGGTAGAAGCGGTCGAAATCGAGGGGAGCAGCCTCTTCGTTGCTGGAGCAGCCGATCCCGGCCGCAGAGTTCTTGCTTACGCCGACAACATTGTAATTGGTGAAGCAGTCGCTTCGCCAGCCGGACGTTTCCTGATAGAGACGGAACGCGACCTGGCATTGGGTGACCATACAATACGGGTCGACACGGTTGGGGAGGACGGGGCTGAAGTTCTTGCCCGGGTTGCCGTTCCCTTCACAAATGAAGGCGGTGACGCCATCGGCACTGCGGCCTCCGCAATTTCAAGCGCCCAGGCAACCAGCACAGCGCGCGCGACCGAAACGACCCGGACCCAAGCCGCGAATGGATACGGGGCTGTCATCATCAGACGCGGCGACACGCTATGGCGGATCTCGCGCCGCGTGTACGGCCAGGGTGTGCGCTTCTCGACGATCTATCTCGCCAACCAGAACCAGATCGAGGATCCTGACCGCATCTGGCCTGGGCAGGTTTTCCGAGTGCCCGAAAGGACGCGCGAGGGCGATCCTGCCGATATGGAAGCGGTTGCCACGACAACCGCCGTGGAATGAAAATCGGGCGGTCCGGCCTCGACGTCGAGCTCGCTGTCCCATGTTCAGCTGTATTCGTGCCCATCGCGCGTTCAAGTCTTCGGCCCTCACGCAGCCATCGCCGCCCTTGAGCACCGCCGCAATGTCCTTGACGTGTCGGTCAGCGCCATAACGCTTGATCTTCCGGCGGAAGCCGATCTTTCCGTCTGCAAAAGCCAACCACGTGGAAGACATCTTTGCCGATGTCCGATCACAATCAGGGTCGGTGCTTCGCTCACCGGTTGGGCTGCAGGGGCTGCTTCATTTTTCTTTGTCGGCACGGTTCTTTCAGAACCCGCCGCGGAAGCGGCCGGTCCATCCCATTGGCCGACTTTCGCTAAGGACAGCGGACAGACACTCCCATCATCCGGCTCAGCTGCGCTGTCGCCGCACTGGCAGTGTCATGAACGCCCCCGGGCGCCTCTTCACGAGAAACCAATCTGGAGTAGCCGTTTATGCAGATCCATCTTTACGACCACAGAATTCCCGCTGCGTCGCGGATTGCGATTAAATAGGCTGCAAATCTGGGCTGACATCGGCCAATTGCAGTTGCGGCCCCGCATCGACCCCAGGGAATGGGAACAAAACGGAGCCGCATATCGACTGGAGGTCGATGATCGACCTTACCACGTTGTTGTTGGGATTCCAGATCGGGATCTGATCCTTTTTGTTAATGAGAAGTTTATGCAGTTGTCGGCTTTGTGCCATATTTGCCACACGGCGGCCACAAGAGGCGGACCGAAGCCTTTTCTCTGCCTAATTCCGATTGTGCGCCGAAAGCCGATGCGTAATGTCACGTCAGAGAGAGGGGCGATTCATCGCAGCTTTTTCGAAGCCGGGCTGGGCGGGGACGTTCCTTTCTAAAGCCCATCCCATTTGATAATATTGACGGAGGTCAGAAAATGAACATCAAGAGCCTTCTTCTCGGCTCAGCTGCGGCTCTCGTCGCAGTTTCCGGCGCACGCGCGGCCGATGCGGTCGTGATCGCCGAACCGGAGCCCATGGAATATGTGCGCGTCTGCGACGTGTACGGCACGGGCTTCTTCTACATCCCCGGCACCGAGACCTGCCTGCGCATCGGCGGCTACATGCGTTACGACATCGGCATCGGCGCCCTCGGCATCCAGGATGCAATCGACAAGAGCGAATTTGAAGATGGTGACATTGAATTCAACGACACCTACTACAAGCGCGCCCGCTTCCAGCTGCGCACCGACGCTCGCTCGGAAACCGAGCTCGGCACGCTTCGCGTCTACGCTGCGATCAACTTCCAGTACGACACGAACGAGGTAGGTGTCGACGTCGATGGCGACGGCGACTTCGACGGCGTCACCACTGACACCGCAGACGAACTCGGCATCGAGCACGCCTATATCGAGCTCGGCGGCTTCCGCATCGGCAAGACCGACTCGCTGTTCTCGACCTTCACCGGCTATGCCGGCGGCGTGATCCAGGACGATCTGATCGGCTACGGCCCCTTCGGCACCCACCAGATCGCCTACACCTTCACCGGCGGTAACGGCTTCTCGGCCGCGATTGCACTCGAAGAAGGCGACGATACATATGCACTCGACGATTACGTCCCGCACGTGGTCGGCGGCGTGGCCTGGACGCAGGGCTGGGGCGGCGTTTCGGCTGTTGCCGGTTATGACGCTGTGTTCGAAGAGTGGGCCGCCAAGGTTCGCTTGGACGTGAACGCGACCGAACAGCTCTCGCTCTTCATCATGGCCGGTTATTCGTCCACAGACGACGAGTCGGCTGATGAGCTGTTCAACTACTACGGCAATTGGGGCGGCGAGTGGGCTGTCTGGGGCGGTGGTACCTTCACCGTTTCGGAAAAGGCCAAGATCAACGTACAGTTGTCCTATGACGAGCTGGAGAACTTCGCTGCCGTGGCGAACGTGAACTACGAGCTCGTTCCGGGCCTCGTGATCACGCCTGAAATCGTCTATGTCGACAACTTCGACGACGACATCGTTGACGATGACGACGACGAGATCGGCGGCTTCCTCCGCTTCCAGCGCACGTTCTAATCGGCTTATTCAGTCGATCTGAGAAAACCCGGCGGGCACAACCGCCGGGTTTTTGCTTTTCAAAGATGGTTTGAACTGAGGTGTCAGTCGTTCTGTGCCCGCGCGGCCTCGATTACCGCGTCGCGACGATCTTGCTTCAACAATTCTATCGGAATTTGCCCATTGAGTTCGCTATTGGGGCGGATGAGCCAAAGCCACGCAGCGCGCTGATTTGAAAATTGACTGAGCACGTCGACAATACCGGCCGCTGGACGTCCGTCGACGAATTGGGCTAGCGGGAAGACATGCTTGCGTCCGCCGCTGCGGAGCGACACGACATAGTTTCGACGCTGCCAGCGATTGAGTGAGGACCGTGATATGCCGAAGGTCCGCTCAAGAAATGTCGGGCCCGCAACAGGGCCGGCCCAATTCGTGGTAACCTGGCCAGATAACTCATCTATCCCGCTCCTGCGGACAGGCGACAGCTTGGCTGTCGGCGATGCGGCGGCTCTTTTATGGGACCGGACGGGTAGGTCTGCGGTCAATCGCGTCACTAGCTCAGCGACCGCGCTTTCAATTTCAGTGGCCCGAGTCGCCAGGTGGATCTGCTGATCCAAAGCTAGCTGGGACACCGCAGCCGCGACGATGCCAGCAACAAGCCCAACAGACTCGATCGCTGGTTTTCTAAGGCCGGGGTCATACTCGACCAACGCGCTCTCAACAGCGGTTGCCACGAAGCTTGCCAAATTTTCCGTCGTAAGCGTTGGCTCCGTCCGGTCTCCCATTTGGATCGATCTCCCTCAGATATAGGCGCTAGCAAAGTCAGCGGCTGAGTCTCGCGAACCATCGAGGATATCCCAGCCAGTCGGTCAGCGGCATTCTATCCAATGAACGTTGCGCCATCCACCGACGCGCTGAAATCTCCGAGCGGTCCGATGGCATCCACTTTCCCAATGTGTGTGGACCGGTCAGACACCGCCCTGGTTGATCGGGAGGTTATTACGGCCCGGCAAGTTTTCGCATCGGAGCGAAAATCAACGTCCAGAAATCGCCCACCGATGTCATTCGCAAGATGGCTGAAGAGTCAGCGCCTCTGAGCTGGCACTTTGCGTACGCCTGTGCGAATTGCACTCGATGGAGAGCAATAAGACCGACCGGCCGCTCCTCGTCATCGACGGCGACTCTTTCGCCCATCGCGCCTACCACGGGCTGCCGAAGACAATTCGGCGGGCTGGGGGCAAGGGCGCCGGCGCCATCGTGGGCTTCGCCAGTTACCTTCTACGGTTCTATGAGGCTGAACGGCCGAGGTCAGTCGTTGTGGGGTGGGACACTCTTGAGGCGCCGAATTGGCGCATCCTGGAATTCCCTGCGTATCAGGGCGGGCGCCATTTTGACGACGAGCTTCTGGAACAGCTCGACGTGCTGCCGGTATTCGTTCACGCGTGTGGTTTCGCGGTCGGCAAGGCCGCCGGATACGAGGCCGATGACTTTCTTGCTGCCGCGGTGGCCGCTGGAGAAAAGCGAGGCTGGACAACTCTGGTTGCGAGCGGCGATCGGGACACTTTTCAGCTCGCATCGGAGCTCACCACGATCCTCTTCCCTGTGAAAGCAGGTGAGATCGCCCGGATCGGACCTTCGGAGGTGCGGGAGCGCTATGGAGTCGAACCCCACCAGGTTCCCGATTTCATTGCGCTTCGCGGGGACCCCTCCGACAAGATCCCGGGCGCCCGCGGCATAGGAGCCCAGACCGCAGCAAGACTTTTGCCACGTTAAACAAACCTCGAATAGATGATCGCCAACCGCCGCTTCCCGAAACAGGCAGAAGAGCTGCGGCTATACCGCCGCATAGCCACGATGGATCCGACTGCGCCACTCCCACGGATCACCGATCGCCCACCGACCTGGAGCGTCGCCGCGGCGCTTGCGAGGGAATGGGAGCTGAATGACGTGGCCGGGCGACTGGCGCGGATGGCGGCATCAGGCACCTGACACAGCAGCAGCCTTATCTGCTGCTGGCGCCTCGAACTGCTGCTGGTCCCAGGTACTGAAAACCTGCTGCGAAGGAGCGTGAAGTCCGCCCAATCACGAAAGCCAAGCCGGAGCAGAACGCGGGCATCGGCGACCGAACCCATTCGCCCTCGTCACCAGCCAATTGCAGGCGGGATGTTGGTCACCAGGCGGTGCAATGCTTTGCGTCTGCAGTGAGCTATGGCGGGTGCGGTCACAACGTCTTCGCGGGCTCGTTTAAGGCCAAGTCAAGCGCTTGGCTCAGAGGCACCGCCTTGGAGAACAGGAAGCCCTGAGCGGTTTTGCAGCCAAGCTTTTGCAGAGCCTGCCGATCTGCCTCTGTTTCGACACCCTCGGCCATAACCTCGATTCCAAGCGTCCCACCAAGATCAATCACCGCTTTGACAAGCAGCAGGTCCTCCGGGGACTTGGCTAGGCCACGAATGAAGCCCTGGTCTATTTTCACCTTGCTTATCCGACCGTCCTTGAGCGATGCCAACGTAGAAAAGCCCGTCCCGAAGTCGTCAAGCGCGATGGAAATGCCGGCATGTGAAAGGCGTCCGAGCTTTTCATCCACTCTATCCGGGTCGACGGGGGATTCTTCGGTGATCTCGATTTCGAACATCGTTGCAGGGAGGTCTTTTGCCGCCAGACCGTTCAGAACCATGTCGTCGATATCGCCGGCTTCCAGTTCGCGCGGTGAGACGTTCATCGCCACACGAACATCACGACGGTCAGCTTTCACCAAACCCTCCATCAGTGCGCAACAGTCGGCGAATACCGTTTGAGTTAGCAACTGAAGCATTCCGGTTTCGCGTGCGGCTGTGATGATTTCGGGTGGAGGGATGGCACCATGAATCGGATGGCACCCCCTTAGCAAGGCTTCAAAACCGACCAAGACCTCGGTGTCGAGTCTCACGATTGACTGGAAGCATGGGCCCAAGCTTCTTGTCTCTATCGCTGAATGAAGGTCGCGTTCGATGGACTGGCGGCGCTGTAGTTCCCTGTCAAGTTCAGCATCGAACAAGCAAAATTCGTTCCTGCCGCGACGCTTAGCCGTGTAAAGGGCTACGTCCGCCCGCAGCAACATTTCCGTCAGTCCCGGCCTCTCAGCCAGGTATATTCCTATCGATGAACCGATCCGGACGGACGCGACCTTAGGATAAGGGCTGGCAACTTTGGCTATGATATCGGATGCGAGGTTGTTGGGAGCACGCAAATCCCCGAGCGAGGGAAAAAACAGCACGAACTCATCGCCGCCGATGCGGGCAAGCGTTGAGCATGCCGGCGCTTCCTCCTTTATCCGGCGGGCGATCATGGCGAGCAGTTGATCGCCGGTCCTGTGACCGTAGGTATCGTTGACTGATTTGAAGCCGTCCAAATCAATCAGCATTGCCACGAAGGGACCGTCTGTGTTCTCAAGCTGATCGATCGCGTGTTCGAGGCCCCGTCTGTTCAGAAGGCCCGTCAGGGGGTCTTCCCTGGAATTGCGCTCCATTTCCGCCGCAAGCCGCTCCGCCTCATGTCGCAGGCGGCTAGTTTCGCGGAAGCGGGCTTGCCCTACAAGCGAACTTCGAATTAAGCCGCCCATGAAAAGCAGAACGGCAAAAGCCAGAACGTAATCTTCAAAGTTGCCCTTCGCCGAGAGGCACGCCGCGGTGACCAGGAGCGGGGGTGTGATGAAGTTGGTCGCTGCCGCGGCATATGAACTGCCGTATGTAACCGCGCCAGCTGAAATACCCGCCAGAATGATTAGATGCAGCGGTGCTTGAGGGGTCGTGTATCCAGCCGTGAGGACAGCAAGAAAGGACCACACAATCCCTGACAGAAGAGCAAGGGTGCCAAACCAGTGAAGCCGCTGCAAAACCCCTGTGCGATCGTCCTCGTGCTCCCTAAGTTTTAGCTGATAGCGGGCTAGTGCAAGGCGGGCGGCGTTTACGGCATTGACAACCAAAAACCAGATCACGGCGGCAAAGCCGCCGCCAGAAAGGACCTGCACCGTCAATATTAGGCCTGATAGGACAAAACTTATGGGCATAGACACTAAGAGACCAGCGCGCAGATCAGAAAGCTGATCCTGACGAATACTGGCCTCCAGAGCGTCTTCTTCCTTAACGGCCATAGACAGTCAGCTCGTTCCCATGCCTCTTCGCAAGGAAGCCTATGCGATCCCACTGAAGGACGGGTTAACTATTCAGCGGAGTGTCAGACTTCTGGTCGCGCTCGGCCAAGGAAATCAATGCCGTGGCTTGGTAACGGGAAATGGTCGTGGAATGCCCGAATTCTCCGGCACTGACAGGCAGCACCGGCAGCCCGCCCGACAGCCGCTGGCGCTGCACCGAGGTGATCACTTCAACACGCGGCGTATGGGAGAACGTATCGGAAGTCATCGTCATGATCATAGGCGTACGCCTGTGCCTAATCGGCTATGCTGCCTGTTCGGTCAAATCGGGGTGCGCGCCAGCCCAGCGAACCCGCGGTAAGTGCTCTCAAAGAAAGGCTTAGCGGCCGTCCGGCGTTCTCAGGCCGAACCACTTGTCCTTGACGGCCTTGTAATGCTCTTCGGGTTTGTATTCGGCAACATTGAGCCCGAGCCGGCGGATGGAAAGGTCGCCCGCGCCCGACAGAATGGCATAGCTCGCCACCACCAGGTCGCGCTGCGAATTAGCGACGGCAATCTGGGCGTCGATGACATCGGCCTGCGCGTCGAGCACGTCAAGCGTGGTGCGCTGTCCGACATTTCGCTCTTCGATGACGCCGCTGAGCGCGAGTTGCGCCGCCGTTACGGCTTCGCGCGTGGCGGCGAGCGTTTGCTGCGCGGCGAAGTATTGCGTCCAGGCCGACGTGACCGCGGCGCGCACCTGATCGCGCTGCACGTCGACCTCAATGCGCGCCTGGCCGAGCGATTCCTTGGACTGACGCACCTGCGCCGATGTCCTGCCGCCCTGGTAGATCGGCACTATCAGTGTCGCGCCGATGCTGGCGCTGTTTCCGGATTCTTCGGTGACGGTAGGACCGCCACCACCAACACCGGGCAGTCCCTGACCCACCGCATGCCGTTCGGTGAAACTCCGCGCGACGCTTGCGCTGGCCGAAACCTGCGGCAGCAACTGGCCCTCGGCCGACTTCACCGTAAAGCCGGCCGCGTCGACCAGATGCTCCGTCGCCATAATGGCGGGATGCCGGCTCGAGGCGATGCCGATCGCCTGGTCGAGACTGTTCGGGAGGAGCTTGGCGAGCGGCGCCGCCGCCTCCAGCCGGCCCGGCTCCTCACCGACGATCTGGCGGTAGATTGCGGCGCTCGACTGCGCCTGCGCCCGCGCCGCAGCGACCCGCGCGACGGCGGCCGAACGGCTGGCGTCGGCCTGGGCCACGTCGGTGCGGGTGCCTTCTCCGACTTCGAAGCGCGAGCGGGCGGCGCGCGCCTGCTCCGACAGGAACTCAAGATTGCGCTCCAGCAGCACCGCCACCTGCCGGTCGCGAATCACGTCCATATAGGCGCTGGCCGCGTTGAACAGGATGTTCTGCTCGGTGTTGCGCAGGCTTTCATTGGAGGCGAACACCCGCGATTCGGCGGCCGCGACATTGTTCTTGGTCTGGAATCCGTCGAACAGCATCTGGTTGATCTGGACGCCGAACGATCCGGTGGTGAGCCTGGTGCCCATTTGCGAGGAATAGTCGATGCTCGCCACGCCGTTTATCGTCGGCCGGTAGCCGGACTTGGCTATCGCCACGCCTTCATCGGTCACCCGCACGCCGGCGCGGGCCGAATTCAGCTCCGAATTGAGCTGGTATGCCTTGGTGAGCGCGCCGAAGATTGTTTCGGCGGATGCGGTCAGTGGAAAAAGCGCCGTCGTTGAAAAGAAGATCGCGGCAAGAATACCCTGGCGTACAGGTGCCACTCTCAGAGCCCCTTGCGCGACCGAGGGCGGCAAGGTCGTGGACAGGCCGGGTGTGAATCGCTTCCTGATGCCAGCCGAGTGGAGTCCGCCAGGACGGATGACACGCATCTACACTGCAGGTGACGACTAAGATAAAGCACCGATTAGCAACGCCCCCCGAATCAGCAATCATTACGCGTTTAGCAATTTGCTTGAGGAAGGTTAAGAAGTCAATCAAGCCGTCTGACGTAGGCATTTGGCCACGGCGACAGACCATCTGAGGCCCTGGCCGAGAACTATGTACTAATGGTGGAAGAAGGGCTGATCCTCGAGGAGGCCGAAATATTCGATGACGTCATGGACCGATGCGTCGCCGTCGCAAAGCGAGCAAAATCCACGGCCCAGCATGATAAATCTGCGCGCCGCCTGTCCGAGTTCTCCTTTGGATAAACGGTGTCACACGCGAGGTCGAGACGCGCCTCAGCCCCGCCAGCCTTCGGGCGATGCCGCCCCTTCCGAGCCTCCTTCATCAAGCGGCCTCGGTTTCGAAATAGCGTTCTCGGGCATAGGGCTTGGTCGTGATGCTCCAGTTCAACTCGGACAGGAGCTATCCAGCTTCCGGCGCCTAGATCCCAGCGAGAACATCCCGCCGCTTTCAGGAGCCCGAGCTACGTCAAAATCCCCCTTGCGATTTCAACGTCAGCCCCATTCTGAGCTAAATGTTTGCGTCGCGTCTCCTTACGCGTAAGCCAAATCCGCGGTGGCCCTTGTTCCAGTGATGCCCATGCGCTTCAGCCGTAACCGTAACAAAACAAGTTCCACCTCGACATCTTCTTGTTACGAACTGATAGTATGAGGCAAGAATTCATCTGAATGAGGAGGCTTGGATGACGCTCCAGCGCGAGTTGTCACTGGAAGATCTTTTAGTGGATCCGATTGTCAGACTTGTCATGGCTCGGGACGGGGTCGCCCCCGAAGATATTCGTCATCTGTTGCATAATGTCTCGGCGCGCATCGCCGATAAACCACCACATCAAGCCCAATCTGTCATTCCGTGTGCTGTCCAGCACGGTTGCAATTGGGTCGACGCGGCTTAGCGGTGTCCATCACGCCTCGTTTTCCGGCCGTTGCGGGCGCAAGGCGCTCGATCGCCCCTTTTGGGACGAACCCAGCGGGATTTCATGGCGCGGCGTTGAGACAACCAGGCGCGTTTCGGGGGAGCATATTTTGGCCGAACTGGAGACAGACGATGGATGTCGCAGTCGTCCCCGTCGGCGAGGTCTTGTCGCGCATCTCCACACCGCTATGCGAAGAGGGGCTCCGTCATCGCGTGCTCACGGACCCCGGCCGGACCGGTTTTGCGCTGTACTTCATCAAGGTTGTAGGTCGACTGAAGCGGCCACGGGATCGACTAAATCCCAGTCCCTGAATCCTGTTATCCCTCCACTGGCCCGAAGGATGGGGAATTTGAGCCAACTTGCGCGGAAGATACGGACACAATGCCGGACAGCAGGATGGCTGCTACTCGGCGCGATCGTGGCGGCATCAGTATTGCCGATGGTATTCCGCCCGCTCTCCGGTCTCGCACCGGGCGTTGAGCGGGCCATTGCGTTTCTTGCGCTCGGTTTCCTATTCGGCGTCGGGTATTTCCGGAATTGGATGCTCGTTCTTTGCGTGCTGACAGTCGGAGCCTTTGCCATCGAAACATTGCAGCTGCTAACGCCGGATCGCCATGCAACGCTGCTGGACGCACTGCTCAAGGCATCCGGAAGCGCCATCGGAGCCTTTGCCGGGCGATTAGTCATCAATCGCGGCCTTCTTTGATGGCCTCGGCGAGCGGCCGTTCTGCCGCGCGGGCCGCTAACGGCTGACCGATCCGGAGAGACGCATCGGTTGTTGTGCCAAAGCCGAATCGTGAGTTCCCGGCCCGAACATGGACCAGGTGCGGTGCAGCTCGACCATGGCGCCACGCCTGTTCCGGCGGGCGCGAACCCTGCTTGCAGAGATGACAGCGAGAGCGATAAAGAAAATCATCCCCGGGTCGGCGGTACCGCTAGCAAACGAAGCCGCGACGACGCCGGCCAGGGCAGATGCCTGCACGCTCGACACTACAGCATTCGTCTCGCGGTCGACATACGGCTTCAGCCGCCCCATTCCGCGGGCCACCACCGCCAGCAGCGTAGCCATCATTAGACTGCCGACCAGACCAAGTTGCGAAATCACGGCGATCGGCCAGCTCGACGCGCGGGAGCTGCCGAAGCCGATGCCCAGGCTGCTCGTGTCGACGAAGGCCTGGAGGCTCTTTAAGTTCCAGTAGGCGCGCTCCTGTCCGGAAGTGGAATTGGCTTTGTTGATGACCATGGCGTCGATCATGCCGATAAAGGGGTCGAAAAAACCTTGGTCATAGAGGCTGATTGTCAGTGCTGCGAGGAGCCCGGCAGCCAAGATAGCGATAATGGCCATATCGGCAGTCCCGAGACGTCCAGAGAGCAGCGACCGCATGACCGAAAAGGCAACAGGAATACCGAGTACGGTTAATGCGACGTAGGCCGTGGACGACGTTGACAAGACCGTGAGGATGAGCAGGGCCGCCGACAGCCAGAAGGCGAGCCGCGATTTCGTCTTCCGCCAGTAGACGTAGCAGAACGAAAGGCAGGCGAGCGAATAGCCGCCGAAGGCCGACGCTTCGGAATAGGCTCCGGCAATGCGCCAGAAGCCGCCTTCATTTACTTCCGTGAGCATCGAGTAACTGGCCGTCCTGATCGGCAGGAGGACATCCCCCAGCCCCGCGAGCTTGCCCGCGAGATCGAGCCCCCCCATCCCGGCCTGGAGGCAGCACCACACGAAGAATCCGCGCCTGACCTGGTCTATGCGGTCCTTGTGTAGGAGCAGCACGCTAAGGGCGATGCACGTCAGGCCACCCAAGATGAAATATCCGGTCTGCGTGATGTTTCCCGAGACCGGCCCAAGCGAGGCTTCGACGACGCCCGCGCGCGTCGGCGATTGGACGAAGACGCTTGTCTGGTCCGCGAAGAGACGCGGGAAGAGCCACGAGCCGGCAAGGGCATAGAGCATCAGACCGCAGAGCACCCATACCGGACGGACGTTGCCGAACACCTCACCGAGGTCACGCCAAATACGCCGCCTAGCGGCGACTGCCATCACGAGCAGGGCTGCGAAGGAGGTGTAGATCAGCGGAGACGAACCTCCGAGCGAGCTCAGCGTCATCAGCGCCGTCGAGCCGAACGCCCACGAGGCAAGGAGTCCGACGATCAGCGTGGCGCGGGCGTAGTGCCCCGCCACAAGTATGCCCACACAAACTAAGAGGCCGACGAACGAAATCTGCATGGCAGCTGGTTCACGTTTCCTCCAAAGTCCGTGTTTCCGCCGACATAACGGACTCGCAGGCGCGCATTTTCCGGCACTTGCCTTTCTTACTACTGCTTATCCGAAATCCGCATTCGGACGGCAAGAAAGCCATTGGGCGTAGGACGGTATTTTGGGGCGTAGGCACAGTGCCCCATTACTTATTAGCCGTAAGTAGGCCCCTCCCCCATCTGCCGATGAATTAATCGGCCGCAACTGTGCCGGTTGCCGCGGGGTCCGCAGCGAGATGCACGGAATGTTTTGAGTTGAATTCGCTCGACGTTATCATCCCGAAGGCGATCGCCTCCCGTGTCATCGTCCCGTCCCGCAGCTGGCTGGCGTATGTGTCAAGTCCGTACCCGTCCCCATCGCGGTCCGCCAATAGGCGATACAGGAAATTCACATAGTCGCGGTCGCTCAGACCAATCGGAGAGTATCGTTTCATGAATTCCCGGGAACGCATAAGGTCGAGCATCATGTTGGGAACGTTGACTGAGCCGTTTTCCAAGTTCGCGGACCATTGATCGATTTCTTCCGCGCCCGCCTTGCGGCCCAGTATCAGGCAATGGGCGAAAGCCGCCTGCCGCGCCGCGAGGGTCCCGTACGTGTCGCCGTCCGCGAGATCGCAATCCCGCCGTGGGACCGCAGGCGGCTGCGGCCCGCGGATCAAGTCTTTTGCGGCGAAGTAGGCGGGTTTGGGTCCTCCCGCGGTCCAGCCGCGTTCGACGGAGCCGACAAGTCTGACCAGTCCCATGTAGGCTTCGAAGTCGGGTGCCCAATAGCTTTCGTCCAATAGTTCGTAGATGTGGGCGGCCTCCACCTTGTACGCGTCCTGCAATTCAAGCAGCCGCTTCATGGTATGCACCAGTCCTTCGGCCTGCTGGCTTTCGCCCCGCTGGCTGCCGTATGGATTGTTGAACTCTGTGACCCAAATTGGCTTTCCGTAACTCGCGAGTTTCTCGAAGGCAGGCTCGGGATCTCCGCCGTACATATGCCAGACGGAAATGTCCCACTCAATGCCGTCCTGCTGCATGCGTTCGAATGCGCCCGTGTGTCCCCACCCCGCCGTCCCCATCGCCTTTCGGATCGTGGGGTCCACCCCCGTCATCCCGTCCGACAGCCCCTTCAGGACCGCGCTCACCTTGGCCCAGCGGGGGCCATAATAGTCCAACGGAGATGGCCCGCCCGCGATCCCCCACTCGCAGGGGTACTGAGTTCCGTCGTCGCGCGTCTCGCAGGGCTTGATGAGGGCGTAGTTCTCCATCTCGTTTCCCAGCTCCCAGACGCGGATGTCATCCTTGAAACGGGAGCCGAGCTCAACGGCCAGTTCGTGCGCCTTGCGGTACAGGACCTCGGCGCTGGCCTTATCCAGGTCGAAGCCGCCCACGATGACGGGCAAGATTTCGATGCCGCGCTCCTTGCCTCCTCTGACAAGGGTGGATAGCAATTCAATCGTGTCTGCGTCCGCATCGGGAACGTCGACGCGATAGGACTTCATCCCGAGATCCTCAATGTAATCGAGCTGCCACTCGATCGGGACACCGGGATAGGAGGCGATCGGATGGCCGTTGACACCCCAGAGGATGTCGGCACAAGCGGTGGCGGTGGTGGCCAGGAGACACGCTGCTCCGATTGTCAAGCGAATGGACATATGGACCCCTTTTGCTGTTTGCGAGGGATAATATGGGCCGAGCCAACACCAACAACCCGCCCATCCTGGGGAGCACCGGTTTTGCCACCGCTTTCGAAGGATTATCTCCCTAGCCTATTACGGCGCGGCTGCGAGCGACGGATTTCAAAAGCTAGCTCCCATAGGATCGACATGGAACTTCGCCGATTGGGGATAGCCAACCGCATTGGGCTCCCCTTTTGGAGGAAGGACTGACGGGTCGATCCTTCCCGAACGGCCATTTGGAGGTCTCCCGTAAGTCCGCAAGCGCTTCCGACTGCGCCCGGCAAACCTCGTATGGCCTACATCAGCGGCAGTGTCCGGGTCATGGATAGGCAATAGGAATAGGGACTTCCGGAGGAATCAGAAGCAAATCCCTCCACCGAAGCAGGAACCGCTCTTTGGTGGCGCCCGAGGCCACCTCCTGCAGCACGCGTCCGGTCTCCGCTTTTTCTTCCAGATTCCGGAGCAGCACGCGCCGCATCGCCGAGCTGATCGCCTCAGGGTTTTTTGGCGGGACCTGCGCGCAGATGCCGCCCACCGCCTCGACCAACGCGCTGTCTTCGGACACGATCGGCAGCAGTCCCATATAGGCCGCCTCCAAAGCGGGCATGCCGAACCCCTCCAGAAGGCTTGGCAAGATGAATGCCTCGGCATTCGCGTAAAGCCAGCGCAGCTGCCTGTCCGGTACATAGCCGGGCATCACAACACCCGGCACCGCTTTGACGAACTCCATGATCTGTTCGTGGCCGTCGCCTCGCGGGCCGCACAGGACATATTTCACTCCCTGCGCATGGAACCCGCCCTTCCGATAGGCTTCAAGAGCGGCGATCTGATTCTTGCGCGTTTCGAACGCGCCCACCGTCAGGAAAAACCGGCCGTCTACGGCCGGGACTGGCTCCGATGGGCCGTCGAACAGTTCGGTGCGAACATAGAGCGGAATTGTCTCCAGGAACCGAAAGTCCGATCCAAACAGCGATGTGAAGTTGCCCTTCGACCAGTCGCTGACGAAAACGACGCCCGGCTTCTGCCGGCGGATTTTCTCGTAGGCGATGCGATAGCTCTCTGTGGTCCTGGGGTCGTAGAGGGCGCTGTGCGTCAAGGGGCCGACATCGTGGCAAAGGACGATGTCTTTTTCTGCGAGCTCAGACCTCAGGACATAGAGCGGATCGAGAAAAAGCCGGACGCCGCCTTCGCCTGCTTTGTCGTTGATCAGGCAGAACCTGCTGTCCCTGAACCAGCTGATTTCAAGCATCATCAACCGGGCCACCACCTTGCGGGCGAGACCTTCTGGGGCAATGGATCCCAGCCGCCAGTATCGGGCTCGCGCGTGTTTCGGCACGAACTCGCGGCAAAGATCCTTGGCGATATGGTAGGCCCCGGTTCTATTCAATATCGAGAGCGAGTTGTCGATCAGCAAAGCGGACGCCGCCCCGGTACGGGCCACGGCCTCGGCGTCTTCCAACCTGTGTTCATGCGGAAATGGGGCTGCGCGCCCGTTCTCGGTTCGCAGAGATTCCGCCCCTTCGGCTTTGATGCTTGAGCTGTCCATGTCTCCGATCCGAGATGCGACCGCTGGAAGGTAGCACGCCGGGGTCGATGGAAAACTTCGCACTTGGGAGTAGGCGGTTTCAGGCCGGATGGCCCAAATGGGCCATACGTACGATGCCGGAGTGTCTATCGTCGCGAACGCGCACTGCGCTCGGCAAACAGGTCCCAACTCCTGTGGGTTGTTCCCGAAAGGCAGACCATGACTGGATGCGGGTTCGCCCGACCTGGCCGCACCGCCGTCGACCGATCAAATCTGCGCCGGTGCTTCGAGCCGGAGACTGAGGGGCGGTCCGGGCTGGCTCCCGCCGCACGGGTGAGTGCGTGCAAGGCTTCTGTTGTTTACCGCAGAAAGCTGTCGCAGTGGCGATAGGCATTGATCATGGCGCGCTCGCCCTCTGGGCCTGTGCCGTTGACGCCGTGCTCCATGCCGATAATTCCGCGGTAGCCCTTCTCGTGAAGGTGCTGGAACACATTAACGTAATTGATCTCGCCCGTTGTCGGCTCGTTCCGCCCAGGATAGTCGGCGACCTGGAAATAAGTAATTTCTTCCCAAGTATGGTCGATGTCTCCCAAGATGTTCCCGTCCATTATCTGATGATGGTAGATGTCGAACAAGATCTTGCACGAGGGCCGATTTACTGCCCGGCATAGCAGAAAAGCGTCGCGTACACTGCTGAGAAAAATCGTCGGGCGCTGCACTAATGAATTCACGGGCTCGATCGCCATTGTCAGCCCTTCGGGCTCCACGATGTCAGCGGCGCGCCGCAGCGCGTCGATGATGTTCGCCATCTGATACTGGTGCGGCAGGGATGGGTGGCGATCCCCAAGCAAGATCGTAACCCATTTAGAATCGAAGCGACGGGCCACCGGCAATGTTTCCTTTATAGAGCTCAGGAAGTACTCCAGCGCCTCTGGATCTCCTGCGGTCAAGTAAAGGGATGGCTTGAGCGTCAGGTCCGACGCTATGAAGACCCCGAGTTCCATCGTGTTCCGGTGCAACGCTTCAGCAATCTTATCTTGTTGGGCTTCCGATCGCCAGTGAAGTATGTTGTCCTCCCAAGCGCGAAATCCCTCGTCGGCCGCGAACGTTATTTGGTCGATGTAGTCCGGCCCTGCAAGATTGGCGAACATGCCGAAGTGAGGTGCGAATTTCATCTTGAACGCGCTGGGGCTGAGCTTTCCCGCAGCTTCGGGAGCACTGGAATAGGAGGAGGACCCTTCAGAGAAATGCTCCGCTGTGTCGTTCGTACAGCCAGACACTGCCGCTCCGATTGTCCCAAGCGCACCTCGCAGGATGAAGCGTCGATCAACTGTCATCGTAGGTCTGAGGTGAGCCATTTGTGGTAACGCTGCTTCAGGGTTGATTTGCTTTTTCCGCCCCTCAGAGGGCACAGTAAGTCCCTTTGGTGAGCGGAATTGGTGTGGACTTGGACTGGCCGTATTCACGGCGATCGGCAACCTCACAGGATTGCGCCGCACGCGCGAGTTCCCCTTTTCGCCAGCCCTGTCATTCATTGGGATGGGTAGCGATACTTCGCTTGGCACGGTCCATTAAACCTGCCTACGCCCACGGTGCGTCGGTCGCGGGCCAGGTAACCGCAAGGTGCCCTTATTGCGGGCGTTGACACCAAAACGCTGATCGCCGCGTCCAACGGTGAGATATTTTTTTGACGCGGATTGGCTGCGAGGTTGCCTCGTGCATTACAGCTTGAATCTCTGAGGGCGCGTTCCAGGGCGCGTACTCATGAGAATCTGGTTCTACGAGCGTGGCTCCCCATCCCTCAATAGTTTAGCCGAGTTAGCGAGCATGCACTCCTTTAGTTGAATAACAGCCCATTGTGATGACTTTATGAATGCGAAGTCGGCAATAGAATTGATGACCTTCGCCTGGGGGTGAAAGCTCGTAGATTTTCCAGAAAAAGCCAGCGGTTGAATGGCTCGGGGCCTAGGTCTTTGCCCAGGGGAAGACCCTGGGAGGCATTAATGGTGAAGAGCCGCACTCTTCTTATCCTGAAATGTGGGCTGCTGCTCACATTGATCATCCTCACCAATGGCGGTTTGGAGGAACGCCTGCGGGTGCTGTTGCTCGAACAGCGTCTGCTAACCTTTACAGTCTTCAGCTTGATTTGGGTCGTTTCGCTGACCGCCGTGTTGGCTGCTGCCTTCCAGCCCAGCATGGTCGTTCGACTTGTCTGGGCCGCCCCGTTGGCGATTTCGGGTGCGGTAGCCTATGGCTACTATCGGGTGCAAGGTTCGGAATTCTTCATCTTCGACGTTCTGAATTTTTGGGTAGCTCGCCATGAGGTGCAAAGAGCGTCGGAGTTCTATTCGGATGCGGTCTGGTCCTCGCTCGCCGTCTTCATGTTGGGCATCGTGGCAATTGCGATGCCCCCTGTCGTTTCGTTAGGGGTGGCACGCAAGATTCGGTACTGGTCGCCTTGGCTTCCCATGGTGCCGGTTCTCCTCATAGCAGGCGTCGTCGTTGTCAGGGACGGCAAGGGCTCGCAAGCGCTGCCCAAACAGTTCGCCCCGCTCTCGCTGGCTGCGGTCGCAGCTTACAAGGTCAACACCGGCTCGTTCGTGAAGCGACATGCCGTCTCGATGACGCCCGGAAAACCGCTCGCGCGCGCCGTGGTGGTGGTTGTCGACGAGAGCATTCGCTCAGATTTCGTGAGCCTTGAGCCTGGAAATTCGGTCACTCCGGAGCTGGCCAACCTGCGGGAGCATTGGATCGACTTCAGTCCGGCAGTATCCAGCGGCAATTGCTCCCACCTGTCGAACGCGATGCTTCGGTTTATGGCCGATCGCCGCGACCTCGTCCGCTCTGTCCACACGAGCCCGACGGGTTGGCAATACGCAAAGAAGGCCGGTTTTCGCACCGTATATATCGACGCGCAGCCCAGCTTCATCGGCGTCTATGGCAAGCTTCAAAACTACATGAGCCCCGCCGAAGCGATATTGATCGATCGATTCTACAAAATCGACAGCACATTTGCGTCGTACGCCCTAGACGACGAACTCGTCCGAATCGTGCTCGAGGAGATGAGCGCCGGGGATCGCGTTTTCATCTATGCAAACAAAAATGGCGCTCATTTCCCATACAGCGACGGATCGCCGGAAGGGCTGCTGCCCGACGAGACAGAGGCCGTCGAAGCAGATGCGGACAGCTTCGCCGCGGAACTCCAGACATATGCGAAGGCAGTGCGCTGGTCGACCGACCGGACGATGTCTCGCCTGATCCGCGAGGCGGCCTGGAGCGACGCGACCGTGATCTACACGTCGGATCACGGACAGAACTTCAGCCCTGGTCGGCTGACGCATTGCACCACCTCCCCGAATGTCGATCCGAACGAGGCCATCGTTCCATTGATGGTCGCGTCTGGGGACGCCAGCCTTCAACGCCGCTTCGAGGCGGTTGCCGCACGATACCCTGGCCACGCTACCCATTTCGCGATTGCGCCAACGCTGCTCGAGCTGATGGGGTATAAGCCATCTGACATCGCAAAGCGGTACGAAGGCTCGCTGCTTCGAGACCTTTCCTGGAAGCCTCAATTCGTATCCGATGACATCCTCGGATTGTTCTCGATACGGCCGACATGGCACGTGGTCGACCCAATGCTGCAGAAGAGGTATCGCTCGCTGGACGACTTCTATAGCGCGCACACGGGAACATCCCTCAGCTTCTGTAAGGGCAGCGTTCCCTGCAACGGTACTATCCTGCACTGAAAGCGCGGACCCCGAGCCTCGGTCAGAGGCGCGAGGGGTGCGCTCGTTCCTTTCGGTCCTTCAAGGCTGCTCGGGCTATGCTCCACAGATACCCGGAATTGACAAAGGCCCTACCTCTCTTCGCCGATACCGTAGCCCACTTGCTAAATTGACCGCGTGGGCCTGATGTCCTCTGATAAGCTGTCGGTCTCAAAGCCAGCGGGCAGGCTGTCTATCGGGAACGTGTGGCAAAGGGTTATTCTCGGGCGAGAGGCATCAATGGTCGATTGGCACCGTGTGGATGGGCAGAAAAGTTCATCCCGAACTGCTCAGCTGTTGCCTAACGCGATCACGGCGTTGGCGCTCTGCTCGGGCCTCATCTCGATTCGTTTTTCGATCGAGAAGGAATTCGATTATGCGCTGGCCGCGATCGTAGTGGCGGCCGTCCTCGACGGCCTCGACGGCAGACTCGCCCGGTTGCTTCGCGTCGCGTCACGGTTTGGAGCAGAGTTCGACAGCCTGGCCGACTTCCTCAGTTTCGGCCTAGCGCCGATCGTGCTTCTGTTCTTCTGGACCGAGGATGCGATGACGGGGCCGACAAGCTTGTGCCTGATGGCATTCGCCCTTGGCTCGGCCACGCGTCTTGCTCGCTTCAATGCACAGTCGGGACCCCGAGAGGCGACTTGGCGGAAGGCCTATTTTACCGGCATGCCTACACCCAGCGCGGCCCTGGCGGTCTTGTTGCCGGTTTCCGTGGCGATGCCGCCACCAAGCTCCGCGCAATGGATCGGCCTCTACACCCTGCTGATTGCACTGTTGATGGTGTCAAAGGTCCCGACCTTCTCGGGGAAGAAGTGGGCCATCGGGTCGTCCAGATCGGTGATGGCTGGCCTTTTCGGAACAGTCGCCGTGCTGTTGGCGATCGTAGTCCTTTATCCGCGCGAGCTCCTGGTGATCTTCACTGTTCTGTACCTGTCCTCCATCCCGATCAGCTGGATTAGTTTCCGGCACGATCAAAGGATCCATGACGGTGTTCCGGTCGATGCGCGGAAGCGTTGGATCTGAAACCGGGAGGGGGCGTCGGCGATTAGTCACGCAGAGGTTTCGCTGGGGCTTCCTTAGCCAGTTCGCCATTGACCGACTGATCCTGCGCAGCCAGCTCGGAAGGGGCAAGCGCCGAGACGATGACCTCGTCCGGTGGCCGTCTTCGCCTTCCTAGCTAGATGGGCAAGTACCGCTCGACCTGTTCTTTCCATCCTGCAGTCGGGTGACAACGACAAGCTTCCTGCAACCTCCGCAAAGCATCCGGGACAACGGGTGGAGATCCGGCCAAGCCGTACCCTAACTCCGCGACTCCACGCGAGTCGAATTCGATTCCAGCACCGCCACCATATTGGGGTCAAGGACAAGTTTTTGCTTGCCAAAATACAGTTTGGTCAGAATGGCTGCCGTAAGACGTCTTCCCGCGACTATCGGGATTTTTCTGATTGCGTTGGCGATCCCAAGGCCGAGCACCGTGACCGATTGGGCATGCATGCGGACTATCCTCAGGCCAGAACTCCTGCAAATTTGGTCCAGCTTTCCGAGGCCTATCAGGGTCCGGTGCGTCATGTCGCCATTGAAAATCGGCGCGGAGAACGGGCTGTCCCCGCTGGGAAAGCGCGCGACGATCCGCCCTCCCTCCGAGAGGGTCTTTCTGGCGTCCTTCAGCATCTCAATCAGCTCGTCCGCTTCGATGTGCTCGAACACATCGAATGCCACGACGAGATCGAACCGGCGGCCGCCTGCAACTTTGCTAATCCCCTCGCCGGAACTGAAGGCTTCAATTTTCGAGCTGCGCGCGCGCCTGACCAATTCTGTGTCGAGTTCGTTCCCCGCGTATACAAAGCCGCACTCATGGCAATACTTCGCGAAATTTGCGTTTCCGAAGCCGATCTCGAACACTGATAGGCGCTTGGTGTTGTCAAT
Organism: Mesorhizobium sp. WSM2240; assembly: GCF_040438645.1. NCBI lineage: Bacteria > Pseudomonadati > Pseudomonadota > Alphaproteobacteria > Hyphomicrobiales > Phyllobacteriaceae > Mesorhizobium > Mesorhizobium sp. WSM2240. The sequence goes on from NZ_CP159256.1 coordinate 662,704, forward strand.
TCCGCAGCATTCCAGTTCTTTTGTGAAATACACACGGTCTTCCTCCGGAAGGCAGTAGAAGTTGTCCTGGCTCCAGGATTTCCAGCTGCGGTAAGTGTTGAAATCGGCGTCGGCCATCGCAAGCTTCCTCGGCCTCAGTGCTCGGGCACGCCAGTAGCCATTCTGACGCGTGGAGCTATTGACGGATTGAGCGCTGAGGTGATCCTGGCAACCTCATCACCCAGCGGAGGGCAGGTCGCCAAAAGGCCAGCCAGCTGGCCGGACGCCGCGCCGAGGCCCGCATCGGCCGCCTGCCCCAGCGAGCGCTCGAAGGTGAACCGGGCGGCCGGCGCGACGGCAAGAAGACCGGACGGCGACGATGCGGCGACGCGGCCGCTTCGCCGGACCGCGGCCGTCAGTTCGGACCATTTCCTACCAAGACGCCTGCGACGCAACGCTAACGTCACCAGCGCCTGGAACGGAACGATGAGCAGAGTGCTGGGGGCGGCGTCCTGTAGGCCGCCGAGGAATAGGGAGGCTGTAATTACGGGTACAGAAACGAGGATGACGATCAAGGAGCGCATGAACATGTCCCAGATCGACCCCATTGCGACCAAGCTGAAGGTGAAAAGTGACGCGACGGCGATGGCCTGCACCAGCGGGGCAGCCTCGCTCCACTGGTTACCGAGGACGATACCGATGACGGGGTACGCGAGCGCCGCGAGCATCACTGGCCGTAGCCACTCTCTGACCCGAACCACATAGGACGGCGAGCCTTCGGCAAGGCCGACAGAACATGCTGGTGCATCAACATTCCCCTGCGTTTTTGAGAGAGGGGTCTGAACACAATCTTTCGAAGGGCTGCGTTCAATGCGGCAGTCCCTGCCGATTGATGACGGCGCATTCACTTCCGTTCGAAGAACCCGCGCCAAGTTCGATCATTCTGGATTTTCGTTGGTGCCGACAGTAGATGAAGCCGGGCTGGGAGAAAACCGACGAAAATGGAGAATGGCTGGTAGGCGTCTACGCCTTTTGGCTCACGGCGAGCGCGCCAATGCCCGTATTGAAGCATGGGCGCTCCACCTAAGGGCGCGTCCCGGCCCTGGACGCTGGCCTGGTGGCAGCGGCGCAGGCGGTCAAACATTACGAGATCGCCCATTACGGCACCCTCATCGCGTGGGCGGAACAGCTCCGAAAACCCGAAGCGGTGGAACTTTTGAACGCCACGCTCGAGGGAAGAAACGGCAACAGACGAAGCGCTCTCCGCTCTTGGAGAGGCCGGTGTGAACGAACGCGCATTGCAACAAGCCGCATAACCGCCTTGGGCGGAAGGACGGTCCCGGGACCGTCCTTCATACATTGCAAACGAACTCCTCCCAGTTTGCCCGTGCCCTGCTCGCCGGCGCCCTGAAGCGGCTCGAGGACCGGTCGCGGCGGCTGGAGATCGTATGGCTTAGCCTCCGAAGGTGCTAGACAAACGCGCACGGCATACCAGAAGGGGATTTCAGAAATTGCAATGACTACAGCGGAGCGGCAGGCGCGTTTCCGCGCAGCCAGATAAGGCCAAGATCACGGAAGCCGGGCGGGCCGTCGAGGAAGCCATGCGGGAAGCAGGTGCGGCGATTCTTGGCGCGGTTGGTATCAAAGGGGTATTCAGATTGATCGCAGTTTTGCAACGGCCATCCAACCAAGCCGGTTTCGCCGCTTCCTGAGCCCGGTCACCGACTCACGCCTGTGTGCTCGCCCTACCTCAAAGGACGAGCTTGCCCGTGGGGCACGCCTAGGGTCTCCTATCGGAAGCAACAGCGCAATTGGGCTCAATCCTTCACAGATGTGTCTAATCGGGGCAAGCGACCGATGCCGAGTAGAACATTTGGTGCAGCCGTGCTTAGTGCCTCACTGTTGACACTGACCGCGGCAGCACAGGAGACGCCGCGTGGCGGTCCTGTGTTGGATTACACCCATAGCGAGCTCAGGGTGTCGGGCAATAAGCGGTATCTAGTTCACGCTGACGGCACACCGTTTTTCTACCTGAGCGACACAAACTGGAATTTTTTTCACCGCGCCAGACGGGAGGACGCCGAGCGGCTACTCGAGAAGCGGCGCCAGCAGGGGTTTACGGTCATCTCCGGGCCGGTCACCGGGATTCTTGATGCAATCCATTACAAAGATCCCCTGGGCGTTCCCAATCCCTACGGGGATCTCCCGTTCATCGACAAGGACGTGACCCGTCCAGCTGCAACTCCGGGTTCCGATCCAAATGACGCGACCCAGTACGATTATTGGGACCACGTGGATTACCTCGTGAGTTTGGCAGAATCCAAAGGCATGTTTGTCGCATTGCTTCCCGCCTGGTGGGATCACTATCGTGCCGGTTTGGTGAACAGGTCGAACGCCCGGGTCTATGGGCGCTTCCTAGGTGAGCGTTACGGGGGGCGGCGCAATATCATCTGGGTACTCGGAGGTGACACCAGCATTAGCAGTCCGGAGCGGACCGTCTACGAGCGGGGCCTCGACATCATGAGGAGCATCCGGCGGCTTCTCCGAGGCGAGTACGCCATTCACGCCGTCGAGGCTGAAACATTCCGCGAGTTGGCAGCTGGCATCAAAGAAACCGAGAGCCGTCCTCATCTCATGACCTTTCACCCCCGCACGGGGCTTAGCTCCTCACAGTGGTTTCACGACGAGCCATGGCTCGACTTCAACATGCTTCAGTCCGGCCATGAGACCTATGACCTTCCCCGGCACAAACTAATAACTGCAGACTACAATCGGATCCCAGTGAAGCCCACCATGGACGCTGAAAGTGCCTACGAGGATCAGCTGCCATACGACCATTGGGACGAGCCCCAGAAAGGCTGGTACGACGACTATGACGTCCGCCAAGCTGCGTATTGGGGGCTGTTCGCAGGCGGTCACGGGTATACCTACGGGAACCGTGGCGTCTGGCAAATGTACGAGCCAGGCAGGGAACCTTCTGACCCCGTCCGTTACTACTGGTACCACGCGATGGACCTGCCGGGAGCCTGGCACATGAAGCACCTGCGTGACCTTATGCTTTCCCGGCCGATGCTCAGCAGTGTCCCAGACCAGTCGATCGTCGAGAATGCGTATTCGGGCGGCGATCATATTCGTGCCACACGCGGAGAGGGGTATGCATTCATCTATGCTGCAACTGGGAAGACGTTCAGAGTCGATCTGGGGAGGATTGCGGGCAGCACCTTGGTGGCTTGGTGGTTCAATCCGAGGACCGGTGCTGCGAACCGAATTGGTGAGTTCCCAAACAGCGACGTGCAGCAGTTCGATCCACCGGGGGATCCGAAACGAGGAAACGACTGGGTGCTGGTGCTGGACAGCAAAGACATGGACTTTCCGGCGCCTGGAGTGGCGCTCGCCCCTAAGAAACGAGGCGAGACACAGAACACCCTGCGAATGTGGTTACAGCGGTTGTACACGCCGCCGAAAATCCCAGCGCGAGACAGCCAAGAGCGAATGACAAGCAGATATCGGTCAACGACCATCGCGGGGCCGCTCGCACGACCGCGAGTGCGTCGGATGAATTTTGACGGGGTCGTCGGTCTCAGACTTGAAATCCCCGTCGCGGACGCGTCTGCACGGGAGACAGACATGTGCGTACCGTCGGTGTTGATTATCGCGATCTCCAGACTGCAAAAAAAGCGCTTCGGCTACCCTGTTCCATTCAAATCTGCCGATTTCCGTCAAGAACAAAAACGCCCTGCCCAATGCAGATGGCGACGAATTTGGGAGGCGCCTCAACCCTGCAAAGCTGGAAGGGCGGTTAGGTGATAAGAGGTGGTGCCGGTTCTTGAGACAGGAGCATAAGGTGGATCGCCCGATGAAAAGGACGATCCAGCATGAAGACACGCAGACGGTTCACGGCCGAGTTCAAGGCCAAGGTCGCGCTTGAGGCGATCCGCGGCGAGCGGACGATTTCGGAGCTGGCCACGAAGCACCAGCTTCACCCCAACCAGATCACGCAGTGGAAACGGCAGGCCATCGAGAACCTGGCCAAGGCTTTCGACGACAAGGCGGCGGATGCGCAGGTCGGCCGGGAAGCCGAGGTGACGAAGCTGCATGCCAAGATCGGCCAACTCGTCGTCGAGCGGGATTTTTTGGCCAAAGCCTTCGATCGCTGAGCCTGGATCGGAGGAGAACGATGATTGATCCCGATCACAACCGGCTCTCGATCCGCCGCCAGTGCGAACTGGTCTCGATCTCGCGGGCGTCGTTCTATCGACAGCCGGCGGGTGAGACGCCCGAGAACCTCGAACTGATGCGTGTCATCGACGAAGCGTTCATGGAGACGCCGTGGTATGGCTCGCGCCAGATGGCGCGGCATCTGCGTCGCAGCTCTCGAAGACGCGATCGCCCGCTATGGCAAGCCCGACATCTTCAATACCGATCAGGGCTCGCAGTTCACCAGCTTCGCCTTCACGACGACACTGAAGGACGCCGGTATCGGCATCTCCATGGACGGGCGCGGCCGCTGGATGGACAATGTCTTCATCGAGCGACTGTGGCGCAGCCTCAAATACGAGTGCGTCTTCCTCAATGCCTTCGAGACGGGAAGCGAAGCCCGCAATGGCATAGGTTCCTGGATCGACTATTACAACCGGCGACGCCCACACTCGACCTTCGGCGGCAGGACACCCGACGAGGTCTATGCTACGGCGCAAATGACGGAGCGATTGGCGGCATAGAAACGAACCAGATCCACCTTAGCCAAGCCGCCAAACGGTCTCACCAGGCGGGTCCACCTCTCACCAACCAGGGCAAAGAGGGCGGTGACGGCAGGACAGAACGCAAACCAATTAACTAAACTTTTATGAAAGTCTTTGGGATGGCATGTGGTGTGCCTATAGTTATTGGCGTGTGGAGCGAAGGGGATGCCGCATGGCGCGAAACGTGAAGCTCGACGAGCACAGCCTGATAACGTCTGGTTTGGTTAGGAGGCATAGCGCAGCATCGAGCGACAGCATCGACGCCGACGAGCTTAAGGAGCGGACGGGACAACTCGCACTTGTACTGCAACTCGCTCACCAAGCTTTTGTGAGGAAGGATCCGGCAGCGTCGATAGTCGACCGTTTGGCGGGCCGACTCCACGAGCTTCGGAGGCAGACTGCTCCCGCGGTCTGGCAGCGCCTCATTCCATCAGCCCAGAAACATCCTGTCGCGGACTATTTGATGGAAGATCCGTTCACGCGCTGGTCTTTCGAAAAGCCGCGCGGGTATTCGGGCGACGCAAGGCTTTTGGACATTTACTACAAGCACAGCAGTGCCGACGAGTTGGTGGCTTCGTCATCCCCGCTTGGCCGGGAGATCTACGGCTATACCAGCGAGGCTGCCAGCTCTGCAGCCGGACGGGAGCGACGGAACATTCTGGCCAGGACCGTGGACGAAACAGCCCGCCGGCTAGAGAATGCGGAGGTGCTTGCGATTGCGTGCGGTCACCTACGCGAAGCAGAGCTCTCCGAGGCCCTCGCTACTGGGAAATTGAAGCGCTGGGTCGGCCTGGACCAGGATCCGGTTAGCGTCGGCATTGTGAATCGAGATCTGGCCGGCACCGCAGTGGAGGCTGTTGACGGCTCCGTGCGGGGCATTCTTCGCCGCGCCTATACCCTTGGCACATTTGATCTCGTCTACGCGTCGGGTCTTTACGACTACCTGCCGCGTGCCATCGGAATCCGGCTGCTTCAGAGAGCCATGGAACTGGTCAAGCCTGGTGGCGAATTCCTCTTTGCCAATTTCAGCGATGAGATTACGACTGATGGCTACATGGAGACGTTCATGGATTGGCCGCTCATCCTGCGTTCGGCTGACGATATGTGGGACATCATCAAAGCCGCAGTCGATATGAACGGCGTGGAAGCCCAAGTATTTTATGGATCGAACCGAAATATCGTTTACGGCAAGGTCCTAAAGCGAGCTTCTTAAGACGGCGGGCAGTTAAGAATTTGCAGCGGATGACCAACGCTTAAGCGTACGTCACGTTTTAGTTTTCTTGGAAGGGGGGCGCGATTTTTTGGATGATATCGAGCAATGAGCAATTGGGCCGGAACGGTGCGCTTTAGCAGTTAATCGCCAATTTTAAGAAAAAGCCGTCTGTCTCGCGCAATATTCCGTAAGAGCATCCTTATATACTCGTTTTTTGCGGGCCTGGCGCACGTGATGCCGAACGCCAGCGCCATCAGTGAAACGGGGCGTCGAATTCCCATTCAGCCGGGGGCAACGCCAGGATCAGTGCATGACCCAAACGTTGGCCGATCTGGTAACGGAAGATGTCCTTCAGGGACGGCAAGAGCCACTCTCGGGAGAACTGCGCACGCTCTATCTAAAAGAGGGCGAGGGCGCCCGCAGAAAGGCTGCCCGGCAGGGGCTTTGGCTCGCGGTAGCGGTCTATCTGCTGTTTTCCATCATCGATGTAGTGCTGATTCCGGATGTCGCGGCTTACACGATCGCCGCGCGCTTTGCGGTCAGCGCAATCGCGCTCACCACCCTCGAAATCCAGTTTCGCATGGGTTTCAAAACGGAATGGCTCGATCTTACCTGCGCGGCCGCACTGGTCTCAGGCTACGTGGTCTGGTTGGTTCCGGCAATTATGACAGACTACGTCCAGAACTTCTCCTACTTCATGATTTTCGGTTCCATTTTCATGATGGGCGCAAATCTGTTCTTTCGATTCCAGTTTCTCCTTTCGGTCATATCATCTGGTATAATCCTCGCCGCTTTCTTCGTCGCTTTGTATTTGTTTCCGGCGAACGGGTCTTACCAAATCGCCCTTGGGACATTTTACGTTTCGTGTTTCACGTTTACCTCCTACGTGAACTGGAGGTTGAACGAGGAGCGCTACAACGTCTTCCTGAATGCCCTCGAAGCCAAAATCCAGCACAAGGAGGCCACTGAGCGTGGGCAGGCCTTGTTGAGTCTGTCGAGAACCGATCCGCTCACAGGTCTGCAGAATCGGCGCGCCATTGACGAGAAGCTGCGGGATTTCTGGAGTGACTGGCAAAGGTCCGGCAAAAGTTTCGTGGCGATCCTCATCGACGTGGATTTCTTCAAAAAGTTCAATGACTGTTACGGCCATCAAGAAGGCGACCGTTGCCTGATCCTTGTCGCCAATGCCCTTGGCGACATGATTAAGCAGTATAACGGCTCAATCGGCCGCTACGGCGGTGAGGAATTCATTGTCCTGGCTCGCATGGAAAAAAGAGAACAGGTGGCGGAGTTTGCGGAAGCCATTCGCCGCACGGTGGAGAACCTCGCACTTACCCACGAGCAGCGGAGAGACGGTATCTCGATTGTGACAGTGAGCGTTGGCGCCGCATTCACCAGAACGCAGACTGGAGCCAAGCTGGAGAAGATCATCCACGAGGCTGATCGCGCGCTTTATCTAGCAAAAGCAGGTGGTCGAAATTGTGCTCGGCTGTTCGATCCGGACGATCCCCAGAGCAGCGACGAGAGTGAGAATATTGCGGCTTTGCTGAAGATCGCGATTGGCCAGCATCTCGTTTCACTGGTTTATCAGCCTATCCAGAATGTCGCGTCGGACCAAGTCGAAGCTGTCGAGGCTCTGATGCGCCTCAGAATGCTGGACGGCACATCGGTGCCGCCCAGCCTATTCATCCCCGTCGCGGAACGAACTGGCGCGATCCTGGAACTCGGGCGCTGGGCGATAAGGACCGTGTGCGGTGAGCTCTTGGCAGACGACCACGTCGGTGTCGTCAGCGTCAACGTCTCTCCAATTCAGCTTAAGACACCCGGCTTTGCAACGTCCGTTGCGGCCATCTTGGGCGAGACTGGCGTAGCCGGCAGCAGGCTGGCCTTCGAAATCACCGAAGGTCTCGAGATGGAGATGCATTCGGACATTCTTCGCTGCATCAGCGACCTAAAGCTACTAGGGATCAGGATTTGGCTTGACGACTTCGGAACGGGCTTCGCGGGTCTTTCATGGCTTCGTCTAATCGATTTCGATACGGTGAAGATCGACCGCTCTTTTCTTCACGATTGTGGCTCCGCCCGGGGCAAGGCGATGCTCCAGGACATTATTGCCCTGGTCCGAAATCGCGGCCACAAAATCTTGGTCGAAGGCGTGGAAACCGGCGAGCAGATGGCGCTTATGCGAGAATTCGGCATAGACAAAGTCCAAGGTTTTTATGTCGGTCGCCCTGCTTCCGCCGGGAGTTTCCGGACGAAACCGGCCATTCATAAAAGCAAAATTGCTGTCCTGAAATTAGCGTGATAGCGGCGCCGAGTGCAGTTGGCCAGGATGAAGACCGTCACAACTTGCGAGCTGTGGAGCCTTTCAATAGGTTGAACAACTCGGGCGGGTTATGAGACCATCCGGATTCAGCCGACATCGAGGAGGACCATTTCTTTCGGCCGGGTGTCCCCGATTATTCTTTCTTGTCTACGAGCGCTTTGGAGCGCCGCAAGGTCGTGTAGCATAAGTCTGCTGCCGCGCTTTTCCTCTTGGCCAAGCGCTCATTTGGCGCGAGACCGCCTCTCTGTGCGTGTGATCGTCGCCGCCAGCTCGGAGCGCGTCGCGGCCGGGCTTACGAGAACCTCGCGCGATGTCCTCCACCCGGTGCAGAAGTTCAACGATCAGCCGTTTGCTCGCCACCAGAGTGCTGAATTCGTAGACCTTGCCGGCCATGCGCCGTAGTCCAGCCGACGAATGCTCGAGAAGCAGCCAGGCGAAAAGTCGGACGGTGATCAAGATGTCCCGGAACGTTGCCCAGGGGCGTCGCGCCGCGCGTTGCGGCAAGCGCTACGACGCTGGCCGAGCGAGCCTTTCCGTCGATGCCGGCAAATTCAGCAAAAATGTTACCCGGCTGCGATGTCGTGATACGCAATCTCTCTGCCGTCCGGCGACACAATGTGACGCGCGGCGCCCTTGCAGCAGGAAGAAGACATCGCGACCACGATCACCGTGAGCGATGATCAGCCCGTTGTGCCGAGGGCACCGTTCATCCCATCGCTTGGCCGGCGTGGCAAGGACCGCATCACGCATCTCGACAGAAAGGCCGAATGGGCTGTCACGACCGTAGGTCTCTTGTTAATCAAGTGTACTTCGCCTGGCTTTACACTCACCTTGGGAGGGCCGGCACCGGGGGTTGATTTTCGCCAATATCTTCAAATGTGCGAAATCTCACAGACGAATTGGCATGGTTATCATCTCATAAGCCGTCTGTAACGTTAAGGCCCCTTGGATCCAAGCTGGCAAAGGGAATAGTCGTGGATCTCTTGACTCCCTTGACAAAAGCTCGCATCAGCGCTCCGGGAGTTCATCGCGCCACGCTACCGGCCGGAGCTTCACTATAGGCCTGGCCCAGGGCCGGCCACCAGCGCACGCGCTTCCCGAAATAAGCATTCTTTTACACCTTGATCAAAGGCATATTATGATGTGCTGATATAGGTGCGGGCTCGTGCTTCGAAGGTTCTCAGGACCTCGTCATGACAGTTGAGGTTGACCGGATAGCGCAAAGGATTGCCAACAGCCGCCACACCGACGGCTACAAGCTCTGGCGGACCCAAAAAGACCTCGATACCGAACTTTACCAACTGGCGTCTGCAAGGCAGCCGATCCCGCTCGAACTTGCCAGGATGCGGGCTATCATCTCCAAGGCCCGGGCAATTAGAAACTCAGCAGCCTATCGGCCGATCGAAGAAATCCACGCCAATAGGGCGTGTGTCCTCATAGGCGGCTTTGATCCCTACGATTTCGTCAACCATTACAGAGCGCTTGGCGGAAGGCGGGAGGCGACCAAATTGGGGGGCGCTGTCATTGTGCGGGCCTGGAACGAGGACACCCCCGAAGCAGCCTCGCTCTGGAATGAAACAATGGCAAGGCTTAACATCCGCCGTCGACGTGAGGTAGCCACCTGCTTGCTCGAAAGAGGACGTCTATGACGCAATTGGGACCAGCGCGGCACTCCGCAATGTAGGGGAACTGCAAGATCTCCACGATGACGTCCGGCTGCCGTCGGAGGCCCATCTGTTCCATCAAGCGGTTGCCGATTTGTCTTGCAAGGTCCTGAGACGTCACCCCCGTCGCCCGGAAGTCACCGACGAATGGCTGGGAGAGCGAACCTTCCGCACCGACAATGAACTCCTGGTTGAGCGCTGTCCATTCGAAGTTGACGTCGCGGAAACCCGCCACTCGTAAATATTTGAGGCGCAGCTTCTCTTGCGTCCGAGCAGATATTCCCCGGCGGATGATGCCACCGGGACCCCGGCGGCCAGAGCGAGGCCTTGATAAACCACTCTATCAGCAATTTGCGAGTGACAGTCCTTTGGAGCTGTCAGCCGTTAAATTTCAGGATGTACTCGGCTCGATCCGGACCCATCAGGCGGGTACGTGACAGCAAGAAGGTTGTCGCGCAGCCTGCGAACGCCATGGATATACGATTCTGAACAAGGGCTGGGCACAAAGTTTGCCGCGACGTTACCGGATTGAGCCGTTGCCGCAAGTCGGGTCAACGGCCGATGGGCATACTGCTTTGGGGTAAGCCCAAGGGGCAATGGCGACTAGTTTTCGGTAGGAGGCCCACCTGCCGGCATCGGCTACTTATCCACATGGTCATCTATTTTCGCTTGGCCTCGCATGAAACTGTTGATGAAGGAAATCTGCTCGTTCTGTTGAATTCGGGTTTGGATCGCGCACGGCGGTCTTCACCTCTGTCGCGTGGGACCTGGAATCTCACCAACGAGAGAAATGAAATCTGGCTGAGGTATCGCAATGCTTGCGGGTAATATGGCCTACGTGCTCCCCAAGGAGCTTACAAAGGAGTATCTCGCGGCCGTCGGCGCGGCACTGGCGCGGGTCGACACCGACGCCGTCCAGCAGGCCACGCAGATGCTGCGTGGGGCCCGCGACGCGGGCGCCACAATCTTCATCGCCGGCAATGGCGGCAGCGCTGCAACCGCGTCTCACTGGGTCAATGATCTTGGCAAAGCCACCAAACGTTCCGGCAGGCACCCGATCCGTGTAATGAGCCTGACCGATAACGTTTCCTGGTTGACTGCGCTGGGCAATGACGAGGGCTATGAGCGCATCTTTGCCGGGCAGATGGAGAATTTCGCCAAGCCGGGCGACCTGCTGATCGTGATCTCGGCCAGCGGGAACTCCCTCAATCTTGTGCGGGCAGTCGACCTCGCCCGAGACCGGAAGGTCGCCAGCATCGGGCTGCTCGGCTTTGACGGCGGCGTCCTGAAAGAACTCGTCGACCAGCCGGTATGGGTTCGGTCGGAAAAGGGCGCGTACGAGCTGGTCGAGGATGTCCACTCCGCAATCTGCCATGCCATCACCCGATGCCTCGTGGCCGATCGACCGGAGCACAGCCAATGAACATACGGCTGGCGCCGTCTGCGCCCGCGGCGGAAGAACTGCCGTTGGCCGTTATCGAAGGGCGGACGTATCGCCGGCCGCGCCAGGCGGTTATTTTGGCCGGGGGACGCGGCACGCGCATGCGGCCCGTCACTCTTGACCGCCCTAAACCGATGGTACCCGTGCTCGGCCGACCCTTTCTGGAATACCAGATCGAGCAGCTGCGGCAGGAGGGCTTTGAAAAGGTTCTGCTGCTTCTCGGCTATCTGCCCGATGTGGTTATGAACCACTTCGGCGAAGGAAGCAGGTTCGGCATCAAGATCGAGTATGCAGTTACCGGACCCGACGATCTTACCAGCAGCCGGGTTTCAAATGCGCGCCATCTCATTGAGCCGTGCTTCCTGCTGCTCTATTGCGATAATTACTGGCCGATGCGGATGCACCGCCTTTGGCAGCGGTTCCGCGCGGCCGGCAAGCCGGGAATGATAACTGTCTACGCCAACAAGGATCGCTACTCTCGCGGCAACGTGATCCTCGATGCCAATGACAATGTCGCCGTTTTCGACCGGCTACGCACTACACCTGGGCTTGAGGGGGTCGAAATCAGCTACGCCATCTTGACCGATCTTGCGCTTGAACTCCTGCCGGACAGCGAGACTCTGTTTGAGGAGGCTATATATACACCGCTAACCATGCAACGCCGGCTGGCAGCCTATGTCAGCGAGCACCGCTACTACAGCGTGGGCTCGATACAACGTCTTCCCGCGACCGAACGCTTCATGAAACGCGAGAAGACGATCCTGGTGGATCGGGACGGGGTTCTGAACCGCAAGCCGCCGCGGGCGCAATATGTGTGTTCGTGGGACCAATGGGAATGGCTCGAAGGTGCAAAGGAAGCCTTGGCCATGCTGAACAAGGCCGGCTACCGCGTGATCGTGATCTCGAATCAAGCGGGAATCGCGCGCGGTGCAGTGACCGCGGCGGACCTCGAATCCATTCATCAGCGTATGTGCGCCGAAGCGGGCGCCGCCGGCGGCAAGATCACAGCCATCTATCATTGCCCGCATGGATGGGACGACGGATGCGCCTGCCGAAAACCCAAACCGGGGATGCTGTATGAGGCGCAGCGGGACTTCGATCTCGATCTGACACGCACACTCTTCATTGGTGATGATGAACGTGATCACCAGGCGGCCGACGCAGCCGACTGCCTCTACGCGTACGTGAGCGATCAGTGCTCGCTTCTCGACCTTACCCGTCAACTCCTAAAACAAGGGCATCGGCAGACATGACTGAATCAGCACGCATTCTCGTCACCGGGCACAATGGTTACCTCGGTTCCGTGATGGTACCTGTGCTGCGATGCGCGGGCTACGACGTTGTCGGGCTGGATACGGGATACTTCAGGGCGTGCACCCTTGGAACGCACACCACCAGTGTGCCCGAGATTTCCAACGACCTACGCGCGTTAGAACCGTCGGACCTCGCAGGCTTCGAAGCCGTAATTCATCTGGCCGCCTTGTCTAACGACCCAATTGGCAATCTGAACCCGAATTGGACGAGAGAGATCAATGCTGAAGGCACGCTTCGCCTGGCGGAGATGGCCAAGGCGGCCGGCGTGCGGCGGTTTCTGTTCTCCTCATCCTGCATCATGTACGGGATGTCGGAAGCAGCAGTCGTCGACGAAACCGCTCCACTCGCCCCACAGACTGAGTACGCCAGGTCGAAGGTTGTCGCCGAAGAAGCGCTTCGCGCACTGGCCGACGACCGATTTTCGCCGGTCTACTGCCGCAACGGGACCGTCTACGGGTTTTCGCCGCGCATGCGCTTCGACACCGTTTTGAACACCTTCATGGGGAGCGCCTTCACCACTGGGCGCGTTGAAGTTCACAGCGACGGCACACCCTGGCGCCCCGTGGTCCACGTCCAGGACGTTGCTCGATATTTCAGGTTGATGCTGGAGGCGCCGCTCGTGGACGTGCACAATGAGGCATTCAACATGGGTGTTGACAGCCTCAACCTTCGAGTTCGCGAGATAGCAGAGATCGCTGCGGAGACAGTGCCCGGCGCGCAACTTTTGATGATGCCGCAGCCCGGCGCTGACCAGCGGACGTACCGGGCCGATTTCAGCAAGTTCTCCCGAACTTTTCCCAATTTTGAGTTCCAGTGGACGGCACAAAAGGGAGCGCAAGAACTCTACGATACCTTCTGCTCGATAGCGTTGACGCACGAGAACTTCACAGACAAGCGCTTCACGCGTCTGCGGTGGCTCAATCATCTCCTCGAGACGGGCGCACTCGACAACGGCCTGCGTTGGCAAATCGAACAGCGACACGTGGCTTGATCCGTAAGCATGGCAGGGTAAACAACATGGAACAGCTCCTCGACGCTCCAACAAGGCCCGACCGTGATACGGAACTGGCCAGTCCGGCCATCATGGGTCGAAAGGAACGGCGTTTGCCGTCACTCGTCATGACCCGTACCCCCTCCGTGTCAGTTTTGCAGGAGGCGGCACCGACCTTCCGGATTTCTTCAACCTCGACTGTGGTGCGGTGTTCAGCGCCGCTGTGGACAAGTATATCTACGTGACGGTGAAGCGCCACAGCGAGATCTTCAACGAACCCATCCGCCTGAATTACTCCCAAACGGAGCAGGTAACCACGATAGACGAAATCCAGAACAATATCGCACGTGAGTGCCTGCGTTTCATGGAGATCGAACCGCCGATTTACATTTCTACTGTAGGCGATATGCCGGCTTCCACAGGTATGGGCGGCTCGAGCTCGTTCACCGTCGGGCTACTCAATGCCTTGCACGCTTTTCGAGGGGAGCGTGTCACACCTGGTCAGCTGGCCGACGAGGCCTGTTACATCGAGATGGACATCCTGAAGGAACCCATCGGCAAGCAGGACCAGTATGCCGCCGCGTTTGGTGGCCTTAACCTGTTCCGCTTCCAGCCGGGAGGTGCCGTGACGGTCGAGCCGCAGCGCGTGCGCAACGGAGCCGTCGAGCATCTGTTCGACAAGCTGATGATGTTTTGGACATCGCATCAGCGGCCCGCGAGTTCCGTGCTGGTCGAGCAGAAGGCGAAAACGTCAAGCAATCTCGATACGCTGCGGCGCATGCGCGACGACGCCTTCCTGCTTCAGGAGGTCTTTTCGGAAGCCGTCATCGATATTGAACGTTTCGGCGCCATTCTCCACAGCGGGTGGGAACTGAAACGGCGGTTGGCGTCCCGTGTAAGTAATGAGGAAATCAACCGCCATTACGACCTTGCCATGCAGGCGGGGGCGGAGGGCGGCAAGCTATGCGGCGCCGGCGGCGGTGGATTTTTGATGTTCGCAGTCAAGCCGGAACGACGGGAGAGAGTGAAGCGTGCACTTTCGCATCTAGCCTATGTGCCTATCGGCTACGAAGTGCACGGTTCGCACTTGCTGCACTCCGTCCAAGTCTAGCGTGGGTGCACCTGCGATGCTCTTCACGACGACCGATATTCCCGGCGCGGCGCTGGTGGACCTGCAAAAATTCGAGGATGACCGGGGCTTCTTCGCACGGGGTTGGTGCGCGCGCGAATTCGCCGAGCAGGGATTTCCACACCAGATTGTGCAGATGAATATCTCCTACAACCTTCGTAAACACACGCTGCGAGGCTTCCACTACCAGCTTGCTCCATTTGGCGAGGACAAGCTCCTCCGGTGCATCCGAGGAAGCATCTTCGATGTTCTGATCGATCTGCGGCCCGAATCGCCCGCCTACAAGCGGTATCTCACTGTGGAACTTTCAGCGGCAAACGGGCGGATGCTGGTGATACCAAAGGGCTGCGCTAACGCGTTTCTCACGATGGAAGATGAAACCGAGGCCACCTACCTCGTGTCCCAGTTCTACACACCGGCAGCCGAACGCGGCGTGCGCTGGGATGATCCGACCTTCGCAGTCAAGTGGCCGGTGCCTGCGCCGGCGGTGATCTCTGAAAAAGACCGGAGTTGGCCGGACTTCCTTGAATAATCAGCCAAAACCTCACCGATGGCATCGACTGAACCTAGGGGCACTAAATGTTCATTGTAGACAAGGAGTTGGAAAGGCTTCAGGCAGAGGGCCGTCCGATCCGCGTGGGAATTGTCGGAGCCGGTTTCATGGCCCGAGGCATAGCATTGCAAATGCTTCGATACGTTCCCGGCATGGAACTCGTGGCCATCTCCAACAGGCACGTGGAACGCGCAAGGGACGCTTACGAAGCGGCGGGCCGGGAAGACGTTACCGAAGCCTCCAGTGTCGCCGCGCTGGAGGATATTGTCGGCCGCGGCGGCTGCGCGGTCACAGCCGATCCGATGCATATCTGCGAAGCCGGATGTATAGACGTCGTCGTAGAGGCCACTGGCGCGATCGAGTTTGCCGCCCACGTCGTGATGCGCGCAGTCGGGCACGGTAAACACGTGGTCATGATGAATGCCGAACTTGATGGCACCATCGGGCCCATCCTGAAGGTCTACAGCGATCGGGCCGGCGTCGTCATCACCAACGTGGAGGGCGACCAGCCGGGCGTGATCATGAACCTGTACCGTTGGGTCAAGGGCCTCGGTATACGCCCAGTTCTATGCGGAAACATTAAGGGCCTGCACGATCCCTATCGCAACCCGACGACCCAGGAAGGGTTTGCCAAGCGTTGGGGCATGAAGGCGCCTATGGTCACCTCCTTCGCGGACGGCTCCAAGATTTCATTCGAAAACGCGATCGTCGCCAATGCGACAGGCATGCGCGTTGCCAAACGGGGTATGCATGGTCCGACGGTAGAGGCGGGCACGCCGATCCAGGGGGCTGTCGACTGGTTCCCCCTCGACGACATGATGAACGGGCTTGGGATCGTCGACTACGTCGTCGGCGCGATGCCCAATCCCGGGATTTTTGTGCTGGGCACGACAGGAGACGGCGTCGAGCGGCACTACCTGGAACTGTACAAACTAGGAAAAGGGCCGCTTTATTGCTTCTACTGGCCCTATCATCTCTGCCACTTCGAGGTGCCGAATACGGTCGCGCGGGCGGCCCTGTTCAAGGATGCCGCCATTGCTCCCCTCGGCGAGCCCAGGGTAGAAGTCGTGGCGGCCGCCAAAACGGACCTCAAATCAGGCGCCGTCATCGACGGGATCGGTCATTACATGACTTACGGGCTCGCCGAAAACACCGACACGACCCGACTCGAGCGCCTGCTGCCGTTGGGCTTGGCCGAGGGCTGTCGGTTGAAGCGCGACGTCGCCAAAGATGCAGTGCTCACCTATGACGACGTCGAACTCCCGCGCGGCCGGCTTTGTGACCAATTGCGCTATGAGCAAGATATCCATTTCTTCGGCTCGGCCGTGGCCGAATCGCCGGGCGCCGAAAAGGCGGTGGCCTGACAACATAGGGTATCGGGACCAGCAAGCGCTCTGACCAGAGGCACAAAGGACGATCCGCCGTGAGTTCGATCGACGTTGTCATACCGAACTACAATTATGGGCGATACTTGCGGGAATGCGTGCGGAGCGTGCAGGCGCAGACCGTCGAGAACATGCGCCTTCTCATCATCGACAATGCATCGAGCGACGACAGCGTCGAAATCGCACGATCGCTTGCGGCAGAGGACCCTCGTATCGAGATCGTCGCGCGCAAAGTGAACAAGGGGCTTCACGCATCCTTCAATGAAGGGATCGACTGGGCTTCCGCGGACTACCTGATCATCCTGCATGCCGACGATATGTCCGCGCCCGGCGCACTGAAACGGGCGACGGAGTGCCTTGACCGCGATCCGAACGTTGCGATGACCTGTGGAGAGACCGTGAAATGCGGTGAGGAAATCCGGACTGCCGCTGTTGCGGCGAAATGGCGGATCGAAACGGGGGAAAGTTTCATCGCACAAAGATGTAGAACCGCACACAACACGGTAGCGTGCTGCAGCGTCGTCGTCCGAACCAGTGCTCAAAAAGCAGCCGGCCATTATGACGACCGACTATCGTTCGCCCCTGATCTGGAAATGTGGCTGCGGCTGGCTCGCCTGGGGGATGTCGCGTACACGAGCGCGGTCCAAGGCTTTGTGCGCGTGCACCCGAATAATGCTTCGGCTCACACACGCGAGCGGCTCGCGCCCGAGCTCGAAGCTGTGGAGCTGTCCTTCGAGACGTTCTTCGAGAAGGAAATCGCCCAAGGCAGGGATGTCTCGCATCTCCGCGCGCAGGTGCAAAGAGCACTCGCCGAGCGCGCTTACTGGGCCGCGCTGGCCCATCTCATGCGCAGCAGCTACAGGGGCGGTTGGGAACTGGCGCGCATGGCCGTGACCCGACGCGCAAGCATGCTTCTCATCCCTCCGCTCGGCTATGTCTTGCGTCGAGGTGACGGCATTCGGCGCATCGGCCAAGTCGTCCTGGAAGCGAGGGAACGCCGGTTCGGCGCCCTCTGGCACCGGGCGACCTCCTCCAGCAATGAGGCTTCATGAGGCGCCCTTATGCCGGTCATTAGACCCGAATCCGTAGAAGACCATTACGACCTCGTCATTGGCGGGACCGGCTTCGGCTCAATGTTTTTTCTGCATGGCTTTCGCCGGCGATTTCCGCGGGCGCGTGTGCTCTTGATTGAATGGGGCGGTTTTCATGATCGCGACTGGCAGATCGAGAACCAGCGCAACAGCGGCACCGATGCGGGCCAGACGTTTGTGCAGGACCCGAAGGAAAAGCCTTGGTTCTTCACATTGGGCTTCGGCGGCGGAACGAACTGCTGGTGGGCCAACACGCCGCGCCTGTCGCCCAATGACTTTCGTCTTAAGACGAAGTATGGCGTCGGCGAGGATTGGCCAATCAGCTATGATGACCTCGAGCCCTACTACGTTGCTGCGGAGCAGACAATGCTGGTGGCCGGGCCGAATGACCTGGGCACTCGCTATCCTCGCTCAGCCCCCTATCCTCAGCCGGCGCACAATCTATCGAGCGTCGACAAGATCATGAAGTCGGCGATGCCCGACCATCACTTTGCCGTACCGACGGCTCGCCTGAGGACGGCGGTCGGAGACCGCGGCCCCTGCTGTGACAGCGTCCAGTGCAACCTCTGCCCCGTCGATGCCAAGTTTACCGCGCTCAATAAATTCGGTGAGCACGTGGACTCGCCGAACGTCCACGTCCTGCCGAACGCCCGCGTCCTCGCCGTCGACCTCGAGGGCGGTGTTGCGAAGGGCCTGCGTTACTCGGTCGACGGGCGCGAGGCGGTGGCGAAGGGAGACCTCGTAGCAATCGGGTGCAACGCGATCCATACGCCATTCATCCTGATGCGAAGCGGCATGGTCCATCCCGCACTCGGGAAATACTTGCACGAGAAGCATGTGCTGCAGTTCGAAATCCTGCTCGACGGTGTCGATCATTTTGACGGAGGCATTCCCACCTCGGGACTCAACACGCTCATGGTGGACGGCGAGCATCGGCGGCAAGGCGGAGCGGCTCTCGTTTTCTTCATCAATCACTATTACCGTGACGGCTTACGGACCGAATGGGGCAGATGGCGGCAGACGCTTCCGATCGAAATATTCGTCGAGGACCTGCCGCTCGACACGAATCAGGTCACGAACAACGGCGGGGAGCTGCCCGTCGTGAGCCATCCCGCCCGCTCTTCCTATTGCCAGAACGGGGTGGATCACGTGACTGCGAACTTGTCGAAGCTCCTGGCGCCGCTGCCCGTGGAGCGCATCATTCGCCGCCCGGATCTGCCGACCGGCTTTCATATCCAAGGGACCTGTCGGATGGGCGACGATCCGGCTGCCTCGATCGTGGATGGCAGCCTCGTTCATCACGATGTGCGCAACCTGCTGGTCCTTGGAACGAGTGTATGGCCCAGTTGCGGGACGGCGAACCCCAGCCTGACAGCGGCCGCACTGTCGCTGCGCGCCGCAGAGCTCATCGGAGGCTGACATGAAGTTCAACCTATCGCGGCGCGAAGTGTTGATCGGAGGTGGAGCCGTCGCCGTTATGGGAGCGACTGGTGCAGGCTGGCTCGCTTTGGCTGATCACAAGCAGGCCCTGCTCGCTTACTTTAAGCGCGCGCTCCCCGGTGTGGCGATCGACGAAGAGACGGCGCTGGTGTGCATCGATGAATTCCTTGGCCGGTGGTCGTGGAAGGAAAGGCGTGCCGTCTCGGTTGCGTGGCGAACGTTCGGCGTCGAGACCATGGGGGACATGAGTGAACGGTTTGAGCTCGCCGCCCGCAGGGCCCTCACGATGTATCTGACGGACTCGAATTTCTTCCATGCCTCAGATCCCCACGCCGTAAAAATCGTTTATTCGAGCCGGCCGCCAGGCACGGCGTGCGCCAATCCATTCGCAAATCTTGAGCCGCCGGCCGAAGCGTGATCTCTCGCCCTGACGGCTCACGCCGTCCTAGATCGCATGAAGGTGAACAGTCGTGATGCGTTGTGCATGACGACAGCCTCGATGCCAGCTGGACGGTTACTTGCGATCCACAAGACGAGGAGCGCCACCCCGTATACGCCGACGGCGGCCAATCCCGCGGCAGCGGTAGCAAGCATCAAGAACCACGTCGATTGCTGACTGATGACGAATGGCGCGACGAAATGTAGGAATACGGCCATGGCTGCGCAGGAGACCGCTGGTCGCCATAGCGCCAGGCCTTGCTGCTTAAGCGAGACTCCGATCAGAGATCTGGCGATGAACCCAACCGAGATCAGCACGGCGGCAGTTGCGATACAGCGCGCCGCGAGAGCACCGGTGAGGCCGAACAAAGCCAGCCCAATGATCAGGGCGGGGAGCTTGACAACGAGCTCTGCGATCATTCGAACAGCAACAAAACGTGTCCTGTTTATTGCCATAGCGAGCGGGGGCAGAGCCTCGGTCGGTACGGAAAGAAGATAGGACGACGCAAGCCATTGCAGCATGACGGCGGCTCCGATCCATCTTTCGCCCAGGACCAGCCGAACGAGTGGATCGGAAAGCATAGCCACGCAAACGAGGATCGGCGCTGTCGTCGCAACGAGGGCATTCATTGCCTTGCAATATGCCGGTGCATACTCTGCAGGAGAGTTGATGGTCGCAAAACCGGCCATCAAAGGGCGAGTAAGCGGCTGCACAAGCGCCTGTTGGGGGATACCAGCGAGGTTATCGGCGACAGAGTAGCGCCCGAAGGACGGCAGATCGATGAGCCGGCCCAATAGCAACTTGTCCATCTGCCAATTGACAGCCGAGACCAGCTGGGAAGCGGTGTTCCAGCTGACCATGTCGGAAAATACGGGCCATTGCGATAGCGTCAGCCGAGGCCGCATCGGTGCAAACACGTAGGACATCACCACGGCGACAAACGGAGTGGTGATAATGCCGCCGGCGATCGCCCAGTAGCTCCCCGTCTTAAGAGCGATTGCGGTCGCCACAATGAGCGCGGAACTCTTTCCGATTACGTCCAGCGCGAACTCTCGGCGAAAGTCAAATCTTCTTACGAACACGACCATCCACGGGCTGACCAGGCCGCGCAGGATAGGAGCAGACGTAAGCGCCCATACCAGGACCAAAAGGCGTGGCTCTTGGTAGAAGAGCGATAAGGGTAAGGCAAGCAGACCCAACAGCAGTGCCAGGAGAATTCCCCGCAGCAGCCCGAGCGTGAAGGCGGTAGCAAGGATAGGCTCAGTGAGATCAGGAATTCGCACCATCGCCTGCGCGAGGGGGAGTTCAACCACGACTTCAACGATCAAAATAGTCGCCATCGCCAAGGCAATGAGCCCGAATTCCGACGGGGAAAGCAGATGCGCAAGGATCAAAAGCGAGCAAAGGTCGATTGCGCGGGCGGTCAGCTTGCCCGCGACAACCCAGATGCTTGCCTTAGCGACCAAGCCGGATCGGCTGGCGCTTTCCCCCTTGTGCACGTGGATGTCCTCACCAAACTGAAACCCGCGGGCGGATTAGGCCCCGACTGCCTATAATGTCGGGTGACACTAAGATTCATATTCCTACCTTTGCGGTATAGAGGTGGACCCGCCTGGTGAGACCGTTTGGCGGCTTGGCTAAGGTGGATCTGGTTCGTTTCTATGCCGCCAATCGCTCCGTCATTTGCGCCGTAGCATAGACCTCGTCGGGTGTCCTGCCGCCGAAGGTCGAGTGTGGGCGTCGCCGGTTGTAATAGTCGATCCAGGAACCTATGCCATTGCGGGCTTCGCTTCCCGTCTCGAAGGCATTGAGGAAGACGCACTCGTATTTGAGGCTGCGCCACAGTCGCTCGATGAAGACATTGTCCATCCAGCGGCCGCGCCCGTCCATGGAGATGCCGATACCGGCGTCCTTCAGTGTCGTCGTGAAGGCGAAGCTGGTGAACTGCGAGCCCTGATCGGTATTGAAGATGTCGGGCTTGCCATAGCGGGCGATCGCGTCTTCGAGAGCTGCGACGCAGATGCCGCGCCATCTGGCGCGAGCCATACCACGGCGTCTCCATGAACGCTTCGTCGATGACACGCATCAGTTCGAGGTTCTCGGGCGTCTCACCCGCCGGCTGTCGATAGAACGACGCCCGCGAGATCGAGACCAGTTCGCACTGGCGGCGGATCGAGAGCCGGTTGTGATCGGGATCAATCATCGTTCTCCTCCGATCCAGGCTCAGCGATCGAAGGCTTTGGCCAAAAAATCCCGCTCGACGACGAGTTGGCCGATCTTGGCATGCAGCTTCGTCACCTCGGCTTCCCGGCCGACCTGCGCATCCGCCGCCTTGTCGTCGAAAGCCTTGGCCAGGTTCTCGATGGCCTGCCGTTTCCACTGCGTGATCTGGTTGGGGTGAAGCTGGTGCTTCGTGGCCAGCTCCGAAATCGTCCGCTCGCCGCGGATCGCCTCAAGCGCGACCTTGGCCTTGAACTCGGCCGTGAACCGTCTGCGTGTCTTCATGCTGGATCGTCCTTTTCATCGGGCGATCCACCTTATGCTCCTGTCTCAAGAACCGGCACCACCTCTGTGAGAGGTGGAATGGCATAGGGGCGGCAGGCTGGTCGCCCGGGAGCCGCTGCCTTCGTCTACGCGGCAGGTTTTACGACTGTCTCTCGCAATGTGGCCGTGAGGCTCGCCCAAACGGTGCTTGCGGAGTTGAGGCAGGAGTGAGCTCCTAGCCACCAATTCCAGTGGAACATCGGGGTTGATTGCTACATGGAGACTACCGCTGCCGGGGCGGAAGGAAGTTCAGGCAGCGCCTCGCGTCGACGAGGACAGCATGATGCGCTGCCGCGCCAGCAAGCTGGCCCGCAACGCCTATGCGCGCTGAAGCCTTCGTTGCTGTGCGAACTCGCCGGCGCGCAAGGTGACACGCTCGATCTATGAGCGGCCCGCCCGAAATTGCGGGGATTTCGACGCCGACCCGGCCTAATCCTTTTGGAGGGCGGACAACGATCTATCAGAGAGCTGGTTGCACACTCCGGCTCCTGAATTGCCCAGGTTGTGGAATCGAGAGCAGAGGCAATGTCGAATAGGAATAATGTTTGCACTCTAATCGGAGCAGTCGCGATTTCGGTCTTGGCTTCAAAAGCTTTGGGCGTTATTCCGAAGAACCCCGACCGGGATGGCAGCGTATAGACGCCCGCGCCGATCGCGGGTGCTGGTCTCTCGTGGCTGGGGATCTTTGGCGCCGGCGGCTCTCATCTATAGATCGCCGCCGGTGCGATTGATGTGAGCTTTCCCGGCGCGAAATCTCCGGGTTGTGCGGACGGTTCGAGTGTCGTTATACCGTCACTGGGGGCTCGATCCGAAGATCGCCTTGAACCGGACCTGGAATGTGGCCTTTGCCGGATTAGCCGTAATTGGATTCCTCAACGGATCGGCCCATCGCGTTCTAGCCGCGATGCTTGAAGGTGCGAGTGGCGCGGTACTCGGGACATTTGGCATCAGCGTCATCGTCTGGGCAGCAATCGCATGCGCGACCGCCTTCTTGTGGGCGCCTCCGGGCCCGAGACCTCTCCCTGCGCGACACAAGCGTGGCCTTGGCCGTGTGTCTGCTACTCCTGATACCGGCCGCTCCGCTCAGCTGGATCGGGCTAACCATCTTGGCAATTCACGTTGTGGCCAGTTCCGCACCTGGGTCGCTGCACAGGCGGGGGAGTCATCCTGCTTGCACTGACGGTGCCAAAGTTTTGGAATAGACTCGCACTGTCTCTTTTTGGTGATGTCTTTTTGCGTCTCAACGCCGGCTTGGTCGCCCAGGTTACCGGCGCACCACGCTTCGGCAATTCCATCGCATTCGGCGACGGCTGGGGCTACTACTGGATCGCGCCGGCGTGCTCGTCAATCGCCAACATCTCGCTTGAGTTCCTGACTTAGTGTTGGCTGCAGAAATCCCGAATCGATCCGAAAAGATCAGACTGCGGTACTGTTTTTTGGCTGTATCCGCGGTTGTGGCGATCAACATCGCCCGCATGAGCGTCACGGGCATGTTCCGCGCCCATTTCGACCTTGTCCATAGACCCGCAGGCACCGTCCTGGCCGGTGGCCTAAGCTCGGCTGCCATGATCGGGATGGTGGGGAACTCGGGCAGCACGCGATGCGTAAAGTGACTCTAGTCGAAATCTGTCTAGCCACCGCCCTTGTGCTTACGCTTGCCGTCAAGGTCGCGACCGGATTTACCCGTAAAAATGACATCACCGAGGCCCAGTTGGGAAAGCCAGGCAGGGATTGCGCTTGCCGAGATTGGCTTTGAGGTGGCCGGGTTTCTTCAGGATCGAGACCCTCCATTGCTTTCCGTCCACAAAGCCGGGTGCGTCATACTGATCGCGAATGTCTCTCCAATGGGCTAGAATCGCGATGTCTTATCGAAAATCGTGCGGAGCAACGAGCTACTCTTCTTCGTGTACCAGGGGACAATATTTCAAGTCCAGCCCGTCTGGCGGACCAGCGCCACCTATCATTGGGATCGTCTCAGGAGCTATGTAGGCTTAACAGATCGGGATGAATTGGTGCTGGGGATCATCGCAGCCCGAAGTTGCGGGGCAATGGAGTTGAACTGGTTCATGGTGGACAAGTTGTGAAAGCGCCTGCGCCATGCGGCTGACGGCCGTGATCTGCGCCCCATTGGCAGAGATATGTGCACGATTGACGGCCGCTGCACTGGAGACCTCTCGCCCTTAACAAAAATGCAACCCACTGGGGAAACTTAACATTCAGATTTGTACGATAGCTGCCGGGTCAGCGGGAGCTGGAGAGGCGAGTGCAGATCAGGCTGAATGAACTGGCGGAGCGTAAATGGGTTCGAGCTCTGCTGTTGACGGCAGCCGGCACTATCGGTTGCCTGGCTGTCTCCCTTTTCCTGCAATTCCTGCTGTTCGGCGGTGAAGATGCCGCCACATTTCAGCAGACCTTGCTGATCGCGTTCGTTCTTCCACTCGCAATCAGCACACCGCTGCTTTTTCTGCTTGTGTTGAAGACAATCGAGCTTTCGGCGCTCAAGCAGCAATACGCGCAAGAACGCGCCCAAGATAGCCTCACCTCATGCCTTAACGGACCGCTTTTCTCGGCTATGGTCGACGCCTACCCCACCCTGACGGGTTCGAGATCGGGACGGCAATCCGGATCACTTCTTGTAGTGGACGTCGACCATTTGAGCCGGCTGAACGAGCGCATTGGGCATCGCGCGGGGGATCAGGCGCTGCGAGTCCTTGCCGGGTTAATTCGCGCTTCGGTGAGAAAGGGCGATTTGGTCGGCCGCATCGGAGGCGACGAATTTGCAGTCTTTCTGCCTGGCGCCAGCCGAGAGGATGCCGAGAAAGTCGCGGAACGAATACGACATTCCGCAGCCGAAGTGCGTTTCGAGGCGGGCGGCTCGGATTGGCCGCTCAGCGTCAGTGTGGGGGTTGTTTTATTCGAGGCAGAGATTGAACTGGACGATCTGCTTCGGGCGGCCGGCGAACAAATGCAGGTTGCCAAAAAAGGAGGACGCAACCGTATCGAATACACGCAATTGCGGCGCGGCCCTTCGCCGTCCCGGCCTGCGCTCCACTGAATTGTCCGTCAGCGCAGCGAGCGTGCAAGCAGGCCCATGAATTCATCCTTCTGTGGCGGCGGCAACGGAATATCCGAACCAGAAGAGGTAGACGCCATCCGTTTGCACAAGCTGCCAGTCGTGAGCGAGCCGATTACAATCATATGGTCTCTCGGGCGTTGACCACGGATGTACTGGCAGCGCTTTGGGAGGCTGCGCCCACTCGCTCCTACGGAGGCGACGTGCAACCTACCTAGCCGGCTGAGAATTCGATGGCGGAAGCAGAGATCATTGTACCAGAAACCGGCCGGGACAGACATTCAGTCCGGGTCGCCGCCATGCGGGAACTCTATACAGTCCTCGAAATTCTCAACGCGCCTGACGACCTCTTGGGAATCGTCGGCAGTTGGGTTGATACCATGGATGACGCGGCAGCCCTGCAGAGCCTCCGCGCCGCCTTCGACCAGGGCGGCGGCAGCATAATCGCAAAAGTGATCGGGCAGTTCGAATGATCATACATCGCGAACGTCCTATTGGGAGGAAAATGTCGCGAACCAGATGGAGCCGCTTTTGTGCTGTATCGTACCGGCGTCTAGTCGCAACGGTTGTAGTCGCCAGCCTCGCCACATCACAGATTGACCTCGCTTCTGCGGTGGAGGCCCGGGCATATCCGGTCGAAGCAGGCGATGAGCTTCAGGTCGTTATCTATGGGGACGAGAATACTTCGACGGTGCTGTCCGGTCGTTTCCGCGTCGAACCGGACGGGTCAATTTATTATCCATTGCTCGGAAAGCTGACCGTGGCCGGGTTGAGCCCTGTCAAGATTGCGGAGCTGTTGCAAAACTCGCTGTCGACACAGGTGCGAATAAGCTCTCCTACAGTATCGGTCGCCGAATTCGCGCCGGTGTTCCTGGTGGGGGACGTGGTGAGAACAGGGCCGTTCCAATTCCAGCCGGACATGACGGTTTTTCAACTGGTCCTTCAAGCGGGGGGCATTTTGCAAACGGAAGCATCTGAAAGCGCCAGACTCTCGCTGATGCAGGAGCTGTCTTCGCTCGAGTTGAACAACTATTCGCTCAGGGTGCAGAAGGCACGCCTTCTGGCTGAAATCGAAGGCTCCGATTTCGGCGCCGGCGCGCCCGTGGAGGCGTCGCCTGTAGACGCGTCGCCTGTAGACGCAGCAAGTATCATGTCAGCCGAATCTGCTATTTTTGCCGTGCGTCAGCGCGCGAGAGAATCACGGCGGCGCACCTATGACGCTCAGAGAGAAGGCTACGATCAAGAGATATCCTCGATTGAAAAGAGCATCGTGCTGCACGACGAGGAGGTGCGTCTTCTGGAAGAACAGCTCAGCGTTCAGGAAGGTCTCGCGGAAAGAGGACTAGCGGCGCATTCTGCACGACGAGATGCCCAGCGCCAGCTCGCGGTGACGCGACGCGAAGCGCTCGAGTTCCGAACCGCACTGTTCCGCGCCAGGCAAAACCGGATTGCGGTCGATCAGGCTCTCGCCGAAACGGAGACCCGCATTGACGAAGCGAATGTTGAGAAGTTGCGCGATGTCGAACTGGCATATTATCAAAACGAAATAGCACTTGCCTCGGCGAAGGCCAAATTTGCTCAATTTGATACCGCTCGCAATGCCGTTCAGAATGCCTTGGGCCGTGCTCCTCAATACCGTCTCATACGACTGGTGAATGGCGAATACACCTCCCGCCTTGTCGACGAAGTTACGAAGCTGGAACGGGGAGATATTGTCCGAGTCACCTTTGCCGAAGCGGATATGAAAACCCCAATCGTAGACCAACCTCAGCAAAAGCAGATGACGCAGCCGGAGGGCTGAGAAACAGGATGCACAACGGTTCGCCATGTACTCGTAGCGTTGGCGCGTCCGTTCCGTCCAGAACCGGGTGAGCCGCCATGCTGACCGCCAGTTTCATGCCGGGGCCGGATGCCTCAAACATTCGTCCGATCGTCGCGCAGGCGCTCGGCATCGCGCGGCATCGTGCGTGATCGCAAAGTGTTGCGTGAACCGGCGGCGACGCTGCGGCCGATCGCCGCCCGGCCCTGAAGCGCGCCCGATCCCGCGCTTGTCGCACCGATGATTGCGATCGCGGCCGTTCGCCGCGAGACCGACTAAGGCGCTAGGCCGGACATGTTCCCCTGACCGCGATCCCGCGACCTGAAGGAGCGCTTCCCGCCCAACTCCACTTAAATCCAATATCCTACTGGAACGAGCTGGCTGGCTGGACCGTCTGGGCAGCGTGGTAGCGGACGGTCATTCAAGCCATGAAGTCCTTCCGGTTCAGTTAGACAGCGTCCGCGCTGCGGCCAGGATATCAGTGGCGGAAGGAAATTTGCCTACTCCGGCTAGCCCCTCCGCCGCGCACTCGATATTGGCCCAGCGGACGACGCCGTCCCGATCGATCAAAAATTGGCCCTTGAGCTGCGGCCACTGTCGCTCCATATCGGCTTGGTCCGTCTCGTTCTCCTTGTAACCGTCTAGCCTCCCGACGGCCTCGGCCGCCTGCGAGATCGGCAGCGGTTCTGCCAAAACCCCGTCTGGGTTGATCAGGGTGGTTTCCAACGCCCTCAGGAACTCCGGCGTCAGTGTGGGTTTTGGAACGCCATATGCTTGATGCGTCGAGAGTTCGGGATCCGCCGCCAGACGCAGGCGTGTGGGCCGATATTTGAAATAAAGCTGGGCGTTATCGGGCGGTGTAGCCACAACTCCGAGCGTTTCAACTCCTGCAGACTTAAGCGCAGGCTCCGATGCGGCGATTTGGGCGATTGCGCGGCGGCAGAACGGACACCACAGGCCAATGAACAGTGCAAGAAAGAATGGGGTCCTTCCCCGATAGTCGGCCAAAGATACCGTCCCGCTTCCGTCCACTGCGGGTAGAACAAAATCCGGAGCGGGCTTGCCTGGCGAAACAGGGTGGGAAATCTGGGTGATGTTCACGGGAATGACTCCTCCTAAGCAGCAAAGCACCAACATCCAGCAGCGCCGATCGGCGAATACCCAAATCGGGCGGCTGGCGCTTTTCAGTGGCCCCAAAAGCGCCAGCCCCGCACGATCCACCCCACGGAAGGTATAAAGGGACCATGCGAGCGAATTTTACCTGATTACCGGTCACAAAAACACGATCTCAAGGTTGCTTCTCACGCCGCCACCCTCCGGCCAGGCTGAACAGCCCCTCAGCATCGGCAATTGCCGTTTTGCTCTTCATTAAAATAGCACGCGATCTTCCAAAACGCCTGCAATTCGCCGCGATCTCAGCGTTCCATGACATCGCCCCAATTTTTCGACCGTCTAAAGTAACGACAGGGCGGCTGCTCCGAAGGAGAACCTGATGTCAAAGCTTCCATTGGCCATGGAAATAGCAGACACCGTTTCAGACGCTCAACGGCGAAATTCGTCGCTGGATCTTAAGGCGAAGACTGACCAACTGCTGAGAGATCACCCGGAGGCGGACGCCACTCGATCCGACATCGAAGAGACGTTGCGCAACGAGATGCGGATGCTGGCACACAGATGGGAACCGCCAAGGGCCAGTTGATTCCGGCTAGCGGTTCCATTCAGTCTGCTTCAGGCGGCCCTCGCCATGGCGCCGCAACCATAAAAATGCACCATCTGGTAGCAACCGCCACCAGAACCTAGCGCGTAATCTGGTAGCACCCCTCGGTCTTGGTTGCAGGGACCAATCGAGCTATGCGATGACCACGTCGGTGCAGCGGAACTGTGGCCAGTCGAGGCCTGCGTCCTGCTGTTGGAGATGATCATCAAGTTGGTGCGGCAGGAAGCGGAGGCCTGCTCAAAGGTGGAACACAGGCCATAAGCTGGAACGCGCGCGCGCATATGGTATGGACCCTGTTTGCCGGGTTCCTGGGGTGGATCATATCCGGCCTCGTCTGGCCAGGTTTGCTGCTGCTTACCGTCATCAGACTTGGCGCGCGAGTTGTCGTTCCTCGTAGGCCCGCCCGCGACAGATTTGCTGCACCCCAGCCAGACGCTCACCACACCTGAATAGCAGAGCATTCCGCCGTCTGGGCCACGCTCTAATAGGCACGCTTGTTCCGCCCTCCTAACGACGACGAAGACAAGCTGGCCGCATGGGCTTCGCGCAATCTCAATGCGAAACCCTGACCATCATAGTCGGCGATGCCTCCAGTCTCCCTGACACCCTGATCTCCTAGGAAGCGAGCATTCGCTTTGGCAACTGCGAGGCGGCTTGCAGTTTTTAACTTCGACCCTTTCGGAAAGCGGAGTTTGCCGCCGGAAACATCTTGGATGCCTGGCAGTCGGTGGGGAGGTGCCGCGTCGAGTGCGCCATCCGGACACAAGGTCAGCAATTGGGTTCGACGAAGGACAGGAGAAAAAGGCGGGGACGCTGGGGCTATTGAACGTCCCCGCCGAGCCTCGGCTATAGTTAGGAAAGCCGAACCCGTTGACGCACAGCGTCATCGTACGCCTTGTCGCACAAGTTCAAAAAGCGATCTTCACCCGCGAGGGTGAAACCAAGCGGGCTGCGTTCAGTGGATGATTTTGCCGACCATACGGAGGAGGTCGATCTGTCCGCCGGTCCCGGTTTTCGCGTAGAGGCCCTTCAGCTGCGACCTGATTGTCTCCCTGGAAAGATCGGCCTCGCGTGCGATCTCGTCGACGTTCTTGCCAGCCATGATCCCGGCGAAGGCCCTGGTTTCGGCAGCTGTCAGTTTGTGAACATTCGAGAAATGCACAATGTCGAAGCCGCCGTTCTGACGCCCTGCGCCCCGTTCCATCAGGACGACGATCGTCGGACCCTCGAAGTAGAAAGACAAGCGGTCTTTCATGACTTGGATGAAGGTCAGCTTTACCGTGTCGACGACGCAGCTTACCGACCTTGGTCCCTCATAGGACCTGTCAAGCATCTGGGTAAGGATGTCGTCTGCTTCTTCGGTGCAGAATTTGAGTTTGCCAAGCATGTTGATCCTGGCGCACTTCCCGGCATCGACGACCCTCATCGCCTCTGTAGACACCGATTTGACCAAGCCTCGGTCACCGATGACAGCCATCCCGATATTGACGGCGTCAAACAAGGTGGCGCCGATGTCGGAAATGGACTTTGCGCCCGTGGTCCCCCTGAAATGCCGGAAAGCCCGTCGCAGGTGGGGAGCCAGCTTTGTCAGGACCTCTGCTGCGGGCCGGTTGGCTTCGGGATCGGTCGAAGAGGTCAGCGTGGACAGGAGGAACGAGCGTCCTTCCTCCCTTACAATGGTCACACCGACGGCAGACTCGCCGCCAACCTTCTTAAGGAAGTCGTTGTAAAACTCCGTCTTTACCAGCTTGTCGCGCCTATACATCTGCTCGGCTACGACCCCCACCCCAACTTTCCTGACCGCCGCAGCCGGCATCCAGGGGTTCAGACTGCAATAATAATTTCCGTATTGGGCAACGAGGGAGTGGTCCATACCTCTGGTAAGGTCCCAAGCACCCTTGCCCTTCGTAATGTCGTGATAGAACAATGCGGACTTGCCGTCAGGCAGGTTGAGGCTCAGACGATCGAGAAAATCCTGCCAGGATCCCTCGCCAAATATGGTGGCGTAGATCGCGTCGATCAGCTTGTCTTCGACTGCGACGTGCCTCAAATCCGGTCTCCGGGTGTGAAAGCTGCGACCATCTCCCACCCAGCGCCCATCCGCGCCTCGTCCTCATGTCCAAAGAAACCCGGCAGTGGGGAAAGAATACCGATCTCAGCTCGGATTACAACCGGGGGTATTCAATCTTGGTGCGATTCTCTTTGGTCTGTCGCACCGCAATGTCGGCGAAGGCGGGTCATTCGGCAGAAGCGACAGCAATTCGCGCGGCGGCGCTGCACGCGGCGATAAGCCGCCATCCATCCAGGCAGCAGTACACGTCCGCCAGATATTCGACCGGGCAGCTTTTCAAGAATCGGTCAAGCTCGGCTGTAATTGGAATGTGAAGCGGCGCGCCTGTTTCTGTGCCGTGATGACAAAGGCACCGCCGACGGCATGCCGCCAGCCGAGTTGCGCCGCATCGGACCGGCGGAGGCCGGTGTGCAACAAGATTTCCATTGCGAGCCGCTGCGGCGTCCCGACTTTCCAATGCTTGCGGAAAGCGGCGATGTCTTCCTCGGTCCATGTCCGGTGTCCGTCCGATGAATGGTTGACGCGCTTCGATGTGGCGACCGAGTTGTCAGCGCGCATTCCAGCCGAAACGGCATAGTCCCTGACCGCACAGAGCCGCTTGTGGAAGTTCGAAGCGGCGGTGGGGGTGGACGCCATCTCATCAATAATGGTGTTGACATGCTTCGCCTGCATTCCCGCAATCGGCCCAGATCCATACTTGGTCGCTATAAAGCGGTCGAGCACGCCGCGGTAAACGGCCTGTGTCGTTCCTGCCAACGACTTGAACTCGATGCTGCCCTAGTAGCCATGCACCGCCGCAGCGACCGAACCGGGGGCATGCGGCTGGCCTTGACAGGGGTGTCCTGCATGGCGGCGTGTAAGCCGTCCAGAACTCGGGCGAATAGAGCGGCGTCGGCAATGCAACCTGCGGCGAGCCGGGGCGCCTCAGATAGATGCGCGCTCTGCCATGCCGGTCCAGGTATTCATTTATGTACTTCGGTTTTCTGTGGCGCATTCGCGGTCCCACCAGTCTGAAGCGTTGTCGTTGTCGGCTCGTATTCCGACCACTGCGACTTTGCCGTCGAACAAAGAATCTAAATCGCGGCGGTCATACGGTGCCACGCCGAACATGATCTTGGGAGCTGGAATGTTTCCCGCCGCCCGCTCGCGGTCAAAAGCGACGGAGAGATACCAAGATGCGCGGCCGCGGTCGGGCGCCTAAGCCCGCGCGGCTGGATTATTTGCGGCATGCCCCTTCCCTGTTTTTGATGAACGCCATCCGCAATTTCGGGCAGCATCGATGTATTGTCCGGACCGGCATCACGCCAGTCCAGCGCGGATCGGGCAAGCAGTTGCCCGACTCGTGAAGCCGTGCCACTTTCCGCCTCGCGGCGGAACTTGTGTGCCCGCATCGACTCGTCCGGCGTCCCCAGCTCCCCAGCCCCAACGCCGGACGGGTCTTTTTTGCGCGTGAAATGCCCGGCCGAAGCCGGGCTTTCCTTGAATGCTGGCGGGCGGCGCTTCGGAGCTTGATTACTCCACGCCGGCCCAATTGCGCTCCCTTCACAACGCGGCTAAGTACACCCCGCGAATTGAGAGGGGAAATCCAATGACCGATAAGAACGAACTGCAAATCGAGCTAACTGCCGACGTCGTGGCCGCGTACGTGAGCAACAATCCAATTCCAGTTGGCGAATTGCCTAAACTGATCGCCGACGTCTATGCAGCACTTGGCCAGGTCAATGGCGCTGCTCATGCAGCAGAGACTGTTGAACCGCAGAAGCCCGCTGTGCCGATCAAAAAGTCGGTGAGACCTGATTACATCATCTCGCTAGAAGACGGGCGGAAGTTCAAGTCGCTGAAGCGCCACCTTCAGGCCAGCTATGGCATGACGCCTGACGAATACCGGGCCAAATGGAACCTGCCGAGCGACTATCCCATGGTCGCGCCGAACTATGCCGCCATCCGCTCGGCCATGGCGAAGGAACTGGGCCTTGGCCGGAAGCCGGCCGAGAAGCCCAAGAAGCGCGGGCGGACGAAGGCTTCATAGCGGGCCTACGCCTCAACTACGCCGCTTTCTTAGCCAATGAAGAATTATTGGCCTGTAGAGGCCCGCCCGACCGGCCTATTTCGTCCCCCGCCCTGCCGGTCGGGCCCTTCCTTCATTGGCATCGTAAAGAAGCGACTGCTGGGCCTCATTCGTAAATGACCACCTGATATTGCTCTATCCAGACCTTGCCGGCCCGTTGCCGGCAGACGCACCAGATGCCTTCGGCATTGTACCATGCTGCGATTGGTGCCTTGGGCTCGCTGCGCGACACCCCCTTGTTGGCCGCTGACCGCGTATCCGTAAGTACCTCAATCTTGTTATTGCCCCCTCCGGCGTTTATAAATCAAAACGCGAGACACTTTTGCATGAGTCTGCGGATTGTAAAGAGGTATCCGAAGAATTTATAACCAACCTTACCCATACCGGTGGTGCATATTTACTTTAGTAATACATGCAAATCGGCATACGAGAATTAATTCAGTATCTAAGAGAAGAAGCGGCCCGGAAAGCTTATTCCTTTTTGGCGGACAATGCGCTGAGGGCGGGCCGAGGTGTCCGGTTGCGCTAGACGATCGCCTCAGGCCTCGGCAAAGTCGCTAACGGAAATCGATAAGGCAGAGGCGGTGCACGCAAAACGCCGCCCCTCGTGACAAAGCAGCCTAAACAGCGAATATCCCGTGTAGCGCTTATTAGCTTGTGGTAATATACGGTTTGTCCCTCCCTCCGTGGAGGGCTGCCCCGGCGTCGCGCGCCACACCCCTCTATGCGACGCCGGGATTTTTGCGAAGCTGGACAGGTGGGTTTGTGCGGGCGTTCGCAGTACCGAACACTAATCGCGTTGACCGCAGGAACAAGCGGTTGCCCTTCACCGTTTCATTGCCAGCGGTAACGCTTAACCCAACTTAAACACCGCGAATTGGAAAGCGCTGGTGTTTCAATGTGTTGAGGGCGTGCGCAGGGTTGTTAGCACTACGAAGCGCTCGAGGGAGGGTTCCGAAGCCGGCTCAGGCAGCCTGTGCTTCGGCCACGTTCGGCGGCAAGGCGACGCCGGCCGCGCGGAAGACGTTGCCGATAGATCCAGTTGCCGGCGTGCGAACGGTGATCACCTTGCCGTCCTTCTCGATGACGCCGGTCTGTAGGCGGTCGAGTTCCCGCAGGACGTCGGCCCATTCGGGCTTGATGGCGGCCGCTTCGCAGCGCTTGTGCAATTCCTTGCGCAATACGAGGGCGATAAACGAACAGAACACATGGCCGCGGATGGCCTCGTCGGAGGAATGATAGATCGGCCGGGTGCGCATCAGCGCCTTTGCTGTGCGGAACAGCTCCTCCACCTGGAGGAGGTCGCGATATCGCAGGACGGCCTGCAGCGGCGTGATCCTGGCATTGGTGCGCAGCACGAAGATGCCGTCATACCTTGCCTCGTCAGCGATCTTGCCGGCATCGATCTCGAAAGCGCCGGGGCTCGTGCTGCGCAGATAGCGGCGGTAGGCCGAGTTGCCGACAAGCGCCTTGTCGCCCTTCTTCAGCTGGCGGTCGAGGCCCTCGACGATCGCGGCACGATCGGCACGGTCCTTGTCCGCCTCGGCTTCATTGCGGGCGACAATGTAGCGCCGTCCTTCGACGGTCACCTCCTTGACGAAGAGCTGCGTCTCGCCGGTGGCGCGTTCGATCAGCAAAGGCGTGAAGCGCTTGTCGTCCTCGAGCACGACACGGCGCACCAGGACGTCCGTCCTCTCGCGCACGCCGAGCACGTATTCCAGCCCGCGCTCCTCGAGCGCGGCCATCGTGGCAGCGGAAATCATGCCGCGGTCGGCGACGACGCAGACCCGGCCGATGCCGAAACGATGACGCAGCCGGTCGATGACCGGGATCAGCACGCTGACATCGGCGGTGTTGCCCGGCCACATCTCCGAGCAGACGGGTCGGCCCTCGCCGTCGATCACCACGCCGACGATCATCTGGTTGAGATCGGGCCGATGGTCCTTGGAATGGCCATGGGCGCCGAGCGTGGCGCCGCCGGCGCCTTCGAAGGAGAGCGAGGTGGTATCCATAAACACGACACTGAGGTCGGTGAAGAGATCCTTGCGCCTGGCGAACAGCGCTTCCTCGATCTCGTCCTTCACAGTGCGCGGCGAGAATGGCGTCGCATTGGCTTGGCGCGCCTCGGGCAGTTCCTCGCCGAGCCAGGCCATGGCCCGGTAGAAGTGATGCAAGGCAAGATCGTCGGCGCCGGGGATGTCGTAGTCGACGAGCCACTTCTCGCAGGCCCTGTCGGAGCCGGAGGCCATGATGCGGTGAAGCACGGCAGCAAACACGGCCCGTTCGACGGCAAACTCGAACTTCCGCTCCGTCAGCAGCCCTTCGATGACCGCCCGGCAACCGGTGTCCTCCCACAACCGGCCGAACAGCAGCGGTGCGCCAATGCGGCGGGTGTGCAGGCTTGTCGAACTTTGCTCGATGGCCTGCAAGACCATGGCCCGCTCAGCGTAGCGGCCAACTGAAGAGGCGAGCC
The DNA here is from genome assembly GCF_040438645.1 of Mesorhizobium sp. WSM2240. Lineage (NCBI taxonomy): Bacteria > Pseudomonadati > Pseudomonadota > Alphaproteobacteria > Hyphomicrobiales > Phyllobacteriaceae > Mesorhizobium > Mesorhizobium sp. WSM2240. The sequence goes on from NZ_CP159256.1 coordinate 698,176, forward strand.
GATCGAGATCACCCGAGGCCAGGACCGCCTCCTTGCGCCCGAGATTGCGGATGATCCGCTGCTTCATCCGCCCTTCCTCGCGCACGCTCTCGACGAGGTAGAGGTAGGTGTAGCCGCGGATGTTCTTCTCGCGCACGAACATGCAATCAGCATTACCAAAAACGGTGATTCGTCAAGCTCCGCGCTTCAAAGCAGGACATTATTTAGCATTACGCCTAAAAACCGCGCCTAGCTCCACCTCAACAAAAACAACGAGATAACGCAGAAAATGCGCCGGAATCTGCCGGCAACTGTTCAAGTCGGGCTTAAGGGTCCCCTCTTATAGGGCGTTGCCAGCTTGGATCGGCGGGCTTCCTTGGCGATATCCGGCCCGCCGGTTCACCCCGAGTGATTTAGTCCTGAACACAAGAAGGCCCGACCGGAAGGGACGTAACGGTCGGGCCTCAGTCGAACTGAGGGAGGTCTGTGCCCTCAGCCCTTGAGAGAAAAGCTAATTACCGGGCCGAAAATTGTCTTTAGCTTCACGTCCAGCAACTTTTCCTTGGATACATATCTCACCGTCAGTGCAGGCCGGCCAGCGAGGCCAGCGCCCCTCCGAAGGAGTGACCCTCTCCGATTGGACAAGGTGCAATGAGCGACTGGCGGGCCGTATACTCCGATCTCACCATATCCCCCGTTATGGTTTAAAGCCGGCGCCCGCCTAACTCCTCCAGTCCCTTACACGGACGCCGGCCTTTTTCTCATCAAGACCTATGCAATAGGTTCGCCGGGCGCGAAAGCCGGTTCAGGGAACCACGTCACAGGAAGAACTGTTCGCTCGACGGTCTTGTAGACCCCGAGCCGCCCATGCCCCCGCCATCTACCCCTTGGGCAGCATATCCCAAACACCCCGCGACACGCTCGCAAGCTGTCCGCTGTCCATCACCAGAAAATCTCTGGCTTCAAGTTCTGGTCGCCTGCGAGGCCGCGCAGAGTGACACTATCGTTATGGACCTTGATGCGGTCGCTTTCCTCCGCCTGCCGCACCCGATCGGGCAACTCATCCGGGCCGAGCTTCAACAGCCGGATGACTTCACCAACGGCAATAGCTTGAGCAGTCGTTGAATTCGTCATGTCGTTCTCACTCTTCTTATGCGACGGAATAGCCAGCCGGCGCGGGTGAAAGTCGTAACATCCACATTGCCGGCCGCCACGGTGGAGCCGGTGTTATTCTGAATTTCGATGGCGGCGTTGTTGTCGCTCGAGACGTAGCAATCAGCGACGAACAGCGCCGTGCTCGTGACTATGGATGCCACTACGTCATCGGTAATGTGAACTCCCGACATCGGAACGACAACAGTTCGCGAGCGCCCGCCAGAAGCTCGGCATGAGCCACGAACGCGCGCTTCTGGATGCGACCGCCGACAGTGATGCGGCTGTTCGCCGGAACGGAAATTGTGGGAGCCGTGGTGGACGGATCAAATTCGATCGAAGTGAGCGTATGCTTCCGTCAATCCGACGCACGACGCGCACGTGCATCAGGTCGGCCAGGATTTCGCCAATCGAGGGCGACACCTCGTGCAGCATTTCCGGCCACACCTCGTCCGGCCCATCCTGAGTTGCTTCGGCCACGGTCCGCCACCAGCAACATGTCGTGGATCGTCTGGAACAAGAAGCGGGGCGCCAACCCCCGCAACCAGCCGTAGACCGTCTATCAGGGCCGAAGTGGATAGGCAGCATCCGCCAGCCGACGCCCGACCGGACGAGGTAGCGCACCGCATCGATCGCCTCGCGGAAATCCACCTTCCGCGACGACCGCAGTTCGGGTCGTGGCGCCAGATCGTTGCCGTCGTACCCTCTCTCAGCCAATCATCTATCGAAATGCTAGCGCCAGCTCATGCGAGCGAACTTATCCGAGTGGGAACTTCTCGGATCGCTTGATCTGGCCAAGTGCGAAACTTGTCTCGATCGAGGCCACGCCTTCCAGACGGGTAAGCTTATCCTTCAGGAAATCTTCATATGCCTCGAGATCTCGCACGACGATCCGCAGCAGGTAGTCGCGCTGGCCAGTCATGAGATAGCAATCCGCAACCTCTGGCCATCTCGCCACGGCCTGGGTAAATCGCTCGAGATTGTCCTCTGTTTGACGCTCGAGCTTTATCGATGCGAAGGCGCTGATCGGCAGACCGACCTTTTTTTGATCGACGATCGCCGCGTAGCCTTTGATGATTCCTGCTTCTTCCAGGATACGGATGCGCCTCGCGCAGGGAGATTGAGAAAGCCCTACCCGCTCGGAAACCTCCTGAACCGTCATCTTGCCGTCCTCCTGCAGCGCACCGATGATTTTTCGATCGATCGCGTCGATGTTGCGCATTGGCAGAAATCCCTATTGCGTGCTGGGTTGAAGGCAATCTTCACCAAGATTGCAGCGGGTTCAAGCTTGGATTGGTCACACGCCGTTTGTCTCTACCTCTATGTTGCGGGCGGAGGTGACGAAATGGACCATGGAAGGCTGGAGGCGCTTGCAGCGCTCGAAAAGAAGGTGCTTTGGCTGGCAACGTGGATGATTCACAACGCCAATCATCTGCGCGAGACATCTGATTTGAAGGTGGGCGGCCATCAAGCGTCATCCGCTTCGCTCGCCACCATCATGACGGCGCTCTATTTCTCGGTGCTGCGGCCAGAAGACCGAGTAGCCGTCAAGCCGCACGCAAGTCCGGTATTCCATGCCATCCAGTATCTCTTCGGCAACCAGGACCTCGAAAAGCTGCGCAATTTCCGGGGATTCGGCGGCGCCCAGTCCTATCCATCGCGGACCAAGGACGGCGACGATGTAGACTTCTCGACAGGTTCCGTGGGGCTTGGCGTCGCTCAGACGCTGTTCGCGTCCCTGGTTCAGGACTACGTCGGCGCCAAAGCATGGGGAACCGCCCGCGGCCAGGGCCGGATGATCGCTCTTGCAGGCGATGCCGAGATGGACGAAGGAAACATCTTCGAAGCCCTTCTGGAGGGCTGGAAGCACGGCCTCAGAAACACCTGGTGGATCGTCGACTACAATCGCCAAAGCCTCGACGCCGTCGTTCGCGAAGGACTTTGGGCGCGCTTTGACGCAATTTTCCGCAATTTTGGATGGGACGTCGTCATCCTCAAACACGGATCGCTCCAGCAGAAGGTTTTCGGACAGCCCGGCGGAGAACAACTGCGGGAATGGATAGACGGATGCCCCAACCAGCTCTTTTCAGCGCTGACATTCCAAGGCGCGGCCGCATGGCGAAAACGACTAGTCGATGATTTCGGCGATCAGGCACCGATTTCACAACTGCTCGATCAGCACGATGATGCAAGCCTCGCCAGGTTGATGACGAACTTGGGTGGCCATGACCTGCCGACCCTCATTTCGGCATTCAATGCGGCACGAAAACATGACCGGCCGACGTGTTTCATCGCCTACACCATCAAGGGCTACGGACTGCCGCTCGCCGGACACAAGGACAACCATGCCGGACTGATGACGGGCGGCCAGATCGAACTCTTGCGCAAGAAGATGAATATCGGCGAAGGTCGTGAATGGGAGCGCTTTGAAGGACTGGGCGTTCCGCAAGCAAAATTGCAAACCGTTCTTGCGGCCGCCCCGTTCATTCAAGGAGGCCCACGGCGCCTTGAAGCAAAAAGGGTGGCGGTTCCCGAAAGCCTATCGATTACAACACAGCCGACAATGTCCACCCAGCAGGGCTTCGGACTGATCCTACACGAGATTGCCAAATCGGAGTCGGACTTCGCCAGTCGCATTGTCACCGCTTCACCGGATGTGACGGTTTCCACAAATCTTGGCGCCTGGGTGAATCGGCGGGGACTGTTCTCGCGGGAAGCCTCGGCGGACCTGTTCAAAACCGAACGTATCGCCTCCACCTACAACTGGAGTTGGTCTAGCCGCGGACAGCATTTCGAGCTCGGCATTGCCGAAATGAATCTTTTCACGCTGCTTTCCGCGCTCGGACTCTCGCATGAAATATTCGGCGAGCGCCTTTTGCCGGTTGGGACCCTTTATGACCCGTTCATCGAACGTGGCCTCGACGCCCTCAACTACGCTTGCTACCAGGACGCCCGCTTCATTCTCGCTGCCACGCCGTCAGGCGTATCGCTCGCGCCCGAGGGAGGCGCTCACCAGTCCATTGCGACCCCGCTGATCGGTATGGCCAAAGACGGGCTTGCAAGCTACGAGCCGGCGTTCGTCGATGAACTCGCCGCAATCACCCGCTTCGCCTTCGAATATATTCAGCGCTCAAGCAGGGACCCAGCAGGCAACGAGGCTTGGCCCGGCAAGGAAACCGGAGGCGCTGTCTACTTGCGTCTTTCGACTAGGGCGATAGCACAGCCGCGGCGCTCGCTCGACGAGGAGATGCTGAGCGCGGTTATCGACGGCGGCTACTGGATGCGACCTCCTGCTCATAACACGCAGGTTGTTATCGCTTATACTGGCGTAGTCGCCCCAGAAGCGATCGAAGCAGTCGGCCTTCTTGCTGAGGACCGTCCGGATACGGCGTTGCTTGCAGTCACATCGGCCGACCGTCTCTATGCGGGGTGGACGGCCGCTGGGCAGGCTCGACAGGCGGGTTTTCATCACGCGGTGAGCCACGTCGAGCGGCTTCTTGCGGCCGCTCCCGCCGCCGCGGGCCTGGTCACCGTCATCGACGGCCACCCCGCAGCGCTCGGCTGGCTCGGTTCAGTGTCGGGTCACAAGACAAGATCGCTCGGCGTCGACCGCTTCGGGCAAACGGGCACGATCGCAGATCTCTACCGGCATTTTGAAATCGACACTCGGGGAATCGTCGCCGCGGCCGCCGCGATAGCGCCTGGCCGCCCCGTCAGATACTCGTGAACTCTGGCAACAGATTCCTGCTGGGACTTAACCCGCTGCCGAGAGTTGGCGACCGATGGACAGAGAGAAACGGCCGTTGTGAAGCGGACTGAGGTTCCAGCGCCGATCGGCACCAAAGACGTTGATTTCTTTGCAGTCGGAGGATCATCTCATGAAGCCGAACTACATGGAGTCGGTATGACGTAGGATCGTAACTCTCACCCTCGTCCTCACGCGAGTTGCGAGCTACATTGATCGGAATGTGCAACGCGTACGAACAGCATGTGAAGTGGGCGGAATACTGCATGATGATGCAGGCGCTCGAACTTGGCATACCCACGCAGCAGTCCGAACTCGACCTTCCGCAAAGCGATAACGTCCGGATCAACGACATGGCGCCGGTCATGTGCGCTGTTGGCAATAGCATCGAGCTGGCCTCGATGAATTTCAGTTTCCCACCGTCAGGCCACAGGGGTGGACCGGTGTTCAACTTCCGATCGGAGGGACGAAGCTTCGGAAGCAGCAATCGCTGCCTCATACCGGCTAGCGCGTTTTTCGAATTCACCGGCAATAAATATCCGAAGGCGAAGCACCGGTTCACGCTTGTCAACGCGCCATTTATGGCCATAGCCGGCCTCTGGCGCGGCGGCCAGGGTAATCAACCGCCGGCTTTTACGATGCTCACCACCGAACCGGGATCTGATGTCGAGCCCTACCATAACCGGCAGGTCGTAGTGCTTTGGCCGAAGGATTGGGCGTCCTGGATTTATTTGACAAAACCCGAGTCCGAATTGCTCAAACCGCTTCCGCCAGGTTCGCTTGAAGTTGAAACCATACGCAAGGGGAGCGACTGACGGCATGGCTGAAAACGCCGAGATTGTTGGCAGTGGGGGCGCCGCAGAATTGGACGAGTCGGCCGCTGCCCGTCCTTCAATGATGACACCACGGATCATCAGCCGCCAGCCGTCTTGACCGCCTCCACCCGGTAGCCCTCCAGACGTTTAATTACCGCTCACTCGTCTCTGGACGGCACTTATCGCAAAACAACGCCGGTAGCGGTTTCCCCAGCCGCCAAGCGCGCCGCGATGCTGTCTGCCTCGTCCTCCGCCACCTTCCAAATGTAACAAGTGGAATTACAACAACAATTTTTTTGTTCCCCACTTTTCCACCTCGAGAAATGTTGACAGGCCGAAACACCGATTTCACTGAGGCAGTCAAGAATTCGTTGGGCCCCAAGCAACCAATCCTGCTTGATCTCGCACGCAGCCACATTTCCGAGGATTCGTCTGCCAGTTTGGAGCCCCGCCGATGATGCGCAATGTTTGCGAGAATCCTAAGGCAGGCGCTTCCACTTCCAATTGCGCGAAAACGGGCGCGCGCCCTCTCATGGATTTCCACGGGCTTCCTGCGACCATCGGCAAAATCCGTGCGACATGGACGCGGCAAGCGTCGAGCGCGGGAGGGGCAAAAAGGGTCGCCTCAAAAACCTTTGGGCGGAATGAACAAACAAATCGTTCGTTTGGTGTGGGCACCTGCGCACCAATGCGTCACGCCGTCCGGACTAACCTTGATGCGCGTATCGGCATAGCCAATCACTTCGCCAGTGGCGCGGATGATGTAACCGCGCGGCCCTTCGCCGATTGCCTTATCCGGAACAGCCTGACAATCATCGCCGCCGCAGCACGAGGGCGGATAGGCCCATCCAGACGGTTGCGCATCTGTCGGCATGGCTTGGTGACCGCGCGCCGTGTCAATGAACAAGCCGCCTGCGGCGACGAGAATTGATGCAATCACGGACCCGCGAATAGCGGTCATTTGTCATTGCCTTCAAATCGGTGCGGCCCGATCTGCGGCGGCTCACAATATTGAGTAAGCGACCGCGAAGCCCAGGATTGAGGCGGCGAGAATGATTTCGGTGAGATGGATCGACATTGGATTCCTCCCTCACCGGGCAGATTGCCACAAGGCACGGCGTTGATGAAATCACGCTTGGAAGGCTCGCAAACATCAAACGTGAGTCCGACTAGGAAAACCCCGCCAGGGCGAACCGTGGCGGGCGCAATCTGTGATCAAACTCATGGAATATTGACTGCGGCTAAGACGTTTATCGAGGGCAATGTGAAAGGTTATCGGTATGCGCCTGCTCATCCTGCTTTCGGTATTGCTTTGAATGCCTGCATGACAGCACCACGCGGCGAGTCTCCACCCGCACCGCCAGCCGCTTCCACATCGAACGGGAACAGTGGCGGCATGAGTGGCGACAAGGGGGCGGTGGCTATTAAGGCGACGCGGCGGGAAGCTGATGCCCTCGGCAGCGCGGGCGGTGTGCATCACCGCCTGATCTGCGGGGCCCGCCAGGCGCTCCCGATTGATTTCCAAGGGTTTTCTGCGACACTCGGCGACGAGGCGGTAAATAACTAAGCCCGCAAGGCGAACGTAGGCGGGCTTGGGTTGCGGCTAGACCCGAGGGGTTAGGTCGCTTTTGTTGCGCCTCGCAAGCTCCAGTACGAGTAAATCGGCAAGAAACTATTCATGACTCCAGCGGCGATTCGTGAGATGCGAGAGAAGTGCGTATTCCTCGCTAGGTAGATCCAATTACAACCTGTTGGCCGTCGCCTAAGGTGTTTCAATCTGATACATTTCGTTATCCGTTATCTAACCCAATACCCCACCCCGGAGATAGCGGTTGAGCCGCCTAGCGCCCCGCTAGGCGGCCTCTTTGTTTGCCGAACTGATCGAGCGAAGCCCACTCCGTAACCGTCCGATTCGATTCTGTCTGGATTCATACGGTGATCCCCGATTTGTCATTTTGAATGGCGGCTCTCTGGGAGCGCCACTACATTCGTTCTGCCTAAAGGCCCGGCAGCTCGGGAAGTAGGAGCCCCTCCTGAGCTTGGGGATGCGCAGCTCGACGGTGCCGGCCCGCGTCTCCCAGTCTCTGTCGCGGTAGCCGCTGCGCTGAGCCGTGCGCAGCGGGTTCTTCTCGCCATAGCCGAGGGCGGCTGGCCGCCTTGGAAGATATAAGGCCCTAGCCGAGGATGCCAGCCTGGTGTTCCGCCTGGTCGTTGAGGAAGCGGGGCAACCTCATCGGCGACGGTGACCGCGTCCACAAGGCGGGCAAGCGGCTGATTCATTAATCTTGCACAAGCGTTAGTTGATCGTTCCGGCCCCCTACCGCCTACCAGTAGGTTAAAAACGTTGCTCCTTCGCAACAACGGTTACTACAATCGTAAGCGGCGCGCATTTCTAACATAGACGCGGTGGACAATATCCTCTTCAAAAGAACCCTTCGATCAAGAGGGGGTTCAAATGAAAACTGTCATCTTCAAGGCAGAGCTACAGAAACGACTGAAGGTCGCCGAGGCGCAGGGCGCGGCATCAATCGACATCAACTCTGGTGAAATGCACCGAACTGTCGGCGGCTATCCAAGCACTCGTCATCACATGCCAGTCTGCTGCAGTGTGATGTATGCCGAGATGCGAGCCAGCGACAGGACAATAAGTCAGCCACCGAAGGGCAAGGGCGCCTCTCTCACCATCCGATATACCCTGCCGAGGTAGTCGCCTTAACCGGCTTCGTGGTGGTATGTGCAATTCGCTAATGTTTTACGGATTCACAGCGGAAAGCATTAAACGCAGCATGTGATCCTACGGCAGTTGCTTGTAGGTCCGGTGCCCCCATGACAAAGCTATCGAGACAGAACTTTGAGTTTGACCGTCCTGCTGAAAAGCAAGGCGCGTTACGCTATGGTATATCGATGGACCTGCTCCTTCCTCTGTTGTTGTTAATTTCAGGACTTGCTATCGGCCACTTCTGGTTCTGAAAGCTGGCGGCGGCGGTTAGCCGCAGCTGCTCATCATCGTTCGCCGGCCTTAAATCCCGACCGCTCGCAATAAAACGCCGTCCACGGCTTAGGGGCACATCGTGAAGGGTTGCCCTTTTAGAAGTTTGGTTCTGCAATCGAGATACTGGACCGCGGTCCTACTTGGTGCCGACGCAACTTCCGCCACTGCCTGAACTCACTTCCCATAGAAGTCCGTCGGGAAGGTGATCGGGCCCGATGCTACCCCGCACAGGGCCCGCGTTCGCGGCGGCGGGAGGATTTTACATGGACAAAGAGCGTTTGCACGCCTTCTGCCGGCGTTTGCACGCCCGTGGAACTGTCATTCCTTGGTGCGGTCGTGCGGGAGGCCTTACACTTCTCAACCGAGAGACTTGACCCAAAGGACGGCGAGATGATCGCTCGCGATGTGATGGCAGGCTATACGAACGGCGTGACGGATCGCCAAGAGTGCTTCGGCATGCAGGACCGCCAAACGTTGCGCGCTAGATCATTTTTACGATTCCGCGGCAGGAGTGTTCGCGTAGAGGTTCAACGTGCAAAAGGTAGTCGCGTGAGGCAGCGTAGGCGCTTGCTCCGAAAGACTGCGCCAGCTTTAGAAACGCACTTCCTGGCGCGGTCGTCCTCTCCCTCGCCAGCGGGAAACCTTCTATTCCGGTAGGTGACGATGTGAAATGTGGTCGCCGGTCGGAGACGGATCACGGTCATAAATCCTTCTCAACAAGCTCCCTGAACACGTCGGGAACCGACCGGGTGATCTCCAAAGCAGCGGAGCCGTAGCCCACGGCCGCCCATCCGAAACGCTCGCGAATGGCGTCGACAGCGCGATCGGCGGTCCAGCGGGCGATGCCTCCGCCGGCGCCAGGTCTGCGCCGTTCATCCGGAAGGCCGAGCGGGAGATCGAGCTGGATTTCGGGCTCCGACCTGAGATGTGAGACCGAGATCGCTAGCAGCGTGATCGTTCGCTCCTCCGGGTGATCGGTAAGCGCGGCGCGAACCAGCTCCTCGCCGATCTCAGCCAGCATCACCGTGGCCGAAATCGGCACATCGAGCGTCACGGATCGCGTGACGGCGCGCAGGTCGGCGAACCGCACGCGCACTGTGATCGTGCTGCCGGCAAGCGACTTTGCGCGCAGGCGTGTGCCGACTCTATCGGCAAGGTGCAGCAGCGTTGGTTTGATGACACGTTCGACAGCCGGTTTTCTTCCCAGTGCCAACTGTGCGCCGGCGGAGCGCGCACGATTGTGGGTTCGGAGTTGGCGGGGGTCTCGATTCCAGGCAAGGGCCGTGAGCTTCTCGCCGGCGGCCGGGCCAATAAGCCGCTCGAGCGAGCGTCCCGATGTGTTTGCCAACTGGCCGATGGTGAGAATGCCCTCTTCGGTCAGTTTCGCTTTGGTCACCGGGCCGACGCCCCACATCAGTTGGACAGGCAGATCGTGGAGGAATTCGAGCTCGCGTTCGGGATCGACCACGACCAAGCCGTCCGGTTTGGCGACCTGGGATGCGATTTTCGCCAGATGCTTGGTGCGGGCGACGCCGACGGAGATTGGAAGACCGAGTTCCTCCTGCACCCGCCAGCGGACGGCAGTCGCGATCTCGGCTGGCGAGCCGAACAGATGCGTGCAGCCTGCGACATCGGCGAAGGCCTCGTCGATCGAAATACGTTCAACCAAGGGGGTAAAATCGCCAAGCACCCGGATAGCGGCGTCGCCGAGCCGCTGATAATCCTTGAAGTTGCCGCCGACGAAAATCAGGTGGGGACAGAGCTCGCGCGCCCGCCGTCCCGGCATGCCGCCGCGAACGCCGAAGGCCTTTGCCTCGTAGGACGCCGCAAGCACGACACCGCCGCCGACGGCGATCGGCTTGCCGCGCAGCGACGGGTTAAGCAGTTGCTCTACCGACGCGTAGAATGCGTCGAGATCCGCGTGGAGAATTGTGGCAGTGGTATCCATCCCTGCTACCGGAAATCCCGCGTCTTGACCTTGATGCGGTCGATGTGCTCGTAGGGATCGACGATATCGCGCGCTTTCGGCATGCCGCGGGGGTCGATCCCCGATCCGCCATGACGCGTCTCATCGCCGCGCCCATGTGGCAAAGGAAACGGCGTCTCGCGATTCCCGACGCTCGCCAGCTCGGCCGAAAGGTCGGTCAGCTGATGCGCGACGAGATGCACCACCTCCCCTTCCCGCTGGACGCGGCCGCGCACGCCGAGCATGGCGGACGAAAGAAGCACCCGCCGGAATTTCTCGAATACCTTGACCCAGATGACAACGTTTGCGGCGCCCGTCTCATCCTCCATGGTCAGGAACATGACGCCTTTGGCCGAGCCCGGCCGTTGCCGGACCAGCACCAGGCCGGCGGCCTCAAGCCATCGTTTGTCTCGCGCCTGCATGGCCTCCTGGCAGGTCACGATGCGGCGCCGGTGAAGATCGGCCCGCAGAAACGACACCGGATGGCTGCGCAAGGTCAGCCCGACATGGCCATAATCCTCGACGACCTCGCGGCCGGCCGTCATCGGCCTGAGAGTGATGACAGGCTCTGTGATCTCCGCGACGGTCTTCTCTTCACGGGAAGCAGCGGCCGCAAACAGGGGCAGTGGTTCGTCGCGCAGCGCCTTGATCGCCCAGAGCGCATCGCGGCGGGCAAGGTTCAGATCCGGCAAAAAGGAATCGGCCTCGGCAAGCTGGACAAGCGAAGCCGCCGGCACACCGGCGCGGCGCCAGAGATCGTCGACCGAGGTGAAGGGCTCGTCGGCCCGCGCTGCGACGATCGCGGCCGCGTCATCATTGGCGAGACCTTTCACCATACGCAGGCCGATCCGGACAGCGAAACGATCTTCAGCATCGGTGGGCTCCAACGTGCAATCCCAGCGACTGGCATTGATGCAGGCCGGGCGCACCTCGACGCCATGATCGCGTGCATCACGCACGATCTGGGCCGGCAGATAAAAGCCCATCGGCTGCGAATTCAACAGCGCCGCGCAGAAGACGTCCGGGTGCCAGCATTTTATCCAGGACGAGGCGTAAGCGATCAGGGCGAAGGAGGCGGCATGGCTTTCGGGGAAGCCGTAGCTGCCGAACCCTTCGAGTTGGGAGAAGGTCTTTTCGGCAAACTCCGGGGTGTAGCCGTTGGCGATCATGCCGTTGATCAGCTTGTCGCGGAACTTTGAGACACCGCCGGTATGCTTGAAGGTGGCCATGGCGCGCCGCAGCTGATCGGCTTCGCCCGCGGAAAAACCGGCGCAAACCATGGAAACCTGCATCGCCTGCTCTTGAAACAGCGGCACGCCGAGCGTCTTGCCGAGCACGCGCTCGAGCTCGGGTGTCGGAAACGTCACCTCCTCCTTTCCGTCGCGCCGGCGAAGATAGGGATGGACCATGTCGCCCTGAATAGGGCCCGGCCGGACGATCGCGACCTCGATGACCAGGTCGTAGAAAGTTCGCGGCTTGATACGCGGCAGCATCGACATCTGCGCACGGGATTCGATCTGGAAGACGCCGAGCGTGTCGGCCTTCCTGATCATCGCGTAGGTGCGCGGATCCTCGGCCGGGATCGTCGCCAGGTCGAGAGCGATGCCCTTGTGCTCGGACAGGAGATCGAATGACCGTTTCATGCAGGTGAGCATGCCCAGGGCCAGGACATCCACCTTCATGAATTTGAGAGCGTCGATATCGTCCTTATCCCATTCCACGACCTGGCGATCCTTCATCGCCGCCGGCTCGATCGGCACGAGATCGTCGAGGCGATCGTGAGTCAGCACAAAGCCGCCCGGATGCTGAGAGAGATGCCGCGGTGTGCCGGCAAGTTGCGCCGCCAGCTCAAGGGTCAGGCGCAGCCGCCGGTCGCCGAGATTGAGGTTGAGCTCGCGGGCGCGCTGCTCATCGACCGCCTCGCCATGGCCCCAGACTTGCGAGGACAGAAGTCTTGTCATGTCCTCGGGTAGGCCGAGCGCCTTGCCGACATCACGAACCGCGCCTTTGGTGCGATACCGAATGACTGTGGAACACAGCGCAGCATGGTCGCGGCCGTAGGTTTCATAGACCCACTGCATGACGATCTCGCGCCGTTCGTGTTCGAAATCGACGTCGATGTCCGGCGGCTCGCGCCGCTCTTGAGAAATGAACCTCTCAAACAGAAGGTTGTTGCGTTCGGGATCAATCGAGGTAATGCCCAGCACATAACAGACAGCTGAATTGGCGGCCGAGCCGCGGCCCTGGCAAAGAATGTCCTGGCTGCGGGCAAAACGAACGATCGAATTGACCGTCAAGAAGTATGGCGCGTATTCGAGCGTCTCGATCAGCCGCAGCTCGTGTTTCAGGATTTTGACCACCTTGTCGGGCACGCCCTCGGGATAGCGGCGGGCAGCGCCTTCCCAGGTGAGCTTTTCCAGCGCCTGCTGCGCTGTGAGACCCGGCATCGTCTTTTCCTCGGGATATTGATAGGCCAGTTCGTCGAGCGAAAACCGGCAGCGGTCGGCGATTTCGATGGTTCGCGCAAGGGCATAGGGATAGCGGCTGAACAGCCGCTCCATTTCCGCGGCTGGCTTGAGATAGCGATCCGCATGCCGTTCGCGCCGGAAGCCGGCGTCGTCGATGGTGACGTTATGACGAATGCAGGTGACGACATCCTGCATCATGCGGTGCGCCGGCTCGTGGAACAGCACATCATTGGTGACGACGCTGGGCACACGCATCTTGGCCCCCAGGTTTGCCAGCTCGTAAGGCCGGAGCTGGTCATTGGGGCGTCGGCGCAAGGTGAGCGCCATATAGGCTCGATCGGCGAAGGCGTCGCGCAGCCGCCGCAGACGAACGGCGCAAAGATCGTCGGCTTGGTCCGGCACGAGGACCGCGATCAGTCCCTCGCCATAGGCGACGACATCATCCCATTCGAGATGGCATTTCGCCTTGCCGGCCCTGCCCTTGCCGAGCGACAGCAGCCGGCAGAGACGCGAATAGGCCGGACGGTCGCTCGGATAGACCAGGATCGACATGCCGTCGGCGAGATCAAGACGGCAGCCGACGATCAGCCGGACGCCGGTCGTCTTGGCCGCCTCATGGGCGCGCACGATGCCGGCAAGTGTATTGCGATCGACGACAGCCAGCGCTTCAATGCCGAGCAGCGCCGCTTGCGCAAACAGTTCCTCGCATGACGATGCTCCACGCAGGAACGAGAAATGCGAGGTTACCTGCAACTCGGCATATCGGGTTTCGGCCATCATCCGAAGATTCCGTGCATGAACCATTGATGCGAACCGGTCGCCGCATCTTCACCATCGCCGGCGCGGTAGACCCAGTAACGCTCGCCGTTCTCGTCCTCGACCTGGAAGTAATCCCTCACCGCCGCGAGTTCGGCGTCGCGCTTCCACCATTCCCCGAAAACGCGTTCCGGTCCGTCAGCCCGTTTCACGCGGCGCCGAACGCCACGCCAGGTGAAAGTCACGGGCGGATGGTCGGGGAGAAGCGCGACCGTCTCGATCGGCTCGGGCCGCGGCAGCAGCCGCGACGGTCGAGGCCAATGGCCGGGCCAGCCCTCGCCGGTATCCGGCGCCATCGGCGCAATGCGTTGAACCGAGCGTTCGGGAACGTCGCTCTGCACCGGGGCGAAGCGATAGAGCCGGTCCTCGCCGACACGGTTGGCGAGGATGTCGATCACATCCGAGACGTCAGGTTCCGGCGCCTCGGCAAGCGAGGAAATTGTCTGTTTCGCCCGTAGCGGCTCGGCGACGGTCGCGGCAAGCCGCATCAGCTCGATGCCAAAACCGGGATCGATGGTCTCGATTCTATCGGTGAGTAGACGGGTCAGGCGCTTTACATCGCGCACCGGCATTGCTGTGCCGACACGGACCGCCTCGAGGCGGTTGTCGACACGGAAGCAAAGAAGATCCAGCCGTCGCGCGCCCTGCCCTCGCGTCTCAAGTTCGGTGCAAAGTTCGGCCACCAGCTTGCCCGCGTAGCGGGCGATCGTCTCCGGCGCGCCGATCGGTTCTGCAAAACTGCGACGCACATCGATGATCTCGTCCGGCTGGATCGGCTCGATGGGCTCTCTCACGCGCCCAAATGCCTGGTCGAGGCGGCGGCCGGGCTCCGGCCCGAAACGCAAGGCGAGCGCTGCGCGCGGCGTGCCGGCGAGGTCGGCGATTGCCTCGAATCCGAGCCGCCTCAGGCCCTCTAGCGTTGCTGCGGGCAGGCGAAGCGCCGCGATCGGCAAAGGCAGGATTGCCTGCGCAGTCTCGCCGGATGAAACGACCATGGTCGTCCCCCCGCCGAAGCGCGCCAGCGCATGGGCAGCTCCCCAGCTGTCGGCGACCGCCGCCCGAGCCATAATGCGGGATGCTGCAAGCCGCTGCACTATTTCCGTTAGCATTGCCCTCTCGCCGCCATGCAGATGATCGGCGCCGGTCGTGTCGATCACGATGCCATTCGGTGGATCCGTGGCTACGACCGGCGCATAGCGGCGACGTGCCCACAGCGCCAACCGTCCGAGCGAGTCGACATCCGCCTCAGGCTCCGCATCATGCACGATCAGGCCCGGAACAATCGCCTGCGCCTTGCTCGCCGGCATACCAATACGCAAGCCGGCCGCGTTCGCTGCCGCGTCGGCGGCGAGTACGACGCGGCGACGACCGTTACGGCCGATTAGGACGAGCGGCGTCTCAGGCCGAGGCGCGGCGTCGCCCGATTTCCTTCTGAAGCGGTCTGTCGGCCACATCGGAAGGAAGAGCGATACGACCCTTGGCATCACATGCCTCCACTGTGAAATCAGCGCTCTCTCCGGCTCGGCATCGGATCAGCTCGACATGCCAGCGGGCCCGTCCGACGCCCTGCACCGGCAAGGGCGTCGACGGCAGGACCGAGACGCGCCAGCGTGTCTCGGAGGCGGTTGGCTGGCCGAAATCGGTTGCCTCCGTCTGACGTCGCCAGCGGCGAATGGCGATGCCGATGGCGCCCGAGCTTTCGGCCGCAAGCTGAAGCCGCCGTGAGGCCGTCATTGAAAGCCGGGCAATCTCGGCAACGACAGCGCCAAAACCCCCACGAAGCCCCTCTTCGAAACAGGCGAGAACAGCTTTTTCGTCGCCGGCTTCAACATAGATTACCCTTCCCGGGGCAAGGCCGGCCTGTTCGATCGCCGGCGCGAACAGGTCGGGTCGGGTAACACACCACAGCACCTTGCCCGTCGCGCGCGCGGCAATTCCCGCTGCGAAGAGTGCCGCGGCCGCGCCATCAACAGCGTCATTTCCACCACCTGCGACCTCATGCAGAGCCCCGAGCGCCAGTCCGCCTTGCGGAAGGCGGCTGTCGAGTTCCGGCACTCCGAAGGCAAGCACCGCGCGGCTTCGGCCCTTCCCGCCCCCCAGGACGCTAATCCGCTCCTGGAGCTGCTCGACAGACATGTTCGCGGCAGATCGCATCGCAATGGAAACTCATCAGCTTGCCCTAATGTTCCCTTTTTGTTCATGACGGAAGCAGGAGTCAATA
Source organism: Mesorhizobium sp. WSM2240 (assembly GCF_040438645.1). Classification (NCBI taxonomy): domain Bacteria; kingdom Pseudomonadati; phylum Pseudomonadota; class Alphaproteobacteria; order Hyphomicrobiales; family Phyllobacteriaceae; genus Mesorhizobium; species Mesorhizobium sp. WSM2240. The sequence continues at coordinate 714,330 of NZ_CP159256.1, forward strand.
CGGTGCAACATTGCAACCTTACCCAGCGCCCAACGGGAGGGGACGGCTGTATTCAAGCGGGGTAGGGTCGGAACCCTCCTGGCGACATCGGGTGCTGATGCTGAACCGGCCTTTCGCCGCGTCCGGCGAACCTAAGAAAGGGGTGAAGCGGAAAGCCTTTCCCCACGGCGACGAGCCGATCCGCTCGGGCGATCCTTCAGCGTTGCAACGGACCATGGCGAAGATTGAGGACCTGGCCTTGTCGATCGACAAGATGAAGGCCGCGAACTCCATTATCCGGCCCATGGAGAAGGACGGCGCCGACGACGCAGACATGGTTGCGGCGATCGTCCCCCGGACTGGCCTTTCGGTAGATGTGGCGGCGCGCAGCGTCGTGCTGGCCGCCTGGCAATGGAAACGCGGATTCGACACGGCGGGCAACCGTGCAGAATCCGCCGCCTACAAGGACGGCTGAAATCCCTGACTCGGATGCATCAGCACGGAACGCAAAGCCAAGAGGTCGAGACACAGGCCGGAGCCGTCGAGATCAAGGAGAAATGCGGACATGGCGCGCATTCAGATGATTTTTCCCGGCAAGCTCGACGAGGCGACGCGGCGGGCGCTCAAGGCCAATGGCTTCCGCTGGTCGCCCTCGCAAGGCGCGTGGCAGCGACACTTGAACGAGGCCGGGAGATGGGCCGCCAAACGGGTGATGAAGGCGATCAGCGCCGAAGGTGCCGCATGAGTGCGACGCCTTTCGGGCGCCCTGTCCGCCGCCATGTCACCGTATACGACACGCCGTCGCAGCTTGGCGGAGCTTCACCGTCTCGATTATCGGGGAACTGCCCGCCAACACGGTCAAGGTGCGCGTCTGCTACGGACGCGCAAGGCTGGGAGGCGTGGGAGGATTGGGACGGCTGCACGTTCCAGACCGAGCGGGCCGTACTCAGCAACGAACGGACAATGCCGCTTTTCAAATATCGTACCGACCGAGGCGACGGCCTCGCTCTCGAACCGGAGGTGATTGCATATGGTTCCTACCACTTAGCATCACCCTAGACGTGACAGGACTCGGACCACCTGGCTAGCGAGTATCCGAGTCCAATTCTGGCTCTCGGAAAAGGGGGCGAGCCGAAAGGCTCGTCCCTACTCCGGAACCGAATATAGCGCCTTTTCCCCGCTTTTCACAGCCGGGCCGCTCCAGGCCCGCATCGAACGGGCCAGGAACTGAAAGGCGGCCGGGCTACGAAGGCCGCGTTTTCCGGCAAATCCAAAGTGGCAGTACGCAATCCATGCTGCGCACGATACGGCAGCCCCTGCCCGGGCGCGCAACCCTAAAGGGTTCTCCTCTCCGCATCGCTGCGTTGCGACCGCTGTGCGGTGCACTTGGCATTTCCAGCCATATTCGAGCTTCGCGACTGCACACAACCACTTTGGAGGATCTACCTCATGAAAACGCTCGTAACCTTCTGCCAGAAGACCGGCCGCCGCCTTTGTACATCAACCGGCAAATCGCCAAACTGTCCCACAAGGGCCAGCTGAAGATCTCCGTCGCCTTCTCGCTTCCATTCCTCGCCAAGCTTGAGCTCAGCTATCAGGCCGAGTTCGACGGAAAGGCCGACAACGACCAAGCCTAAGTGACCGGAGGAAGCCGGGCCCTGCCAAGCAGGGCGCGCTTGCAGCCGTGGTCCCAGGTGCCTTACCAGCGCGCGGGCCATTTTCTGCTATAGACGACAGCAACGGCCCGGATCGAGGGCCCTTTTGGAAGGGGCCGCCGATAGAGCTACCTCTACCGCAAGAAGGTTGTCGGCTTGTCCACCTGATAGGGGTCATTTGCGGGAAAGGGCGAAATCACGCCGAGACACAAAATCATACTGCAAGTGATTTGAACGCGTATTACGTCGTTCCGAATGAGGGGTCAGTATGATAGCGGATCCTCAGGTGCCTATTCGTGCAAGCGCTCCTCTCGACCCTTTCCGATCGTCGCGAAAACTGCACAGTGCGGTGCCCGTATCCGTGACGAAGCACGACTTCGGACCAGGGCAGGTAACGAGTGAAGCGTCCACACATCGTTGGGTGGCGGCTCATTGTCCTATTCAGATTCTTTGCGGCCGCGGCTCTTCGGCCTTTTGCCCGTCCTTCGCCCCAAGCCCAATTTCTTGGCCAGGGTGGATCGGGCAGTTGCGTAATTCGGCGCCACCATCGGATAGTCGCTCGGCAAATTCCATTTCGCGCGGTATTCGTCGGGCGTCATGCCATAGTTGGCCATTAGGTGGCGCTTGAGTGATTTGAACTTCCGGCCGTCCTCTAACGAGATGATGTAATCAGGCGTCACCGACTTCTTGATCGGCACAGCGGGCTTCTGCTTTTCAACCTCGTCGGGAGTTTCCGCACTGATGAGATCGGCAAGTGACGTCGCTACAATAGCAATGAGATCGGGGAGCGCCGCGGCCGGAACAGGATTGTTCGATACATAAGCCGAAACGATGTCAGTTGTAAGTTCTACGGGCGCCCGGCGGGTAACGGCCATCAATCATCATCTGAGGCTGCTTTTTGGGCTGCACCCCAGCCTAAATGTGGGTCCGACTTTATCCGAAGAAATTTTCCCTCGCCAGCTTTGACCACCACCGTAGGCATGCGTTGCCAAATTCGTACTTAAGGAGATCAAGGGCGACGGGACGAGCTGCATTACACCAATCCGAAGGACTGGCTGAGCGACGGCACGACCGCAACGGTCTGGTGTCACGACCCGAAATGCGCTCATCGACGGCCCGCTGAAACCTTGAGCCTCTTAAGCGGCTAGGCTCATAATCAACTGACGTTGGGTTCAAGGAGACTGCCTGCCAATGGCAGTCGGTAAGCTGAATCCACATGAACTGGTCCCCGCCCGATTAGCCCCCTCATCTCAATCTTGGGACGGAGCTGGAACGGCAAGCAGTTCAAATTGCTAATACGCGCCCGTAGCAGTGGGCCTTTTTGCGGATGGAGCCTACGCGGCCGACTGGCTATTGTGGCCACTTCCAATGTCCCCTCCTTCGCCGCGTCCTTGGGAAGAAGCCCGCCGCTGATGCCCCCGATATCGCGGCGGGCTTTCTTCATACCCGTTATGCGGCATGTCGACTTCGGCGTTCGTCGCCTATTTGATGGCGGTGGGACAGTAGTGAGCTGCCGGAATGGGCTTTGCTGCCAATTCTGACATCACTATCATCTTGCGATCCTTGTCGTGGTGCCACAAAGCGCTTCGCCAATGGACACGCTGTCGGTGTGCTGGCGGGGCTAGCCTTGTGGTATTTCCTTTCGTGAGTCGAGCCAACCAGTTACGAGAAAGCCCGGCAAGAGGGCGGGGTTCCTGCCGGGCTCTCCTAGCTAGGCCAATACTAAGCCCGGTACTCCAGTTACATTTCCGGGCGGCGGATCAAACTTGCCGCTCGGAATAAGATGCTGTGACATGCTTAACGTTTCCCTAAAGGCAGAGCCAGCGAAGGCATACGGGGGGAGGAGCACTGGGCACAGTGTGTTCGAAGTGGATTTCGCTTCAACTCACTCGATCGACCCGATCCCTTTCTGATTTCTGGAGCGGTTTTATCGCGATTTCCATGAAGGAGAGATCTTCGCCGTGCCGCCCCGCAGCGGCATTGCTGGTGAGGGCGCTCGCGAGGGCCACGAAGTTTGGTGAGGGGAGCATTACGGGCTCAAAGAGCGGAGACGACCGTATCGAGCGTTTGTTGCTAGGCGCGCCCTGAACAAGGAACCATGTGCCCATACAGGCAACTGACCGAAGCCTCTCAAGCCCCGAGCAAACGACACTAGGCCGTAGACTCATTACCGCGTAGCCAGATGCGGATTGCGACGAGTTTGAGGGCGGCAAGGTAGTTCTCAGCCAGCTTGTCGTATCGAGTTGCTATGCGACGGAACTGCTTGGCCTTGTTGAAGAAGCGCTCGACGAGGTTGCGCGCCTTGTAGAGGAAGGGGCTGAAGCAGATCGGATCCTTGCGGTTGGCCTTAGGCGGGATGTTGGCCCATGCCTTTCGCTCGGTGACGGCATTGCGCAAGGCGTTTGCATCATAGCCCTTGTCGGCGAGCAGCATGGCGCCCTGCGGCATCGGCGTCGCCTCGAGGAACTTGTTTCCGCGCTCACGAAACAGCTTGAGGACAGCGGGAGGTTTGAATTCGGTGCTCTCGCTTGCGACGATGCATCCTGCAACGGGGACGAAGCCCTGGGGACCGCCCGCGGGGGTTACGGCTATGTGATTTTCGGCGCTGTTCAGAAGACGAGTTCGCTGGTCCTGTGGGCGAAGGTTAAGGTTGTGGATGCCGATACGGCAAAGCTTTTGTTCACGCGCTGGATCACCTTTCGCGGCGACACGGACGAGTCTTGGAGCCGCACAGGTCGCTATATCGGGCGTGAGATGGTGAAGACGGGTGCGAAATAGTCCGGGCCACTGCGTGAGGAGGCAAACCTGACAGCAGCCGCAGCCAGGCGGTGCTGACGCTCTCCGTAGTGCCCAACGACACCATGTTCCAAAAGACGCTAGCGCTGAACGACTTCTATCTCGGGAGCGAAGAGTTTCCGTTCATGATCGACAAGACGCTTCCCGGCATGTATCGCGCCGAGAAGCCGCTGCTCATCGCACTGGCACCCGAGCTTGCGCTCGAAGAAGTGTCGCGCCACGCGGTACATCTATGTCGCTCTGCCGATCGTCCTGGCGGTGGCGTTGCAGCTCGTCGCCTGGTCGGATGGCGCAGCCGCGGGCTTCGCAGCGTTCGCTGCGGTCGGGTTGCGCATCGACCGATTGCGCGACAGAGGCGAGCTCGGAAACCGCAAAGCAATCAAATCGGGCCTCATCGTTTCAGCATCCTTATCGGACCGCCGGAAATCAGGTTGGCCACGTCCACCAGGATGTGGGGCATTGCCAGCCCGCCCGGGCAGGCAAGGTATTGCGGCGTCCAGACGGGACCGAATTTCTCCTTGAAAGCCCGCAAGCCCTCGAAATTGTAGATCTCGTCGCCGCGCCGGTAGATGAAGGTTCCAAGATGGTTCCAGGTCGAGGCGAGAGGGTGCTCGGCAAGGCCGGCCAGCGGCGCCGCACCGAGGTTGAACCAGCGGTACCCTGCCTCCTTGCCATAGATCAGCAAGCGGGCGAACAGGGCGTCCATCATGACTTTCGAAACACCGGGGCGATAGCGCATCAGGTCGACCGAGAGTTCGTGAAGGCCGGCGCCACGCCACACATTGGCGAAAGCGACGATCTCGCCCTCCTTGCGCATCACGGCGCAGTCGAATTCGCAGAGATAATCCTCGTCGAAACGGCCGAGAGAGAACCCCTTTTCCTTGCCCACCTTGGTCGTAAGCCAAGCGTCGGAGACACTTTTCATCTGTGGGAGTGCGGGGCGCACGTCTTGTTTGGGGATGATCGCGAACTCCAGGCCTTCGCGACTTGCCCTGCGGTCGGCATAGCGAAAGTTCTGCCGGGACGGTCCGTCCAGCGTGAAATCGGCAAGATCGACGCGGGCGACCTCACCGATCTTCAAGATCGCGAGGCCGAGATCGAGGTAGGTTGTCAGCATATCGGGTCCAACGCCGTAGAAGGCCGCCCTCGCCCCTGCCTTGTCCACCTGTTCGGCAAAACGCCAAACAAGCTCCCGTCCAGCTTCGGTATCGCCGACGGGATCGCCCATCGTGATCCAGCTTCGACCCGAAACGCCATACATCAGGAATGCCTGCTCGTCGTCAGAGATGAGAAACCTCTTGTCGCGGAGGAGCGCGACATTGGCCTGGGTCGACGGGCATTGCTCGAGAAGTTTCCGCACCACGTCGGGAATGCGCACTTGGCCGATGCGGCGCTGCACCGGACGGTTTATCAAAGCGTCGGCGGCGCCTACGCCTGCAAAAATGGCAAGGGCAAGCGTGGCGCGCAGGAAACGGGGGGCATCGCCATGCCAGGCGAAATCCCACCAAAGCGTCCTGCTGAATTCGACATGCCGGTACGCCAGAAGCCCAACAAAGTTGAGTGAGATCAGCGTGATCGCAACAAGCGCCAGCCACGTCGGCGTCGGCCTGAAGGAGCGCCAATCGCCCTTTCGATAAAAGACGTTCCGATAGAAGGCGAGCACCGTTGCGATGATGACCAGGACGCCGGCTTCTTCCCAGTCGAGGCCCTTCGCCAGCGAGAACACCGCCCCTGATAGCAGGAGCAGGATTGCCGCGGTTCTGGCGAGGGCAATGCGCCGGTAAAGACCGCGTGCGAGCACGATGAGCAGCAGGCCTGTCACGCTGGCCAGCATGTGAGAGGCTTCCGCGAACGGGAGCGGAAGAACGTCGCGCAGGACGCTCATGCGGTCGCCTTCGGCCGGTAGGTCGCCGGAGAGCAGCAGGACCGTGCCGCCCAGGAAGACCAGGAAAGCGGTAAGCGGAGCAATGATCTTGCGGGTCATTGCGAGCGTCCGGCCCGATGCGGCGGCGACTGCGTCGCGCGAACGGTAGGTCTCGAAAACCAGAAGCGCGGTTCCAGCCAGCCCAAGCGGCAACAGATAGTAAATCACCCTGAAAACGATGAGAGCGGCGATGACGTCGGCCCGGGTACCCGCACCGAGCCCTATAAGCATGGTGGCCTCGAGAACGCCGAGCCCTCCCGGCGAATGACTGGCCGTGCCCGCGACAATAGCGATCACGAACAGCAGGGCAAAGACGGCAAACCCCGGCGTGACATCGGCGGGCAGCAAGACATAAAGCGCAGCAGCGGCGGCGGCAATGTCCACCGCCCCGACCAGTATCTGCACTGAAGCGCTCCAGCCGCCGGGGAACGGAAATCGCCAGCCCAGGATAGAAAACTCGCGCACGCCTGTTGAGAGCCAAAAGATGACGGTCGAAAGGCCGAGGAGCAATGCCGCGCCGACGGCGCGGTCGGCCGTGGGCGAGACCCTGTCGAGGAAAGGCAAGCCTACAGGATCGGCCACGAGGGCAGCGCCCACTACCGCGGCAAGACCCAGCGAGAAGGTGAGAGCGGAACTCCCGATGATCCGTCCGACATCGGCCGCATCAAGTCCCGAGGCCGCGTAGATGCGGTAGCGCACCGGGCCGCCAACCAGAACATGAAAGCCGATGGCGTTCGATATCGCATAGCCGACCAAGCCTGCGAAGGCGGCGAGACGGACGGGAACACGGTCCGGCGCAATCTTGCGGACCGCAAGCACATCGTAGAGCCCCATCGCCACGAAGCTAACGACGGTGAAGCCGAGCGCCCGAATTGTGGACGGCCATGTGGTCGCCGACACCGCTCTTCGGATGTCGTTCAGGTGTATCTCGCCCGAAATGCGATGGACAACCAGGGCGGCCGTGAACACCACTGCAGCCCCGATGATCGGCCCAAGCACGCGGGGCTCCATGAACCGTACGAGCAACCGAACGTCAGGGCCTGACGGGCTTTCCAGTTTGATGCGTTCGCTCATGGAACAGTTCCCGAAGATGCGAAGCGATGAAAGCTGTGGCAACGCGCAGGCGCGGCGTGACCGCGCCTGCGCGACGCTTTAGTTCAAGCCCAGGATGAAGCGTCGGTTGGGCGAACGGACCGGGCGGGCATTCATCGGATAAAGTGCTGTGAAGCGCTCGATATCTGCCTGATCCACCTCGACCGGCTCCATTGCCACCATCCAGTCGACGCCCTCTGAGCAGGGCGGTGTCGTTAGGGATCCCTTATAAGTCCAGTAGCCGGGCGACGCCGGCAGGAGTCCGTTGGGATCGACATCGTCGACCGACACCTCCTCCCCTGTTTGCGCGGGGAAAGCGGCGGCAAGGCCGGCGAAGTTTGCATTGGCCCTACCGGGTGTCAGGAACACGCCGAGCACGCCGAGCTCATCGGTTCGAGCGTCCGCGTGCACAAAATGCGCTTCCATTGGAAATGTCCTGCCATCCACATGGTGCTCGCTCGGCGCATGGAAGTGGAACTGCAGCAGTTCGTAGACGCGGTCGCCAAGCCGCAGTGTGCTGCCTTCCGGCATGTTGATCTGGATCGTATGGCCGTTGTTCATGATCGTACCACGGCTCTTGTGCCAGCCGATTGCTAAGCGCGGAATATCTGCCCTAACGGCGCCGGCGATGTCGATCGGCGACTGCCGGGTGCCGCTCGAACAAACGAAATTATTCGGGTCCAGATCGGCCCAATGCTCTGGCCCTTCGCGGCCTTCATAGCCCCAATGGACGCTTGCCGCCCGCGCGGCCTCAGCGCAGATCGGGCATGCGCCCAATGCAATGAACCCTTTGATCAGGTTACGTCGATGCATATTGCTTTCGCTCCTTGATGCGAACCCATGTTTTTTCCATTTTCGGTCGGAACGATGCCGGCGGCCGGCAATGCCGCGACCGGCAATCGGCCAGGCCCCACAGGGGAGGATTGTGGGGGCCTGGCCGCGGAGGGCCTTTTTTACGCGGCCTTCAAGACTTCCGCCGACGTAGCGTTGAGCCGCTCCATGATGCTACGGGCACGCTCGACTTCCGCGGCGTCTCCGTGCGCGATGACGAGGAATTTGTCGGCCTTAACGGCCATCTCGTATTGGATGATGCTTTCCTTCGGCACACCGAGGCTGTAGAGCGCGGCGCCCAGGGCCGAGAGGCCTCCGACCACCACCGCGCCCTCGAGAGCGCCGACCAGAGCAGCCACAAGCGGGCCGCCGACCGCCAGCGGGCCGATCCCGGGCACCCAAAAGAAAGCCGCACTTATGAGCAGGCCCCACAGACCGCCCCAAAGAGCGCCCGTGCCACCCCAGAACTTCACGCGCTCGCCAGTCGTGTAAAAGCCGACGGGTTGCTCCTCGCTGTGATATCCCTTGCCGACGATCGAAAGCTTCTTCATGTCGAAGCCCGATCGCTGAAGGTCCTTGACGATCTCTTCCGCCCTCTCATGGCTGTTGAAGACGGCGATGACGGCATTGTCGTTTGACATGGCTTGTTCTCCTTCTCTGCTCTGCTTCGTCAGTTCGCACGGCCACCCGCCACGAACTGCTCACCCGAACCCGAGCAAGACACGGGCCAGACAGCTACCGCGCTGAAAAACAACAGGACTTTCATCCCATGCCGGCGCATTTGCGAATCCGAAATGGGGGATATGCACCGGTGGTGGTGGCGAACTCAGCCGTATCCGTTAGCCCCGGATCACTATTGCTGCGGGGCGTTCCTCCTCTGCAGCCCATGCCGCGCCATGCGGTAGCGCAGCGTTTCGCGCGTCATTCCGAGCCGCCGTGCAGTCGCCATCACATTATAGTGGTCTTGCTGCAGGGCCGCCTCGATGATCAGCTTTTCCATGGCGTCGAAGTTAATGGAGCCGTCCAGCGGCAGTCGAACGAAGTCCCCGGACTCCACCGGGGCAACGGTATCGCCTGGCCTGATCTGCAGCCATTCGGTCGGCAAATCCTCGCCTGTAGACAGGAGCACGGAACGCTCCATGACGTTGCGCAGTTCACGCACATTGCCGGGCCAGTCATAGGCGGCGAGCAGCTTGCGCGCCGATTCGGGGATGCGCCGCACCCGTTTGCCGGAGACGGCGTTGAACTCACGGATCAATTCCTCGATCAACTCGTCCAGATCTTCCTTGCGGGCACGCAATGGGGGCAGTTCGAGTTGGAAGACGCCGAGACGATGATAGAGATCCTCTCTGAACGCCTTTTCGGCCACGAGTTCACGGAGATTGCGGTTGGTGGCCGCGATGATCTGCACGTCGACGGGAATCATCCGCTCGCCGCCGAGCCGGCGGATGGCCTTGTCTTCGAGCGCCTTGAGAAGCTTCGCCTGCAGATCGAGATGCAGCTCGCCGATCTCGTCAAGCAACAGCGTGCCGTCGCTTGCCTGCTCCATCAGGCCGCGATGGCTGCCTTTGGCTCCCGTGAAAGCGCCGGCCTCGTGTCCGAAAAGCTCCGATTCAAGGAGCTCGCGCGGCAGCGCCGCGCAGTTCACCTCAATGAGCGGTCCGCCGGCGCGCCTGCCGCTGTGATGCAGGATGCGCGCCGCGAGGCCCTTGCCGGTGCCGGTCTCCCCCACGATCACAATGCCGCTCAGTGGCGCTTGACACAGACGAGCGAGCGTATCGCGCATCCGAGCGGCCGCCTCGCTGCGGCCGATGAAGGCGGCCGGGCTATAGCGGCCTCGCTGCTGGAATGTTTCGTCCGCAATCCTCCGCTGGGCGCGGGCGCCGCGAAATGCAGCGCCGACGATACGGTCGAGCCGATCGCGATCCATCGGCTTGGCCAGAAAGTCGAACGCCCCGAGCTGCTTGGCCCGTTCGGCGTCGGGTGCCTCGCCAAGACCGGTAAGAAAAATCCATTCGCGCTTGTCGCCCTCCTCGCGTGCGCGCTCCAGAAGATCAAGCGCATTGCCATCCGGCAGGTGCAGATCGGAAAGCACGACGAGCCCCTCATAGCCCGTGCCATAGACGAAGGGCTCGGCCTCGCGCAGGCTGCGAACAAGCCTTATCGTGCGTCCTCCCCGCTCGAAATGCCGCTTGAGGTCGATCCCGAACATGGTGTCGTCCTCGATGATCAGCAGTTCCTCACCCATTCGATCGGTTGCTCCATTCAAGAGCGGCGGCCGCACCGCCGGTTAGCTTAGTCAAGAGTTATATCGATGGAGCAGTGGTTGAAGTCCACCACAATGGTTGATCTGCCGACACAGCGCGGCGATAGCCCGCACGCGCCGCCTGTACCCTCTTGTTGGCGGTAGCGCAGTTAAGAGGTTGTTTGCAACGCTCAATTTTGGATGAGCAGGCCCCGGACGAAGGCCGCCCTTCTGGCCTGTTTCTTGAATGGGAGCCTCCGTAACTGCGTGGAGGACCGGCGAGCAGGAAGGAATTCGGGCTCGCTCTCCTCATCAAACCGTCAGGAAACGAGGAGAGCCAACAATGTCAGCCCTGTCAGACCTGCGCTCGCTGACATCCCAGCAGCGCAACGCCGTCGTCGCCAGCTTCCTCGGCTGGACGCTCGACGCCTTGGACTTCTTCATTCTCGTCTTCGTACTGAAATATGTCGCCGACGAGTTCGGGACGGATATCGCGAGTGTCACTCTCGCGATCACGCTGACGCTCGCGATGCGGCCCGTAGGCGCGCTCTTCTTCGGCTACTTCGCGGACCGGTTTGGGCGGCGACCGACCCTAATGGTCAACATCCTGCTTTACTCGGCCCTCGAATTCGCGTCGGGCTTTGCGCCGTCGCTGACGGCTCTGATCGTTCTTCGCGCGATCTACGGCATCGCCATGGGCGGCGAGTGGGGCGTCGGCGCCTCGCTCACCATGGAAACCATTCCGCCGAAGATGCGCGGCCTGGTCTCCGGATTGCTGCAGGCCGGATACCCGGCGGGGTATCTCATCGCCTCGCTCGTCTTCTTCCTGCTCTTCCCGCTGGTCGGCTGGCGCGGTATGTTCATGCTGGGCGCCCTGCCCGCGCTTGTCGTCTTCTACATCCGCTCGAAGGTGGAGGAGTCCCCTGTCTTCGTCGAGCGCCAGCACAGGATGCAGCGCGTCAAGATTTGGTCAACGCTGAAGCGGCATGCCGGCCTGTTCGTCTATGCAGTCCTGCTGATGACGGCCTTCAACTTCTTCAGTCATGGCACACAGGATCTTTATCCGACCTTCCTGGAAGTGCAGCAGAAGCTTTCGACGACCACCGTCGGAGCCATCGCCGTCATCTACAATATCGGCGCGATCCTGGGCGGCATAACCTTCGGCATGCTGTCCGAACGGATCGGGCGGCGGCGCGGCATCGTGATCGCGGCCCTGCTGGCCCTGCCCATCATCCCTCTATGGGTCTATTCATCCGGCCCCGTGCCGCTGGCATGCGGCGCATTTCTGATGCAGTTCGCTGTCCAGGGCGCCTGGGGAATCATTCCCGCTCATCTCAACGAGCTTTCGCCGGACGAACTGCGCGGCACCTTTCCCGGCCTGGCCTACCAGCTTGGCAACCTGATCGCGGCCGCCAATGCCACCATGCAGGCCGGACTCGCGGAGCATTTCGGCAACGACTATGCTTTCGCGCTCGCCCTCGTCGTCGGGGTTGTCGCCGTCTGCGTCGCGCTTTTGTCCGGCTTTGGCGTCGAGGCGAAGGGGATCGCATTCGGGAAGCAGGGCGAAATCACGCCCTCGAACCCCCTGCGGTCAGTGATGTCGCCGCCTGACGACGCCACCCATCTGAAGATCCGGTAGCTGGAGCCATCGGCGTGATCGCGGTGCTTCCGCGGTCGCAGGATGGACAAGTAGAGCTATGGTCGAAGTCCCGCTCACATCACCCCGCGTCCGAGGCGGCGCCGAGCTAGCAGCGCTCGGGGTCGTCTTCGGCGACATCGGCACAAGCCCGCTTTACGCATTGCGCCAGGGTGTCGCGGCAGCGCAAGCTGGTGGTGGAGCCGGCCAAGCGGAGGTACTCGGCGCTCTATCGTTGCTTTTCTGGTGTCTGACCATCGTGGTGACGCTTAAATATGTCCTGATCCTCCTTCGTGCGGATCACGATGGAGAGGGCGGCATCCTGGCCCTTGTCACCTTGCTGAAACCACGCCGGGACACCCACACGGGACGGCTCATGCTTTTTCTTGGTCTGCTTGGAGCAGCAACTCTGCTCGGCGACGGCGTTCTGACCCCGGCAATCTCGGTGCTGTCCGCCGTCGAGGGTCTGCAGGTTTTCATACCGTCTCTGAGCAAGCTGGCGATGCCGATCGCAGCTTTCATCCTCGTCGCGCTTTTTCTCGTGCAACGCATCGGCACCGAGTCGATCGCCCGCTTCCTTGGACCCGTGATGCTGGTATGGTTCCTGGCCATCGGCCTGCTGGGACTCCTCGGCATTGCGCACGAGCCGCGCATCCTTGCGGCGGTCGACCCGCGCCCCGGTCTCCAACTGCTCGTTGCGGAGCCGCGGTCGGCACTTGTAATCCTCGGCGCCGTTTTCCTGGCCGTCACCGGCGCCGAGGCGCTTTATGCTGATCTCGGCCAGTTAGGCAGACCGGTGATCCAGCGCGCCTGGTTCTGTGTTGTGCTGCCCGCCTTGCTGCTCAACTATTTCGGACAAGGGGCGTTGCTGCTGACGATGCCGCAAGCCCTCGAAAACCCGTTCTTCGCGCTTGTGCCCACAGCCTTCGGCATCCCGATGCTCATCTTGGCCACGCTGGCCACTATCATCGCCTCGCAGGCCATCATCACGGGCGCCTTCAGCCTGACGAAACAGGCGATCCAGCTTGGCTACCTTCCGCCCATGCGCGTGCGGCACACTTCGCGCCGGAACGAGCGGGACGTTTATATCGGTGAGACCAACGCGCTTCTCATGGTCCTCACCGTCTCGGTGGCCGTCGTCTTCGGTTCCTCCGCAAGCCTGGCATCGGCCTACGGCATTGCCGTATCGATCACTATGGTGGCGACTGCGGTGCTCTTTGTTTCCGGGCTCGATCGCTTCAGCGACTGGGCACCTAGGTGGCTCGGCGGCCTGGCGATATTGCTTCTGGCCATTGATCTCGGGCTGCTCGCGGCGAACCTCTCAAAGGTTGCCGATCGCGGCTGGCTCCCGCTCGGTATCGCTGCTTTCGTCCTATTGGTCATGTTGAGTTGGCGCCGCGGTCTCGACCAGCTTGCCGCACGGCAGGGGCGGTATGCGATGCCGCTGTCTGCTTTCGTGGCCGGGCCAGCCGCGACACGTGTCGTGGGCAAGACGGCGATTTTCCTGGCCCGTTCGGAGGGCATGGCGCCCTTGGCGCTCATCCTCCTCCGCGACCTGGTAGGGGTGAGATTCGCGTCGGTGGTGATCGTGACGGTGGAGGTCTCGCAACGGCCCCGCGTACCGTCCGCCGAGCGGACCACTTGCTCCCGTATCGGCAGGAAACTGACCCAGGTCTCCTTCCGCGTAGGATATATGCAGGACGTCCGGCTGCCGGCCATGCTGGGGCCTGTCCTGCACGATGCGGGGATCGACGCTGAGGATGCAATTTACCTTGTCGGAATGGAGCGAATGATTCCTACCGAGCGCGTGCGCAGCTTTCGCGACGTGCTTACCCACATCTCAGCGTTTCTGGCCCGAAATTGCGAACGCGACGCTGATCGCTTCGCTTTGCCGCAGAGCCGCACCATCATCATTGGGCGCAGTCTTGTCCTGAAGGAAGCGACATGACGAACCAGCGTCGCACCGCGCGGCATGTCTTTCTCTGCACTTCTCGGGCCGACGCTTCTTGTGCAAGGGATCGAGTGGAGCTGAGCGCCTACGGTTGATAGTCTTGGTTTTTATAGCGACTTGTTCCTCGCAATCAGCAGCGCTCAGGCAGTGCCGTGGTGTCGACGCAAACGAGCCGCGTCTCGTGGAACAGGCAATGGAGCTATCCGATGAAACATTTTGCTCTCGGGCATCGCATGTTGGAGCCACCTCTTTCTCATGTGCCCCTGCCTCGGCAGGTCTGCGATCGCGCGGGCGAAAGAAACGTTGAGTACATGGCTGGAGCAAACAAGCAGGCGTTTCGGTCGTGATGCAGAGACCGCCATTCCCGGCCCGGTTGCATCCGGCGTTGCTCCTGGCGCTGGGTTTCGCACTGCTCGTCTTGATCGCGGGGGCCTCGGTGTGGCTAGCCTTGGCCGAGCACATCGGGAGCGATCTGCGCCGTCAGCTTCTGCGCCTCGGTGATATCTCCGTTGCCCATGGTCTTGATCAATTCGTCGCGCAAACGTTGCGCCTCGTAATTGCCTTCCCTGGCGGCGATTTCGTACCAAACATAGGCCCAGATCGGATCCTTCTCGACGCCCCAGCCATGGGCGTAGAGCTGTCCAAGATCCTGCTGCGCCTTGGAATTGCCGCCATGAGCAGCCTGCTCAAGCCATTTGTGCGCTTTCGCGAAATCCTGCAGCGTCTCAGTTCCGTTGAAGTAGATTTCGCCCAGCTGGAATTCCGCGGCAGTCCAGCCTGCTTCAGCAGACTTGCGGTACCACTTCAGAGCCGTGTCTATCTTCTTCGGCACGCCCAGGCCGTACTCATACATGTCGCCCAGCCAGAAGGCGGCCTGCGGATTGTTATCTTCGGCCAGCGGCGTGAGGATCTTCAGCGCTGCGTCATAGTCACCCGCCGTCAAGGCGGCGACGCCGCCACTGACGGTGTCGTCCTTCGTGTCTGCCCGTGCCTCTATCATGCGGCTGATCTCGCCCTCGAGTTCGACAAACCGGGATTGTTGCTGGTCGGAAGCGGGTTCTGTGGCCAGATCTTCGACACTGTTGTGTATCGCCAGGATTGCGGCGGCCTCAGTTTTCGACACGCGATCAACCGCTTGATCCATGTAGTTTAACGATAATCCCAGTTCCTCCGCGGCCTGATCGACATCGTGCGTCGTGAACCGGGCGATCTCGGCATAGGAGAGATGCAATTTGGCCTCGATCAGATCCGCTTTCAGATCGGATTTCGTGCCGGCGCGCTGCAATCCCGCTGCGATATATTCCGCGCTCCGCTCCGAAACGGCCTTAGCCCTCTTCCAAAGCTCGTCCAGCCGCGAGGGCACGTCCTCCACGTTCGCCTCGATATCTGTTCTCAGGGACCGGGCCTTCGTCAGCATTGCTTGTGCGGCCCTACGTGTCTCTTCGTCTGCGTCCTGGGTCAGTTGATCGAGATCGCCGATCGCCGTATCAAGCTCGGCCTTCGCTGCATCGAAGGCGCCGGCCGCATATTTCTGCGCGGCCTGCCACAGCGATTGATGCGCTTGAGCCAGCGGCTCATGCGCCACGGCGGAAAGGTAGACAACATCGTCCTCCGCTGCCTTCAGCGCGGCATCGACTGCGAGGATATCCTTGCGCTGAAGCTCCTGCCGCGCTTCGGTAACGAGGCGTCGGGTGGCGCCCAGCGGAAGATCCACCTCCTTGTAGACAAGGGTCTCGCCGGCCGCCAAGAATTCGGCCATAGCGCCGTTCTTATCGTTCTTTTCGAGATTTGCCTTGGCCCGATCGATGTGCTGTCGCGCCTCCTCGACCGCCACGTCGCTGACCAGCCGCTCTAGACTGCTGTAGATCGGCACAAGATCGGGCATGACCTCCTCGGTGCTCTCATATTCCAGGTGCCTCCTCGCAACCCGGATTTGATCCTTCACAGCTACTGAGGGAAGCGAAGATTGGACCAGGTCCAGCAGGCCAAGAGCCTTGCCGAGCTCCTGGTCGGCCGCGGCGAAGTTCCTGTCTTCGACGTGTCGCCTTGCCGAGGTGATATGGCGCAAGGCTTGCGCGGCCGCTAACGAAACGGCGGCTTGACCCCCCGGTTGGTTGGGCGAATCCGCAACCGCGGCCGTATTTTCTCGAAAGGGCGCTGCCGCTGCCGGACCGACCAATGCCGTCGTGCCCATTAGGACAGCCAGAGCGAAAACGGATGAAGAGGCTGCGGCTGACTTCAGCGTATTACGTTGCATTGTACTTCTCCTCGATTGCGGCTGATGACGGATCCCATGCGGACCCGAATGCAGAAGGAGCAAGCCACACGCCAAAGGAAAAACCGTGATCTCTCAAAGGCATAGTCGAACCGCGATCGAAGATCGGCGTACCGTTGGTTCAAATCCACCGTGCTCCAAGTGCAAATCCACCGGACGCAAGTCGAGGCGTACCCGAAACGCTTTCGTCTCAACCCTTTGCATCATGGCATCGGACTTGCTCCAGGACATCCGACACGCAGGTTGCCGGACGGTGAACTCGACTGGCTGGCCAACTGAAACGCAGGACGCCTTCAAGCAGACGCCGAGCCAAGAGAAGCAACATGGACAAGAAGCATCAGATCAATTTCTGGTACCTCGCAATCGCCCTCAGCCTGCTGTTCCTGTTTCAGGGCTGGTATGCGAGCTGGAAGACTGTCGAACCGATGCCCTATTCGGAATTCCAGCAGTATCTGAGCGACGGTAAGATCGCCGATGTCGAGGTGAGTGACCAGCAACTCGCCGGCCAACTCAAGCAGCCGCTGCAGGACGGTCGCCAGTACTTCACCACCAATCGGGTCGATCCGGCGATCGCCAACGAACTCACGAAACATGGTGTGAAGTTCGCTGGCACGGTGCAAAACTCGTTCTTGGGCGACCTTCTCTCATGGGGCCTTCCCGTAGTCTTCTTCTTTGCACTTTGGGCTTTCTACGTCCGCCGCTTTGCCGAGAAGCAGGGGATCGGTGGATTGATGACGGTCGGCAAATCCAAAGCCAAGGTCTATGTGGAGCGCGACACGAAGGTCAGCTTCGCCGATGTCGCCGGCGTCGAGGAGGCGAAGGACGAACTCAAGGAGATCGTCGCCTTCCTGCGTGATCCCGCCACTTATGGCCGGCTCGGCGCGCATGTCCCGAAAGGCATTCTCCTGGTAGGTCCACCCGGCACCGGCAAGACGCTGCTCGCACGCGCGGTGGCCGGCGAGGCGGGCGTGCCGTTCTTCTCGATTTCGGGTTCGGAGTTTGTCGAGATGTTCGTCGGCGTCGGGGCGGCGCGCGTGCGCGATCTGTTCGAACAAGCACGCAAGGCCAAGCCGTGCATTATTTTCATCGACGAGCTTGACGCCCTCGGTCGCGCCCGCGCACCGGGGGGCATGTCCGGAGGCTTTGACGAGAAAGAGCAGACCCTCAACCAGCTCCTGACCGAACTCGACGGCTTCGACCCCTCGGAGGGTATCGTCCTCCTGGGCGCGACCAACCGCCCCGAGGTGCTCGATCCAGCGCTCCTGCGCGCCGGCCGCTTCGACCGCCACGTGCTGGTGGACCGGCCCGACCGGCCCGGCCGGCGCGCGATCCTCGAGGTCCATATCCAGAAGATCCGCAGCCTGGCCAAAGACACGAAGCTTGACCAGATTGCCGCGCTTACCCCCGGCTTCACCGGCGCCGACCTTGCCAACCTCGTCAACGAGGCGGCCCTGCTCGCAACCCGGCGCGGGGCAGCCGAGGTATCGATATCCGATTTCACCAGCGCCATCGAGCGCATCGTGGCCGGACTCGAGAAAAAGAGCCGTCTGCTCAACCAGCACGAACGCCGGATGGTCGCCTTCCACGAGATGGGTCATGCACTCGTCGCTGCCACCCTGCCCGGCATGGACCCTGTCCACAAGGTGTCGATCATCCCGCGCGGCGTCGGCGCGCTCGGCTACACGATTCAGCGGCCGACCGAGGACCGCTTCCTGCAGACGACCCGGCATCTCCAGGACCGCATGGCGGTGCTGATGGGCGGGCGCGCAGCCGAGCACCTCGTGTTCGGCGAGATATCCACCGGGGCCGCGGACGACCTCGGCAAGGTGACGGATATCGCCCGACGCATGGTGACCCGGTTCGGCATGGCCGACCACATCGGCCAGGTGGTCTACGAGGAGGATCGGCCCGCCTTCCTCGGCCAAGGACTTGAGGTCGCGAAGCGGAAGGACTATTCGGAGGCGACCGCGCGCGAGATCGACCTTGCCGTGCGCCAGCTTGTCGATCGTGCGTTCGAGCAGGCCGAAGCGATCCTTGTCGAACGACGGTCCGATCTCGATCGCGGCGCAGCCTTGCTGCTCGAACAAGAAACCATAACCGCTGCGGATTTCCCGCCGATCGCCGGCAGGACGCCGCCGGCCGAAGTAGCCCAAGACCCGAAGGCGGCCGCCGCATGATTGGCGCAGGCGAACGGCAGCTTACCGTTGGCCCTTCCGGAGCGGCGGCGGCATCCGGCTCGCCGCGACGCGCACGCAGCGCCTCCCCAAGGCGGCTGTTTCTTGGCGCGGCCTTCGTTGCCGCCATCGGCTACATCGATCCCGGCAACTACGCCACGAACATCCAGGCCGGCGCCGAACATGGCGACATGCTGCTCTGGGTCATCGTCTGGGCCAATCTGATCGCCGTGCTCGTCCAGCTGTTATCGTCCAAGCTCGGTTTGGCCACGGGATCGAGTCTTGCGGAGGTATTGCATGCGCACCTGCCACCCTGGGCCAACTGGGCCTACTGGATCCAGGCAGAGATTCTCGCTGTCGCTACCGATCTCGCCGAATTCGTGGGAGCCGCGCTCGGCTTCGAGTTGCTGTTCGGCGTCACCCTCCTCCAGGGAGCCATTCTGACGGGAATCATCAGCTGGGCCATTCTCTCGATCGAGCTGCGGGGCTGAAGCCGCTCGAACTGGTGATCGGCTCCATGCTGGCGATGGTTGCCGCAGTCTACGTTCTCGAACTGATCCTGAGCCATCCCGCGCCTATGGCGATCATCAGGGGCGCGGTCGTCCCGGAACTGGCAGGGGAAAAAAGCATCTACCTGGCAGCTGGCATCTTGGGCGCCACGGTGATGCCACACGTGATCTACCTGCACTCCGCGTTGAGCCGCTCGGATGCGCGGAGCTTCACCGCCACCTCACGCCGCAGCCTCTGGTGGTGGAGTCGCTGGGACATCGGCATTGCCATGACAGTCGCAAGTTTCGTCAATCTCGCCATGCTCGCAATGGCCGCGACGGTCTTCCATCCCGCCCACTCCAACATCGTGGAGATCGAGACCGCCTACAAGACGCTGGAGCCGCTGCTCGGCCCATTCGCGGCGCACATTTTCGGTCTTTCGTTGATCGTCGCTGGGTTGGCCTCGACCGTTGTTGGCACGCTTGCCGGCCAGGAAGTGATGCAAGGTTTCGTCGGCTTCCGGATTCCTCTCTTCGTCCGACGCGCGGTTACCATGGCTCCATCCTTCGTAGTCATCCTGCTTGGCTTCGACGTGACGCGGGTTCTCGTGCTGAGCCAGGTGATCCTCAGCTTCGGCATCGCATTGGCGCTGATACCGCTTGTCCTTTTCACGAGCCGGCCGTCTATCATGGGCGATCTGGTGAACCGACGAGCAACCATCCTTCTCGGGTGGGTCGTCGTTGTTGTCATCGTCGCCATGAACATCGTTCTGCTGGCGACCATCTTATGACCAGAACTGATTGCACGGCTGATCCGCCGCAGCCCAGTCCGACAAGGTGTCGCAAAAATCGGTAATTGGTCAGTTTGAAATCTCAGCCCGATCACAATAGGCTTTTTTTCGCATGCCATGTTTAGACCGTGACCGACAAGCACTCCAGAAGCGAAGGAGGCGAAAACGCCAATGAAGCGTGAGCCTTACACCAAGCGGTCGGCGGCGTGACCGTTCTTGCGTCTATCAAGGCGTGGGCGCGAAGCGTTAAACGGGACGTGGTGGCGCTTTGGATAGCCGCGCGTGATCCGCGCGTGCCCTGGTATGCGAAACTGGCGGCTGGCGCGGTTGCCGCCTATGCGCTCAGTCCAATTGACCTGATACCCGACTTCATACCGGTGCTTGGCTACTTGGATGAAGTGATCATGCTTCCGCTCGGCATCCTGCTGGTGGTAAATCTCATTCCCGCACCGCTGATGGATGAATTTCGACAAGATGCTATCCGCCGCGAAGACCGCCCGAAAAGCGTCAGCGGCTTGGCCGTGATCCTCGCAATCTGGTTGTCCGTCGCGGCATGGCTGGTTTTGCTATTCTGGCCTAATCGGGCGGGCTGAAATTTCAAATTGACCCACTACCCAAAATCACGTCGCTTTGCTCCAACCCCTGCAATTGAATGCATACATAGGAGGGAAAACGATGAACGAACGCGGCGGCGGACATTCCCCTCCATCCAGACGTGCGGTAGTGACGCAATTGCTTGGCGGCCTTGGAGCGGCGGCCATGTTCCCGCAAGTCTCCTGGGGTCAGGGTGCATCACATGAATCACAACGGCCCCGAACCGACGCAACATTCGTCTTTGCCGCCGACGTGCACGCTTGCCGCATGGCCAGCGGCCTGAGCCCTAATTGCGCGAATGAGGGCAAGACGGACGCAAACCTCCTTCGCCACATTGCGGCGATCAATCGCATTTCAAAGGAGAGTTGGCCGGAGCAACTTGACGGGGCCGCGACGCGGCTTATGGGTGCGGGGCGCAAGATCGCCGAGCCGCTCGGCGTGATCATCGGGGGCGACATGACCGACGACGGCGGCGGTCAGGTCGCGATACCCGGCGAGGGCTCGCAGCTTCGCCAGTTCAGCCAGCGCTACCAGCAGGGTGTCGGTCCCGACCGTATCCATTTTCCGGTTTACACCGGTCTTGGCAACCACGACCTGGATCAAGACGGCCCAAAACCTCAGGTCGACTGGTATCGACGAGAACTGCGGGACTATGTCGAACTCAATCACCGCCCGACGGTATTTTTCAAGCCGCCGGTGCCGGTGTCAAATTACGACGTTGCGTCCGACAGTTACTCGTGGGACTGGGGCGGACTCCATCTGATCCAGGCGCACCGCTTCGCGGGTGACACCACGAAAGGCGCACTCAGCGGCCTGCCCTGGCTCAAGAACGACCTCGCCACCTACGCTGCCGACCGCAGGCCAGTCGTGCTGTTCCAGCATTACGGCTGGGACCAATTCTCGACGGAACGATGGGATCCGGTCAGGCGGACTTTTGACGAGGATGGGTCCGGCCCGCCGCATTGGTGGAGCGATGCAGAGCGCCAAGCACTCTATTCGGTTATCGCGCAATACAATGTCATAGGCATTTTCCACGGCCATCAGCATGAGACGGCCATGATCTATCGACGCGGCACATTGGATCTGTTTAAGCCCAAAGCCGCGTTCATGGGCGGCTTCGCCGTGGTGCATGTCGCGGACGACTATTTGGACGTCGCATTCGCCGAAGCAGTTGGCGGCGATGGCGAGGTCAAGTTTACCAACGCCTTCAATAGCCGCTCAGGTAGCTGAGGCGCCGCGGTGCGGTGACAGCCCCTTGAAAAACTCAACGCGGGCCGCGCAGCAAACAGGCTCTGCGAAAACGCCGCGCAATCAAATTGCGCAACAGGCCCCATACGCGACAATTGACCGTTTTCCTTACACATTGTTAGGCCTCTCCCATCGAGGCCCCGGAGAGCGGCAAACATGTAAGGAAAATATGTTAGCAAATCTATTGCCAGGAAAACGGTACCCGAGAAATATCCTTACATGAAGATTGGATACGCCCGGGTCTCTACCGCCGATCAGAATCTCGACATGCAACGGGACGCGCTCAAGCGCGCCGGCTGTAAGAAGATTTTCGAAGAAAGGAAGTCCGGCAAGGCGGGAAGCAAGCGTCCAGAGCTGGAAGCGGCCCTCGCTTATCTCAGGCCAGAGGATATCCTGGTCGTTTGGAAGCTCGACCGCCTAGGCCGTTCCTGGGTGGAAATGATGCGCACGATCGATAAGCTGCGCGCCGATGGCATCAAGTTCCAAAGCCTGACCGAGGAGCTGGACAGCGAGAGCGCCCAAGGGCGCTTCTTTTTGCAGATCCACGGTGCCATGGCCGAGTATTTCCTGGACCTCAATCGAGAGCGCACCATGGAAGGCCCCAAGGCCGCTCTGGCGCGCGGCCGGAAAGGTGGCCGCAAGCCCAAGCTCACCGAGGATGACAAAAAAGCCGCCAGGGCGATGCTGGCTGCCGGTGACATCTCGGTGGCAGAAATCGCGCGTCGGTTGGGCATCAGCCGTGTGACCTTCTACGACTACTTCCCACAGGCACGGATGAAAGCGAAAGCGGCCAACATGATGGGTTCACCGGTTCGCGAGGAATAAGCACGGGAGGGTTGGCTCTTCCGCCATGGGCCGAAGATCTACCGATCACTCGGGAGAATATGGCCGCCAAGGGTGGGGAGCGACCCGATCGCGAAGGTCCTCGAACGAGCAAGGAACGCCATGAACCGTCGTTGCTGAATGGACCACCGGATGACGCGTTCGGGGCCGTTTGCTGCCCGTCCGGTTCTGGCCGAGGAATTGGGCAGGCCGCCGTTCAGCTGACGGCCCCGTTGCGGTCGTTGATCACTCGGAGCGACCGCTCTGAAAGCAGGCGTTGCGGGCGGCTGGTGGCAGCATGGATCACACTTATCGTAGAAAAGGCGCAGAATTGTCGCACGTTTTGGGAATTTCTTGCGACCACCCAACCTAGTTTGAGATCGGAATCCGATAGATCGTTCCATCGCCCCAAGCGGCGGTGAGCAAAGAGGCCCCGTCAGGAGCGATTACCAAGCCGACCGGGCTTCGCAGCCCGTCCGCGACGGCACGGGATTGTCCATTCGGCAGAATTTCCCGCACGGTCGTTCCGCCATAATCTACCACGAACACGCGGCCGTCTTTCGTCATTGCTACGCCAGGGCCGGGCGTGCCGAACGCCTCGCCGGCGTCGATGCGCGTGTCATCCGGGCGCAGGATCGTAACCCCGCCGCCGATGTTGGACACGACATAGCCATTGTCTGGCGTCTGGACCACCCCGACCGGCGTTTGCAAGCCGTCGATGACGGGTTCCAGATCGCCATTCCCGGTCACGGTGAGGATCTGGTTGGTGCGGCGGTTGGCGATCAGCAGCCGGCCTGACCTGTCGAAACTAAGCCCGGCGGGCGTCGCAAGGCCGCTCACATGCACGCTGCGTTCTCCTGCCGGCGTGAAACGATAGACCTCATCGCGCGAATAGGATGCAACGTAGATCGTGCCATCGGGGCCGATCGTCAGGCCGGAAGGACCGGAAAGCACGTCCGCGAAGGTGGTGCGATTCCCGGCAGGGTCGATGCGTGAGACGCGGCCGGCGCCCCATTCCGCCACGAATAGGTTCCCCGCAGCGTCGAAGGCCATGCCGACCGGCGAGCTGAAGCCGTCCCAGAGCTTTTCAGGCGTGGCCGGGTTTGCGTTTGCGGCAGTCGGAGCTGCAATCGGGGAGCCGGAAATCGCGACGATTGCGAGAGCGCCGGCAGCAGTCAAGGAGCGAAGAAGGTTCATCATGCCGCTTCCCCCTGCTGGACGGGAAACCGGGCGGCGAATACTTCCTTCGCCGCAAACAGCCCGTTGAGTGCCGCAGGAAAGCCCGCATAGATCGCCATTTGCATGACGATTTCAGTGATTTCGTCCTTCGTCAGTCCGACATTCAGGCCCGCCTCTATATGGACCTTTAGTTGCGGGGTTGCGGTTCCCATCGCGGTTAGAGCCGCGATGGTGGCGATTTCGCGGGCGCGCAGATCGAGGCCAGGACGGCTGTAAATGTCGCCAAATGGAAATTCGAACACGTAGCGCGCGAAGTCGGGGGCGATATCCGCCAGAGCGGCAATGACATTGTTGCCGGCTTCGCCGTCGATTTCAGCGAGCGCTCGCTTGCCGCGCTCCAGCCGGCTTTCGCCGACGTTGGGGGATTGGTGCGTCATAGTCTTTCATCCTCTGATCCTTGCCGGCATATCCGGCAATCTTGGTGTCGAGGACGAGAAGGCAGGCTTGCAGTTCGGCCACCTGCGCGCGGACACGCTCGCGATGCTGTTCGAGCAACGCGCTGCGCTCCGCTTCCGTGCCGACGCCGCGCTCCCGCAAGGCCGCGTATTGCAGCATTTCCCGGATAGGCATGGCGGTCGTTTTCAGACGGTCGAGAAATTCTATCCAGATCAGGATTGATGCGTCGTAGTCACGTTGGCCCGATCGGTCCCTGTCGGCATGGGGAAGCAGCCCGATCCGCTCATAGTAACGGATAGTATGGGCCGACAGTCCCGAACGCTTCGCCAGTTCGCCAATCTTCATGAACGCCTTCTTTCGTCACGACGCACGGAAAGCTACAAGTTAGAGTGCACTCTAAGTCAAGAGGTGGTGCCGCGGAAATCCTAAGATTCGCGACAAAACTCGGAAGCGCTGATTTCGGGGCACCCTGTCGCAGAAGTCAGCGCAAAAAATCGAAGTCGCGCGAGACTTTTGCGACATCTAAGAACAGCGCCTTGTGTCAGCTTTCCTTCACCCGGCATAAAACCGGCCAGACCGCTCTCCACACCCCTCCCGGTCATTTCGCGCCGAAGAAGCGATCATTCCAAGTAGCCCGGCAGGAATCGACCCCATCTTTGCCGTTCGGGCCGCTTCCGCCGCCGGAACCTGCCGTTCGTTCAGTGCTCGCCGGACGAAAGACCGGGCCGTAACCAGACCGGCAGGTCAAAGTTGGCGAATTCCAGAAGCGGACCTTCAGCGGAGCTATAGGTGCGCTCCAGTGGGAAAGAGAACGGCTTGTCATAAAAGAACATTGAAAGTCAGGTAGGTAAGGGTGTGATTGGTGGAGCCAAGCTGCTTCCACTCTGGTCGTCGCTGATGCAGTTGGCAGTGCCTGCCCTCCCGCTAACCAGCGCTGCTTTCGCCAGGGAACTGTGCTTTCCTCGCCTCGCGGTACGGAAACCTGTTTCTGATCTCCTTGTTGAATACTTGCCCCTTGCGAAGGATTGCCGGAAGGCAGTGTAAATTTCTGGCGGCACATTCACGTAATAGTATCGCTTGCCGCTGGCGACGAACCAGACCGCCAGCGTCCGCGTAACCGGGTCATATTCAGCCTTGCGTATTGAAGTCGAGGGCATGTCATAGTTCGCGAAGGGCTTCACACACCAACCCTCGCTGCCCACCGAAGTTCCCGGGCGACGGCCTCTTGAGCCATCGCGCTTCTGCAAATGGAGGTCGGGGCTGGTCAGGCCTCGACGGAAGATGCCGCATGTGCCTCGGGCGCCTCTCCTTGCTTCTCGACTTGCAACGACGGCGGCCATCTGAGCAGCGCCTGATGGCCTGCCGGAGTGAGCTGGTAAACGCCGCGCTCGATGCTGACGAACCAACCATAGACGTTCCGGCGCGGGATCTTGTAGGCATTCGGCAGATCAGGCCGCAGGTCTCGTGGCCGCCTCGGGCCATCGGCCAGAGCTGCCGCGCACGCCAAGGCCTCCTGCCGATAGGCCGTCATGATCGGGTTTCGCGAGCCGCCGCCGGCGACCGGATCCCCCTGGCGGCGCTTATGCTCGTCGACCAGCCGGGAACGCCGTTTAGGATCGCGACGCGGCAAAGGAGCAGCCGGGCTGAGCAATACCTCCACATCGTCAGACGCAGTGACGCCGAGCAGGCCTATTCCGAGGCGGCGGCACAGATTTCGAAACCGGACATCACTCTCTCGGCCTTTTCCGCGAGCCGACATCCTTGCCACCAACCAGACTTCATCGGCGGCGGCCATTCGGTCGACGCCCTGCAGCACGAGTTCCAGATTGAACTGAAGCTTGAGTTCGCACACGACCACAACGGGCGGGGAGTCTCCGCTCACCGCCAACAGATCGCATCCGCCGATTTCCCCCTTCACGGTAAAACCGAGGCGTTCGAGAAATTGTTTCACCGGTGCGTAGAGCGAAGTCTCAAACATGGGTCAGTCGATGGCATCTTCGGTCCCTCTACTTCCAGCGACTGCGCATCCGGGCCCCGAGATCGACACGGATGTCAGGTCTTGCCGCTCCGGGCCTGCTTTCGCGGCGATCCGTCCACGCCACCTGCTGGAAACTCGGCAGGATCGAAGTGGGGATGAAGCGGGTGCGCGACGCATAGACGTGGCGATCGCCACGCGATGCCTGGCCATGTGTATAGAAGCGCTGCGGCGTGATGAGATGCAGGCTGTCCTTTGCCCTAGTCATTGCCACGTAAAGAAGCCGGCGCTCCTCTTCTATATCAGCCTCCTCGCCAGTCGCGAGGTCGATGGGAATGCACCCATCCACCGCATTCAGGACGAACACGCTTTTCCATTCCTGGCCCTTCGCCGAATGGATGGTCGAGAGGATCAGATAATCCTCGTCGAGATGCGGGGGACCGGCCTGGTCGCTCGTCGCGTCGGGTGGATCGAGCGTGAGATCGGTCAGGAAGCGTTCGCGCGAAGGATAGCCCGCAGCGATCTGCTCGAGCTGCAGGAGGTCCGCACGACGCGCTGTCGCGTCCTCATGAATGCGCTGGAGATGCGGCTCATACCACAGGCGAACGCGCTCAAGTTCGGCAGGCCAGGATGATCCTGTCCGCAAACCGGTGAAAAGCTCGACGAAATCCGGCCAGTCCGCTTCGGCTCGTTGCGGGATGCGGGCGGCCGAGAGACCGATCACGGCATCCAGCGACTGCCCCAAGGTTTCGATGATGTTGCCAGCCGTTGATGGTCCCACGCCCGGCAAAAGCTGGAGAACGCGAAAGCCGGCCACGCGATCACGCGGATTTTCCGCGAAACGGAGCACAGCCAGCATGTCCTTGACGTGCGCAGAATCCAGGAATTTGAGGCCGCCGAATTTCACGAACGGGATGTTTCGCCTGGCAAGCTCGACTTCAACCGGACCGCTGTGATGCGACGCCCGGAACAGAACCGCCTGCGCCTTGAGTGCGGTTCCAGCTTCCCGCTCGGCCAGCACCGTCTCACAGACAAAATTTGCCTGATCGGCTTCGTCTCGCACCGTGACGACCCTTGGCTTTTCCGCCGACCTGCGCTCGGTCCACAGATTCTTGGTGAAGCGCTCGGCGGCCTCGCCGATGACAGCGTTCGCCGCCGCAAGGATCGCGTCGGTCGACCGATAATTCTGGTCAAGCGTCACAACTTCTGCCGGACGGGCAAACTGGCGCGGGAATTCCAGGATGTTGCGGACCTCCGCGGCCCTGAACGAATAGATCGATTGGGCATCATCGCCAACTACGGTCAGACCGGCGCCATCCGGCTTGAGGGCAAGTAGGATCGATGCCTGAAGCCGGTTCGTATCCTGGTACTCATCGACCAGGATGTGATCGAAGTGCGCGCCGAGATGCTCCGCGATTGCCCCCTCCTTGGCCATCTCGGCCCAGTAGAGCAGGAGGTCATCGAAATCCAGCACGCTTTCGGCCTGCTTGGCCTCGACATAGCCGGCAAACAGCTGCTTCAGCTCCGCGGTCCAGTTCCGGCACCAGGGAAAGCTCCTGCGCAGGACCTCGTCCAGCGGCTCCTGCGAATTCACCACGCGCGAATAGATGGCAAGGCACGTGCCCTTGGCCGGGAAGCGGCTTTCTGTCCTGGAGAGGCCAAGCTCGTGCCGAACGAGGTTCATCAGGTCGGCCGAATCCTCCCGGTCGTGGATCGTGAAGGCCGGATCCAGGCCGATATCCGGCGCATAGTCTCTCAGCAATCTCGCGCCGATCGCATGGAACGTGCCAGCCCAGTTCAGTCCGTCGGAGACAATCAACGCCTTGTCGCCCAGCACCTCGGCGGCGATCCTCTCCACCCTGCGCGTCATCTCCGCCGCAGCGCGCCGCGAAAAGGTCATCAGCAGAATGCGCCGCGGATCGGCGCCATTGACGATGAGATGCGCAACACGATGCGCAAGCGTGTTGGTCTTGCCTGATCCGGCGCCGGCAATGATCAGCAGAGGCCCGGCGATGGCGCCGCCGCCATGTTCGACCGCGGTCCGCTGTCCGGCGTTCAGCTTGGCCAGATAGGGTTGCCGGAAATTTGAATCACGCGCTGCGATGTTCATCCCAGCATGGAGCATTGTTTCTGTTTCGTTCGCAATCCCTAGTCGATAGGATTGACCACCTTGGACCCCCACCGACGCGCCGGACGCTCGTGGAACGCTTGCAAACAATCTGTTGCACCATGACGGATCAATCGTCTCAAGGCGAGGCATAGGCCCTCAACATGACGACGGCTGTGGTCGCCTATTCGCCGCGCCCGCCGGGATTTGCGTCTTTCGATGCCGGTGACCGGAAGGCGTCATCAACCGCGTCAGATCCGATGCCTTCACGATGTGACTCCGGAGGCATGATAAACGCCAAAGCGGCTCGTGAGCGCTTCAATCCAGCGCGCTCGTTGCGCCCTATACGATTCCCCACGCGCGGAATCGTCCTCTGCCCGTCATCTCGCGCAGGCGGAGGTCGCCGACGAGATTGAGTGCGCCCTGTTTCGAGACCTTCAGCGTCTCCTGAATCATGGCGGTGGAGACGAACGGACGGGAGAGCACAAGCTCGACGAGACCGGGAAGCCTGGAGCTGGCGCGGCGATTCCGCAACCGACGTTCCATCTGAGCGTGCGCCAGCATCAGCCGATCGTGCTCTTTTAGTCCGGCGAGCGCCGCCTCGCACATGACGTCCAGAAGGGCCAACAGGCGGTCGGTGCGGATTCGTGCGCAACGGCGATCACGGGGAACCTTTTGGGCGCCGAGGTGAAGGCAGGTGAGATAGTTGGTAGTCACGCCTTCACGACGCAGCAGCGCCGCAACAAGGAGCGGCCCGAGCCAGCCGGCGTGCTGCAGCACCTCGATCTGGGCCCATGACTCCAGCAGGAGTGCAGCACGAAGGACAGTCGGCAACTCGCGCGTCTGGGTAGCCATCGCCTGCCACTCGGCAAGGCGCGCGTCCTCATCCCAGTCGAGATCGTAGATCAGCGATGGACGCTCCGCCGGCCCCATCTTTCTGACGTGGGCGCGCTCTGCACCGTCAAGCACCTTCGTTGAACGCTCAAGCACTGCATCGATGGCGGCTAATTCCTCTGCGAGCAGATCGTCCTCCTGCTCTGAAGTCTCTCCGGCCTCGACATTGGCTGCGAGAGCCCCTTCCCGGACGCCTCGCACCTCCTCCACCGGAGGACCCCGGCCCGTCAACCGGCGCAGGCCCTCCCCGCTCAGTGCCCAGTCGGGTGCACGGGTAAATATTTGACGGCGGGCGCGAAGGACCGCATGCGCCCGGGTGAGTTCGTGAGTCGGAGTTCGGATGTCCATGTGGGCATCGTGGAGGACGAGGTCCTCCACATGGACTAGCTCGCCCTCGATCCAGAGTGCGGCTGCTGCGTCCGCGAAATGTTGGCGCTCGACGAAGCCATCCCGTACCGGCGAACGGGCCAGCCGCTCATCCAGGCGGGACAAAACCTCGGTAGCGCGGACGACGCGCCCGATCAAAGTTTCAAGGGGCAGTTTGCCAATATCGTAAGTCATTGTTTTGACTGTAGCGGATTCGCTATCGTCAAGCTATATCGTTGTTAGGTTGACTTGCAGCGGGGTCGTTATTTCGAGGCGCTATCCGTCGGTTACGATGAATTGCCGGCCGGGGTTCGCGTCCCTCTGTGATAGGCGGACTGCCGGCAAACGCGCGCTGCCACGCTTTTATGCGTTTAGTTTGGCACACCTTTTATCGTTACAAAAGCCCGGAAACAGCTCAAAACGACAAATGCCAGCCCTGCCCTCGGCACCCGGCTCATTGGTTATACCGTGTTCTCGACTCGAGACCATGCACCTGATCCCCAGGGCAACGAACTCCATCCGGCCGGAGGCCGTGTGGCCTGGCAGGAGCACGGGCTCTGGCGGCCTGCTTTCCGGCCTGCCCTCAAGAGATGCTGGCCAGCCGCCTTCCCAATGAACAAGGGCATTGTCGCTGCCTAAGGAATTGGGGCGCGCAGTCGGACGTTAGGAGCGCTGGCCCGGCAAACATCGGCATCCAGCTGTTGGGCTTTCTTTGGCATATGGAGGTTCAATGGGAGCGGTTTGCTGCGCCCGTTCATGCTTGTTGGTCTCTGCCTTTTGGCCCCGGTAGGAGCGGTCTCACGCGCTCACATCCTGCTTATGGACATGCCTGCTCAACGAGGGCCTGGACATCAAGGTGTTATAGATGCCTGCAGAGCAGCGCTCAGAGGCGAAATCGGTGCCGAAACAGGTCGCAGCCTCCGCTATGCCCGCGACATTGGGGTTCGGGCGCCTGATGCCGAGCTGTTGATAACAGCGCGAGCGGCCGGACCGTGCGGTGTTCCGCCTCCGCCCTAAGTGAGTCGCGCCTTTCGTTGGGCCAGGAACCGCATTTTTTGATCCGATCCCCTCCCCCCCTCCCCTGCACTACGGTCGTCCGCAACCGCGTTGTCCGAAGACATGCCTGAAAATGCTGGTTTTCATGAGACGCGCCAAACCGCACCTGGAGGCGGTCGCACTAGCACGTTCCCTCGCCGGCTCATGCGCCCGTGAACTCTCTTTGGCGTCCGGGGAAGACCGGATCGCGCCCCGGTGGCGGGCAAGGGAATTGGTCATGAGCAGAAGCCGCGCTGGCGATATCCATAGTCGTGGTTGGATCGGCATCGCAGGTCCCCTCTCCTTAACGGTCGGACTTATTGAAGTTCAGGTATGTGCGTCGGTGGCGAAGCAATTGGTCACTTTTCTTGCCCAATCCGGGCCGCTGAATGGCTCCCAGCTAGGCAACGACCTCTAGGCCCTCACCTTTGCCCAGCGAAACGGCAAAATGCGCTGCGGCGCGATGGATCCGTGAAGGATGACGCTCACGAAGGCATTGCTTGCGGTTTGGCGTCAAAGCGCTGGGTGATCGCCTATGATGACCACGTTTCCTGCGTGCTGCTGGGATCGTCCAATTCAGTCAATTCGCGCAGATGAAGCGGCAGCGATTAGGCGATACGCGCAAACCGACGGGACGCCGAGTTGTACGTGTGCAACCGGTTCACACGCTCTTAGGGCAGCCAAGGCCGCAGGAAGGGCAGAGCATCAGAGGATTGCAGGAAATGCGTGATCTTCAACCAATTTTGCCCCCCCACGGGCTTCGTAAGCACTCAGCTGCTGGCGGACCAGCGATTGGTTCTGCGAACGGCGCGGCGAATGCATGTGCCGGTGGTGTGGTGGGAGTTCTTCGGCGATGGAACGCAGGGCTCTCCGCCCGATGGTGCTGGTCGGTTGTACATGTGCAACCGGTTCACATGTTCTCACGAGCAGCCAAAGCGGCGGGGAGGACGGAGTATTGGAGGACTGCCAGGAAATCCGCGAACTTCAACCAAGTTGCCCGCCGGGGCTTCGCAAGCGTCCGGCAACCAGCGACTGGATTTGCACACGGCGCGGCGGATGCATGTGTCAGCGACGCGGGGTTGGGAGTTCTTCGGCGATGGAGCGCAGACCTCTGTGCCGGATGGTGTATTGGTTGGTTGTACATGTGCAACTTGGAAGCAAGAGATCTCGCCAACTTGTCGACCGAAACCAGGTGAACCTCGGTTGTACATGTGCAACTCGCCAATAGCAGCCCCGGCAGACCGCGCTCGCAAAATGACGCCAGACGCCGCGAAATCCCTTGGCCGTTATGATGGTCGGCCCCGGGGGAGGGGGGTGGCTCCCGCGATTGCGAATACAAGAACTGTCTACGCATTGGCCGCGGCTCGGCGTGGGCGGGATTGCTTACTGAAACTCTCAAAGAAGGGGAGGCAAATTGACACCTTTCGACAGTCGAATCTCAAACTGAGCGTCCATCCCTTGTTCGTGTTGCCGGCAGCGGCCCGGCGACAATGTCCGCACATTGATCAGCAGGTGAGACGAGCCTGTGCCGCGATTGCAAGATTGCTTGCAAAAAAGAGCCGCCGCCACTGCGAGCAAGAAATTGCCGAAGGGGAATTTGCAAATCGCAGTTTGTGGCGTTGTTAACAATTGCTTAACTTTAAAGCGTTTGCCAAGCGCGCCCGAATCTGGCCAATTGGATCAGCGCATTTTTTGCGTGGGCGTCAAAATAAGCGCAGATATCCGGGAGCAAGTAG